>NZ_MUNO01000017.1:0-107500 GCF_002001015.1 Polaromonas sp. A23 | reverse complement strand
AAATTTGTTTTTCTCTCTGAAGGCCGTTCCGGCTGATGCTCGACTCCTGAAAGGAAGTCATTCATCAGCTGAGCCAGTGACTATAGCACGGGTTTTCCCGACAGTCGACTAACCGTCTAACTTTTTGAGCAAGTCATGCACAACAGCCTGCGCCCTCTTCAGAGCAGCACCAGCGGTAGCGCGCGCTGGCGCCGCCCCGTCAAGGCAAACAAGGCATTCGCAACGGCAGGTGCCAGCGGAGGCACGCCCGGTTCGCCAACGCCGCCCGGTGCCCGGGTACTTGCCACCATATAAGTGAGGACCTTCGGCGACTGCGCCAGCCGCAGCATCGGATAGTCGGGGAAGTTCTTCTGCTGCACCACGCCCTGGTGGATATCCACACGCCCATACAGAGCAGCCGTCAGCGCAAACACAACCGAACTCTCCATCTGTTGGGCCACGATTCCTGGATTGACCACCGTCCCGCAGTCGATCGCGCAGACAACGCGATGCACCCGCAGCTCGCCGTTGAGCAGCGACACTTCGGCCACTTGCGCCACGATGGACCCAAAAGATTCGTGCAAGGCGATACCTCGGGCCTGACCGGCGGGCAAGCTGGTTCCCCACCCAGCCTGGCTCGCCGCGAGATCCAGAACAGCGAGATGCCGCGGCGCATTCTTAAGCAGCTGGCGCCGCAGGCCCAGCGGGGCCTGGCCGGTTTCAGACGCCAACTCGTCAATAAAGCTCTCCGAGAAGAACGCATTGTGCGAATGCCCCACCGATCGCCAGAAGCCCACGGGAACACTTTTACGGGTGGCCACGTGCGACATGTGCTGATGGTCAAAGGCATACGGCAAGTCAAAAAGCCCTTCTGCCGTCGTCTTGTCTGGGAGATCCACCGGGCCAGCCAGCGCAGGCAACCCCCGCTCCAGCCAGCGCGGACTGATGGCATCACCGGCAGACCTGATGCGCAAGCTGACCGGCAGACCGCTTGCGTCCACCGTCGCAGCCAATCTGGCCACGTGCATGGGACGGTAGAAGTCATGAGTGGTGTCTTCTTCACGCGACCAGATCAACTGGACCGGACGACCGCCGCAATCCATCGCCACCCTGACCGCCTGGGCAACGTAGTCCACCTCCAGTCGCCGTCCGAAGCCACCCCCTAAAAGAGTGACTGTCACGCTGACGTCCTCTACCGGCACGCCAGCCACGCGAGCGGCAATCCCCGCCGCCATCTGCGGCACCTGCGTCGGCGCCCACACAAGCACCTTTCCATCCCGGACCTGGGCCGTGCAATTCATGGGCTCCAGCGTGGCGTGCGCCAGATAGGGCGCGCGATACAGGGCTTCTATCTTGCGGTTACCACCGGCTTCCGCCTGCGCAACAGACCCTTGCTCATGGAAAGTGAAGTCGCCCTCTCCCTGAAGGGCATCTTCCAGCTCCCGCTCAATCTGACGGGAATCGAGGGAGCCAGCCGGACGCTGCTGCCATTCCACTGGCACGGCCTGCGCAGCCTGCTGGGCTTGCCACCAGCTTCGTGCCACCACGGCAAAACCTGCGGTGGAGCCGGCATAGGCAGGCAGAGGCACAAACCGCTCCACCCCCGGCATGGCCAGCGCGGTACCGACACCCACGGTGCCGGGTGCGCCGCCCAGCATGGGACACAGGCGAATAGCCGCGTACAACATGCCGGGCCGACGCACATCCAGCCCGAACTGCGCCGTGCCGTCCACTTTGGCAGGAATATCCTTGCGCGGCTCGTTCTGGCCAATAAGCTTCCAATCCTTGCGCGCCTTCAGGGTGACTGTGCCGGGCGGGGTGGCGGCAGCAAAGCGGGCCAGCTCCCCATAGTGAGCTGATGGACCCGACGCATGCGAAACCACGCCGTCCTTGACTGTCAATTCATCCACCGGCAGGCGCCACTGCAGCGAGGCGGCGCCCAACAAGGAAGCGCGCGCGGTGGCCGCAGCGGTGCGCATCACCACCCAGGCATCGGCCACACTGCTCGAACCCCCGGTGGCGTTGATCCCGAGTTCACGCGCCAGCTTGCTGACCACCCATTCGCCCGCCTGGACCTTGGCCGGTCGCTCTTCGAATTCAAACGGATGAAAAGGCAGGCCGGCCATCAGCATGGCGACATTGCCGTAAATGGTGTCCACACCAGCCTGCTCTATATGAACACGCACAAGCGGCATGTCGAGCTCTTCAGCCACCAGCATGGGCAAGGCCGTGTGCACACCCTGGCCCATTTCGCTGCGCGGCATGGCCACCACCACCGAGCCGTCAGACTTGATCTTGATCCAGCCGTTCAGGGCGACCTGGCCTTCGGCCGGCGGCCAAAGCCGGCCGGAACCTGTGCGCGAACGCGGTGGCAAGGCGCCCCAGCCCACGATCAGGGCGCCGGCGGCGCCCGCCGCGCTGAGCAGCCAGGTTCTTCTTTTCATGATGACTTGGCCCCCACGCTTTTCGCTTCGCGTAATGCGCTGCCCCCCCGGGGGGCTAATTTTCCTTGGGGCGGCCCGGCGGAAAATTGAGCCTTAGATGTCGGGCCCTTGCCAGCGGGCGCCACGCTCGCGGCCCGCTTGATCGCCAGCCGGATCCGCTGGTAGGTGCCGCAGCGACAAATATTGGTCATGGCCGCGTCAATGTCGGCATCGGTCGGTTTTGGCGTCTTTTCAAGCAAAGCGGCTGCCGCCATCAGCATGCCGGACTGGCAGTAGCCGCATTGCGGCACCTGCTCGGCAATCCACGCCTGCTGCAGCACATGCGGTTTGGCCGGTGTGCCCAGCGCCTCGATGGTCTGAATGGTTTTGCCAACCAGAGTCGCCGCTGGCACCACGCAAGACCGGACGGCCTGCCCGTCCACCCGGACAGTGCAGGCGCCGCAGGCGGCCACACCACAGCCGAACTTGGTGCCCGTCATATTGAGCAGGTCGCGCAGTACCCACAGCAAAGGCATGGCCGGGTCGGCCTCCACCTGCACAGCCTGGCCGTTGATTTGTAATTCCATAAACAGCTTCCAGTGATGTCGAGCGAGCGCTTCGGCAGCCTTCCCGCCGCTGATGTCCATTGCACTATAGCCATCCGGCCGCATCCCCCAAAGCCCGAAAACCAGCATGCGAAATGGCACACCCGGATAATCCCTGACAACATGGCATTAATTACACTTCTGGACGCCCAACTCGCTTTTGGGCACGTCGCACTGCTGAACCACGCAGATTTTTCACTCGAACCCAACCAGCGCATTGGCCTGATCGGCCGCAACGGCACCGGCAAATCTTCCCTGCTCAAAATCCTCGCCGGCCTGGAAAAGCCTGACGACGGCACCTTGCAGCTACAGCAGAACCTGCGCATCGCCTACGTTCCGCAAGAGCCCAGCCTGGACCCGCACGCTACTGTTTTCATAGCTGCCAGCGCAGGACTGGCAAGGACAAGGCACGTGGTTGAGCAATATCTGGCAGCCGACGAACACACCGACCTGGACGCACTGCAGTCGGAAATCGAGGCTCTAGACGGCTGGAACTGGGAGCAGCGCGTCGAGGAAACCCTGCATCGCCTGCATCTGGACAAAGACGCCATCGTCGGCTCGCTCTCGGGCGGCACCAAAAAACGCGTGGCGCTGGCGCAGGCGCTGGTCGCCAAGCCCGACGTGCTGCTGCTGGACGAACCCACCAACCACCTGGACCTCGATTCGATCGCCTGGCTGGAGGAACTGCTGGTCAATTTCAACGGCAGCATCATCACCATTACCCATGACCGGGCCTTCCTGGACCAGGTCGCCACCGTCATCGTGGAGTTGGACCGCGGCAAGCTGCTGAGCTACCCCGGCAACTTTGCGCAGTACCTGGTGCAAAAAGAAGAACAGATGGCACAGGAAGCCGTGATCAACGCCAAGGCTGACAAACTGCTGGCCCAGGAAGAGGTGTGGATCCGCAAGGGCGTGGAAGCGCGCCGCACCCGCAGCGTGGCACGCATCGGCCGGCTCGAAGCCCTGCGCGACAACCGCGCGGCACGGCGCGATGCCGTCGGCCGCGTCAACCTGGACGTTTCCAGCGGCGAGAAAAGCGGCAAGATCGTGGCCGAACTGACCGATGTGAGCAAGAGCTTCGGCCACCCGGGTGCCGAAAAAATCATCGTCAACAAGTTCACCGGCACCCTGCTGCGCGGCGACAAGGTTGGCCTGCTGGGGCCGAACGGCGCCGGCAAAACCACCCTGCTCAAGCTGATCCTGGGCGAACTGCAACCCGACGTGACGACGCCACCCGGCAAGATCCGCCAGGGCGCGAACCTGCAGGTTGCCTACTTCGACCAGATGCGCGACAGCCTGGACCTCGACGCCACGCTGGAAGATTTCATCAGCCCCGGCAGCGAATGGGTCGAGATCAACGGCCAGAAAAAACACGTCAAGAGTTACCTGACCGATTTTCTGTTCTCGCCGGCACGCGCCAATTCACCGGTGCGTACGCTCTCGGGCGGCGAGCGCAACCGCCTGCTGCTGGCACGTCTGTTTGCAAGGCCAGCCAACGTGCTGGTGCTGGACGAGCCGACCAACGACCTGGACATCGACACGCTGGAACTGCTGGAAGACCTGCTGCAGAACTATGAAGGCACCGTGTTCCTGGTCAGCCATGACCGGCGCTTTCTCGACAACGTGGTCACCAGCACCATTGCCTATGAAGGCACGCCCGAGAACCCGGGCTTCTGGCGCGAGTACGAAGGCGGTGTCACGGACTGGCTCACCCAGTCGAAACGGGCGGCGCAAATCACCGGCAGCGGCAAAACCCCGGCTGCAGCCTCCAGCGCCAAAAATACAAGCAAAAATACCTCTGAGTCCAATAAGGACGGGCGCGAGCAGCTATCAAAAAAGAAGCTGAGCTACAAGGAACAGCGTGAACTCGACGGTCTGCCGGCGTTGATCCAGCAGCTCGAGTCGCAGCAGAAAGCCATCACACAGGAGTTGTTCGACGGCACGCTTTACACCAGCAATGCCAAGCGCGCGGCTGAGCTGAATGCCCGCAACGCCAAGATCGAGGAAGAACTGATGGCGGCCCTGCAGCGCTGGGAAAACCTGTCCACCTAGGAGTCTGGGCGGCAGAAGGGACGTCGGCTGCAAAGCGACCGCGGCGGTCCATTTTTCACCGGCTTTTTGTCCCATAGCTACGGCTATGGGACTGCAAACCCGGCAAAAACTGTCCTCGCCGGGGCCGCTTTTCGCTTCGACGCCTTCTGCCGCCCAGACTCCTAGCACTGCCGCACCCGCCGCAGGTCGCAGCCGGGTGTCGGGCAAACCGCCTACAAAATCTTGCGCCCGCGTCGGGCCATGCCGCGGCCTTTGAAACAGCCGCTCACGCTAAAGTGGCTGCATCCTCCAAAGCCGCTTCATGCACCTACGTACGCTGTCTCATGCCCGCCTGTTTTCCACTTCCTGGCGCTGCGTCGCCCCGCTGATGCTCGGCGCCTGGCTGGCCGGCTGCGCCTCTCTGCCCAGCGAAGTGGACCGGCCGGTCTCGAGCGCGCTGGCCAACCCGTCGGAGACCCGGCTGGGCCGGGCCGTGCAGGAGCGGGCAGCCCGCGCGGGCACCCGCAACGACTCGGGGTTTGCCCTTGTCAACAGTGCCGAACTCGCTTTCACCAGCCGCATGGCCCTGATAGACGCGGCGCAGAAAACACTGGACATCCAGTATTACGCGATCCACATGGATGAAACCACCGAGCGCATGTTCGACGCCCTGCGCACGGCTGCCGCACGCGGAGTGCGCATACGCATCCTGCTCGACGACTTCAACACCGTCGGCAAAAATGCCCAGGTCCTCAAGCTGGCCTTTGAGAAAAACATCGAGTTGCGGCTGTTCAACCCGCTGCCGGGCGGACGCCGCTCGCTATTTTTCCGCATCCTTGGCTCGCTGAAAGACATGGACCGCGTTCAGCGCCGCATGCACAACAAGATTTTTGTCGCCGACAACGCGGTCGCCATCACCGGCGGGCGCAACCTGGGCGAAACCTATTTCGGCCAGGGCGAGGGCACCAACTTCATCGACGCCGACGTACTGGCCGCCGGCCGCATCGTGCGTGAACTCTCGCGCAGCTTCGATCTTTACTGGAACAATCCGCTGGCCTATCCGGTGCAGTCGCTGATGACGGCCAAGGAGATAGAGGCGCTGAAACCGCCGCCGGCCGCGGCCCAGCCAGGCGGCACGGCAGCATCAGGCACTGGCGAAGCTAGCGGCCCGCCTGCACCCGCACCGCGCAAGGCCACCGCACTCAACGCTTCGGCCAACACCCCGGCACCGCTGCCAGCCAGCACCAACCTGGCATTGCTCGAGTGGACCTGGGCACCGTCCGTTCTGCTGGTCGACAAGGCCTCCAAGATTGCCGCCGACGCTGACGCCGTGGAAGCGGCCCAGGACACCACGGTCGACGGCCTGCTGCAGCTGATGGCAGAAGCCAGAAGCGATCTGCTGATCGTCTCGCCTTATTTCGTTCCCGGGAAACGCATGATGGCGCAGCTCGCAGCGATTCGGCAGAAGGGCGTGCGTATCCGCGTGTTGACCAACTCGCTGGCCTCCAATGACGCACCGGCGGCCCACGTGGGTTACGCCCGCTACCGCAAGGCACTGCTGGACTTGGGCATCGAGCTGTATGAAATGCGCGCCGAACAGGAAGGCACCCTGAGCAGCTTCAACTCCCTGGGCAGTTCCGGGTCGGCCGGCGGCTCGCGCGCCAGCCTGCACTCCAAGGTGGTGGTCCTGGACGATCAGCTGCTGGTGGTCGGCTCTATGAACCTGGACCTGCGCTCCCAGCTGCAGAACAGCGAGGTGGCGCTCGTGATCCGTAGCCGCAAGCTGTCGGCCGAAACCACGCGCCTGATCGAGCCAGCGCTGAGCAAGGGCGCTTACAAGGTGGAGCTGCAGGACGGCCTGCTCGTCTGGCGCGCACCGCAAGGCTCGCAGCTGAAAGATTCCCGCACGGAGCCGGACGCGAGTCTCGGCCTCAAGCTGATGCTCATGCTGATCGGGCCGTTTGCGCCGGAAGAGATGCTCTAGGAGCCTGGGCGGCAGAAGGCGTCGAATCGAAAAGAGGCCTCAGCGAGGACAGTTTTTACCGCCCAGGCTCCTGGATCCCCTCGCTAGTGTCCTGTCCCACAAATAAAGGCGATATGAAATCGCCCATTCAGCCGCCATGCGGCGTTACTCGTCGTTGCCATAGCTACGGCTATGTCGCCTCCTCGCGCCTTGCCTGACAGCTGACTGGACAATTTCATTTCATCACCTTATTTGCGGGACAGAACACTAACGCTTGTTGATGTTTTGGGCAGTTTGCCCTTTGGCAATCGCGATAGTTCGCTATCAATTACACAGCATCTCAACCCGGTTACTCGGGCTGAATCCCGGCCCCCTGGATGATCTTGCCCCATTTCACCGTCTCTGCCGCCTGAAATTTACGCAACTCGTCCTGGCTGCTTGTGAAAATCTCGGTGCCGCTGCCTTTGAAGAAAGGCGCTGCCGTGCTGCTGCGGGCGGCCTTGACCAACAGTTCGTTCAACTTGGCAGTGACATCGGCCGGTGTGCCCGCCGGTGCATAGGCGGCAAACCAGTAAGTCATCTCATAACCTTTCACGCCGGCCTCGGCAATGGTCGGCACGTCAGGCGCCAGCGGTGAGCGCTGCCGTGTTGACACCCCGAGCGCCTTGAGTTTTCCGGCCTTCACCTGCGGCAGGCCCGTGGCCATGTCGGTGATCATCATGTCGATCTGGCCGCCCAACAAATCAGTCACGGCGTTCGGGTTGCTCTTATACGGAATGTTCAGAATGTAGGTGCCTGTCATCTGTTTGAACAGCTCGACCGCCACCAGGCTGGACGAGCTGCCGCTGCCAAAAGACAGCTTGCCGGGTTTGGACTTGGCCAGCGCAATGAACTCACCCACATTGCTGACCGGCAAGGCGGGGTTGACCACCATGATCTGGCCACCCCGCCCCAAGGAGGTCAGCGGCGTGAAATCCTTGATCGGGTCGTAGGGCAGTTTTTTGTACAGATGCTGGTTGGCGGCCTGCGTGGTGTTGGTTGCGATGAGGACGGTGTAGCCATCCGGCCTGGCCTTGGCCACTGCCTGCGCACCCAGGATGCCGGAAGCGCCGGCCCTGTTCTCCACCACCACGCTGGCTTTGCTGTCGTTGCTGAGGGCCTGGCCCAGCGCCCGCGCCAACTGATCAGTGGCACTGCCGGCGGCGAAAGGCACAACGAAGGTGATCGGTTTGTCGGGAAAGCCCTGCGCTTGCGCGAGCACCGGCGCCAAAGCGCAGGCAGCCGTGATGGCCAGCACGACAGGACGAATGCGCGTATTTGTGAGTGTTTTCATGGTGTCTCCTTCTAGTTAAAAAAATCAGCCGGGGTCTGGCCCTGCCAGCAAGGCGGCCAGTGCAGCAGGAACCTGTATCGGCAAGTCCAGCAGCCAGAACGACAGCGCCTTGCCATGAGTGTCGAGATTGAGCGCATCGTTGACGCCGCCATCGAGCACGTCGTCCAGCACAAAGTTCATGGCCCAGAGCATCGGCAATTCATGGCGCTGTACGCGGCTGGGCCGGCGATGCGCGAAGTGCTGCGCCACGACGGCCTCCGTCACCTGGGCCAGCAGCACGGGGTAGAGGTCCGGGTGCCAGGCAATCACGCTGATGTTGGAACGGTTGCCTTTGTCGCCAGTACGCCCGTGGGCTGCGCGGTAGAGCGGAACGGTGATCATGTCGGCGCTCATGCCAGGTTCCCCAGCATTTCAAAATATGCTGGCACCGCCTCGCGCGGCACCAGGCACGACAGCGTGTTGAGCCGGGGGGTCAGCGAGGTGCGCACACCGCCACCACCCGCCGGACCGCAGCAGTACAGCGCAGTCACTTCGCGCGCCAGGCGTTCGGCCTGCGCTCGGTCGGTGTGGGTGGCAGCCACGCGCAGGCGCACGTCGCGCGCATCGCCGGCCGCCGTCGCCGCTAGCAAACCGCCGTCGTCGCCCCCCATGATGCTCATGGCACCTATCAAATCCACGCGCAGGTTCAGCCCCTGCAGTCGCTGGCGCAACACATCGGCGGCCAGGCGCGCGCGCGCTTCGGCACGCGGACCAGCATAGGAAATTTCACCTTCCGCGAGCCAGCCGCCTTCATGGCAGACATTGACCTTCAGGCTGGCCGGCCGCGCATGGCCGCGCACCCCGCGCAGGGCCACGCGGTCCGGGCCCAACTGCTCGATCTCCGCGGCACTGATGTCCGCCACCACATCGGGCGTGAGGTAGGCGGCCGGGTCGTGCACCTCGTACAGCAGTTGCTCCTTCACGCTGGCGAGGTTGACCAGACCGCCGGTGCGCGCCGCCTTGGTGATGACGCAGTGGCCGTCGGCGTCGATCTCGGCAATCGGGTAACCAAGAGCATGCAGGTCGGGCACCTCCTTGTAACCGGGGTCGGCGAAGTAGCCGCCGCAGACCTGCGCGCCGCATTCCAGCAAATGCCCGGCCATGGTCGCGCGCGCCAGTTGGTCCCAGTCGTCGGCGCGCCAGCCAAAGTGCGACATCGCCGGACCGACGGTCAGCGAGGGGTCGGCTACGCGCCCAGCCACCACGATCTGCGCGCCAGCGTCAAGCGCGGCAGCAATCGCCTCGGCACCGATGTAGGCGTTGGCGCTGACCATCCGGATGTTGTCGATCAAACCCCCCAGCTGTTCGCGCAGTAACGCACGATGCGATTCGCCCGAGACGTCGTCACCGCCGACCACGGCAATCCGCGGCTGCGCCAGGCCCAGCTCGCCGGCCATGCGCTGGATATGCCGTGCAGCCGCCAGAGGGTTGGCCGCGCCAAAGTTGCTGACGATGCGTATGCCGTGCTGCAGGCAGCGCGCCAGCACCGGGCGCAGCATGTCGTCGAGCAGCGGCTCATATCCGGCATCGGGGTCGACGCGGCGGCGCAATTGCGCCAATGCCAGCGTGCGTTCGGCCAGGGTTTCAAAAATCAGGAACGCTGGCCCGCCGCGTGCAATCAGCGTGTCCACCACCGCTCCGGCCGCATCCACACGGTCGCCGGAGAAACCGGCAGCGCAGCCAATCAGCAGAGGGGAAAGGGAAGACGCTGTCATGGGTAATGGAAATTTGGCCCAACTCTAGGCTTGCCCTGTTCATTTGTAAAATAGAAAATACGTATTGATTCATCTGAAAGTCAACTCAATTGGCGATGCCCGACCTCTCCACCCGGCAACTGCGCGCCTTTATCGCGCTGGCCGACCAGCGCAGCTTCACCAAAGCGGCTGCGGCCTGCCATTTGTCGCAGCCGGCCTTCAGCGCGTTGATCCGCACGATGGAGCAATCGCTCGGCACCCGGCTGTTTGACCGCGACACCCGCAGCGTGCAGCTGAGCGCCGAAGGGCGCTTGTTTGAAACCTCGGCACGCCAGCTGTTGGGAGACTTCTGCCTGGCCATCAGCGACCTGGGCGACCATGTCGAACGCCGCAAGGGCCGGGTGCATGTTGCTGCCCTGCCCTCGCTGGCTGCGGGCTGGCTGCCAGCCATTTTTGCCGAGTTCAGGAAGACCTGGCCGGGCATAGACCTGAACCTCAGCGACCTCCTGTCCGACCCCTGCATCGACCTGGTGCGCAGCAACAAGGCAGACTTCGCCCTCGCGGCCACCGGCACCAGCCAGGCAGGCCTGGACGTGCAGTTGCTGTGCTCCGACAGATTTTTCCTGGTGTGCCGCAAAGACCACCCGCTGGCCAGCGAAAAAGCGCTGACACTGAAAAAACTGGTGCCCTACCCTTTCATCCACATGTCACGCAACAGCAGCGTGCGCCAGGCGCTTGATGCGGCGCTGCGCCCGTTGCAAACCAATACATTTCTGGAGGTGGATCAACTGGCAACAGTCACCGGCATGGTGGAGGCGGGCCTGGGCATCAGTGTGGTGCCGGCGCTCACACTGTTTCACTTTGAGCGTAAGGCGCTGGTGACGCGATCCCTGCCCATCCCCAATCTGACGCGAAAGATTTATGTGGTGCGCCGGCAAGAGGGAAGCCTGTCCGTGGCCGCAAAGGCTTTGCATGATTTGATTGTTTTGCGAATGAAGGGGTAAGTGCTTGGGTTGTTAGCGTCTTATCCAACAGGACCGGATGCAAGCGGCCTCTGAAAGGGGATATGGTGGCAATGGTTGAAGCGTACTTTGATGAAAGCGGAACTGGTGACGAATCGCCATTTCTGTGCGTCGCAGGCTACATCTTTACGAAAGAAAATGCTGCTGCTTTGGATAGCATGTGGAGAGAAATGCTCAATCGGTATGAGTTGCCGTACTTCCACATGTCGGAGTGCGCTCACGGTGTTGGCATCTACAAGCACTTGACCCGTCAGCAGTGCATTGATGCGGCCACAGAGGCCATAGAACTGATCAAACGGTACGCATCCAGAGGCATCGCGATCTCGCTGGATAAGTCGGCATATCCATTCATCCCCAAAAACGGAATATGGAACAGCCCATATTCCTTTTTGTGCGGTCAAGCGTTTTACGGAGTTAGGAACTGGGCTAACGAAACTCGGTTTGCTGGTGACGCTAGCTATTTTTTTGAGTCTGGAGCCGAAGATTGGGCGCAGGCCGCGAAGTCAATTGAAAAGGTCATGTCAGAAACGGTTCCGCGGAATGACTTTCGTTTTCACACTTATTCGTCAATTGGAAAAACTGAAGCAACACCGGTTCAATGCGCCGATTTGCTAGCGTGGCACTGGTTCACTCATAACAAGAGAATCCTGCGTGGAGAAACTAAAGCCAGGGCTGACTTTAAGAGCTTGATAGGCCTAGAAATCGATCCGCATCACTACGACAAAGAAGCAATTGAGAGGTGGTTAATCTTTTTGGATGTTGCGAAGAGGCAGCTTGCCAAGAACAATGGTGTTCATAGCTCGCTTGAACTTCTTTCCGCCGTCATCCGCCGCTAGCTCCCACATTCATTTCTTCAAATCGCGTTGATAGCAGTGCAATAGCTAGCACTTTCACTCGAACGCCATCAGTACCGTGGAAAGCCGTGGTTGGCTTCGAAAAGCTCAACCCGAACGGTGGAGCGATACACAACGAAAACTTCGCAATGCTTAATCACGCTACTTTATGCGGCACGAACTTCACTTGAATCTCACACCCGACCGCGCTGGCATAACGCTTGAGCGTTGCCAATGACGGTGCATGCTTTCCTGCCGATTCAAGCCGGGAAACGGCACTTTTGGTGGTGCCCATGCGCTCCGCGACAACGTCCTGGGTGAGGCCGGCACGAGCACGCGCCTTGAGCATTTGGCTCGCGACTTGATATTCCAGCGCCAACGCGTCATAGGCCTCTGTAAATCCCTTGCGCGTACGCGCCTTGTCGAGAAATGCCTTGTGGTCATGGTGGACGGGTTTATAGGTCAAATCAGTCATCTTTCAACTCCTTGAGGCGCTTGCGCGCCAGCTTCAACTCGCGGTCAGGTGTTTGCTGGGTCTTCTTGATAAACGCGTGCAACACCACCACACGCTTGCCCAGCAAGAAACAGTAAAACGTGCGACCTATGCCTGACCTCCCACGAGGCCGCAGCTCAAACAGCCCATCGCCAAAGGCGCGCGAGTGCGGCAACCGAAGGCTGGGGCCGTGCTCGACCAGGAGTTCAAGCAAACGCACGTAGTCAGCAAGCACATCCACTGACCACGATTCGATTTCTGTGAGTACACGCTGGTGGAAGTACTCAATTTCAAACGCCATGAGCAGATGTTATCAAATACGCTAACTTTTTGCAACGCGCTCCACTGTCTATTTCGCATGCGCCCGGAAAAACTCCCAGATGACGTCTGTGCCGTTAAGTGAAGAACTCGGTGTATCGGCCCTGCGGCTACCCGGCCGCCCGCCCGGCCAGGAATGGCCGTTGTCCTTGATCAGGTAGAGCTGCACGTCGCGGCCGGCGGGGCAACGGTATTGCGACAACACAAAGGCCGCGCGATCCAGTGTGTCGGGCGCGGCGCCGCAGCCGTTGGCCTGGGCCCAGAAAGCCGCTTGCGCCTGCGCAGGTTTTGCAGCGGTGCCATCCCAGGCGTCGGGGAAGCGCCCGCCAGGTGCGCCGCCCTGGTGGGGCACAGACTTGTCGAGCATGCCGTTGAGCATGAGGGCCGGCACCGGATGCGCCGGCGCCTTTTCATCGCCGAACAGCGCCGCAACCACGGGCGCAATGGCTGCGAACCTGCTGGAGAGCTCGATCCCCAGTCTGTGCGACATCATGCCGCCGTTGGACATGCCTGTTGCGTAAATGCGTTTGGGATCGACCGGGTAATCCTGGATCAGCCTGTCCAGCAAGGCGTTGATGAAAGCCACGTCATTGACACGGCGCTGCATCGCGTAGCCACAGCAATGGCCTGCGTTCCATGTCAGCAGCTTGCCCCTGAAGCGGCTGCTGCCTTCCGGGTAAACAACGATGAAACCTTCTTTTGCGGCTTTCGCGGTAAAGCCCGTCATGTCCTCGGCATTAACGGCGTTGCCGCCGCCGCCATGCAATACCAGCACAAGTGGCAGCCACGCGCCGCCTGGCGCCATGTCACGCGGGGTGCGCACCACATAGCTGCGCTCCACCCCGTCGTGAACCAGGCTTTGCTGCCCGGAAGAAGCCGCAGCCGGGCCTGCCGCATTCGCTGCGGAACAGAAGCCGGACAGCGCGCCCAGCAGCGCCATCATCAACACCAGTTTTTCAAGCTTCCCCAGTTGCATCGCGTTCCCCTTATGGCCTTGCGATATTCTGGCGAAGTCCAGCGGGAACACCCAGGCATTTCAACCGGGGCACGCGCGAGACGTGGCGATCGCGCCACCAAGGCGCTATGAAGTTAATAGCTGCTTGCGCCCGTATCCACTGGGCTGAAGGCCAAAAATACTCAAAGTCCTATACCTGCGCAACGCTGTAGCAGTACTCAGGACTGCATGGCCACCTGAGGCTGGCGCCTGTTTCCGGCGATGCGGTTAAACCATTTGCGCAGCGGATCTTCAATGAATTTGTAGGTCCACCCGGAAACCAGCAGAAGAATGGCGACGTAGGCCAGGGCGACCACGGCGATCAGGACCGTCCCGTGCACGCGCCTGGCGAACGGTTCGACAAAAATCATCAGGATCGGATGCATCATGTACACCGAGTAGGAGCGCTGCCCCAGGATTTGAAAGGGTTTGCTCTTCAACACAGTGGCCGCGAACCCGGTGTCCTGGCTGACCGAAAAAACCAGCAAGGCAAAAAGCAGGGGGCTGGCAAACACCAGCATCGGCCAGGCTTCTGCCACAAAAAAGAGAGCCACCAGCCCGACCAGCCCGGCAAATTGCAGTGCGTTGGCATTCAGCCGCACCTGCCGGCTGAAGTGGTACGTGAGGGCACCGAGGAAAAACGAGCCCACACAACGTGCAAACCCGAAGTCATAAGTGATGTCAAAACACTTGCCGGCCTGCAGGCAGTCATGCACGTGCAGCGCAGCCCAGATGGTTGCAGCCAGACCGGCAACGCTCAGCAATACGTACACGGCAAGGCGAATGCCACCGCGAAACGCGAGGCATACCGCGGCAAACAGCACGTAGGCATAAAACTCTGTGCTGATGCTCCAGCTCACAGGGTTCAGGATCAGCCGGTCGAAAATTCCCATGCCATGGGTAAGCGTGAGGGTTGACACGATCTCGCCGAGCTCAGGGACCAGGTAGCCGGCGAAGTCCGTCCGTTCGAGATGGCCGCCCAGGCCGCGCGAAACGGCCTCCTGCTTGGCCCAGACAAGCAGGTTTTTCGCCAGCACATACAGCACCGTCGAAAACACAAGCAAGGGAAACAGCCGGCCAAAGCGGCGAATCAGAAAAGACCGCAAGTCGCCCGCCGTCTCCAGCCGCGTCGAGTAGGCGGAGCAGATCACGAATCCGCTGATGACGAAAAACAGGTCCACAAACAGGTAGCCGTTGCGGATGACTGAAAGAGCATTGGCGTCATGCCCAAAATGGAACAGGGCTACAAACAACGCGGCAAGCCCGCGCCCACCCTCGAACGACGCAATCGTTCCTGAATTGGTGGGCAAAGATGAACGGGTGTTTGGGTGCAATGTGATGGGGCGCCATCTCATGCCAGCGGACAGCACGAAGACAGTCGCCATGTTAGGGCGGCTGATTTCATTTTAGGAAGGCGCCTCTCACTTTCATCTCTGTCTTGTCGGCAAAGATGTAAGGGTTGTTAAGTGTGTAAGGTGTGCCGCCAGCGCCCCGCCTGGCCTGGCGCGTGCGGGGACCGGGGCGGGAACCGTTTCAGGCCTCGGGCGTATCCGTGTCCTGCAGGCCGTCCAGCAAACCCTTGCGCGCCGCTCCAGCCATTGCCTCGTACCTGCTCCTGAAAGCGTCAAGCTCTTCCTCGCTCAGCTCCTCCAGATCGAGCAGCGCATTGTGCGCCCCCTGGGTTGCGCGAATGAGTTCATCGAGCTTAATCTGAATCGCCTCGGTGTCGCGGTTTTGCGAGTTCTGGATCAGGAACACCATCAGGAAGGTGACGATGGTGGTGCCAGTATTGATGACCAGTTGCCAGGTGTCGCTGAAGCCGAACAACGGTCCGGTCACGATCCAGCCCAGGATCACCAGGACCGCCAGCAAAAAGGTCGAGGGGCGTCCGGCATAGCGGGACGCGGTCTTGGCCGCATTAGAGTACCAGTTGTTGCTTGCCATGAAGAACTCTCTATTTAGGGTTGGCTGGGATCGGGAATGCCCATGTTGCACCACATGTGGACCTTGGACACAAAACCTTCGCCCACGGCAACGGCGAAGGGCTCCACCCCAAAGGCCGTGAAACCGCAGCTTTCGTACAGTGCCTGCGCAGAAGCATTTCCCTGGGTGACCGTTAACTGGACCAGCTTGACACCGGGCCGCTCCCTGGCACCGGCCAACACCGCATCAACCAGCTGCCGGCCAAGCCCGCGCTGGCGAAACCTGATGGGTACATACATGCCGAAGAGGGTGGCCTTGTGGCGCACCTTCTCGCGCCGTTCGAAGGAAAGGCCGGCCACGCCCGCCAGTTGCCCTTCATGAAAGGCAGCAAAAACCAGCTCCGCGGCTTGCGGGTCGGCATTGAGCCGCCTCTCCCACCAGGACAGGGGCAGGGCCGCCCTTTCTTCAACACCGGACGTGAACGCGTCCGGATGCAGTGCGTAAGCCTCCAGCATCAACGCCCGGTAAACCGGCGCATCGGAAGGGTCGAGTCGACGCAGCGTCATGCGATGGCCTGCCCGGGTTACTAGCTGCTCAGACATCGCGGTCAGGCTTGAGCATGGCGCTGGCCAGCACAGTAAAGCCGCCGAGATGCAGCAGGAAGATGAAAGCCTGACCAAACTGCCACTGGTCCCGCCAGCGCGTCCAGTCCGGCGGCGTCACGCCCGAGGCTTGCCAATTAGCCAATTGCCCATTGGCCGGAAGCACCACGGCAGCCCAGACAGCCAGTGACAAGGCGATGGCCGCCGCACTGCCCAGCGTCAATTTGCGCGCCGGGTGTCCGCTTCCCAGCTTCACCACCAGCAACGAAACCAAAACCAGCGCGCCCACTTCCAGGATCGGCCCGATGATGCCAAACAGCCGGTACAGCGTGGACTGCACCGCCAGGTAAAGCTCAGGCCCCCATTTCAGCTTGGGAAAAAGCTCGAGCGCATGGGCCAGGTGCATGCCCATCGCCAGCGCGGCAAAAAGCAGCGAAATCACACGAAGAAAAGCGAGGTTCAAGGTAGGGCTCCCGGAGTTGGAATTGCGGCCTTGCACCCAGGCCTGGTGCGCAGCCGCACGAGCATATGCCAGAGTGCCGCCAAAGTGAAGCCGCCGTGAGCGCAGGCGCCGCCGCGCATGCCTTGGGTCAATGGTCAGCCGGAAGGCAGGCCAGTTCCTTGAACTTTTCCACCTGCCAGGCGTACTCGCTTTCGAACGCTGACGGATCTGTCACCGCGTACCCGCCATAGGCATAGACCGTGGCATAGGCGGCATAACCCGCAGCATCGAGTGCGCGGCCGGCCAGCGCATTGGCCACGGCATAGGTGGCAGAAACCGCGGCGTGGGCCGACCCGTCGATGGAAGGAGAGCCGCGATGGCTGTTGGCGATGGCCGCAATGTCCCGGGCCGCATCATCGAATGCACGTCGATCCAGCCTGCCCGCGATGAAACTCTCAAGCGCAGCGAGGCAACGCATCGCACCAGGGTCTTCCAGCAAATGGCGAACGCGACTCACACAGGCCAGTCCAAAAGCCAGCCGAAGCGGCTCATGCGTCGGGTCAGGCAATCCAAGGTCAGTCGCCAAACGCGACAACTCATGGTTCATGGGAAATTTCCAGGCAGTTCGAAATCATTCAACCGTGACGGGAATTTTATCGAGCGACCGGCTGCCCCACAATGCCGTCGGCAGCAAGCGCACCGTCCAGGCACATCAAGTTGCGCACGGGCCTCCACCCAGTTCGAAGCTATTTCTTTAAGGAAAATCGGCCACGCCCCCTTTATTCACGGGCACAATCAGCTATTAAATCGATAGCGATTTCGAACTGCACCAACACGCTCAGCGATCAAACGCTGGCCGTTTCGGATCAAACTTCCACCCAGGGATCAGGGCCTGCATCGCCACCGCGTCATCACGCGCGCCGAGGCCGTGCTGCTTGTAGAGCTGGTGCGCTTTTTCGACTTCAGCCATGTCGAGTTCGACACCGAGACCCGGCTTCTTTGGCACCTGCACCAGGCCGCCTTCGATTTTTAAAGGCTCTTTTGTCAGGCGTTGGCCGTCCTGCCAGATCCAGTGCGTGTCGATGGCGGTGACGCGGCCGGGCGCGGCGGCACCGACTTGGGTGAACATCGCCAGCGACACATCGAAATGGTTGTTCGAATGCGAACCCCAGGTCAGCCCCCAGTCGCGACATGTTTGCGCAACGCGCACCGAGCCGGCCATGGTCCAGAAATGCGGGTCGGCCAGCGGGATGTCCACCGACTGCAGCGACAGCGCATGGCTCAGTTGCCGCCAATCGGTGGCAATCATGTTGGTCGCGGTCGGCAGGCCGGTGGCGCGCCGAAACTCGGCCATGACTTCGCGACCGGAAAAGCCTTCTTCCGCACCGCAGGGGTCTTCGGCATAGGCAACCACACCGCGCATGTCGCGCATGAGGCGGATCGCATCCTTCAGCAGCCAGCCGCCGTTCGGGTCCAGCGTGACGCGCGCTTTCGGGAAGCGCTCATGCAAGGCGCGAATCGCCGCTACCTCCTCCTCGCCGCGCAGCACGCCTCCCTTGAGCTTGAAGTCGTTGAAGCCGTAACGTTCATGCGCCGCTTCGGCCTGGCGCACGATGGCCTCCGGCGTCACAGCTTCCTCGTGGCGCACGCGCGACCAGGCGTCAGCCGCATCCGGCTCGCTAGCATAGGGCAGCCTTGTTTTGGACTTGTCGCCGACAAAAAACAGATAGCCCAGCATCTCGACCGCCTCGCGCTGCTGGCCTTCGCCGAGCAGCGCCGCCACCGGCACCTCCAGGTGCTGGCCCAGCAGATCAAGCAACGCCGACTCGATGGCCGTGACGGCATGGATGGTGGTGCGCAGGTCAAAGGTCTGCAGGCCGCGGCCTCCGGCATCGCGGTCGGCAAACTGGCGCTGCACACTTTGCAGTACCTGCTGGTGCGAGCCGATCGCCTGGCCCACTACCAGCGGACGCGCATCCTCCAGGGTTTGGCGGATTTTCTCGCCACCGGGCACTTCGCCAACGCCGGTGCGGCCGGCACTGTCGGTCAGGATCAGGATGTTGCGGGTGAAGAAAGGGCCGTGTGCGCCGCTGAGGTTCAGCAGCATGCCGTCGCGGCCGGCGACGGGGATCACGCGCAGGTCGGTGATGCGGGGGGTGGAGGTCTGGGGCATGTCGTTCAGTTCAGTTCAATTCAGATCAGTCGATGCTTATTTTTCCGGTCTCGATCACTTTTTTCCAGCGCGCAAATTCCTGCTGCTGGAAGCTGGCAAATTGTGCCGGGGTATTGGCCACGATCTCGAAGCCGACCGATGTGAACTGCTGCCTGAGCTGCGGGTCGTTCAACGCGGCGACGATGGCGGCATGGGCCTTGCTGCGCACGTCAGCGGGCAGGCCCTTGGGCGCGACCACGGCTTGCCAGGAATAGACCACCAGACCTTTCAGCCCCGATTCACCCAGCGTCGGCACATCCGGCAGCAGGGTCGAGCGCTTTTCAGAGGTGATAGCCAGCGCCCGCAGCTTGCCGGACTTGATGTGCGGGATCACCGCGTTGATGTTCTGGAAGGAAGCATCAACCTGGCCGCCCAGCAAGTCAGTGATGGCTGGTGCGCCGCCCTTGTAGGGCACATGGGTGCCGCTGGTGCCGGTTTGCTGCCAGAACAGTTCGGCCGTCAGATGGTCGCTGGAGCCATTGCCCGAGGACGCAAAACTCATCTTGCCCGGGTTGATCTTTTGATAGGCCACAACCGAGCCCAACGTCTTGTACGGGGATGTGGCTGGCACCACCAGCACATTGGGCGCCTGCACCGCCACCGTGATGGTGTCGAAGTCCTTCAGCGCGTCGTATTGCACGCCGCGGATCAGGTGCGGCGCAATCACCAGCGGGCCCAGTGAAGTCACCAGAAAGGTGTAGCCATCGGGTGCGGCGCGCTTGACCTGGGTGGCGCCAATCGTGCCGGTGGCACCGGCCTTGTTCTCGACCACAAAGGACTGGCCCAATTTGCTGCTCAACTGGGTGGCGATCGCGCGGGCCACGGTGTCGGTGGAGCCGCCGGGCGGAAAAGGAACCACGATGCCCGTGGTTTTCGACGGCCAGGCTTGGGCATGAATACCAGCGCTGGCAAGCAGGCCGATGGCAAGGGTAAGGAATACTTTTTTCACAAGATGTCTCCTGAAAAGCGCTGAAGCGCGCGGGAATGTGAGGACAGTCGCACTGACAAAACGCAAAAGGTAGCGCTACCAAATACCGATGGTAGCGCTACCTAAATACTTGTCAAGCCAGAAAACCCTGTCCTTGGCGGGTCACTGCCTACTCAGGCGCTGTCGCGGTCCACGATGGAAAACCCGACGTCCACCACGCGCTGTTCGACCTCCCGGCCCTCGGCGCGGTCGACGATGAACTGCGCGGCCTGGCGACCTATGGCCATGCTGTCGATGCGCACCGTGGTCAGCGCCGGATGCAGGTCGGCGGCAAATTCGAGGTCGCCAAAGCCGACCACTGCCAGCCGCCCGGGCACGGAAACGCCGCGCACCTGGGCCTCGGTCATCACCCCCAGGGCCAGCAGGTCGGAGCTGCAGAATACCGCGTCAATGTCCGGCGAAGTTTGCAGCAACTCCGCCAGGGCAGCCCGCCCGCTCTTGAGCGTGGTCGGCGCTGGCACGGTGATCACGGGCACCGCCTGCAGTCCGGCCGCCTGCGCCGCAGCCTGAAAGGCCTGTTGGCGCCGCCTCGAGCGCTCGTCATCGCCAGCAATCATGGCCAAGTGGCGCCGGCCTTTGGCGTAGAGAAAATCCACCACCGAGCGGCCCACATCAACGTGCGAAAAACCGACCAGCATGTCGATGGGCGTGGGCGTCAAATCCCAGGTTTCGACGACCGGAATACCGGAAGCCAGCAGGCGCTGGCGGCCCAGTGGTGAATGCATGATGCCGGTCAGCACAATGCCGTCGGGCCGGCGGCTGATCAGGGCGTCCAGCAAATCGTCCTCGCGCGAATCGGCATAACCGCTCTGGCCCAGCATCAGCTGGTAGCCCTGGGCCACCAGTGCTTCGTTAAGCGCGCGGATGGTGCCGAGGAACACCGGCCCCGAAATCGTCGGCACCAGCGCCGCCACCAACCGGCTGCGCGCCGAGGCAAGGCCGCCTGCCACGCGATTCGGCACATAGCCGGTGCTGGCCACGGCTTCGGTAACGCGCCGCACCAGCTCGGCCGAGACCTGGCCCGGCGTGTTGAGCGCACGCGAGGCCGTGATGGGCGCGACACCGGCAATACGCGCCACATCGTGCAGCGTAACGGCGCCGCTGCCGCGGCGGCTGCGCCGTGCGGGAGGAATGGCTTCCTCGCTCATGCGGCGCCCCCGCTTGCCACCGCGCTGGGGGCGGCGTCTCGCGCTATTAATTTAATAGCTATCCACACTCGCGCGACGGGGGCTAGAGGCCAAAAATCCTTGAAGAAATGCAGAACCATCACAACACCGCGTCGCGCAAACGCGCGAACACCTTCCAGAAGGCCGCTTCCTGTGTGGTCGCGAAGTTGATGCGCATCAGGGTACTGGGCTTACGGACCGCATGAAACAGCGCGCCGGGCGCGATCAGGTAACCCTCGTCCAACATGCGCTGCGCCAGCGCATCGGTGTCCACACCGGTTTCCACCCATCCAAATAGACCGGCAGGTTCTGCCGCAAAGCTGCAACCGTGCGCCAGCGCCAGCTTGACGCTGCGCGCGCGGGCTGCGTCCAGCCGGGTGCGTATGCGCTCGGCATGGCGGCGCAGCTGGCCCTGGTCAATGCACCAGGCCAGCGCTTTTTCGAGCAGCGCCGGTGTGGTCAGCGTGCCCAACAGCTTGGTGTCCAGCAGCCGCTCCACCAGGTCGGGTGGCGCGGCCATGAAACCCACGCGCCAGCCGGGCGCCAGGATTTTGGCGAAACCGCTGACGTAAATGGTGCGCTGCAAGCCGTCGAGTGCGCACAGGCGCGTGGCGTGTTCGGGCGCCAGGTGACTATAGGTGTCGTCTTCTGCAATATAGAAGTCGTGCTCATTGGCCAGTTGCAGCACGCGATGCGCACTGCCCGGGGTGAGGCAGTAACCGGTGGGGTTGTGGAACACGCTGACGCTGACAAACAGCTTGGGTTTGTGCAACGCGCAGTACTGGGCCATGACGTCCAGGTCGGGGCCGTCGGCTCGGCGCGGCACCGGAAGAATGCGCATGCCCAGCGCGTCCAGCCGGGCAAACTCCACGGCCCAGCCAGGTTCCTCGACCATCACGCAGTCGCCGGCCCGCAGCAAGGTGCGACTCACGATGTCCAGCGCGTGGGTGGCGCCCACGCTGGTGATGATCTGCTCAGGCACCGCATGCACATTGAGCGCATTGAGTTTTTGCGCCAGCGCCCGCCGCAGGCCGCTGTCGCCCATGGGCTCACCGTAGCTGAGCGAAAACTCACGCAAGGCGCTGGAGCTGGTGACCTTGCGCACCGCTGCCGGCATGAAACTGGTTTCCAGCCACTCGGGGGGAAACACCCCCATGCCCGGCTGCGGCTTGTTGCTGACCTTGTGGAACATGCCGCGGATCAACGCGGTGGCGTCGATCGGCGCCTGCCGTGTGGCCATCCAGGCCGACGTGCTCCAGACCGCAGGTGCCTGCGCCTCGGCAGAGCGGCCCTTCGCACTGGCCGGTGGGCGCGCGACGACGGGGGGCGCGGAAACCTCACGGACGAAAAAACCGCGGTTCTTGCGCGCTTCAACCAGCCCTTGTGCCAGCAACTGGTCATAGGCGGCAACAACGGTGGAAACGCTGACCCCCTGCTGTTCGGCACACAGCCGGACCGACGGAAGCCGTGCACCCGGCGCCAGCAGGCGGTTGCGGATACGGTCGGCAAATCGCGCGCACAACTGCTCGGTCAGCGATTGCGAGGCGGTTTTCATCAACATGTGTGAATCCAGATGAGTGACGGTGAAGTGACTGTGCTGATAAACCGGGCAATACAGTTTAGGAATTTGTAGCCACAACTGTACTGGTGGTGTGCTGGTACAAGACTATAAAGTCTGAAGCATGAATTGGCAAGAATTTACGGCTTTGCTGGTGTTGGCGACGGCGATGAGCTTTTCGCCCGGCCCCAACACCACGCTCTCCACGGCGCTGGCGGCCAACCACGGCCTGCGCCGGGCCATGCCTTTCGTCTGCGCGGTGCCTGTCGGCTGGGGCGTGCTGTTGAGCCTGTGCGCGTTGGGCCTTGGCGCACTGTTGCTGGCCGTGCCGTTGATGGGCCTTGCCGTCAAAGTCATAGGCGTGGCTTACCTGCTCTGGCTGGCTTCCAAAATCGCGCGCACCCGGCAGATGGGCCAGCTCAGCGAAGCCGACGCAGAAAAAATGAATGTCGGCTTCTGGCAAGGCGCAGCGCTGCAGTTCGTCAACATCAAAGCCTGGATGCTGGCGCTGGCGATTGTCAGCGGCTGGATTGCCGGACGCAGCGACCCCGCCATGCGCATGGCCGTGGTGCTGCCCGTGATGCTGGCTTTCGCCTTTGTGAGCAACCTGGCCTATGCGCTGGCCGGTTCGCTGCTGCGCGAATGGCTGGCCGGGCCTGAAGGCACAGCCCGTCGCTTGCTCTGGTTTAACCGAGCCATGGCGCTGGTGCTCGTGGCCACTGCGGTCTGGATGCTCTTCCTATGACACCCACATCCGCCAACATCAACAAAGGGCTCTGGCTCGGCTTGCTGGGCATCGTGATTTTTGCAGTCACGCTGCCAATGACGCGCCTGGCTGTGGGCACACCCGATGCGCCGCAGATGTCCGGCGTTTTCATCGGGATGGGGCGGGCCGTGGTGGCGGCTGCGCTGTCGGCGGTGTTCCTGCTGGCTACCCGCGCACCGCTGCCGCAGCGCAAGGACTGGCTGCCGCTGGCCATCACCGCGGGCGGCGTGGTGTTTGGTTTTCCGCTGTTCACCTCGATTGCCATGCGCTACGTGGAAGCCGTGCATGCAAGCGTCATCGTCGGGGTGCTGCCGCTGGCCACTGCGGCAGTGGGCGCGCTGTTGCACCGCCAGCGTCCATCTGCCGGTTTCTGGCTGTGCGCGGCGCTGGGCAGCACGCTGGTGGTTCTGTTTGCCATGCTGCGTTCGGGCAGTACGGGCGGACTGTCCATCCATTTTGCCGACCTGCTGTTGCTGGCGGCCATGTTGTGCGCGGCCGTTGGTTACGGTTACGGTGCGCGGCTGTCGCAGCACATGCGGGGCGAACATGTGATCTGCTGGGCACTGGTGCTCTCGCTCCCCCTGACCCTGCCGCTGTCCCTCCTGAGCTGGCCCACAGCACCGGTGAAGACGAGCGCTTGGGCCGGCTTTGCCTATGTGGCGGTGTTTTCAGCCTGGCTTGGATTTTTTGCCTGGTACCGCGGCCTGGCGCTGGGCGGCACGGTGCGCGTCAGCCAGGTTCAGCTGGTACAACCTTTCCTGTCCATGCTGTTTGCCGTGCCGCTGCTCGGTGAGCGGCTGGATGCCATCACCGTGGGTTTTGGCCTGGCGGTGATCGCCACCGTCTTCATCGGCAAAAAGATGTCGGTGCACCCCACACCTCGAAGTCGAACGCCAGCACCGCCGGTGGCGCAAGAACTTCTTAATCAACATACGCCATGACGACTTCCGCCTGGTTGCTCTTCATCACCATTTCGCTCGTCACCGCGCTCAGCCCCGGGCCGGGTGTTTTGCTGGCGGTGTCCAATGCCGTCGCCCGGGGACCGCGCAAGACGCTGTGGAGTTCTGCCGGCAATGTGCTGGGCGTGTTCACCGTCTCGGCTGCGGCAATGGCGGGCCTGGGCACCTTGCTGCACACCTCGGTCTGGCTGTTTTCGATGCTCAAAACCGTGGGCGCAATCTACCTCATGTATCTCGGCTGGTGCCAATGGACAAGCAAAGCATCATTGTTCGCCAGCCCTTTGGCCACTGAGTCGTCTCCGGAAAAAAGCCGTGTCGCGCTGTTCCGCCAGGGCCTGCTGGTGGCGCTGACCAACCCGAAGAGCATTCTTTTTTTTACCGCGCTGTTCCCACAGTTCATTCAGCCCGCAGCCCCGATGCTGCCGCAGTTTCTGGTGTTGACCAGCGTCGTCGCCGCCTGCGTACTGATTTCCCATGTAACTTATGCGCTGCTGGCGCACCGCACCCACCGTTGGTTTGGCACGCCACGCCGCGCCAGCATCTTCAACCGCATCTGCGGCGGCTCGTTTGGCCTGCTGGGGCTGAGTCTGCTGCGACTCAAAACCCCTGACTGACCGGAAAACAAACATGTATTCAGCCGCCTTTATTTTTGAACCCGGTACTTACGACCAGCGCTTTCATGCCCTGGACGCGCTCATTGAAGAAGCTGCTCTGGCCACGCCCGGTTACCTGGGAGCGGAGACCTGGCGTTCGGCGGACGGTGCGCGGGTGAACGCCACCTATTTCTGGGAAAGCGAAGAATCGCTGCGCGCGTTTTCAGCACACCCCCGGCACCTGGAAGCAAAAAGCCAGTACACCCGCTGGTACAAGGGCTTCCACATCGTTATCTCGCAGGTGCTGCGCTCTTACGGCGACGGCACGATCGCCCACATCACGCCCAACCAGAGGAAACGCGCATGACAAGCACCCCCGAACAACGCCTGGAGCAACTGGGCCTGACGCTTCCGCCGGTCACCACGCCCCGCGGCAATTTCGACGCCTGGGTGCTGGACGGCTCCACGCTCTATCTGTCAGGCAAGGGGTCGCCCATGCGGGAAGATCTGGCGCTGGTGCCCAAGGTCGATCGCGAGATCAGTGCGGATGAAGCGCGCAGCCATGCGCATGAGGTCGGCCTGAACCTCATCGCCACCATGAAAGCGGCCCTGGGTGATCTCTCGCGTGTGCGCCGTATCGTCAAGGTACTGGGCATGGTCAATGCGGCACCCGATTTCACCGGGCATACCGAAGTCATCAACGGCTGTTCTGATCTGCTGGTGCAGGTTTTCGGCGACGCCGGCCGCCATGCACGTTCGGCCATAGGCGTGGGCTCCCTGCCCCGCGGTTTTGCGGTGGAAATTGAAGCCATCGTTTCGATCACGGAGTAAACAACATGCAAATGAACGACATCCCCTTCGGCACCACCGACTGGTCCAACGTGGAGCGCACCGAACATTCCGCCCTGGAAGGCAAAGCCTTCTGGCGCACCCGCAAGTTTGGCGATGTTCGAGTGCGCATGGTGGAGTACACGCCCGGCTATGTTTCCGACCACTGGTGCAGCAAGGGCCACATCCTGCTTTGTCTGGAAGGCGAGTTGCAGACGGAACTGGACAACGGTGAAGTGCACGTGTTGCTGCCCGGCATGAGTTACCAGGTGGCAGACGGCGCCGAGGCTCACCGATCGACCTCGCCTTCGGGGGCCAAACTGTTTATCGTGGACTGACCCGGCACGAGCCACCGCCACACCGCCAACCCGCACCAGGAAAGCTTTCATGCACATCGCCATCCTTACCTTCGACGGATTCAACGAACTGGATTCCTTGATTGCCTACGGAATGCTGAGCCGCATTTCGCTGCGGGGTGATGCCGACTGGAGAGTCAGCATTGCCAGCCCCACCGCGCGGGTGACGTCCATGAACGGCCTCACCATCGATGCGCACATCAGCCTGAAAGAAGCCAACCAGGCCGATGCCGTATTAATCGGCAGTGGCATGAAAACGCGTGAGGTTGCCAACGACGCAGCCATCCTTGGCCAGCTGCAGCTCAATCCGGAAAGACAGCTCATAGCAGCGCAGTGCTCCGGCACTTTTTTGCTCGCCAAGCTGGGGCTTGTCGGCCAGATGCCGGCATGCACGGACCTGACCAGCAAGCCCTGGGTGCAGGCGGCAGGGGTGAGCATCCTGAACCAGGCCTTCTTCGCCAAGGGCAACCTGGCAACCGCGGGCGGTTGCATGTCCGCTCAATATATTTCTGCATGGCTGATTGCCCGGCTGAAGGGCATAGACGACGCCCGGGAAGTGCTGCACTACTTTGCCCCGGTTGGTGAAAAGGAAGAATACGTCACGCGGGGACTTGCACACCTGGAAGCGAATTTAGAGGAACAGCGGATGACGCCGGAAACGTCCGGCGCGTCGTGACGATTACGGAACCAAGCTGATGGACGTGACGCCGGAATCCCCCGAACAAACACGCAAACGGCTTTTGCGCGTGATGGCGCACGCACGCGTTGACCTGCTGCCGGGTGGCTACACCTTCGTCGAATTTCCCTTGGCGCAGTTTCCCGCGCATCTGGTGACAAACACTGCATGCGAAGCGCTCGCTTTGGTACGTGACCACGCTGTCTGGAGCGCGCTGGTGCCCGCATCCGCATCAACAAAAGCCGAGGACCGCTATGTCGTGGCGTGCTTGCATTTCGCGCCTGATATTCCCAACAGCGGCTTTGTAGGCTGGCTCGCCAGCGAGTTCAAGCAGCAGTTGGGAACGGGCGTGTTTGTCATCTGCGGACATCATGCGGCCGACGGCGGCGTATTTGATTACTGGGGAATTCCGGAAAGCGTGGCTCAGCAGGCTGTCAGCCTGATTCACGCCATGCAAGCGCGGGGAAGAGGTGCAGAATGAAAGCGGCAGACCCATCCCTGCTTTTGGCAGTGGCCGGGGCTGCATCTTTTGAAACTTTGCAGAAAATTTTTGTGACCCGGGTTGTCTTTAACGACCCACAAGGAGGAGAGTGAAATGAGCGACATGCATTGGACCCAGGCGCGACGCGCCACCAAAATGAACCCCTCGGTGATTCGCGAAATCCTGAAGGTCACAGAGAAGCCCGGCATCATCAGTTTTGCCGGAGGGCTTCCTTCGCCCAGGACTTTCCCCGTCGCCGCATTTCGCGAAGCCTGCGACAAAGTGTTGCGCGAAGATGGCCACGCCGCACTGCAATACGCGGCAAGTGAAGGTTATGGCCCGCTGCGCGAAATGGTGGCCGACATGCTGCCCTGGGATGTTGATCCGGCGCAGGTGCTGATCACCACCGGCTCGCAGCAAGGCCTGGACCTGGTTGCCAAAATCCTGATCGACGCGGGCAGCCGCGTACTGGTTGAAACGCCCACCTACCTGGGCGCCCTGCAGGCCTTCACGCCAATGGAACCCGAGATCGTGGGTGTGGGCAGTGACGCCGAAGGGGTGGACATTGCCGACCTGGCCAACAAAGCCGCCGGTGCACGCTTCTTTTATGTGCTGCCAAATTTTCAGAACCCGACCGGCCGCACCATGTCCGAAGCACGCCGCGCGGCGCTCAGTGCCGAAGCCGCGCGCCTGGGCCTGCCCATTGTGGAAGACAACCCTTATGGCGACCTGTGGTTTGATGTCCCGCCGCCGCTGCCGCTAACTGCACGCAACCCGGAAGGCTGCGTCTACATGGGCTCTTTCTCCAAGATCCTGGCGCCCGGTTTGCGTCTGGGCTTTCTGGTGGCGCCCAAGTCGCTTTACCCCAAGCTGCTGCAGGCTAAGCAGGCGGCCGACCTGCACACGCCGGGTTTCAACCAGCGCATGGTCGTTGAGACCATGAAGGACCACTTCCTCGACCGCCACGTGCCGACCATTCGCGCCCTGTACAAATCGCAACGTGACGCCATGCTGGCCGCGCTGAAACGCGAAATGCCGGATGACGTGAGCTGGAACACACCTGACGGCGGCATGTTCCTGTGGGCTCGCCTTCCCGAGGGCATGAGCGCAGTGGCGCTGTTGCCCAAAGCTGTCGAGAAGAATGTGGCGTTTGTGCCCGGTGCTGCTTTTTACGCCGACAACGCCGACGAACGCAGCCTGCGGCTATCGTTTGTCACGGCCAGCATCGAACAGATCAACACCGGCGTGGCGGCACTGGCAGCAGCGATCCGGGAAAGCCGGCCCGCACAGTCGGAAACTGCGAACACCGCACAACTGATCGGGGCGAAATAGATGCTGAAAATCTGGGGACGGATGAGCTCCATCAACGTCAAGAAGGTGGTCTGGACCGCGCAGGAGCTCGGCCTGGATTTTCAGCGCACCGAGGCCGGCGGCCAGTTCGGCGTGGTCAAAACGCCCGAGTACATGCAGCTCAACCCCAATTCGCTGGTGCCGATGATCGAGGACGAAGGTTTTGTGCTCTGGGAGTCCAACGTCATCGTGCGTTACCTGTGTGCCCGGCATTCGGCCGGCGAGATGTACCCGACAGACCTGCACGAGCGTTTTGATGCCGAGCGCTGGATGGACTGGCAGCAGACCACATTGAACCCGGCCAGCCGGCCCGGCTTTGTGCAGCTGATTCGCACACCACCCGAGCAACGCGATGCCGCGCTGGTTGCCGACTCCAATGCTGCCGTCGAAGCCTTGATGGCGACGCTGGATGCCCATCTGGCGCAGCGCTATTTCATGATCGGTGAGCGCTTCACCATGGCCGATATACCGCTGGCCTGCGAAGTCCATCGCTGGTTTGGCTTGCCGCAGCCCCGCCAGAGCCGGCCCCACATTGAACGCTGGTACGACAGCATCCGTGCACGACAGGCCAGCAAAGGCGTGCTGGACCTGGCCTTGTCTTGACCCTTTCACCGACGAAATTCCACCCATGAAAAACAGGCCATTCAAGCAAGTCGACGTCTTCACTTCCCAGCCTTATTTCGGCAACCCTCTGGCCGTGGTGCTGGACGGCAGCGGACTGGATGATGAGGCCATGCAGCGGTTTGCCCGCTGGACCAACCTCTCGGAAACCACTTTCCTGTTGCCGCCTGCGGACCCTGCGGCCGACTACCGGGTCCGCATCTTCACGCCCGGCGGTGAATTGCCTTTCGCCGGACATCCCACGCTGGGCAGCTGCCACGCCTGGCTGCAAGCCGGCGGCCAGCCCAAGCGCAAGGACTTCATCGTGCAGGAATGTCGGGTAGGCCTGATCAACATCCGCCGCGAAGGTACCCGCCAGGCCTTTGCCGCGCCGGCACTTAAACGCTCGGCCCCCAGCCCGGTCGTCCTCGCACAGGTGGCCGCCGCACTCGGCCTGAAGGCACAACAGATCCTGGCGGCGCAGCTGCTGGACAACGGCCCGGTCTGGCTCGGCCTGCTGCTGGACGGCGCCGAGACCGTGTTGCAAATCGAACCCGACCACCTCGCACTTAAAAAGCATGGGGTCAAAGTGGGCGTAGCCGGCGCGTACCGGGCACCAGATGCTTCTGTTTTGATAGCGCGCAAAAACCGGGAAGCCCGCGCCTTTGCCGCCAGTGCACCTGCAGCGGTGGCCGAGTCTGTTGCTGCAGATTTTGAAATACGCGCCTTCGCTGCACCCATGGGCATTGAGGAAGACCCGGTCACCGGCAGTCTCAACGCCAGCCTGGCCCAGTGGTTGATTGCCGAGGGCCACGCACCCGAGCGTTATCTGGCCTCTCAAGGCGTCTGCCTTGGCCGCGCCGGACAGGTGCATATTGAACGCGACGCCACAGGCCAGGTCTGGGTCGGTGGGCAATCCGTCACCTGCATCGAAGGTTCGGTGACGCTATGAACCTCCGGGCACAGGTCGATCATCTTGTCGTCGTGGCCGGCAGCCTGGCGCAGGGCGTGGCCTGGTGTGAAGAAACGCTGGGCATCAGCCCCGGCCCCGGCGGTGAACACCCCCTGATGGGCACACATAACCGGCTGTTCAGCGTAGCCAACCCGGCCTATCCGCGCACCTACTTCGAGATCATCGCCATCCAGCCCGGCGTCACCCCACTGCGGGCGGCCGGCACACACCGCTGGTTCGACATGGACGATGCCTTGCTGCAGGCACGCGTGTCGCAACACGGCCCGCAGCTGGTGCATTTCGTGGCCAGCATCTCCGGCGTGGTTTCCGGCATCAAGGCCCTGGCGGCGCAGGGACTGGACCGGGGCCACGCACTGGAAGTCTCCCGCCAGACCGCCAACGGATTGCTGAAGTGGCGCATCACCGTGCGCGACGATGGCCAACGGCTTTTCTACGGCGCGCTGCCCACGCTGATCCAGTGGGGTGACGCCAGCGAAGACCCGTCCACCTCCGCGCATCCGCTGGACACCATGCCGCCCTCAGGCGTCACCTTGCGGTCGCTGCGGGTGAGCCACCCGCGTCATGAAAAGCTGTTGGCTGGCCACGCCGCCATCGGCCTGGCCGGGGTCACCGTGACGCCGGGGGCACCCAATATTGCCGCCACGCTGCAGACGCCGCGCGGGCCGGTCACGCTTGAATCGAAAGGAATCTGAATGCTGACGCCACAAGAAATTGCCTGGTTTGCGCTGGTTGCGCTGGCCCTCGTGCTGACACCCGGGCCCAACATGATTTACTGTATCTCGCGCACCTTGTGCCAGGGCCGCGGCGCTGGCATGGTGTCGCTCGCCGGCGTTGCGCTGGGCTTTGTCGTGCATCTGCTGGCAGCGTCTTTTGGCCTCACGGCCGTGCTGCTGGCTGTGCCCATGGCGTTCACCGCGATCAAGGTCACTGGCGCTCTGTACCTGTTGTGGCTGGCCTGGCAAGCGATCAGGCCCGGCGGGCTGTCCCCCTTTGAAACCCGCGAACTGCCGCATGACCCTCCGCGCAAGCTGTTCCTGATGGGTTTCATGACCAATCTCCTCAACCCGAAAGTAGCAATGTTCTATCTGTCTTTTTTTCCCCAGTTTCTGCACCCGGAACGCGGCGACCTGCTGTTGCAAAGCCTGAGCCTGGGCGCCGTGCAGATTGGTGTAAGTGTGGGCGTCAACACACTGCTGATCTGTTTTGCGGCCGGCTTGTCCGTCTTTTTGACCCGCAGCATGGGCTGGATGCGCGTGCAGCGTTATGTCATGGGCACCGTGCTGGGCCTGCTGGCCTTGCGCATGCTCACTGAAAAACGGGCGGCAGCATGAGTGCGGTATTGCGCGAAGAAGAGGTGGCCTTGGCGCCGCGCCTGCTCCCCGGCTTGCCCAGGCTGCAGGACATCGAACACGCCGCGCGCGTGGTGTATCGCGAGTTCCAGGCCACGCCGCAATATCACTGGGGTCTGTCCAGCCAGCGCCTGGGCACCGACTGCTGGATCAAGCATGAGAATCACACGCCGGTCGGCGCTTTCAAGATACGCGGCGGGTTGACGTATTTCGACGCACTGAAACAAGCCGGTGACTTGCCGTCCGAGGTGATCAGCGCCACGCGCGGCAACCACGGCCAGAGCATGGGCTGGGCAGCGCGCGCGCACGGCGTGGCCTGCACCATCGTGGTCCCGCGCGGTAATTCGCTGGAGAAAAATAACTCCATGCGCGCACTCGGCGTGACGTTGATCGAGCACGGCGACGACTTCCAGGAAAGCCGCGAGTTCGCCATGCGGCTGGCCACCGAACGCGGCGCCCACATGGTGCCTAGTTTTCACGCCAACCTGCTTAGCGGTGTCAGCACCTACTGGTGGGAGTTCATGCTGGCCGTTCCGCAGCTTGACGTGGTTTATGTGCCAATTGGCCAGGGTTCCGGCGCATGCTCGGCGATTGCCGCCAAACTGGCCTTGAAACGCAACCTGCGCGTTGTCGGCGTCGTCAGCGCCCACGCCACCACCTACGCCGACTCACTGGCCGCAGGCCGTGTTGTCGAGGCACCGGTGACCACACAACTGGCCGACGGCATGGCCTGCCGTATTGCAGACCAGAAAGCGCTGGACATTCTGCTGCCCCAACTGGACCGCATCGTGAAAGTCACCGATGCCGAGGTGGCTAAAGCCATGCGCGACCTGTATGCCGACACCCACAATGTGGCCGAGGGTGCAGGCGCAGCGAGCTTTGCCGCAGCCATGCAGGAGCGCGCGCAGCTCAAGAACCAGGTGGTGGGCGTGACCCTGTGCGGCGGCAATGTCGACAGCAGTGTTTTTGCCAGGGTACTTGAAGCCGGCGATCAGGCCGATTTGAGCCAGTCCTGAAATCGCCGCAGCACCATCATTTCTGACTTCCACTCGGGGTAGCGCAGGTAGTAGGCCTTTTCCGCCTTCCAGGCCATGGGCGACAGTTGTTTGACCTGGCCGCTCGCCACCGCCCCGGCAGCAGCATACTCGGGAAGAAGCGCCACGCCAAGCCCGGCAATCACGCCGTTCAAGGCCATGGACAGCAAGTCGTACTGGGGACCGGCGTCCAGGCGTTGCGCCGGCAGCAGATCGCTCAACCCCGCCTGCGCCAGCCAGCTTGCCCAGGCGTGAGGCACCGTGGTGTGGCGAATCAGCGGGTAGGCCAACAACGCGTTTTTCAGCGCTTGGGGCCCGCTCGCGCGCGACAAGCCTTTCAATAACCGGGGAGCGACATAGGGCCGCAGCGACAGAGGCAGCACGAGTTCGGCGCGCAGGCCGGCGGTTGCGCCACTGCAAAACTCGATGGCGGCGTCATGCGGGGCGCTGGAAAAATCCACCGGCCCGATGTGCGTGGACAGGTTCAGCGTGACTTCAGGGTGGGCCGCAACAAAGCCGCTCAGACGAGGGATGAGCCAGTACGTGGCGAAAGTGGATGCCACACAGAGATCAAGAGCGCCTCCCGCGCCCTTGTGCGTCATGACATTTTGTGTCGCCCGCTCCAGTTGGCGCAATGCGATTGAAACTTCCGCCAAATAGGCATTGCCAACGTTCGTCAGTTTGAGACCCGCGCGCTTGCGCACAAACAGCGACACACCCAGATGCGCCTCCAGCCCCAGCACCTGGTGGCTCACCGCCCCCTGGGTGAGATGAATCTCCGCCGCAGCCTTGGTGAAGCTTTCATGGCGCGCACTGGCATCAAAGCAGCGCAGCGCCATCAAGGAAGGAAGTGTGGTCATTGCATTAATAAAACTATTGCAACAGATAAAACTATTCGTTTGTCTGGTCGGCTTTACTGTAATAAATTCGCTTCACCTTCAATACACAAGGATCAGGCATGAGCATTATCAATAATACTTCAGCACTGCGCAGGCGGGATATTCTTCGTGACGCGGCTGCAGCCATGGGCTCTGCCATGGTGGCAAGCCCGGTCTTTGCCCAAAGCTACCCCAGCAAGCCGATACGCCTCGTCGTGCCATCCGCCGCAGGCGGCTCACCCGACGTCATTTGCCGCCTGCTCGGCAACGAGCTCAGCGTCGCACTGGGCCAACCTGTCGTCATCGACAATAAACCCGGCGCAGGCGGCGCGCTGGGCATGAGCGAGATTGCCCGCGCAGCGCCTGACGGCTACACGCTGGGTTATGGCAACGTGGTCACGCTGGCGATCAACAAATCGCTCTACAGCAAGCTCCCCTACGACCCTGACGCGCTGACCAGCATTGCCCTGATGGGCACGGTGCAAAACGCCCTGGTGGTGCGCAACGAGCTCCCCGTCAAAACAGTGCGGGAACTGATCGACTATGCCAAAGCCCGGCCCGGCCGGCTCAACATGGGTTCTGCAGGCAACGGCACCACCGGCCACCTGGGCGGAGAGCTGTTCAAGTCGCTCACCGGTACCTTCATCACGCACGTGCCTTATCGCGGCAGCCCCACAGCCATTCAGGACCTGATTGGCGGCCAGATCGACATGATGTTTGACAACCTGTCGTCCATAGGCCCGCACATCAAGAATGGCCGGGTGCGCGCCTTGGGGGTCAGCGGCAAACGCCGCTCGCCGCTCTTTCCCCAGTTGCCCACCCTCGACGAAGCTGGCGTCAAGGGTTATGAAACCACCGCGTGGGGCGGCATCGTCGGGCCCAAAGGCCTGCCGCCAGAGATGGTCGAGCGACTCAATGTCGAGATCAACCGCATCCTGTCGACACCAGCCATGCGGGAAAAGTACGCCCAGATGGCCTTTGAAACCATGGCCTCTCCGCCCAACCTGCTGATGACCATGGCCAAGATCGAATCGCCACGCTGGGCCGAGGTGGTCAGGCGGTCCGGCGCCAAAGTGGAATGAACGACAGCAGCTCTGCCCCGCAGCATTTCGTAATCCGTGGGGCCGATGTCATTGATGGCACGGGCAGCGCGCGTTTCAACGCCGACGTGGTGGTTGCCAACGGCCTGGTTTCGGCGATCACTCCGCCGGGCCAAGGCGAAGCGCGCGAAGTGGTGGACGCAACGGGACTGGTGCTGTGCCCCGGCTTCATAGACACCCACACGCATGACGACCAGTTGCTGCTCCAGCCCACGCTGCCGCATCCCAAGCTGACGCAAGGCGTCTGCACCGTGGTCACCGGCAACTGCGGCATCAGCCTGGCGCCACTGGTCACCCGCACGCCGCCGGCCCCGCTGGACCTGTTGGGCGCGGACGCTTTTATTTACAAGACCTTTCGCGACTACCTGGCCGCGCTCGATCGGGAGCAGCCCTGCGTCAACGTGGTCCCGCTGATCGGCCACATCACGCTGCGCGTGCGGCATGTGGCCGACCTCAAGCGCCCAGCGACTGCCGCGGAAGTGAGCGCCATGGCCGGCGAGCTCACCCAGGCGCTGGACGCGGGCGCGTTCGGTTTGTCCACCGGCGTGTACTACCCGCCCGCCAAAGCGGCCAGCACCGAAGAGCTGCTGGGCGTCTGCGCCGCGCTCAAAGGGCGCAGCGCCATGCTGGCCATGCACCTGCGCGACGAAGGCGACAACATTGACGCCGCGCTGAAGGAAGCGCTCGATGTGGGCGCCGCCAGCGAGGCGGACCTGGTCATCTCGCACCACAAGGTGGTGGACCCGCAGAACCACGGCCGCACGCGGCACACCTTGCAGGCCATTGAACAGGCGGCACTTGGCCAATCGGTTTGCCTGGACTGCTATCCGTACGAAGCGTCGTCCACCATGCTCATCGCCGAAAAGGCCAGCCGTGCACAGGAAGTGCTGATCACCTGGTCGCAGCCGCACCCCGAGCACAGTGGCAAAGACCTCAAGCGTATTGCGCAGGGCTGGGGCCTCAGCCTGCACGAGGCGGCCGAGCGATTGATGCCCGGCGGTGCCATTTATTTTGCGATGGCTGCGGAGGATGTTGAACGCGTGCTGCAGCACCCCTTGACCATGATCGGCTCTGACGGCCTGCCCCATGACCGCCTGCCCCACCCGCGGCTGTGGGGGACCTTTCCCCGTGTTCTGGGCCACTACAGCCGCGACAAAAAACTGTTCTCGCTGGAGAGTGCCATCCACAAAATGACCGGCTTGCCGGCGCAGCGCTTTGGCCTGGCAGGCCGGGGAGTCATTGCACCGGGCCACCATGCAGACCTGGTTCTACTGGACCCGCTGGAGGTGCGCGACAACGCGAACTATGAAACACCCGAGCGGCCTTCCACCGGCATCCACGCCGTGTACGTCAACGGCCAGCTGGCCTTGTGGCGCGGCCAGCCCATGGCTTCGCACGCGGGTCGGCGCCTTATCCCGTCCCGGGCCCCATGAACCCCCACTTTTATACCGACTCGCCTCATTCCGGCCCGGACTGATTTCATTCCCATCGATCACTTGTCGCGGTGGTGCGGGCCTGCTACGGTCAGCGAATCGCCACATCCCGATGAGGAACAACATGCTCAACCGATTCATCATGACCTTGTTGGTCACGCTGCTGGCATCCTGCGCCACCCCGTCCACGCCGAGGGTTGCCATGGAGATGGGCACCGCCGGCGCCGGGGGCGCGTTCTCTCCCTACGGCGAGGCTTTTGCCAAAGTGGTGGCAACCAACAGCCATGTCGACATCAAGCCCCGCGTTACCAAAGGATCGAACGAGAACATTGATCTGATGGTGGCCGGCACCACAGCGCTAGGCCTGGTCAACCTGGGGCCGGCCCTGGATGCGATGACTGGCAAGGGCGCCTGGAGCAGCAAACCAGTCACCGGCCTGCGTGCTATTGCGCCCATGTATGAAACGCCGTTCCACCTGGTCGCCCTGCGCAGCAGCGGCATCAGCACACTCGGCGGCCTGGCCGGCAAGCGGGTGGGCGCGGGACCCAAGGGCGGACCAGGCGAGATCTTTCTGGCCGGTTTGCTGGCTGAAACCGGCGTGTCGGCAACATTGGTGAACGGGGATCCCGCCGACCACGGCAGGCAGTTGCTCGCACGGGAGATTGACGCCTTGTGGATAGGCGCCGGAACGCCGGTGCCGGTGATCAAGGGCATTGCAGACCAGCACGACGCCACGGTTTTTGGCTTGACGGCACAGGAGGTCAGCGCCTTTCGCAAACGCTTTCCCTATGCGGCACCCAACACCATCGGCGCCCTGACCTACCGCGGGCAAACCACGCCCGTGCAGACAGTGGCGATCTGGAACTTTGTAGTGGGCCGCGCTGATTTACCGGAGCGCGAGGTGAAAGCCATCGCGCTCGCAGCCATGAAAAACCACAAAGAGATGGCCGCCCTGTTTGGGCCCGCATTTGCGACCCAGGCGGGCAACGCGCAGGCCAATGGTGTGATGCCCTTTCACCCCGGCGCACTGGCCGCACTGCGTGAGCTCGGCGTGCTACTCAATCCCTGAGTAAAATGCCCATCTGAGCGGCACTGACCGCACCCTGAACCGGCCTTTCTCAGGTCGCTCCGGCAGGTGCGTCGGATGTTGAACGGGTCTCTTCCGTGGGTAGCGTAAAACGGGGCGCCAGAGCCGACACCGTTCGCAACAGGGGAACCGGAACAAACCTGAACAGAAGAGCAAGATGCCGGAACGGCACGCGTGCTTTCAGGATCGCGCCGTAATCGCAGGAGGCCTCGTGCGGGAAATAGTTTTCCTTCACAGCAACAATCTCTTTCCATCCTTTGCCATGGTAGTAGCGCAACTGGGGATCAATAGGCAGCCCTGACCTTGTGGTCCGCGCATAGGTCTCAACAGATGCATCGGGATGACGCGCCAGGTAACGCTTCAAACCGGGCATGGGTGAGCCCAGGAAGATTTCGCTGTATCCGCGCTTGAGCAGATAGAGGTAGTAGAACGCAAGAAGCTGCACGGCCGCGCCCGGATCGACACTGGTCAGACTGATGCCAAACATGCATCGCGCCCGCCGTTGTCGCGGCAACCTTTCTGCAACCCGTCCCTCCAGGCTTGCGCTTTGCGCCCAACTTCCGGGGGCAGTCCACTCGGCATCATCGGTGGGTTTCGCAAAAACAGAGGCCAGCAGTTCGCCGGTTCGAGTGCAGAATGCGCCACCGCAAAGGTCGGGATGCGCTTCGATTCTCGCGCGGAAGTCCGCGCTGTCTGCCGCCTGTTCAGCGGTCCATTGCCTGCGCTCCAGATCCAGCAGTGCGGGGATGTCGCCCACTCGCAGGAAGCGGGTCATGAAGCTGCGTTTTTTTTGTGTCAAAGCCTTGATCAAAATGGTTTTCCTTGCATTGAGTGAGGGTGAAGACAGAGACGCACATTCAGGTGACCGCGTGGCAAGTGCACCGCCGGCCATGCAAAGGCATCGCGTCGTGGATGAGCTGGCGCGTGCCTGTCAAAAGCCACAGGCCAACGACATACGGCATCGGTCCAAAGAACCCGCTGAGGAAGATGCTGCTTTTCAGATTGACGACCTCATGCCACCAGCCTTTGGGAACATAAATGGCATCGCCAGGGTGAAGGTCGGCGACAAAGAGGGATGCTTCTGGCAGCTTGCGTTCGGCGAGGCCCTGAATTCCGATATCGGCCAGGCGTGCCCAGCGGTCGTACTTTGAAGACACAGCCCCTTGCGACTCAACGACACCAGGCCGCGCCAGATAAAACCGCTTTGATCCCCGGAGCAAGACAGCAAGGTTGTCCAGGAGGTCATAGTGCAGGCCGGTGTGAGCGCCTTCCGGCCCGATCCATGCGCTGCTGGAGACGTGTTGGCGCGGGGGAAACAACGCGTCTGCACGCACGTCTTTTCGCAACTCGGGGAATTCGTTGAGCAGATCAAACTCTTTCAGGTGCGCGACCCTGGCCCCGCCTCCCCAGATTGATCCGTTTGACTCCAGGCTGCCAACGCACTCGCTGAACGTCGACTGGGTGAACCCTGTTTCACCCAGCTCCCGATTGCCGACGACAAGCTTCACCGGCCGGTTTTCACCCAATTTCGCGAGGTAGTCAAATGTCCAGTTACGCGTCGCCGGCCATTGCAAAGCGGCGCCGCGAATAACGCAGGGAACCCTCGCATGTCGGTTGATGGTGTGCGGCCCCCGGTGTTCAGCAACCGGGGTCAGAAAGCTATGGTCAATGTGTAGCGTCATTGGAATTCGCGTGTGATTGACGACAAGCGTAGGCACCCCTCATGTCACGCTGGTGACAAGCTGGCTTTGCACAGATCGAAATTTCGATTCGTTGCGATCGATTTTTTCGGTGAGTTGAAGATCAACCACTGCGCAGAACTTCACCGGTCACCCGGGCGACTGGCATGCGGCCTGTGACTCGTCACAATTTGCGCATGGGAACCCTCTACCTCGTGCGTCACGGCCAAGCCTCCTTTGGCGCTGATGACTATGACGTGCTCAGTGAAATGGGCTACCGGCAAAGCGTGCGCCTGGGTGAGTACTTCAAATACAAGGGCATGACTTTCGAGGCAGCCTTCACCGGTACGCTGCAGCGGCAGATCAAAACTTTTGCAGGCATCTGCGAAGGCATGGACAGCCCGCTTCCAGCCGTTGCAAGACCGGGGCTCAATGAATATGACAGCGAAGCCGTCATCAGCGCCATCCACCCGCACAAGCTTGAAAAGCCGACCTCGCCCGAGATGTACCGCAGCCACTTCCGCCTGCTCAAGGACGGCCTGACGCAATGGATGGCGGGTGTGGTCAGCCCGCACGGCATGCCCAGCTATACCGACTTCGTGGCGGGCATCACCGGCGTGTTGGACCACATCAAGAAAAGCTATACCGGCAACGTGTTGATTGTTTCCAGCGGCGGGCCGATTTCCACTGCGGTCGGCCATGTACTGGGTACCAGCCCGGAAGCCACCATCGAACTCAATCTGCGCATACGCAACTGCTCGGTCACCGAATTCGCCTTCACGCCCAAGCGGCACATGCTGGTCACCTACAACACGCTGCCTCATCTGGATGCGCCGGAACACGCGGACTGGATCACCTACTCATAAAGAAGTCGCGCGGCCTGGTGCCCCACCTTGTCACACCGCGTCAGGTTTTTGCTATCACCACCTCGACCGGTGTGGCACTGATGGAAGTCTGGCCTTCTTCGTAAGGCACCTTCACCGGCGCGTAGGCGTTGGCAATGAACAGCGCCTTGCCGACCAGTGCCATCCCAAACGGCGACATCAGGGTGGGAGTGGCGCCGACATCGGCGCCGGGGGTCAGCCTGGACGTGTCGCCGCAGGCCGTCAGGCTTGCGGCTAGCAGCATGGCCAGAGTCGCCGTCGCCGGCAGGGGGTGGCCGGAAATCAAATGTTTTGCCACTGCCATGAAGTGACTCCTTGGGTCGCGCCACAAAGAGCCACCCTGTCACCGAGTCACGGCTAACACGGCCATATGTCAGCCAGACGCTTCAGTGTGTGTCAGCGCACGGCAGGCTCGAAGATGAGCAGCCTGTTACTTGTGCGGATGATCAGAAAACTGCTTCGCGTCGTCACAAATGTTGTACCAACCTGGTTTCTCGCTCACGAACTCATGGAACAGATTTTTCACAGGGAGTTCATCATCAAAACAATGGGCCGCAACCGGAAAAGACTCGCTGGAGGAATTGATCTCGCCAAGCGCGGTGCCGCACTTCCTGCAGAAACACCGGTTGTATTTGTAGGGCAATTCGGGCGCATAGGTGGCCACACAGTCCGCCCCGGCATCCAGAGTAAATCCCTCGCGCTTCACAAAAACAAAGGTGCTGGCCCCGACCTTTCGGCAACGCGTGCAGTGGCAAGTGCCCATCATGGTGGGCGGCGTCATCAGGGTAAAGCGGATGGCACCGCAACAGCAACTTCCCTTGAACATGGATTTCTTCCTTTCGATTGAGCGCAACCCTGCGCCTGATCGAAATACTGTACATAAATACAGTTATTTGTGCAAGTAGAAAAAGTTGTCACCCCATGCAGGGGCTGCGACGGACCAGTTATGCATCGCGAACTACCTGAACAGAAATAGAACGGGAACCATGGCGAGCCGCGCGAGCGCTACGGATGCGGCGATGGCTGCCACATTTGTGCTGCACCGCCAATAGAGCAAGCCCAGCATTACCAGCAGAGAGAGCGGCCCACCGATTGTCGGAACCAGCGACACGAGAGCGGCTCCTGTCGAAGCGATCCCGACATCCAGGAGCTTCTGCGGCTCCCCCCAAATCGACAGCACCACCGAAACGACAACTGTTCCCACAACCGCATAGACAACGGCAACCACGAGCGGATTAATCATTCTCTCCCCTAACTGTTGAATGCTGGAACGTTATATGCGCTTACAGCGAATCAACTGATGCATTTGGTTTTTATGAGCGACCACTCACACCGCCCTGCCCGCGTACTGCAAGCGCAACTCGAAGCACACGCCGTCTGCGACGTTACGCGCAGTGATCGTGCCGCCCATTTTGGCCATGTAGGTTTTGGCCACAAACAGGCCCTGGCCGCGGTGGCCCAGTGCGCCGGTGTCGGGCTGGTCGGAAACGCCGTACTCGAATATCTTGTCCAACATGCCGGACTCTATCTGCGCGCCCTGGTTGCTGATGGTCACCACGGCTTCTGGCGCCGCTCCCTCGTCGGTGGACACGGTCAGCGTCATGCGAATCGGTGTTTCGGGCAGGCGGTAGCGCTGGGCATTGCGCAGCACGTGGGACACCACGTCTTCCAGCGAATACTCGTCGGCGCGCACCATCACGGGCAGGGGGCCGGGCGTGAACACCACACCGGGGATGCCTGCCGCCTCCGCGTTCAGCGCCACATGATTCAAAAATTCGTTGGCATCCAGCGTTTGCACATTGAGCGCCGTGGATTCAAAAGCCTCGCTTGGCGAGGCGCTGCCATACAACACGCGCACCGCCTGCTGCATGCGGCCGATGTAGCGGTGCGCCGGATCGTCCGTACTGCCGTGCAACACCATCAGCGACTGCAGGGGCGACATGATCTCATGGCCCACGGCGTGCCAGGTGTCTTTTTCTTGCGCGATGCGAATCTGCTCGCGGCGCACGTCTTCGTTGACGCGCTGCAGCAGGTCTTGCAGGCCGCCGGCCAACACACCCAACTCGTCACCGCCGCGCAGGTCGGCCAGATCAACCGTGGCTAGGCTGTCGCTGGCACGCACGCCTTTGGAAACAGTGGCGGCGCGGCGTGTGAGCTCAGTGATGCGGCGGATGATGCGCAGCTCAATGGCCAGCCAGGTCACAAAAATAGCCAGCAGCATGCCCCCCACAAACCACGATACACGCGTGGCTACGGCGGTCAGGACTTTGTTCACCGTGCGAATGTCGCCTGTCAACGTGAGCTCATACCGGCCCAACGGCGTGCTGATGACTTCCGAGTTGCTGATGGGCGCGTCATACCCCTCCACCTTCAGCCGGCGGATCAGGTAGCCGAGCAACGGTGAGGACTGCTCGGTGCTTTCAGCGCCCGACAGATTGACGATATCTGCAACGGAAGCCGGTGCGCCTACTTTGCGCACGTGCATTTTTTCGCCGGGCAAGAGCAAGGGCGTGAGTTCAGCCCATGAAAATGGCGCGGTCGCGCCGGCGGTGTTGCTGTCAAACACCACGGTGCCGTCGCCCGGCGCCAGCAGCTCCACACGAACCTTGATCTGGTCGAGGTCGGCGGGCGGCCAGACGATGGCGTTGGGAGACTTTTCAAACAGGGCTTCTCGAAACAGGTCGACCGGCAAACGCACGCTGAGAAAGGCGCGCCGCGCGCAACTTTCCTGCGGTGCAGACGGGCCGTCCACACAGCGGCCGTCTTGCCACAGCCAGCCGCGAAAATCCCGCACGGGGCGGGTAGCGGGCGTAACTGCTCCGTTGTCCACAAAGCCCACCAGGCGACCTCTTGCATTGCGCGGGCCTGTGGCCCTGGCGCCGTCGTCCATGGCCTGGTAGGGCGCAATCCAGCGGTAGCTTTGCCCGCGCATGTCCACTGTGATGCGGGCGCGGTGCGCCAAGCTCAAGTCCAGCTCGCCCGAGGTGTGCGACGCCAGCGCTGTGCTGTTGAAGCTGCCCACCGCATAAATAAAGCCACCGACAAAAGGATTGCTGCCAACAGCCACGCACATGGATGCGGCGTCGGGGTACTGCACCAGGCAGCCGGCCATTTCCACAGCTTGCTGCGCTTTGTTTTTGTCGTCAAAGTCAATCGCCGAAAACGGCAGGACCAGTGGACGCAGCGGCGTCACGGCATGGTCATAGGTGCTGGGGTTGAGCAACACCAGCTGGCCGGTGGGGTGGCGCAGCTTGGCTGCAATCTGCGCCTGGTTCTTTTTGAAACCATCCTGGTAATTGCGGTAGCTGCGCTCTTTTTCATCCTGCAGCACGGCCACCGCCAGACCCAAGGTGGCCAGCGCCAGCAGCAGGAATGCCCCGCGAAAAAACACCCGTAGCCGAAACGGCACCCGTGCCGGCAGCAGGCGGTTCACGTCCAGTCCGGTGGGGAGCTTCACGCCTTGCCTTTGGCGGGCGGGGCGCTCACCGTGCCGGCCCAGCGAAAGCCGCGCATGGGCACGTTTTCTATGCTGTCAAACTGCGCGTCCATTTCCTTGAACGCATCGCGAATGGTGCTCACATGCTTGCGGATGTTGTCACGGTTGCGTCCGCTTTTGACCACCTTGTACAGGTCCTCGTAGCTCACCACCTCACCGCGGTGCGCATAGAGCGCGGCAAGAATGCGCTGCGCCGTCAGCGGCAGGTTCACCCGCTGGCCGCGCCAGAGGGCCGTGTTCTGGCGCAACGGATCCAACTGCAACTCATCACCACCCACCACCGGGGCTTTGCCCTCGGGTTTGGGCTTGGCCGTGCGCAGGATGTCCAGAAAAGTCTCAATGAAGTCGTTTTCTTCGAACGTGGTCTTTTGCAGGTAGTCCCAAGCGTCCAGCGCCTTCATGATGCTGCGGTAAATGGCGGCCGGCATGGCCGACACCACCAACACCGGGGTGGCGCGCTGCTTGTTGATGGCGTTGATGATGGCCACACCCGCATGGCGTTCACGGCCAAGTTCGATGTCCAGCACCACGGCGTCGTAGTCTTCACGGGCAATGGCGGCCTCGGCATCGTCGCGGTTGAACCACTGGTCCACCTGTATGCCTGGCCTGGCCGACAGGATCCAGCCCTTGAGCTGGTTGCTCATGGGCAGGTCGTCTTCGATCACGGCGATTTTTGTCATGGCAGACGCTGGGAAATGAGGTGTTGCCATTATGGGCGCTGGCTATTGGCGGGGCTGTGAGTTTTTCTTCCGTTGGCGGAGGGTAGCTGCCGCCCAAACGAGCGAAGACACCGCGTGCCGGCATTGAACGCTCCCGGCGTCATTCGAACAATAGAGGTCAGAGAGAACACACGCCGTGGCTCTCACTGACACAACCCAGGAGCCTCACATGAACCCACGTTTGACCGACATCGCACAAAGCATTTCCGCCGCTTTCTCAAGCGCCTTGCACGGCGCTCAAAACATAGGCACCCAAGCCGCCGGCCGTGCCGGCAGCGCGCGCGGCCTGCTGATCGCCACGGCTGCGGTAGGCGCCGTCGGGTACTTTCTGTGGACCCACCCGCCCGTGCAAAACGTTGCACGCGGAGACGTGGCGATTCGCACCAACCAGCTCACAGGCAGCGTGGGGGAGTTTCGCGACGGTACCTTGATGGCGCTGCCCGGCCTGCATGAAGTGCGCGCCTTCTCGCTGCGCGACCAGGTCTACCAACCTACCGACAGCAGCAAAGCCAACGGCCCGGCTCCGTTTCAGTCCATCGAAGGCATGTCACTGGGGGTGGACCTGACCGTGCGTTATGCGCTGGACCCCAGCAAAATCACCGCGCTGTCGAAAACCCTGCCCGACGACATTGCCGGCCAGGTGTTGCAGCCTGCTGTGCAGGGCGTGATCTACAAGGTGTTTACCCGCTACACCGTGCGCGAGATTTTTTCCAGCAAGCGCGCTGAAATTCAGCAAATCATTGAAGCGGAGCTGAAAACAAAACTGGCCGCAGATGGCATCTTGCTGCGCGCCGTGCAGATGGGCAAGGTGGACCTGCCCGAGGACTATCGCCGCGGCATGGACAACCTGCTGTCGGAAGAGCTGGCCACCGAGAAGATGCGCTACACCTTGGCACTGAAAGAAAAGCGTGTGAAGGAAACCGAACTCGACGCCCAGGCAGAGAAAGTGCGCCGCGAAACCAACGCGCAAGCGGCGGCCAGCGAGCAGGTGATTGCCGCCAAGGCGCAGGAAGAAGCGATGAAGCATGTGTTGCCATTCAAACAAAAGCAGATCGAGCAACGCCTGCTGGAAGCCGAGGCGCAAAAGCAGGCGCACATCCGCTCTGCTGAAGGCAACGCCCAGGCGCGCCGCATTGAAGCCGTGGGCGAGGCTGACTCCCGCCAAAAGCTGGCCGACGCCGAGGCCTACCGTCTGGACCGCGTGGGCAAGATCAACAGCGAACAAATGGCCCGCGAAGGCGTGCTAATCAGCCGCCACCCGCTGTTGATCCAGAAAACCATGGCTGACAAGCTCAGCGACAAGATCACGGTGATCATTGCCCCGCCTTCAACCAGCGGCGGCTTCATCGCTGCCGGGTTGCTGGGTGGTTCGACCCAGGCCAAAGCCGGCCGCCCTGCCGAAGAAACCAACGGCAAAGAGGCCGAATAATGATTGCCGCCACTTTGCTCACACTGGCCATCGTGACCCAGGACCAGGCCACCCTGCGCGCTGCGCCGCGCGACGCAGCGCCCCAGCAAGCCGCCCTGTGGCAGGGCGACGCGCTGGAAATTCGCGGCCAGCGCATGGATTACCTGCAGGTGTACGACCACAGGCGTGAACGCGCAGGTTTTGTGCACATCAGCCAGGTGCAAACCGTTTCGCTGAAACCAGCCGATGCGTCAGAGCTTCTGTCAGTGGTGCGCTTTCTGCGCGACCGCCCCGGCGCCGAGGCGCTGGGCATGGCCTACACCGCCGCCTACCTCAAGGCCGCGCCAGCAGAAGCCATTGGCGCGGAACCTTTCGATGCGCTGGGCACCATGGCCGACCGCCTGGCACGGCGCGCGTCCATGAAGCATGCCAAGGCAGTCAGCGATGTGATCTCGGCCCACATGGAAGTGGCCGCTTCTTATGGCGTGACTTTCAAGGGTTATGAGCGCGAAGGCGCCATGCAGCTTTGCTACAACGGCGAGGCCTTCCGCCGCGTGCTGGCCTTGCCTTCTGACGCCGAGCAGCGGGCGCGTGCCGCGCTGAGCCTGACCCGCCACGACTGCATGCGCGCAGACATGCACCCGCAAGACCGCCTGGTGCACGACCAGTGGCGCGCCGAGGTGCTGGACAAGGTCAGCGACACGCAGTTTGCGCAACTGCCAGAGATCAGCAAAAACCGCCTGCGGCTGCGCCGCGCAGGCGTGCACGCCAGTCTGGCATTTCAGCAGGCCCGCCGCGCGGAACTGCCCACGGCAGCGGCGCAACGCTCACTGGCTGAACTGGCGGGCGTCAACAAGACCGAGCTGACCGACAACGATCAGCAGGAGTACAGCGACGCCGCCATCCGCGTGGGTGCATCACGCTGGGCCGCTGAAACTGCGCGCCCCAAGCTTGCCAAGCTGACGGTGCTTGCCGAAGCAGGTCAGGCCGGCGAAACCTGTGTAGCGCTGTTTGAAAACAAGGCCGACGGCAAACCCGGCAAAGACGCCGCAGCCAAACGCTGCACCTACGGCATTGTGTGGACAGCCTCAGCCAGTGCACACCCCAACGGCCAGGCCCTGGCGTTAGCAGTGCAACCGCTGGACAGCTGGCGCGAGCTGTGGGTGTTTCGCAAAACCGCGGGCCAATGGAGCATCGACGTGTTGCCGCCATCGAGCAGCGGCCCCGAGCTGGGCTACATCGAGTTCGCAGGCTGGGCGCGAGGCACACCGAACATGCTGCTTGTCCGCGAAACAAGGATTGCTGGCCGAATCAAGCGCAGCTTTGAAGTGGCGCGCATGGACACGCTCACCACCGAGAAGCAGGCCAGTCAACCGGGCATGCTGGCAGCTTTTGGCAAAGGGCAAGATGCTGCGTGGAAGCGGCAGACGGTGAGCTTGCGTTGAGCGCCCTGTGTGCTAGCCCTGCTGTCATCCCGGACTCGATCCGGGATCCATGCTGGCACAACGCAGACGGACCGATCAGCTCAGCACGCTACTTGTACGGAGTGCCGTCCTTGCGCGCAAAAATGAAGCTGCCTACCGCCCCCGAAACTGCAAGGTCGTCGTCAGGATAGGTAACGCGGTCATCCGCCGTCCTGTCACCCACTTCGAGGTACAAGACGTCGCCCGCCGTGTCGTTTCTGAGTTGATGTGCATCGCCCGTGCCCGCTTTGAATCCGGCACACATGCCAGGCTCAAGCCGCGTGGGACCGGCATCGGTGACCAGTGTCGGGAAGCCCTCAACAATGTAGACAAACTCATCCTGACGGGAGTGGCTATGACGGACAGATGAAACAGCGCCAGGCTTGAGGCGCGTAAGGTTGACGCCAAAGTTCGTCAAACCAAAGGCTTCACCCAAACGCCGCTTCTCGCGGCCACGGACCATGGCCGCGAACGGCTCGGGGTAATTCGTCTGCTTTTCGTGCAGCAGGATGTCGAGGGCTTTCAGGGGCGGCTTGGGAGTGAGGCTTGACATGGGTATGGAGATAGGATCTGTGGTGATATCAGTCGGCGGCCAAGACATAAGATCAAATTGGCACTCCGCCCTTTAGTTACGGCAATAGTTCGCTATCAATAAGTGAGCTATAGCGCGAAGACCTGCGCACCCGCTGTTCAAAACCCCGTTTTATTGCTCAGCGTGTCACCGGGCAGCTGGTCAATTTCGGTCAGCAATTGCGCCAGGCTGCGGCCTGCTGCATCCAGCAACGCGCGACCCTTGTCGGCAGTAGCTGCAGCTGCGTTACCCACCGCGCCTTGCGGGTTGTAGTCCTGCATTTGCCAACCCAACTTTGCGCTGCGGCCGTCACCCAGGATGCTGAACTTTTGCGCCCTGTCCTGCGAGGTGGAATGGAAATTCTGCGCCTGCGCCATGTCCACCTGCTCCGGTTTGAGGGCCAGCATCATGGACGTTTCAATTTCGCCGGCGTGAATGCCAAAGCGATGCTCGTCAGCGCTGAACAAATCTGCCACCGAACCGCCTTGCGCATCAACAAGTGGCAGGTTGAACCAGTTCACGCTGTAGACCAACATATCGAGCCGCGCCCGCAGGTCGCGCGCCACCACATCCAGCAAACCGACCTGGCCGCCGTGGGAGTTAAGCAGCACCAGTTTCCTGACGCCGCTGCACGCCACGGACTCGGCAATCTCGGTCCAGAGGTGGATCACGGTTTCGGCCTTGAGTGTGAGCGTGCCGCCAAAACGGCCATGCTCCGGGCTCATGCCCACTGATTGGGTGGGCAAAAACAGCACCGGCAGCGCTGGCGGTAGGTGCGGCAAGGTGGAGGCAATCACGCCGTCGACCAGTGTCGCGTCTACATTGAGCGGCAAATGCGGGCCATGCTGCTCGATGGCGGCCACCGGCAACACGGCGATGGTGCGCGCCAGGTCCAGCCGGGCGAAGTCGGGGCTTTTGAGATCGGCCCAAAAGTAACGGTGCTGGCTTGGCGTTGTCATGGCCGTATTGTGCCGCTTGCGGTATCAGGCAGCCGCAGCGGCCTGGCGGATGTCTTCGCGCAGGTTTTTCTGCTGGCTCAGATGACGGTTTTGCCGTTCGCTCAGGCCCTTTCCGGCTGATTGCGGCTTTTGCCCGCTGCCGAGCAAACCTGCCAGGCAGCGAGGCCGGGCTCGTGCGCCGCTGGCTTGGTAGTCCGTCAGCAAGGCGGCACGCACATCCTGCTCGTTGAGCCCACGCACCTGCGTCAGGTGATCAAACAGCAGGTCAACCAGTTTTTCCAGCGCAAATTCGTGTGTCTTGGCCGTCGTCTCCCAAAGCCAGTCGCTGAAGTTGAGGAAATGATGGAAGGCCGAGCCCGGCGCCAGTAACAGCCTCAGGCCCAGGGCAAAACGCCCGGAGTTGGCAACCATCTCCCAATAACGTGCAAACCGTTTGATACGCTGCATGGCCGCAAAGTCCACTGTGGAGTTTTGCAGAATGGTGTACGGCGTTTGCGGGTCGTAGACCATCGCAAAGTCCTGCGTGTGCCGGGTGATCGGCGTGCCGCGCAGTCGTTTCAGCACGCCGAACTGGATCTCGTGCGGCGCGAGTTCGTACAAGCGGTCAAAGCCCTCGGCGAAACTCTGCAGCGTCTCGCCGGGCAGGCCGAAGATCAGGTCGGCATGGACATGGGCCCGGCTTTGGCTGACCAGCCAGCGCAGGTTGTCGGCAGTTTTGCCATTGTCCTGCTTGCGTGAGATGCGCTGCTGCACCTCGGGGTTGAAGCTCTGGATACCCACCTCGAACTGGAGCGAGCCGTCCGGAAACCGCGCAATCAATTCCTTCAGGCGGTCAGGCAGGCTGTCGGGCACCACTTCGAAATGCACAAACACATCGGGCGTTTCCTGAATGCGATCCAGGAAAAACTGCAGAATGCGCACCGAGTTGTCAATCTTCAGGTTGAAGGTGCGGTCCACGAACTTGAAGTTGCGCGCGCCCCGGCGGTACAGCGCCTCCATCTCTGCCATGAACAGGTCCAGATCAAAAGCCCAGGCGGTTTTGTCGAGCGAACTCAGGCAGAACTCGCACTTGAAAGGACAGCCGCGCGAGGCCTCGACATACAGCAGGCGCTTGGCCAGGTCTTCGCTGGTGTACTCGGCGTAGGGCAGTGCCAGTTCGTCAAGCGCGGGTTGCTCACCGGGAATCACTTTCATCAACGGCTTCGGGCCGTCGAGCAAGGAGCGGCAGAGCTTGGGGAAACTCACGTCGCCCCAGCCGGTCACCACATGGTCGGCCAGGCGGCAGATTTCCTGCTGCTCCACCTCGTGGCTGACCTCGGGGCCGCCCAGCACAATTTTGATTTCCGGCTTCAGCGTCTTCAACAAGCGCACCAACTGGGTGGTCTCGACCACGTTCCAGATGTACACACCCAGCCCAATCACCTCGGGCTGCAGCGCCAGCAACTCTTCAACCATGCGCGTGGCTGGCTGGCCGATCACAAATTCACGCAGCTGCGTCTGCGCCCGCAGGCCGGCGCCGCCATGCTTGTCCATGTTGGCCAGCAGGTAACGCAGGCCCAGCGAGGCGTGAATGTATTTGGCGTTGAGCGTGGCCAGGACAATGGCGGATGAGCGGGCAACGCGGGAGGAATCCATCTCTCCATTATCAATAGCATGCAACGGCAGCTAGTGTCCTGTCCCGAAAATAAAGGCGATATGAAATCGCCCATTCAGCCGCCATGCGGCGTTGCTCGTCGTTGCCATAGCTACGGCTATGTCGCCTCCTCGCGCCTTGCCTGACAGCTGACTGGACAATTTCATTTCATCACCTTATTTGCGGGACAGAACACTAACGGGAAAGCGCTTTAGTCAGCAACAATGTTGGCAAAATAGTTGGCAGATGTGATAAAAAATCATTATTTATCAATGGTTTACAAGTTTTTCAATGTTGGCATAATGTAAGCATGTATACGCAACCACACCAGTTTGAGCCGCTGCTGCCATCGGAAGCCCGAAGTGAGCCACTTCTGGCCAAAGCGCACGACCTGTCACGACTGGCCGGCACACTGGCGGGCACTCGCGTGCCGCCTGAGCTGTGTCGAATGCTGCGCAGCATGAATTCGTACTACACCAACCGCATTGAGGGCCAGCACACCCGGCCGCATGAGATTGATCGGGCACTGAGAAAAGACTTCTCAAAAAATGCCGCACTGGCCGCGAAGCAACGCCTGGCAGTGGCACATATAGACGCTGAAGAAGCGCTGGAGGCTCGCTACAGCGGAGCAGAAGGCGCCCAGGCTCTGTACAGGGCCGACGCCGTACTCGACATACACCGCGAACTTTTTGGTCGCTTGCCCCTCGCCGATCTATTGACCCCAGACAACGAATCCATCGTGCCAGGACAGCTACGTACACGTGATGTCACGGTTGGAAAACACATAGCCCCGGCACATGACAGCGTGGTGCAATTTACAGAGCACTGGGCAAGGGTTTATGGCAAGGTGCGACGAGGTGAGGCCAGCCTGATAGCCTTGGCCGCGGCTCACCAGCGAATCGGCTGGATCCACCCCTTCATCGACGGCAATGGTCGTGTGATGCGGCTGCATACGCATACCTTGCTTGGCGCTCTTGGCTACACCGGCGGCCTGTGGTCACCGCTGCGCGGATTCGCGCGCAGCACCGAGCGCTACTACGCATTGCTTGCGGACGCCGACGAGCCACGGCGCGGGGATTTGGACGGCAGAGGCAACCTGAGTGAACAAGCCTTGATTGCATGGATCGACTACGTGCTGACCATTTGTCTGGATCAGGTCGAGTTCATGTCGGGCATGCTGGCTTTTGCATCCATGAAAGATCGCCTTGAGGCATGCCTGGTGTTTGAAGCCACCGTAGAAAAATCAGGTGTGCGTCAAGAGTCCCTGCGAGGTTTGCATTACCTGTTTCTCAGCGGCGAGGAAATGGCGCGAGGCGATTTCAAATCCATGCTGGGCATGAGCGAACGCGGTGCCACAGATGCGCTGGGCGCATTGGTCAAGCGTGGCCTCCTGGCGTCCGACTCGCCTCAGGGCAAGGTAAGGTTTGGCTTGCCGCAACATGCCCTGAGGTTTCTGTTCCCGAGCTTGTGGCCTGAGGCCGAGGCAGACGCGGCCAGCCGCTAAAACCTGAACCTCCATATCCACTTGCATAGCGATGACGCGACCGAGAAACATCACCGGCGACTCCTTTTTTGCCTGGGATGGCGAAGTGCTGGTGGTCAACATCCTGGGAAAACCGTCGGCCAGCCGTGACGCGATTGGCAAACCCAAGGGCACACAGCTCAAGGTCAGCGTGACGGCGGCCCCGCAGGCGGGAAAGGCCACCGATCACATGCTGCGTTTCCTGGCGCCGCTGTTTGGCGTGGCAGTCAGCGACATCGAGGTGGTCTTCGGCCGGGAAAACGTCAACAAGCAGTTGCGCATCCGGTCGCCCAAAAAACTGCCCCCGGTCTTCGCACAACCCTCGCTGTTGCCGGATGCCGATTGACCCACCTCAGACGCAGACGCGCGCCCTGCTGGACAATACCGCCTGGGGCCCGCTCTCCCGGCACCTCAGGAACTAAAGGCGGTGGCACCGCTCCCACAATGACCATGATTTCCCGTCGCCTCGCTTCTGCTCTGTTTTTGATAGCTGCTTGCGCAGGTGCGCCATGGGCTTCAGCTCAAAACAGCTATATAAGCAAGGCCGCCATCACTTCGGTGGTCACTACCGAGCAGGTTCGTGCCGAATTGCTGGCCTGGGCTCCCGACGGCGTGGAGCCGGGCAAGCCAGTCTGGCTGGGTCTGCAGCTGGCGCACATTCCCGAGTGGCACACCTACTGGAAGAATTCAGGCGATTCAGGCCTTCCGACCCTGCTTCAGTGGACGCTGCCGGCAGGTGTCACGGCCGGCGAGATTGCCTGGCCGACCCCGAAAAAAATTCCGATCGGCACGCTTGCCAACTACGGCTATGAAGGTACCGTCCTGCTGCCCGTCCCCCTGACGGTCGCGCCCGGGTTCAACGCAGCCAGCCTTGACGTCCGGCTTCAAGCGAGCTGGCTGGTTTGCAAGAAGGAATGTATTCCCCAGGAAGGCGAATTTGCGCTGAAGATCCCTGCGAGAAGCTCCACCGGCTCCAGCAGCAGCCTTTTTGCCGCAACCTTTGCCGCCAGCCCGCAGCCGCTGGCCGGAACGGGCAGCCGGGTCGAGGTCAGCGCCAACACCATCAAGGTCTCGCTCAGTGGTTTGCCGGCCGGCATTCAGGGCAAGACGCTGGAATTTTTCCCTGAAACCGGCAGCGTGATCGAGCCCGCCGGCGCCTGGCAGCAAGCCTGGCAGGGTGCGGTCTGGACAGCGCAGGTGCCGCTTTCGGCCCAGCGGACGGAAAGCCCCCGCGTCATGCCGGTGGTGGTGGCACTGGACAAAACCGCCTACCGCGTCGAGGCGCCCGTCAAGGGAGACTGGCCGGCGGTGGCCGCCGCGGCCACCGTGCCGCCGGCGCTGGAAGCTGCGCTCAAAGCCAACGCGGCGCTGGGTGCTTCGCCTACAGGCGCCAGCGCACAGCCACTGACGCTGATTGCCGCCCTGCTCGGTGCGTTGCTGGGCGGGCTGATTCTCAATCTGATGCCCTGCGTGTTTCCGGTGCTAGCCATCAAGGTGATGAGTTTCGCCAAAGAGAAAAGCCGGGCCGCGCGTCTGACCGGCGGTCTGGCCTATACAGCCGGCGTGGTGCTGTCATTTGTGGCGCTGGGTACCCTGCTGCTGGTCCTGCGCGCAACCGGCGAGCAGCTAGGCTGGGGCTTCCATCTGCAAAGCCCGGCTGTGGTGGCCGCGCTGGCCTTTCTCTTCACCCTGATTGGACTGAACCTCGCGGGTCTGTTTGAATTTGGCAGCTTCCTGCCCGGCCGCGTTGCCGGCCTGCAGGCCAAAAACCCGACCCTTAATGCATTCCTCACGGGCGTGCTGGCCACGGCCATTGCCTCGCCGTGCACGGCGCCTTTCATGGGCGCATCGCTGGGCTACGCCGTGAGTTTGCCGGCATTCCAGGCGCTGGCGGTGTTTGCCGCCATCGGTGTCGGCATGGCCCTGCCCTACCTGGCCGCCAGCGCCGTGCCGGCGGTGGCACGTGCCCTGCCGCGTCCGGGCGCCTGGATGGTGACCTTCAGGCAGCTGATGGCGTTTCCGATGTTTGCCACTGTCGCCTGGCTGGTTTGGGTACTGGGCCAGCAAAGTGGTATCGACGGCGCCGGAGCCTTGCTGGCCCTGCTGGTGGTGATGGCATTGGTGCTTTGGTCGCTAACGCTCAAAGGCCGGTCACGCACCATAGCCGCTACGCTTTCGATAGCGCTCGGTGCTTTCAGCATATGGGCAATTGGCCAAAACGTCATCAAACCCGTGGAACCGCCGGCAGTTGCCTCAGCGTCGGGCCGGTGGCAGGCCTGGGAACCCGGCCGGGTGGACCAGCTCACGGCGCAGGGGCAGAACGTATTTGTCGACTTCACCGCGGCCTGGTGCGTCACCTGCCAGTACAACAAGAAAACCACGCTGGCCAACGCTGAAGTGTTGGCCGACGTCGACGCCAAAAACGTCACGCTGCTGCGCGCCGACTGGACGCGCCGCGACCCGGCAGTCACCGCGGCGTTGGCGCAGCTGGGTCGCAACGGCGTGCCGGTTTATGTCATCTACAAATCCGGGCGCGCACCCGTGGTGCTGTCGGAAATTTTGTCGGTCGGGGATGTCCGGGCCGAACTGGCCAAACTGTAGAAACTGTCTGTCCTCTGTCTTTCACCACTGAAGGAGTTCAAGCCATGTTGAATCATTCCGTCAATCGCCGGGTTTTCTCAAGCGCACTGGTGGCCACAAGCTTCATGCAGCACGCCCGTGCTGCCACCGCCACAGTCGGCCAGGCCGCCCCGGAGTTTTCCGCTGTAGACACCGCCGGAAAAACCCGCCGCCTCAGCGACTACAAGGGCAAGCTGGTGGTGCTGGAGTGGACCAACCCCGGCTGCCCGTTTGTGCAAAAACACTACAGCGGCAACATGCAAAGCCTGCAGAAAGAGTTTGCCGGCAAGGGCGTGGTCTGGCTGTCCATCAATTCGACCGAAGCCGGCAGCGGCGACTACCTGGCACCCGCCGAACTTGCCAACTGGATGGGCGGTAAAAATGCAGCCGCCACCGCAACGCTGATGGACGCGTCGGGGAAAATCGGACAACTCTACGGCGCCAAAACCACGCCGCACATGTACATCGTCAATCCCCAGGGCCGGCTGGCCTATGCCGGAGCAATCGACAGCATTCCATCTGCACGGGTGGATGACATCAAGACAGCGACCAACTATGTTCGCCAGGGGCTCAACGAAGCGTTGGGCGGCAAGGCCATCAGCATGGCGTCCACCCAGGCCTACGGCTGCTCCATCAAATACAAAGCCTGAGTAAACCCATGGCCGTCATCCCTCCCGCCGAACGCATGCCCTACATCCTCACTCACTACCGCACGATTGCGGTGGTGGGCCTGTCGCCGAAACCCCACCGCGCCAGCTTCGATGTTGCCCGCTATATGCAGGCCAGTGGCTACCGCATCATTCCCGTCAACCCCAATGCCAACGAAGTGCTCGGCGAAAAGGCCTATGCCACGCTGACGGAAGCGGCCCGCCATGAAAGCATCGACCTGGTGAACTGCTTTCGCAACAGCGAAGACATTCCACCGGTTGTTGACGAAGCCATTGCCATAGGCGCGAAGGCGGTCTGGATGCAGCTAGGCATCAGCCACCCGGCGGCGGCGGCCAAAGCGGAGGCAGCAGGCCTGCTGGTGGTACAGGACCATTGCCTGAAGATCGACCACAAGGTCCTGCAATCGCGCGGCCTGCTGGTTGCCCGTCCCGGCTGAACAAGCACAGGCGCTTGCGCCCGGCGCCCGCTCCGGGATAATCGGCGCATGCCCACCCCGCGCCGGCCCCTGCTTCTTGCCCTCCCGTGTCTGCTGGTCCTGCTGCTCGCCGGGTGCCTCCAAACCGCGCCCGTCCAACGCGGTGAGACCAGAGTCGCCCCCCTGACTTCAGGTGAGCTGGCCCAGTCCGACGCCAATCGCATGGCCACGCTGGGCATGCGCGACAACCTTGACAGCCTGTACCGGCTGCTCGACAAACTGTACCGGCGCAACCCTGCCGAATGGCGCAGAACCGGCAGCGCCAGCCGCGAGGCAGCCATCGAGCGCGTGCGCAGCGCCATTGAAAGCCGCGCGCCCTGGCCCGAGCTGCAGGGGAAGCGGGACATCGCCGCAATGTCGCTGGCACTGAGCCCCGACTTTCGCGGCGACCGTGTGGCGGCTTTCATTTATGCCAGTGCCGACATGCTGATCGTTGCGCACGGCGGTAAAACCGACTTCTACCTGATTGACAGCCTCGACGCCCAATACATCCACAACGCAGCGCGCAACATCGAATCGGCAGTCTGGCTGCTGGCCACGCGCCGCAACGCGTCCGGTCAGCCTCTGTTGCTGGCGGATGAAATTTCCGAGCGTGAGCGCAACCTCAGCTTCGAACGAGAATTCGGCAAGATGATCGGCCGCCTGGATCTGCTTTCGGAAGTTCTGACCGAAAAATACCGCCGCGCCGTGATCAGCTACGTGCAGGGCCTGGCCGGCGCGTCCTTTCTGCAATTTCTGCCGGTTAGGTAGGTTCACCCCCTTCTCGGCTCACTTCGTGTAGCCGGATCCCCCCTTGCAGGGGGCGACCGCTGTGGCCCGGCAAAGCCGGACCACGCCGTCACTGATAGGGACCCGAACTGCAACTGCTACTGGCCCAATGAGTTTTCTGGCGTGAGTCTGCGGGCGGAGACAATACGCCTTTGCCGTTTGTTTTCCGGAAGCTGCCATGCCCGACAACTATCTGCCCGAGGTCCGAAACCAGTACGAGACCCTGCCCTATCCGCCGTGCGACCCGCAAGACGATCACCATCGTCTGGCGCAGACCTGGCTGGAAGACCTGCCCATGATCAACCACTACTGCTTTGCGGGAAAGCAGTCGTTTCAGAATAATTTCAGGGCGCTGGTGGCCGGCGGCGGTACAGGCGACGCCACGATTTTCCTGGCCGAGCAATTGCGCAACACCAACGCCAGCATCGTGCACCTGGACATGAGCGCCGCCAGCATCGCACTGGCTCAGGAGCGAGCTCGCATCCGCGGCCTGACAAACATCGTCTGGATACACGATTCGCTGCTCAACCTGCCGACCCTGGGCCTGGCGCCCTTCGATTACATCAACTGCAGCGGTGTGCTGCATCACCTGGCAGACCCGGACCTGGGTTTTCGCGCCTTGCGCAGCGTGCTCAAGGGCGGCGAGCAACCCGGCGCCATGGGACTGATGGTGTACGCCACCACCGGCCGTACGGGGGTGTACCAAATGCAGGCGCTGATGCGGCTGGTCAACGGCGCCGAGGCGGACGCGCAGCGCAAAATCACGAACACCCGCGAACTGCTTGCAAGCCTGCCCGCCAGCAACTGGTTTCGGCGTGGTGAAGACCTTTACCACGACCACCATGCCGGCGATGCCGGCCTGTACGACCTGTTGCTGCATTCACAGGACCGCTCGTATTCGGTGGGCGAGCTGTTTGAATGGCTGGGCGAGGACGCAGATGGCCATGGCATGCACCTGTCCTTCAGCGACGTGCAGCGCGGTCGTTCACCCTACTTGCCGCAGATGGTGCTGGGCCGCAATCCGGCGGCCTTCACCGCCGGGCTGAGCGACATGCCGCGACGGCAACAATATGAAATGGCCGAGCTGATGATGGGCAACATCATCACCCACTCGTTCTACCTGACCCGCGACGCCGGATGCGCCGCGCCCTATGGCGATCCTTCGTACATTCCCTTTTTCTTTCACGAACCGCTGACGGGTGAGGTGGCAGCCCAGGTGTTTGACAGCAACCGCGGCCAGCCCTTTCTTCTCAGCCACCAGCATTCGGGCGTGTCCGTGACGGTTAACCCCGGTAAATACGGCGCACGCATCCTGCGCCTTATCGACGGCCAACGCAGCTTCGGCGAAATTTTCGACCTGCTACGGGTCAACTGGAAAGGGCACGCTGCGCCTCCCGATAACGCCGAATTTTTTGCCGATTTCGCCGAATCGTATGAAACACTGAACGCACTGGAGCGTCTGCTGCTCAAACATCCTCAGGCGCAGGGGTAGCGGCTTTTTTGATATCGGCCAGCGCGAACAGGCTCAAGCCCCGGCGCGCTATCAGCACCTCCAGCATCACGCTGTAGGAGAAACACTTGCGAGGTGCACCGCGCTACGTTTTGCAACGGTTTAATGCGCAGACTTGCAAATCTTCCGCGAAAAAAACGCTGCCATCCCTCAGCATCTTCTTTTGCTCTCCAAAAGCAGGTGCCCGCCCGTGTCTGTGCCCACAGCCCACTTCACCCCCGATAAAGAAGCCCCGCTCTCCGCGCCGCCGGATACCAACCGCTTCGCCGCGCTGGCCGCGCGTTGCTGCCAGACGCCTATAGCCATGGTGGTGGTGCTTGAGAACGGTCAGGTTGTATTCAGCGCCGGCACCGGTTTCAGCGCAGCTGAACGCGAAGGACTGGTAACCCTGTGCGCCGCGATACTCGAAAGCCCGTCACGCCAGCCCCTTCTTCCGGCGCGCTGTGCGCCAGGCATTCAGTTCTTCCGGGGCCTGCCACTGGTCGGGCAAGGCGGCCAACTGACGGGTGTGCTGGCGGTGATGGACAAAACACCGCGAAGCCTGAGCGCGGAACAGGCGCAGGACCTCGAGTCTTTGGCGGGCCTCATTGCCGGACAACTGGACTTGCGCCGCCTTCACAGCGAACGCAAGGCCCTCGACACGGAGAGAACCCGCATCAGCACGTCCATGCGTCAGACCGAAGAAGACGCGCAGCGACTGGCCACGCGTCTTGGCATCACGCTCGAAAGCATCACGGAAGGGTTCTACACGCTCGATCCGGATTGGCGCTTCACCTATGTCAACAGCGAGGGTGCGCGGCTGTTGCGCCGCTCGGGGGCCAAAGAGCTTCTCGGAAAAAACATCTGGGAAGAGTTTCCCGGCGTGGTCAACACCGTTTTTTCAGAGCAGGTCCAGGCCGCGGTCGCCACTCATCAGCAGGTGGAATTCGAAGCCCTCTATGCGCCACTGGACAGATGGTTTGAAGTACGCGTTCATCCATTTCCGGACGGACTGGCCGTTTATTTCCGCGATATCAGCAGACAGCGCCACACCCGCGAGCAGCTCATGCTGCTGGAAACCAGCATTTCGCGCCTCAACGACATCGTGATCATTGCGGAGGCGGTTCCTTCCGGCAGCCCGGGCCTGCGCATCATCTTCGTGAACAACGCTTTTGAGCGGCACACCGGCTACAGCCGAAGCGAAGCGATGGGACAGTCTCCGCGACTGCTTTGCGGCCCGCTGACCGACCGCACAGAGCTCAGGCGCATGGCGCTGGCTTTCCGTCAGGGTGAGCCGGTGCAGGCCCAAATCATCACCTACAAAAAAAACGGCCGGCACTTCTGGATGGAGGTCGATATTGTCCCGGTGGCAGACGATGCCGGCGTCTTTTTTACCCACTGGGTGGCCGTCGGCCGCGACGTCACACGACGCAAAGCCACCGAGAGCGAAATCCGCCACCTTGCGTTTTACGACGCCCTGACACAGTTGCCCAATCGCCAGCTGCTGATGAACCGGCTGCACAAGACACTGGGCCACAACCAGCAGCAACCGCGCGCCGGCGCGCTGATGTTCATCGACCTGGACAACTTCAAGTCCCTCAACGACACCATGGGCCACCAGAAAGGCGACCTGCTGCTGCAGAAGGTGGCCAAGCGCCTGTCGGCCTGCGTGCGCCCCTCCGACATGGTGGCCCGGCTGGGGGGCGATGAATTTGTGGTTTTGCTGGATGACCTGGACGAGGATTCCCAGGTCGCCGCGGCCCAAGCCAAGGAAAGTGGCGAAAAGATTCTTGCGGCACTGAGGGAACCCTATAGCCTGGCCGGTTACCAGCACTACAGCACCTGCAGCATTGGCATCACTTCTTTCGACCATACAGAGCACGCTATTGGCGATCTTCTCAAGCAGGCCGACCTGGCCATGTACCAGGCCAAAGTCGCCGGCCGCAACACGCTTTGTTTTTTCGACCCGGTGATGCAGGCCGCAGTATCGGCCACGGCGGCGCTGCAATCCGACCTGCGCCAGGGCCTGCGCGAAAACCAGTTCCTCCTGCATTACCAACCCCAGGTGGGCCGAGACGGCCGCATGACAGGGGTGGAAGCGCTGCTGCGCTGGCAACACAGCAGCCGCGGCCTGGTCGGCCCGACGGAGTTCATTCCGGCCGCAGAGGAAGGCGGGTTGATCCTGCCGCTGGGCCAATGGGCACTCGAAACGGCTTGCCGCCAATTGGCCGCGTGGTCGCAGCGCCCGGATACGGCGGCCTTGAGCATTGCCGTCAATGTCAGCGTGCGCCAGTTCCGCCACAGCGATTTTGTGGACCTGGTGATGGCCGCGCTGAAGGAAACCGGCGTCAGCCCCCACAAGCTCAAACTGGAGCTGACCGAGAGCCTGCTGGCCGACGACATCGAGGTCACCATCAGCAAAATGGCTGCCCTCAAGGACATGGGCGTGACCCTGTCGATTGACGACTTCGGCATGGGCTACTCCTCCCTGTCGTGCCTGAAACGGCTGCCACTGGACCAGTTGAAGATCGACAAGACATTTGTGACCGACATCCTGCGCGACCCCAACGATGCAGCCATCGCCCGCACCATCATCGGTCTGGCGCAAAGCCTGGGCCTGGGTGTGGTGGCCGAAGGCGTCGAAACCGAGGCACAGCGCGATTTTCTTTCCCGCCACGGCTGCGAGTGTTACCAGGGCTACCTGTTCTGCAAGCCCCTGCCCATTGATGAGCTGGAAGACTTCATGAGAACGCTAAGCCGGTAAGGCTGTAACCCCGTCCGCCCGCTACGCGGCGACAACAACAGCCTTGCCATGCTCCAGCAGGGCAATCAGCTCTTTGACAATGCCGTACATCACCGCGCGGTCCCGCGTCGGATGGTCTGCAAACTGCACCAGGGTCGAACCTATCCTGGCAAAGCTGCTGGCCGTCTGTTCCGGCCCCTTGCCATAAACCACCGTGATGCCGTGCAGGGTCATCAAGGGGCCGCAAGCCTGCCAGTCACGGGTCCACTGCGGCAAGGCCTGCGCGTTGTCCCACAGGGTGCCTGCGCTTTCATAACACTCTTCGATATGCTGATGGCCCAGCAATTGCGCCAGATGCCGCTCTTTGGCGATGCAGCTGCGAAAGTACTCCTGGTCATTCATGCGCATGTCGGCCTCCTTGTCGGGTCGGGAAGAAACTCACGCCCCATCACAGGCATGGTAGGCCCGAATCGGCGCTGCGAACAGCTTCCGGTGCTGTCAATAGGCCGCCCGGCACCGGCACCCACACCTGAGACAATCAGGGCATGTTTGCACCTCTTCAAAACGACACCTTTCTACGCGCCTGCCTGCGCCAGGCTACCGACTACACCCCCGTCTGGCTGATGCGCCAGGCCGGGCGCTACCTGCCCGAATACCGCGCCAGCCGCGCCAAGGCCGGCAGTTTCATGGGTCTGGCAACCTCGCCGGACTACGCGACCGAAGTCACGCTGCAGCCGCTGGAGCGTTACCCGCTGGATGCCGCCATTCTTTTTTCCGACATCCTCACCGTGCCCGACGCCATGGGCCTGGGCCTGAGTTTTGCGCTTGGCGAAGGTCCGCGGTTTGCAACACCAGTGCGCGACGAGGCAGCCGTAGCCAAACTGCAGGTTCCGGACATGGAGAAGCTGCGCTACGTGTTCGACGCCGTGACCTCAATTCGCAAGGCCTTGAACGGCCGTGTGCCGCTGATCGGCTTTTCCGGCAGCCCCTGGACGCTGGCCTGTTACATGGTCGAGGGCGCAGGCTCGGACGACTACCGCCTGGTCAAGACCATGCTTTACCAGCGCCCCGACCTGATGCACAAGATGCTGGCCATCAACGCCGACGCAGTGGCGGCCTACCTGAACGCGCAGATCGAAGCAGGCGCCCAGGCCGTGATGATTTTCGACAGCTGGGGTGGCGTGCTGGCCGACGCAGCTTTCCAGACCTTCAGCCTGGCCTATACCCAGCGCGTGCTCAAGCAGCTCAAACGCAGCCACGACGGCGTGACCATTCCCCGGCTGGTGTTCACCAAGGGCGGTGGCCTGTGGCTGGAAAAAATGGCCGAGCTCGACTGTGAGGTTCTGGGACTCGACTGGACGGTGAACCTGGCCCAGGCCCGGCAACGGGTGGGTGCACGCATGGCGCTACAGGGCAACCTGGACCCCAACGTGCTGTTTGCCAGCCCGGCCCAGATTGAAACTGAGGCCGCCAGCGTGCTGGAGAGTTTTGGCACTCCCCACATGGACACCCGCAGCAGCGGCCCGACGCACATCTTCAACCTGGGCCACGGTATCAGCCAGCACACGCCGCCGGAGAGTGTCGAGGTGCTGGTGCGTGCAATCCATTCGTATTCACGCCGCATGCGCACCGGAACGCCCCACTGACGGGGGGTTTTCGCTGGTGTAGCACAAAAAGCCGACTCCCCGGACAGGACTTATTCACAAAATTCGTGCTGCGGTGCGGCAAGAAAAGGCAAAAGGCAAGCTCCTCGCTATCAAAGCAATAGCGGCGCTAAGTGCTTGATTCATATGGATTCTTTAAACTGCTTTTTTTGCGGGCAAATTAAGAAAAGCCTTGATTTATAAGGGCTCGGCGCTCGCAGGACCAATCTATCAACAAAGTTATCCACAGAAACCTTGGAGTGTGTTTAAAGCGGTTTTAAATCAAGCACTTACGGCATTTTTCGAAAATGTATCTCACTACTTACGAATTTAGGATTACCTGGAACCAGCCTTCCCATGACTTATTGGCTCAGCATCGTCGTTGCCACGCCTGCCCATAGCAGCGTGGCCGGGGCGTTGACCTACGCCAGCGAGCGGCCACTTCTGCCAGGGAGCTTGGTGCGAGTTCCTCTGGGGAAACGCGAGGTGCTGGGCGTGGTGTGGGAACGCTTGCCTGACAGCGGTGACCTCCTGCCCACACAGGCCAGAAATGTACTGGGCGAGCTCGAAGGCCTGGCGCCGCTGTCCGCCACCTGGCGGCGGCTGGTGGCGTTTACGGCGAGCTACTACCAGCGCTCTTTGGGCGAGGTGGCACTGGCAGCGCTCCCCCCCCAGCTGCGTGAGCTGACGACTGTGCAACTGGCGCGCCGGCTCAAACGGCCCGCGGCAATCCAATCGAATCCACCTGAAGACACTACGAATTTAATAGCACTCAGCAAAGAGCAGACAAGGGCAATTGCCGAATTTGATGCAGATACCCGGCCTGCGCTGCTGTTTGGGGCCACCGGCAGCGGCAAAACCGAGGTTTACCTGCGCGCAGCGGCCAAAGTGCTGGCCGAAGACCCCGGTGCCCAGGTGCTGGTCATGGTGCCCGAGATCAACCTGACGCCGCAGCTGCAGGCTCGCTTCGAAGAACGCTTCGCGCATCTGGGGCCTGCCCAGGTGGTGTCGTTGCACAGCGGTCTGACGCCGGCACAGCGGCTCAAAAGCTGGCTGACCGCACATGCCGGCCAGGCCCGGCTGGTGCTGGGCACCCGCATGGCGATTTTTGCCTCCCTGCCCAAGCTGCGCCTGATCGTCGTGGATGAAGAACACGACCCGAGCTACAAGCAGCAGGAAGGCGCGCGTTATTCGGCGCGCGACCTGGCGGTGTACCGCGCGATGCTGGAAAGCGCGACAAAAGAGGGCGAGACCGACAAGGCTGCTGTCCAGTGTCGGGTGTTACTTGGATCAGCCACACCTTCTCTAGAAAGCTGGCAGGCCACCGTGGCTGGCCGCTACCAACGCCTGACCATGAACGAACGGATCGGGGGAGCCGAGCAACAGGGCAGCTTGCCCGCCGTCAGGCTGGTCGACATGAACCACCAGCCCAAACACTGCACGATCGCGCCGCCGCTGCTGGACGCCATCGGCCAGCGCATCGCGCGCGGCGAACAATCGCTGATTTTTTTGAACCGCCGCGGCTATGCACCGGTGCTGGCCTGCCACGACTGCGGCTGGAAAAGCGAGTGCCCGCATTGCAGCGCCTACCGCGTGTTCCACAAAATAGACCGCACCCTGCGCTGCCACCACTGCGGTTTCACCGAACGCGTGCCGCGCGCCTGCCCCAGCTGCGGCAACATCGACATTGCCCCCGTGGGCAAAGGCACGGAGCGGCTGGAAGAACACATCGCAGAGCTGTTGGCGGGTGTGACGCGCCCCGATGGCAGCCCCCTGCGCATTGCGCGCATCGACGCAGACACCACACGCCTCAAGGGCGCGCTCGAATCGCAGCTGGCCAGCGTTCATGCGCGCGAGGTCGACGTACTGGTCGGCACGCAGATGATCGCCAAGGGCCACGACTTTCGCCACATCACGCTGGTGGCGGCCATCAACCCCGACAGTGCCCTGTTCTCCAGCGACTTCCGCGCGCCCGAGCGTCTGTTTGGCCTGCTCATGCAGGCAGCAGGCCGCGCCGGGCGCGATGCCGACCATGGCGAGGCCAGCGAGATGTGGGTGCAGACTTTTCACCCCCAGCATCCGCTGTTCGGTGCACTGAAAAAACACGACTACCCTGCCTTTGCTGCACAAGAACTGAAAGAACGGGAAGCGGCCGGCATGTCGCCTTTCGGCTTTTCAGCGCTGGTGCGCGCCGAGGCGCGGGAGCAGGCGGTGGCGCAGGGCTTTCTGAATGCAGCGGCCGAAGCCGCACAGGCGCAGCAACTGCCTGGCCATGAGGCCGTCACGCCCTATCCAGCCGTGCCCATGACCATCCAGCGCGTGGCCAACATCGAACGGGCGCAGATGCTGGTCGAGAGCCCCTCGCGCGCCGCGCTGCAGCGCTTCCTGGCGGCATGGCAGCCAGTGCTACACCAGACGCGACAGGAGGGCGATTTCAAGAGCCTGATTCGCTGGGCGATTGACGTGGATCCTCTGGCTATATAGCCCCCAAGGTCGCTCACTGCGTGTAGCTCCCTGCCCCCCGAGGGGGCCGCTGCGCCTGCGAACTGGCGGAGCCAGATCCGCGGCCCCTGCTGGAATGAAGAGCCCCCTGTACCTTGCAGGCCGCCGTTCGCCAGAGGACTGGCAAAACCAGATCTGCGGCCTCGGCTGGAATGCAACAAAAGCGATCATTCAGTCGCATTGGCCGCTGGGTCAAATCGACAATCAGGCAAGATGCCGGGAAAGTAAACTCGACACCACCCAATTGGGACAGGATAGGCGACAAGGTTTAAGGCAAAGAAAATGATTTCAAATTTCTTGAAAATTGGCGGCACCGCGAGCCTGCGAGCGCTTCGCCGTCTGATGAACCCTTCGAGTTCAGAACTGAGATTCGAGGATATCCTGCCAAATATCCTGGACTCCAAGAATATCCGCCGATCTACATCACGTTAGACCGCCAATGAGACCGCGCCGTCCGCCTCGAGACCTCTACGACAAAGTGCTGGTACTCACGACCGCCATAGCACAACCCGAACACTGTGGGAGTGACGTAAATTCGGGTGTGGCCGCAGAAGCTTTAGCTGAGTTGCGAGCACTTTTCGAGGCTCAGCAGGCCTCAGACAAACCCGACCCCTTTCTCAGTGAAACGATGGCTGACTTCACGACGGATTTGAACGAAGCCATTCGGCTTTACCGTTTAGCTATTGAGCAGTGCGCTAAATTTCCTGATGAACCAACTCACACAAAGCGCCAGGGTCTTGTTGAACGGCTATTTGAGCTGAGGCAGAATGCTGAAGCCGAAGAAGAACTTGTCCGAGCAACACGTGAAGCGTTCGCAGCAGGTGATTCTGATGCAATAAAGGACCTCAATGCTATTGCACAAAGAACAGCGGTCTAACGGGTTCGTCGAATGGACCCGCAACGGCGACCAGCGTGGTCGCTATTTTTCAAGGTTGAGTGCGCCGCTGCGGCCCATTCACTGTCGGCGTTATCCCTCATGAATTCAGGCCCGCTCACTGCGAACGAGGGAACGCCGGAGTCATCGCTCCACGAAGCAGCTTGGGCGGGCGACATCGCCGGCGCGCAGAAATTGCTCGACCACGGCGCCGATGTGAATTGGGCCGATTCAATTGGCGAGACCGCCTTGTTCGGAGCGGTCGCATGGGGCCATGCTGAGATGGTCCGCTTCCTCCTTTCCCATGGGGCGGAGTTCAATCTGAGCGAGAAGAATGGCTACACACCTTTGCACTGGGCCGCGAGTCACGGAAACCTTGCGACTCTGCAAGCGCTGCTCGATGCCGGCGCCAACTCAAATGCCTTGGACGCTCTTGGACGGCGGCCGATCGATGTTGCACGCAAGCATGGCAAGGGCGAGCATGTGGCGCACCTAAAGGGAAGAGGCGCCGCATGAGGGATAACATGTCAATCGACGCGTACCCACAACAGCAGGAGGCGGCTCCGCCGCTTATGTTGGTGGTCCGGTCATCTTCACGTTATCGCCCATGTGCAGCATTGCCCGCTTGAGCGTAGGTGCCGTGGCCGTTGTTCTGGGCGCTGGCCTAGTTTTTCTGTATTCGAGTCCATGGCCTGGTGACACTCTGAAGGAAATTGAGGTCACTGAGGGGAGCGTGGGCGCTTTTGGCATCGGCGCCAAGAAGGCTCAAATTCTGGAACTGTCTTCCCTGCAAGTTCTTGCTTCTCTACCAAAAGTCTGCTCGACCGGTTGGGTCCACGGATCGGCTGTGTCGGAGGAGCACCGCACCTGCCTGTTGGCTGCAAACGAATGGGCCGCGAGCGAGGCCCAGAGTGAGGCCCTATGCCCGCAGCACTCCGATCCGCACACCACGCTCTCCTTTGCAAACGATCATCTTGCCAAGGTCAGTCTTCGTTGCACGCAGCCGAAATGAGAATGGCAGATAACATGTCAATCGGCGCGGACCCGGAGCTTGTCTCGATTTAGTTGACACTTTCACCTACGGAAAGGGATCAATGGGAAAGCGACAAGGGCCTGCTACAAACCCCAAACTCCGGAAGCTCACGTCAGCAGGGCCACCGCTGCGGAAAAACTGAAAAACGCCAGCACGGTGGACAGCAAAATAATCCGGGCGATGCGCCCATTGTTGGCGCCAAAACGTTCCGCCAACAGCGAGACATTGCTGGCACTCGGCAGAGCCGCCACCAGCACGATCACTGTCAGCGCAAAAGGCTCCAGCGGCACACCGAGCTGGATCGCGCCCAGCCCCATCAAGCCCACCAGCAGCGGGTGCAGCACCAGCTTGATCAGTGCGACCAGCACGTAGTCTTTCAGGGGAATCGTTTCGACGCTGTTCATCTGCGAGCGCGCCAGCACCGCGCCTATGGTGAACAGGGCAACCGGTGAGGCTGCGTCGGCCAGCAGGGCCACCGTCTGCATGACCGGCGCAGGCAGCGCAAGCCCCAGGCCGGAAGACAAGGCGCCCAGCACAATGGCCCAGGGCATGGGGTTGAGCGCCACACCCTTGAGCGCTTTTGTGGCGGCCACCTCCGCCCCGTGAATGTCGGCCGAGTCCAGCCGCGACAGGGCGATACACAGCGAGCTCGTCACCAGCAGGTCCACCACAATGGTCACGATGGCCGGGCCGGCCGCCTGCGCACCGAGCAGCGCCACCAGCAGCGGCACCCCCATGAAGCCGGTGTTCGGAAAAGCCGCGACCAGCGCGCCGAAGGACGCGTCGTTCCAGCCGATGCGCTGGCTGCGTGTCACAGCCACCGTGAAGGCCACCATGATCAGCGCGCACAGCAGGTACACCGCCACCAGGCTGCCGTCGAGCAGCTGCGCCACCGGCGTGTTGGCGCCAAAACGGTACAACATGCAGGGCAGCGCGAAATACAGCACGAAGGTATTGAGCCCTGGAATCGCGACCTGCGGCAACAGGCCGCGCCGCGCGGCCAGGTAACCGCAGAGCACGAGCGCGAAGAAAGGAAAGGTGACGAGGAGGACGCTTAGCACAAAACGTATTGTCTCCCGCGAAGGTTGCAGGCGGCTGACTGGCTATGATGGCCCGCTTCCGTCCACTTTTTCCAGCCCTGCCAGCCGTTGGGGCTGCCATCAGCGCTACCGCCTTACTCGCCTTACCTGTCTTATCCGCCTGCTCCCTGCCTGCCTCCTCACGCATGTCGTCCACACCGCCTTCTGCCCCTCCCGCCCACGGCCTCAATCTCGCGCAACAGGAAGCTGTCAACTACATGCACGGCCCCTGCCTGGTGCTGGCGGGCGCCGGTTCCGGCAAGACGCGGGTGATCACGCACAAGATAGGCCGATTGATCCAGTCAGGCCTCAAGCCCGAGCAGATTGCGGCCATCACCTTCACCAACAAGGCAGCGGCCGAAATGCGCGAGCGGGCCAAGTCGCTGGTGGGAAAAGCCGCCAAGGGGGTGCTGATCTGCACCTTCCACGCGCTGGGCGTGCGCATGCTGCGCCAGGATGGCGAAGCACTGGGGCTGAAAAAACAGTTTTCCATCCTGGACAGTGATGACGTGACCAGCATCCTGAAGGACGCTGGTGGCACCACGGACGCCGCCACTGCGCGGCAGTGGCAATGGACCATCAGCGCGTGGAAAAATAGCGGGCTCAACGCCGCCCAGGCCGAGGCCCAGGCCGGCAACGATGAAGAGCGCGTCATTGCCCGCATCATGAGCCGCTATGAAGAACGACTGAGCGCCTACCAGAGCGTGGACTTCGACGACCTGATCGGCCTGCCGCTCAAGCTGTTGCAGGCGCATGAGTCGGTGCGCGGGAAATGGCAGCAGGCCCTGGGCCACGTACTGGTCGACGAATACCAGGACACCAATGCCACACAATATGAAATGCTCAAGCTGCTGGTCGGCAGCCGCGCGCGCTTCACCGCTGTGGGTGACGATGACCAGTCCATTTACGGCTGGCGCGGCGCAACGCTGGACAACCTGAAGAAGCTGCCGCTGGACTACCCCAACCTGAAGGTCGTGAAGCTGGAGCAGAACTACCGTTCGACCAGCGCCATCCTGCGCGCAGCGAACAACGTGATCGCGCCCAACCCCAAGCTTTTCCCCAAAACACTGTTCAGCGAACTCGGCGAAGGCGAACCAGTGCGTGTGGTCGATTGCGACAGCGAGGAACATGAAGCCGAACGCGTGGTGGCGCGCATCCAGAGCTTGCGGGCCGAAGGCACGTTGCAGGCCGAGGGCAGCCAGCACAAGGAGTGGAAAGACTTCTGCGTTCTGTACCGGGCCAACCACATGGCCAAACCTTTCGAGAAGGCCTTCCGCAAGGCCAACATCCCCTACAAGGTTTCCGGCGGGCAAAGTTTTTTCGACCGCGCCGAGATCAAGGACCTGTGCTGCTGGCTGCGCCTGCTGGCCAACAACAATGACGACCCGGCCTTCATGCGCGCCGTCACCACGCCAAAACGGGGCATTGGCCACACCACGCTGGGCGCGCTGGGCACCTTTGCCAGCCAGTACAAGCTCAGCCTGTTTGAAGCGCTGTTCAGCAACTCCCTGGGTTCTGTGCTGCCCGCCAAGGCGGTGGCTTCGCTGCACGAGTTTGGCCGTTACCTCAACGACCTGGAATACCGCGCACGCCACACCGTGGGCGCAGAAGCAGCGCGCACCTTTCTGACCGACTGGCTCAAGGACATTGGTTACGAAAAACACCTGTACGACGGCGAGGAAAGCGAGAAAATTGCCGCTGCACGCTGGACCAACGTGATCGATTTTTGCGACTGGATGGCTCAGCGCTGCGGCGGGCAGATTGACGACACCTCCGGTGCCGTGGTTGCCGCCGAAACCAAAACCATGCTGGAAGTGGTACAGACAATTGCCCTGCTGTCGACCATCAGCGAGCGCGAAGGCGACCAGAACGTGGTGACGCTGTCCACACTGCATGCGGCCAAGGGGCTGGAGTGGCCGCACGTGGTGCTGGCCGGGTGCAACGAAGGCTCACTGCCTTTCAAGCTGGAAGACAAAAACGGTGACGAGAGCGGCAGCAACAGCGAGGAAAGCATCACGCAGCGGCTGGAGGAAGAGCGTCGCCTGATGTATGTGGGCATCACGCGGGCACAACGCACCTTGGCCGTGAACTGGCTGCGCCGGCGCAAAAAAGGCCGGGACACCGTCGCCGGCGTTCCAAGCCGCTTCATCGCCGAAATGGGGCTGGACAAAACCACCGTGAAGGAAGATCCGCGCGAGAAAATCAAGGCGCTGCGCGCCGAGTTTGCCAAGCGCGCCGCTGACACGGCGCAAGCCAACAGCGAAGCGGAGATCGCCCGGAACGTTGTCTGAACAAATCAATTGCTCATGCCATGACTCACGCACCGACCTTCAAATCTGCTCTGTTTTTTATAGCTGTCTGCGCCCTGCCCTTATGGGCTGAAGCCCAAAACAGCGCTATGCCATCGCCATCAGGCAGTGCTGCATGCACACCTGCCAAGCAGCTCAAGCCCACCCAGATCCACGGGCTTTGGCGAGTCAGGTTCCAGCCCGCGCCCCAGGGTTTACCTGCCGATGCAAGAATGCTGATCGAACGGCATGCTGAATTCAGCGACAGCGTGGCGGGTCATGTCAGCCGCGACCTTGGGCCGGCCACCGGCAACGCAGCGTCCCGAGCCGGGCATGCGTCCAGAGCGCAACTGGCGGGCGACCTCGAGGAGGGCTTCCTGACCCTGGACGAATCGTCCAATGGCGTCAGCATCACAGGCACCTGGAATGGTGAAATGGTAGAAGGATCATGCGGAAAAAAAGTGGTGGGTACATGGAAAGACGTAAGCAGCAGCGCGCCGGCCAACGCGCCGGATATTCCCTTCACGATGGAAAAGGTTTCGGGGTGGTAGGCAGCACGCTGAAAAATCTTGCCACGCCCCTGTTGTGCGCAGGACTGTTGGTCTCCGGCCTGGCCCAGGCCCAGACGGGCAACGCTGCACCGGTGTTGCCGGATCGCAGCAACCGGCTCGGCTGGCAGGCTTGCCAGGCGCTGGGGGCAGATGCAAGCGCGCAGCTGGCCTGCTTCAGGAGCTGGGCCGCTTCGCAACAAGCTGCCGACACCCCGCCAGCGAGCCTGACCACCGCACCGGCTAACCCTGATACCGGGCTGCCGGCGGCCCAGGTGCTGCTGCTGCCGGCGATGGCCACCGAAGCCCCCGACGGCAAGAAGGTAGGCTGCCGCAACACCAGCTATTCCGAGCTGTCCCGCTTCTGGGAGCTGCAGCGCGGCACCGATTGCGACACCTTCGGCCTGCGCGCCTACCGCCCCATCAGCCTGATGTGGACGGGCTCGGACAGCGTGAACAACACGCCGTCTTCACCGTCGGTCGGGCACACAGTCACTACACCGTTCAACTACAAACGCAATGAAACCAAGCTGCAGCTGTCGGTGCGCACCAAAGTTGCCAAGGGCCTGTTTGCCTCGGGCAATGATGACGAAGACGGCAGCGACTCGGTCTGGATCGGCTACACCCAGCAAAGCTACTGGCAGCTCTTCAACAGCGGGGTTTCGCGTCCGTTTCGCACCACCGACCATGAGCCCGAAGTGGTGTACATCTACCCGCACCGGATCGACCTGGCCGGCGGCTGGAAATACCGCCTGAGCGGCCTGGGCCTGGTCCACCAGTCCAACGGGCAGAGCCTGCCCCTGTCGCGCAGCTGGAACCGCGTGTACCTGATGGGAGCAGCTGAAAAAGAGCTGAGTGGCGAAGGCAGGCTGGAAGTGCAAGCGCGGGTCTGGCAGCGGCTGCACGAGTCGTCGGGCAACGACGACAACCCGGACATTGCCAACTACATCGGCCGAGCCGAGCTGGCCGGCCTCTGGCAAATCAACCGGACCCACAGCCTGGGCCTGACTTTGCGCCACTCGCTGCGCTCCGATGCCCGCGGCTCAGCCAAGCTTGAGTGGATGAAGGCGTCGACCTCAATTGCGGACAGTGCCAGCCTGCGTTACCACGTTCAGCTGTTCAGCGGCTACGGTGACAGCCTGATCGATTACAACCGCAAGCGCAATGTACTTAGCGTGGGTCTGAGCCTGGTGGGCTGGTAGAGGCGAGTAAAAGCGGTAAAAGCCGCCGCCCGCTGGCAGACGGCTGACAGGCATTCGGGGCGTCGCCTCGCAGACGAACAGGGGCGCCCCGGCGCACATGATGCAGGCCGTGCAGCGCCTCAATGCGCAGCTTGAACACTTTGCCGAGGTCTGCGTTGTACTGACGGTCGGCGCCCTGCTGGCCGTCGTCGAGTTTCGCAGCGAAGCGGTCTGGTTCATTGCGGTGCTGTTTCTCGTCATCCGGCCACTGGCGGTTTATCTGGGCCTCTTGGGCACGCCGGTGGCGCCACTGCAACGCCGCCTGATCGCCTGGTTCGGCATACGCGGCATCGGCTCCATCTACTACCTGATGTACGCCATCACCCACGAGCTGGAACCGGTGCTGGCCAACCGGCTTTTGTCGATCACGCTGGCCGTGGTGGTGGCGTCCGTGCTGGCGCACGGGGTGTCCGTCACACCGTTGATGCGGACTTACGAGCGGCGCAAAACCGGTGACCGCAAGCCCGCAGATTGAGCCCGTTTTCGACCCTTTCATCAAGAACTTCAAAGAAAAGTGTCGCCTTCCCCTTTAGGTATGAGGATAGTTCGCTATCCTATTTATAGCAGATTAAGTTAGGCGACTCGTAAGCTGCGTGCCCAGACACCAGACGTTGCGAGGAAGCAGGCGTACAGCGACGTCGTGGCGGTGATGAAGAGGCGGTTACCTCGGGGCCCGCCGAACTCCAGATTGGCCACCGGCTCCGGGATGAGGATCCGGCCGAGCAAATTCCCTTGCGGTGAGAAGCATTGCACACCGTCGCCGGCGCTGGTCCACACATTGCCATGCAGGTCCACGCGCAGGCCGTCCGGTATCCCCACATCCACGGTGGCGAAGACTTCGCCACCTCGCAGCCGGCCGCCAGTCGTCACTTCAAACGTTCTGATGTGCCTGGGCCCCTGCGGATCGTGCGACGCGCCCGAATCCGCCACATACAGCCGCGTGCCGTCCGGAGAAAACGCCAAACCGTTGGGCTGCACGAAGTCCGTGGCGGCGGCTTCCACCTGCCCGGTCCCAGGGTCGACCCGGAACACGTAGCGGCCACCGTACTCGGGCTCGGCCGCGTAACCCTCGTAGTCGGACAGGATCCCGTAGGTCGGATCGGAAAACCACACGGCGCCATCGGGCGCGACAACGGCGTCGTTGGGCGAGTTCAGCCGCTTGCCTTCAAAGGCGCTTGCGATCACGGTGCGCCTGCCATCGAGCTCGGTGCGGTTGACGCAGCGCGTGCCATGCTCGCAGCTGACGAGGCGGCCTTCGCCGTCGCGCGTATGGCCGTTGGCGAAGTTGGACGGCCTGCGAAACTCCACCACGCTGCCCGCGCCCGCGCCGTCGGGCACCCACCGCAGGATGCGGTTGTTCGGGATGTCGCTGAACAGCAGGAAGTCACCGGCCGGGAAATACACAGGACCCTCCGCCCAGCGCGTGCCGGTAAACAGCTTCTCCACGAAGCCATTCGACGGAACCAGGTCGCGAAAGCGCGCATCGTGCAGCAGGAAGTCGCCCCGGATGCCGTAGCGTTCGGCCACGGTCACCTCACCCTGGCCGAGCGGCCGTAAAGCAGCAGCATGCACAGGATCAACGCGCCGTAGATGATCTGGCGGCCCGCCTCGGGCATCTGCAGCACCGCGAGCACGCTTTGCAGCAGCACGATGAACACGACGCCCATGACGGTGCCCAGGTAGCTGCCGCGGCCGCCCAGGATGTTGGTGCCGCCCAGCACGACCGCGGCGATCGCGGGCAGCACGTAGGGATCGCCCATGGCCTGGTAAGCGTTGGCCGAGTAACCGGCGAGCAGGATGCCGGCGAGCGCCGCCAGCGCGCCGCAGGCGACAAAACACAGCACGATCACCTTGCCGGTGCGCACGCCGGACAGGTACGCAGCACGCTCGGTGTTGCCGATGGCGTACACGTAGCGGCCGAAGGCAGTGCGTGTCAGCACCAGGTAGAACAGCAAGGACACCGCCACCCAGGTCCACAAGGCATTGGGCACGCCCATCGTCTTGCCCACGCCCAGAGCACGCATCAGCTCAGTGGCTCCGTGCACCGGTGCATGGCCGCCGGAATACAGGACCATCAGGCCCTGCAGCACGGCGTTTGCGCCCAGTGTGAAGATCATCGAAGGAATGCGCAGGATCGCCACCCCCAACCCATTGACCAGGCCGATCAGCGCGCCGCAGGCGATGCCCGCGGGGATCGCCCAGCCGGCGCCGTAGGTAGCGCCGGCGGCCGCGGCCATCATCGCCCCCGTGGTGATGGTCCAGGGCACCGACAGGTCGATGTGGCCCAACAGGATGACGGCCATGAGTCCGGCAGCGGCGATGCCGAGGAATGCGGCGATCTGCAGCTGCAGCAGCAGGTAGCCTGGCATCAGAAAATTGCTGTTGACGGCGCTGGCGGCCAGCAAGAGGGCCAGCGAACACAAGGCCACCATGGCCGGCGGGCTCAACAGCAGTCGCTGGAGCAGGTTCCTGGCGGAGGCAGCGGGGCGCGGGGTATCGACAGAGAGGCTGATCATCAGAACAGGTCCAGGCGGTTTCGCAGGCGGAGCACGTGCAGCGCGCCGATGCACACTGCGCCCAGCAGGATGAGTCCTTCGAACAGCGGCTGCCACAGCGCCGGCGCATCGAACACGAACAGCAGGTCGCCGATGGTGCGCAGCACAAAGGCACCTATCACCGATCCCACCATGCCGCCCGTGCCGCCGTAGAGCGAGGTTCCGCCAATCACCACGGCTGCGATCGAGTTGAGGGTGTACAGGCCCGCCTGCGGCGAGCTGGCCTCGCCCGACAGGGAGATCAGCGACAGCAGCAGTCCGGCCAGCCCGGAAAGCAGCCCCGCAGCGGTGTAGGCGATGAACTTGGCCCGCTGTAACGGAACACCCGAGAGAAAGGCCGCCTGCTCGGACGAGCCGACCGCATAGCAGGACCGGCCGATGACCGTGCGTCTGAACGGCATCCAGCCCAGCAAAATCACCGCGACCAGCAGCACCAGCGTTGTGGGAACCGTGCCGAATAGGCGGCCGGTCAGCGCGTCCGACAGCCCTTCGCTGACCTCCCCGCCGGGCGAGGGACGCAGCAGCAAGGCCAGACCGAAGAACACCGCGCCCGTGGCAAGCGTGACGATGATCGGCTGCAGGCGCCCGAACACGATGATCGCGCCGTTCAGGGCACCGGCCGCCGCGCCGGCTACCAGCACCAGCACCACCCCGAGCGCCACCTGCCAGGGCGCGCCGTTCACAACGACCGAGGCCAGGCAGCTGGTGAGCACCATCACCATCCCGACCGACAGATCCAGGCCGCGCGTGATGACAGGCAGCGTCTGGGCCATCGCGACGATGGCCAACAGCGCAGCCTTGTTCGAAGCCGTGGTGACAATGCCCACCGATATCGAGCGCGGGTGCTCCAGCAGGTACAGCGAGAACATCAGGACGAACACCACCAGAGCCCCTAGCGGGCCGCTGTTACGGCGCAGCCCCCGCAGCCATTCTTCCCGACTGTTCATGCGATGGCCTCCGGTTCGGGCGACACGAGCGAGACGTTGAGGGACGAAGCCACGATCTCCTGCTCGGTAATCTCGTCCCCGGCGAGCGTGCGCGCTATTCGTCCCTCGTACATGATCAGAACGCGGTCCGCCAGGCCAATCAATTCTTCGTAGTCGGTGGAGTAGAGCAGGATGGCCACCCCCTGGGCAGCCAGCTGACGCAGCAGGACATAGATCTCCTGCTTGGTAGCCACGTCGATGCCGCGCGTGGGATCGTTCAGCAAAAGCACGCGCGGCTGGGTCATCAGCCATTTGGCGATCACCACCTTCTGCTGGTTCCCGCCGGACAAGGTCTGCACCGGGTCTTCCACGGAACCGAGCTTGATACGCAGCTTGTCCACCATCTGCGCCACGACTGTCTTCTCGGCCACCCCGCTGAGCAGGCCGTAGCGACCGAGCGCCTCCAGATGGGCGAGACTCGCGTTTTCGCGAATACTCATCGGCAAGACCAGCCCTTCGGTCTTGCGATCCTCGGGGATGAGGGCAATTCCCAACCCGGATTGTTTGCATATGTGGGGCGCCAGGCCGGCAACCTGCTGGCCGAAGACCTCTACCCCGCCGTGCACGCCTCTGAGTACGCCGAAGAGCGCCAGCAGCAGCTCTCGCTGGCCTTGCCCGTCCAGGCCGCCGAGGCCAACGATCTCACCCTGCCTGATTTCCAGCGAGATGTCCCGCAGGTCGGAATCCCAGCTCAGGGACTTGACGGTGACAGCCGGCGGCGCATCCGGGGCCGGCCCGGTCTTGGGCGGATAGGCCTTGGCGACGTCACGTCCGATCATGAGCTGGACCACTTCGGCGTCGGACCGGGTGCCGCTGACGAAAGTATCGACGCGGCGGCCGCTGCGAAAGACCGAACAGGTGTCCGCCAGCGTCTTGACCTCGTGCATGCGATGCGAGATGAACAGGGCCGCGACGCCCTGGTCCCGAAGGCCGAAGAGCAGGCGGTACAGGCGCTCCACGTCTTCGCTGCTGAGAGCGGAGGTCGCCTCGTCCAGAATGAGCAGGCGCGGCCGCGCGCCGAGCGCCTTGGCGAGCTCAACGACCTGCCGGCGGGATAGCGGCAGGTCGCGCACGCGGTCCATGGGATGGATGTCGGCGCAGCCCAGCAGAAACAGCAGCTCGGCCGCGCGCTCCTGCTGAGCCCTGGCGTCGATCAGGCCGTACTTCATCGGGGGCCTGGACAGGAAGATGTTGTCGCACACGGACAGGTCCGGAACCAGCGACAGCTCCTGGAACACGCAGACGATGCCGCGGTCGCGCGCGGCGTTGGGAGAGTCCAGCCGCAGCTCCTTGCCGTCCAGCAAAATGCGGCCCGCATCGGGCTGGACAACGCCGGCGATGATTTTGATCAGGGTCGACTTGCCGGCGCCGTTCTCACCCAGGACGGCGTGGATTTCGCCTGCCGCGCAGGAGAAGTCCGCGCCGTCAAGCGCACACACGCCACCGTAGTGCTTGGTGATGCCCTGGAGTTCGAGCAAAGGTTTCTGGGTCACGAAAGAAAAAACCTCCAATAGGAAAAAAGGCCGGGCGCGGCCGCAGAGCCCGGCATTGAAACCTCCAGGACTAACTCAGGTATTTCCCTCGCTCTGCTTCATGATGTCCGGCGCCGTCAGGTTGATGTTGCACGGCGGGAACTCGTTGGCCACGTAGAAGGTGTCGGGCAAATCCGGGTAAAAGTTTTTGCCGGGCGCCATGTTCTGGTACTCCACATAAGGGATAGGTACCGAGATGTACTGCGGCAGCTTGTGGCCCTGCAGTGCGGCAATGGCCGCCTTCAGCGCAACCGAGACCAGACCGGGTGACTGCGCGGCCGAGGCGCCCTTGAGGCCGTCCTTATGGTGCTGGTGGACCATCTTGCGAAAGCCGTTCTCCCCTTCCGCGCCAATGGGCACGAACGGGTGCTTGGCCTCGATCAGCGCGCGGATGGTGCCGTTGGAGCCGGCCTGCGTGTAGATGCCATTGAAGCGGCCGTGCACGGCGATGGCGTCGGCCGCCACCTTCTGCGAGGTGCCGTCGTCCCAGTTGCCCACCACTTCAATGATCTGAACCTGCTTGTGCTTGTCCATGATCTCGCGGAAACCGAGATGGCGATCGCGGTCCACCGAGTTGCCCGGCAAGCCGCGGATCTCCAGCACCTTGCCATTGGTGACGCCGTTCTTCTCCAGCCAGCGGCCCATGAGGCGGCCCATCTCCAACTGGTCCTCGTTCACCTGGATCACCTCGTCCGTGTCGAGCACATTGTCGAACGGGATGAGCACCACGCCAGCCTCCTTGGCACGCTTGATCACCGGTTTGAACGAGGTGGGCGACACCGCGATGGTGAGGATGGCGTCGAAGCCGGCGTTGATGAAGTTGTCGATGGCGCCCAACTGCGCGGCCACGTCCGTGCCGGTCGACACGACCTTCAACTCCTTGATGTGCGGCTTCATCTCCGGCGTCGCCGCATAGGCCTTCAGCGACTTGATCATCTGGATGCGCCAGCTGTTGCCGGCATAGCCGTTGGCCAGGGCGATGCGGTAGGGCCCCTTCTTGGCCGGATACTGGATGGTCTTCGTGCTGGAGGAAAATGGCTTGAAGCAGGCGGGCTCATGGGTCTGCGCCATCGCTGGTCCCGCCATACCCGCCAGTGCTGCGCCGGCGCTTGCGGCAAGAATGTCTCGTCTCGTATGCATTGCTGTCTCCTGGTTGTGGAGTGCCGGCCTGGCGGCACTGGCGCGATTGCGAAACCGCGCTGGTTGATCGTAGTGAACTGCGACTCCCAGGCCAATCGCTTCTTCGGTCCTACAACTGTCAAAACCCGTATCGCTAATACTTGCGGTTTGGGAATTCCTTGGCTGCGACTTCGGCCGGGAACACGCCTTCGATGGACTTGATCCAGCGTGGCAACGTTTGCCCCGAGGCGGCTTTGGCTGCCGCTTCCATAAGCTGGGGACCGAGCAAGGGGTTGCACTCGACGCTGACATTCATCTTGCCGGCGATCATCGCCTCGAAAGCGCCCTTGACCGCATCCACGCCAATCACGAGGACATCCTTGGCCGGCTTCAGGCCGGCTTCCTCGATGGCCTGAATCGCGCCGATGGCCATGTCGTCGTTGTGCGCGTAGAGCACGTTGATCTTCTTGCCCTCGGCTTTCAGGAAGGCCTCCATCACCTCTTTGCCCTTGGCGCGGGTGAAGTCGGCGGTCTGCGAGCGGATGATCTTGTAGCGCGGGTTACTTTTGAGCACTTCCTCGAAGCCCTTCTTGCGTTCGATGGCGGGATCGGACCCCACAGTGCCCTGCAGTTCGACGATGTTCACGTCTCCGGTGGTGTTCTTGGTGTGTCCAAGCAGCCACTGCGCCGCACGCCGGCCTTCCTCAACGAAGTCCGAACCCACGAAGGTGGTCCAGGTGGAGGCATCCTTCACCACCACATTGCGGCTTTCCAGAATGACAGGGATCTTGGCGGCCTTGGCCTCCCGCAGCACGGTATCCCAGCCCGTCGTGACCAGCGGCGCGAGGATGATGACGTCCACCTTCTGGGCAATGAAAGAGCGGATCGCCTTGATCTGGTTCTCCTGCTTTTGCTGCGCGTCGGAAAACTTCAGCTCATAGCCGGCCGCGCTCGCGGCGGCCTTGACAGAGTCTGTATTGGCTGTGCGCCACTCGCTCTCGGCGCCCGTCTGGGCAAATCCGATCACCAGCTTCTTGCCTGCGGCCTGGGCATGGGCGAACGGGCTCCACGCCAGCATGAGGCTGGCGCCAGCCAGAACTGCCGCGAATGTTCGTCGTTGAAGAGGTTTCATGTCGTGTCTCCTGAAGTTGTTTTCGTCGAAGCGAGCCAGCACTCATTTTTCAGCTTCGCCCGGTGCTGCAGCGGACGAAGCAGCTTTCCTATCCGGGGTACCAGACAACACGGGGCTCATCGGCGGGGCGTAGGTAAGCCCATGCGGCCTCCACGAGCCGCGCCATGTCGTACCGGGGGCGCCAGCCCAAAAGGAACTTCGCCTTGCTGTTGTCCAGCCATGTCGAGTGGTAGGGCGTCCGCAGAGGAACCAGCGGTACGCCGCGCGTGCGCTGCAGGTAATCTCCCAGTGCCCCGTAGTCAATGGGCTCGTCCATGCAGACGTTCATCAGCTGGTTGCGGACTTGCGGCGCGTCGAGCGCCAGCAGAAGTGCTTCCACCAGATCGTCCACGTGCACGAAATTGCGCCTCACCGGCCTGTCCTCCGGGTCCAGCATGACCGGAACCGCTGCCGATGCCACGTATTCGCAGGCTTTTGATTCCCCCACCAGTTCATGCCATCGCGGCCCGCCGAAGACATCGTCACCGAAGGACAGGGTGTAGCGAAAGTCATCTTTCTCCATGATCCAGGGTGCACGCAGGCAACAGCTGTTGAGTCCGTACTGGATCTGGTATTGCTGCAGCATCACCTCCTCCAGCACCTTGGACAGCGCATAACACCCTGGATAGGCGCTGTGCGGCTGGCTCTCGACGACAGGAGCGCTGCGCGGATAGTAAAAGTGACCTACTGAAGCGTCTCCGCCCACGAGCAGGAATTGGCGGAATGTTTTGCTTGTGCGGCATTCCTCGAGCAGCCAGAACATGCCCTTGACAGCCACATCCATCACGTCGTCCGGCGTTTCCTTGCTGGTCGCAAGGTGGAGAACATGCGTTGCGCCCTCCAGCGCATGGTGAACGTCGGCGCGATGCTGGATGGAGCCGTGTACGCATTCGATTCGAGGATGAGGCGGCAACTTCCGGTTGTGGCATAGCGCACGAACCCGGAACCTGTCGTAACGCACATCACTTAACAGACGGTCAATGAATGGTCGCCCGACTTTGCCGGTTGCACCCGTCACCAGCATGAGCGCGGGAGTGGTTGAAAGACCTGGATCGGGGGTCATGTCCAGCCACCGTCGACAACCAGGTCCTGCGCTGTGATCATGTTGCTGTCGTCAGAGGCCAGAAACAGCGCGGCGCGCGCAATGTGCTCGGGCAGCAGATCACCCGGCAGGCACTGCGCCTTCGCCAGCTCGATCTTGGCTTGTGGCGTCACCCATAGCCGGATCTGCTTTTCGGTCATGACCCACCCCGGAACAATCGTGTTGACGCGAATGCGAAAGGGGCCGAAGTCGCGTGCAAGGCTTCTGGTGAGTCCTTGAACCGCGGACTTGCACGTTGTATACACGGGCATCCCACCGGTCTTGAGCATCCAGCTGACCGAGCCGAGATTGATGATGGAGCCTCCGCCCAGGGCTTTCATGTCTTTGAAAACCTCCTGCGCGGCGAAAAAGTAGTGCTTTAGATTCACTGCCACGCCGCTATCCCATGACTCGGGCGTTGTCTCTTCAATGAGATGGCGCTGGTCATTCGCCGCGTTGTTCACCAGCACCTGGATCGGGCCGATCCGCTGGCGAAGCGCACCCACTGCGGTCCGTAACCGGGGGGTGTCCGTGACATCGCACTCTTCGAAATGAACGCCGCGCATTCCCTCATGCTCAAGCTTGGCTTGCAAAGCCGACGCGCCCTCAACGTCGATATCGAGAAACCCCACCTTGGCCCCTTGCGAGGCGAAATACCCCACGAGGGTCGCGCCGATCCCGGTCGCACCGCCGGAGATAAGTACGCTCCTGCCGTTAAGACTCGGATAGCGGGTTCGCTCAGTCATCGAGTGCCTCGTTGGTTGCCTGGAAGCTGTTGCGCACAATGTGAACGGCACCTTCGCGCGCCGACCCTCCCATATATATTCAGTTAGCGATGCCCCGCGACAGGGAACCTCGAAGATGTCTGCATCGCAATAACCAAAAAAATTGATGCTAGCCGGTGCGTCGTCGCAGTAGTTTGCGAAATTGACGAGCGGGGGTTGTGAAATTTGTTTCTGCATTGCAGCAATTGGCGCGATGTACCGAGATCAGCCTTCCATGCCCAAAATCACGACCATGGACCAGCTCGATCGGACAAAGCTGCCCGCCATCCTGCGCATTGCCCTGCTGTTCCACGCCAGCAAGGTCTACGACCACGAGACTCTCGCGGGCATCGGTAAATACGTGAAGCAGACACGCGTGAACTGGGACTTGTTCCTGGAGGAAGGCTTCCGCTTCCGTCTGGACGGCATCCACGAGTGGGAGGGCGACGACATCATTACGGACTACGACGACCCCGCCGTCGCGCAGGCGCTCCTCATCCCCCGGGCGGTACCCTGAAGTTCTCCATGATGCGCTTCTCGGCGCGCTCCATGGTGGCCCCGATGCTTTCGCTCCATTTGCAAAGCAGATGCCATACGCCGGAGAGCAACCGTCTCCAGATGGCTGCGGGCGGATGGTGTTGCGCTGAGTCGATGGCATCGAGGTCCGGATGGGTGGGCTGGGTTTTATGAGGCATGGCAGACGAATGCTCGCGCCTGGTCTATCATCTGTAAAGTTGAATTGAATGATGATTAACTTCAGAATTTCTGATGCGTAACCTGAACCTTGACCAATTGCAGACACTCATCGCCATCGCGGATCTGGGCACATTTGCCGCAGCGGCCCAGGCGCTGCATCTGGCGCCGCCCACCGTCAGCCTGCATATCAAGGAGCTGGAGATGCGCCTGCAAGCCTCTCTCGTGGTGCGCGGCAGAAGACGCGCTGAGCTGACGCCGATGGGTGATGCCCTGGTTCAGGAGGGGCGCAAATTGCTGGCGGCCAGTGACGACATGATTGAACTGGTGCGCCGCCGTGCCAGCGGACGTGAGGGTTTGGTGAGAATCGGGGTTTCAGCAGGTGTCAGCACGCGACTGCTGCCAATGATGCTTGAGGCACTGGCGCGAAAAAGCCCGGGTGTTGAAGTGAAGTTGGAAGCCGTGGGTTCATCCGATGCGATGCTGCGACTGAAAGCCAGCACGCTGGACATTGGGATCGTGGCAAGTCCTCAAACCACCGTCACCGGGATACATCTGGTGCCCTGGCGCGAAGACCCGCTGGTGGCCTTGCTCCCCTCTTCCTGGAAGCCGCCGAAGCTGATCACGCCCCAGTGGCTGGCGGGCCGGCGGTGGGCGACTTTTGCGCCGGCCACCCAGATGCACGGCCTGATCGCATCCTGGTTTGGCCAGTCAGGGCACAACCCCCGACCGTACCTGACGATGAGCTACCCCGGCGCGCTCAAAAGCCTGGCGACGGCCAGTCAAAGCGCAGCCATTTTGCCGCTGGAGGAAGTAGATGACCAGGACCAATCTCCGCACGTGCAGATACGTCATCTGAACCCCAAACTGATGCGGCCAATGGCGGTGGCCTACCGACATTCACCGGCCCCCAGCTCGGCCGTCGCCAGCGTGCTGGATATCATCGCCAGGTTTGGGAACATGCGGCCCATGAAGACGCCAACGAAGGTTAAAAAGTCCACTTAGCGTTAGAAACGAAGCCGAAGTGGGAGGCGATTCAGCGCTGTGACGAACCCCTTTCAACCCGGCGCAAGGCCCCCGATCGGCCCAACGCAGTAATCAGGCGTGAAGCCCCGCGCAGACGGCAAGAGATCGAAGCGAGAAAACAGCTCTCTGCCAGCATGCTTTGCCGCCTGCCAACCGCGGAACCATCGCTATCCGTCATGCTCGCGGACATTGGCTACCCCGCAGTTCAGCCACTTGCGAAGGCAATGGGTTTCAGTGTGCCAAACGCTTCGAGCTGAATTTCCACTCTGCCTCCGGTGTTTTTGTAGAAAACTCACCTGGATTGTAGAAACGCCCCAGAACCCAAAAAGGGCGCTGGGGCGCATGGAATATTGGTAGCCTGGGGCGAAATCGAAAAAACCGCTCTAAGCGGCACGAATCCTTGCTCTAGCCGCCGTCCACCTTCTTGGGGTACACGCTGGGGTACACCAAACCAATCATCGGTTGTGGCAATCGAACCCCCTCCCACCCGACCAACTTGGCTGCGTTTTACTCGGCGTTGAATGTGCGCTGCTGGCCGGAAGCGGACACCAGAGCCTCCGGACCTTTCGCCGCCCGAAGCAACTGCTCGGGGCTACTGTCGAATTTTTCCCGCTCCGCTTGAGGTGGCGGCGCGCGCAGAACGGCGGACCTACTTGAGCATGGAGAAGGCACCGGCCAGCGCCAGATTCTTGAAGAAGTGCAGCAACTGATTGCGATGATCGCTTGGCACGGCGTTCCAGAAGTCGTGCGCGAGGAACGCGTCGACCACCAAGAACGCCGCCACTGCCAGTGCGACCCACCGCAGCTGCCGGCCGGCCGCGAGCGCCAGGCCGGCGACCACTTCCACCAGGGCCATGGCCACTTCGGTTGCAACACGGCGGTTCACCGAGTCGGCCAGGTGCGACAGCGCGGGGCCAATGAAAGCTGCGGCCATCAGCACGCGGCCTGCGATCAGTTGGGCGTCGGCATTCATACGCTGGGCTTGAGCAGGTCGGCGATGCCGATGCGGTGTGCAAATTCCTCACGCACACGCTCCGCGACTTCGGTAACCGCGCCCGCGCCGTCGTCGATGAAATCGATCACCGAACGGAAAGGCCGCGTACCCGCCGTCAGCCCGACGATGCGTGCGATCTCGTCGGCCACCACTTGCGGGTCAGCGTTGTCGGGCGTGAGGGCCGACAGGCGCTCGCCCACCTGGTCCATCACGCCGTCGTAACGCGCATAGGCGGCACTCGTCTTGTCGTCGGCGGGCTTGCCGGCATTCGGGAAATGCGCGGTGCCACGGGTGAAGGCGCCGGGCACGACGATCGACGTTTCGATGCCGAAACGCGAGAGCTCGTACGACATCGTCACGGCCATGGAATCCATCGCCGCCTTGGCCGCCGCGTAAGGGCCAAGGAACGGCGGGAAGCCGCCGCGCACTGTGGTGCTGCTGACCCACAGCACCAGCCCGCTTTCGCGGCTGCGCATGGCGGGCAGCACCGCGCGGTTGACGCGCTGGGGACCGAGGAAGTTGGTGTCCATCACCTTGACGATTTCCTCGGGCGTGAAGGCTTCGGCCGGCCCCACGACCAGGTGACCCGCGTTGTGCACGACGGCATCCAGACGGCCCTGTTCGGCCAGGATGTGCGCCGCGGCGGCGTCGGCAGAGGGCTGCGACAGCACGTCCAGTTCGACGGCGCGCAGGTCATGGCCTTGCGCGAAGCTCCAGTCGCGCAGTTCGCGCACCTTGAACGCGTTGCGCCCTTTCGTGTCGCGCATGCTGGCATAGACGATGTGGCCGGCGGCCGCAAGCGCGCGGGCGGTGAGGTGGCCGATCCCGGTGGAAGTGCCTGTGACGAGGATGACGGATTTCATGCTGAGTGTCCTTTCAGTGGGCGTGAGTGCCAGATTCAGACCAGCCCGCCGTTGGCGCGCAGCGTTTGGCCGTTGATCCAGGCGCCGCTGGGACCGACCAGCAGCGCGACTGCGGAAGCGATGTCTTCCGGCGTGCCCAGGCGCTCCAGCGGCGCGGCCATGGCCAGGCGCTCGATCGCCTCGGGCGTCTTGCCGTCAAGGAAAAGCGCGGTGGCCGTGGGGCCGGGCGCCACCGCGTTGACGGTGATGTTCTTGCCGCGCAGCTCCTTGGCCATGATGTGAGTCATGGTTTCGACCGCGCTCTTGGTCGCCGCATACACCGCATAGCCCGGCAGCGCCAGGCCGATCACGCTGGAGGAGAAGTTGATGATGCGGCCGCCGGCCTCCAGCCGCTGGGCGGCTTCTCGCAATGCGTTGAACGTGCCCTTCACGTTGACCGCGAACAGGCGATCGAAGGTGGTGTCGTCGGTTGCGGCCAGATGCGGCAGCGCCGGCGGCATGATGCCGGCGTTGTTCACCAGCACGTCGACGCGGCCGAAAGCGGCGACGGCTTCATCGAACAGCGTGCGTACGGCGGCCGGCTCGGACACATCGGCCTGGACCGAGATGGCGCGGCCGCCTTGGGCTTCGATGGCTTTGACGACCCCGTTCGCCTCTTCGGCCCGGCCCGCGTAGTTGACGACGACGGCATAGCCGTCCGTTGCCAGCCGTTGGGCGACGGCGGCACCGATGCCGCGCGAGGCGCCGGTGACGATGGCGACTTGGGAGTTGTTGCTGGGGTTCATTGAATTGCTCCGGTAGTTGATGGGATGACTGAATTGTTCTATTCAATCGAAGACAGATAAATGACCTAAAATTGCCATCACTGTCCAATAGACACCAACAATGAAAGCGCGCTGACATGGACCGCCTCGACGCGATGCGCCTGTTCAACCGGATCGTGGAACTCGGCAGCTTCACCAAGGCCGCTGACGACCTGCAGCTGCCGCGCGCCACCGTGACGCACGCCATCCAGCAGCTGGAGAAGCGCCTGGGAGCACGCCTGCTACACCGCACGACGCGGCACGTCAGCCCCACGCAAGACGGCGAGGCGTACTACGAGCGCTGCGTGCGGCTGCTGGCCGACATGGAAGAGACGGAGACCGCCTTCGCCGTTGCGGGTAGCAATCCGAAGGGCAAGCTGCGCGTCGACCTGCAGGGCACGCTGGCCAAACATTTCGTGCTGCCGCGGATCCAGGATTTCTTCGACCGCTATCCCGAGGTCGAACTCGAAATCGGCATGGGCGACCGCCTGGTCGACCTGGTTCGCGAGGGGGTGGACTGCGTGCTGCGCGCCGGCGAGCCCCGCGATTCGAGCATGGTGGCGCGGCGCGTTGCGTCACTCAAGCAGGTGACTTGCGCCAGCAGCGAGTACTTGAAGCGCCATGGCGTGCCCAAGACCATCGACGAACTGCGAGCCGGGCATCGCGCCGTGAACTTTCTCTCGACTGCGACCGGCAAGGCCCTGCCCTTCGACTTCTTGGTGGATGGCCAAGCACGTACGGTTCGCCTGCCAGGCTCAGTCAGCGTGACGGACGCCGATGCCTACGTCGCCTGTTGCGCTGCACATCTCGGCTTTGTCCAATTGCCGCGCTATCACGTGGAATCGCGACTGAAAGATGGCACGTTCTGCCAAGTGCTCGGCAAGTGGCAACCCGCGCCCCTCCCTGTTTCGGTGATGTACCCCCACCACCGGCACCTGTCACCTAGAGTACGCGTGTTCGTGGATTGGCTGGCAGATGTGATGGGCACGGCGCAATAGTGCAGCTTTCTGCACTGACGCCCCACCTGAATAAACAAACAAGCGGCCTGGCATGTAGAAACGCCTCAGAACCCACACAGGGTGCTGAGGCGCATGAAGACTGGTGGCCTGGGGCGGAATCGAACCACCGACACAAGGATTTTCAATCCTCTGCTCTACCGACTGAGCTACCGGGCCTGACTGAGCCTCACATTATATATCAGGCAGCGCGCTTGCCCCGGGTCAGGTCAACGCCCAGTTGCTTGAGCTTGCGGTACAAATGGGTTCGCTCCAGCCCCGTTTTCTCGGCCACGCGGGTCATGGAGCCACCTTCTTTGGCGAGGTGAAACTCGAAGTAGGCTTTTTCGAATTCGTCGCGCGCATCGCGCAGCGGCTTTTCCAGCAAAAAACTCTGGGTGGCCTGGGGGCCGAGGTCTACCGCGGCGGGCATGGCGTTGCCGGTCATGGCCGCTTCGACCGTCATGTCTACGGCATGCAGCAGCGCGGCAGGCGTCGTCGCCAATGGCTTGCGGCCGGCCGACTTAACCAGGCCCTGCTCCACGGCCTTCAGCAGCTTTTGCAGGGTAATGGGTTTTTCCAGGAAGGCCATCGCGCCGATTTTGGTGGCCTCGACGGCGGTGTCTATGGTCGCGTGGCCGCTCATCATGATCACCGGCATGGTCAGAAGCCCGCTAGACGACCATTCCTTGAGCAGGGTGACGCCGTCGGTGTCGGGCATCCAGATATCAAGTAGAACCAGGTCGGGCCGGGACCGGGACCGGGCGGCACGCGCTTGGGCAGCGTTTTCTGCCAGCTCGACCTGATGCCCTTCGTCGTTAAGAATTTCTGAGAGCAGGTCGCGTATGCCCAGCTCATCGTCGACTACCAGAATGTTTGCCATGTTGAATCGCTACCCCTGCCTGCAGTTGTCAATTGTGCGATCCCCGGCTCCCGGGCCGCACTGTTGTTAAGTCACAACCGCGAATGATAACGATACTTGAGCGCCCTGCACGGCGCCGTCGACCACCCGGTTTGAAATATCAACGCGGGCGCCGTGCTCATCGGCAATCTTTTTGACCACTGCGAGCCCCAGACCTGTGCCTTTGACCTTGGTGGTCACATAGGGCTCAAACGCCCGTTTCAGCACGTGTTCCGGGAAGCCGGTACCGTTGTCGCGTACCGTCAGGCGCACCCGTTTCGAGGTTTCGGAGTATTCCGTTTTAAGCAGGACGCTGCCGCTAGGCCTGCCTTCTTGCGCGTCTTGGGCGTTTTGCAACAAGTTGTGAATAACCTGCCGAATCTGTTGCGCATCCCCCTTGATCTCGGGAGAAGCCGGGTCAAGCTCGGTCCTGACAGGCACCACGGCGTTTTCGCTGGCATACAGCTGCAATACGTCGGTCACCAGTGCGTTCAGATCCAGTGGTTTGAGCTCTGCCGCCGGCAGGCGTGCATAGTCGCGGAACTCGTTCACCAACCGTTTCATGGCGTCGACCTGGTCAACAATGGTCTTGACGGATTTGGTCAGGAGGATCTGCTCTGACTCAGCAACCTTGCCGGTAAGTTTCATTTCAAGCCGCTCGGCCGACAGCTGGATCGGCGTCAGCGGATTCTTGATTTCGTGGGCCAGGCGACGCGCCACTTCTCCCCAAGCCTGGGCGCGCTGGGCGGACACCATCTCGGACACGTCGTCAAACACCAGCAGGCATTCGTTGCCGGGCATTTTGGCCCCGCGGGCAATCAGGGTGATGGCGTTGTCCGGCGCGCCAGGTTGCGCTGCATTGAGCTCAAAGGATTGTTGCCAGTGCTCGATGTCGTGTTGCACGTTTTCGCCAAAGTAGGTGTCAAACTGCGACTGCACCCCCTGTGCAAACGCTTCCAGCCCGGGAATGTCGCTGAGCGTGCGGCCATGGTAGGCCGCCAGCGGTACGCGCAGGATACGCGTGGCTCCGGGGTTGCTGGTCTGGATACGGCCCTTGAGGTCCAGCACCAAGACACCGGCGGTGAGGTTGTCCAGAATGGTCTGCAGGTTGGCGCGCGCAGCGTCGACCTGGTCCATGCTTTTCTGCACCGCCCCGCGCGCGTCGGCCAGCTGTTGGGTCATGTCGGCAAAGGAGCGGGTCAAACCGCCCAGCTCGTCCTTGCCCTGCAGGGCTGCCTTGGGCGTCAGGTCGCCCTGGGCCACCTGCCGAACCCCTTCTGCCAACAGCAGCAGGGGCCGCGCCAGCTGGTTACCGAGAACCACCGCCAGCAGCACTGCTCCAAACACCGCCAGGAACAGGCTGAGCGTGAGTGTGCCTATGTACATCTTGCGCAGACCTCCCCGGGCCAGCGCACGCTCCTGGTATTCGCGGTTGGCCTCTTGCACGGCAAAGGCGTTGGCAACCAGACTGGCCGGCAGCACTTCCGTTACCTGCAGGAAACGGCTCTCTCCAAACAAGCCGACGTTCGGGTTACTGACCAGCGCCAGCGCCTTGATGCGTGGCGGAGTGCCCCCTGCCGCCAGGCTCGCTGCGCTGCCCGGCTCGGCACCGGGCAAGGTCACTTCATCAAGTCCTTCGATTTGCGTGGCCACGCGCTGGCTGCGGGCGTTGCGCAGCAACTGGGTTGGCGGGCGCTCCGGTTTGAGTGAATACCGGGAGTCGCCCGCGCTGGCGATCAACTGGCCGGAGGCCGTCCACAGCACCACATCGCTGACGGCAAGCTGCTCGCGCAGGCGCTCCAGGGCCAAGCCGGCAGAGGTATCGGGCGTCTGCATCAGCTGGGTTGCTGCGGCACGGGTCTTGTTGCCCAGCTCGGCGGCCAGCGTGTCCAGCGTGACGCGGCCCAGGTTGAGGCCAGCGTCGAGTGCACCCTCGACCTTGACATCGAACCAGCTTTCGATGGAACGCGAAACGAACTGGTAGGACACAACGTAGATCATCATGCCGGGCAGCAGCCCCACAAGGGCAAAGATGGCGGCCAGCTTGACCAGCAGGCGGCTGCCGAACTTGCCTTTGCGCAGCCGCATAACCAGGCGCAGCACAATCCAGCCGATCACCAGCAGCAGCAAGACCGCCACCGCGATGTTCAAGCCCAGTAGCAGGGGGTAGTTGCGCTCGTAGAGTTCGCGATTGCCAGTGGCCTGGGTCAGCAAAAACATCAGCACCAGGCCCAGCGCGGCCATGGCGCCAACACCTACGCCCACAGTCCAGCGAAAGGCGGGGCTTGATTTGAGGGAGGAGCCGCGACCCGCGGAGCTCACTTCACCGCCTCTTTGGCCGATTCTTTAGCGGGCTCCTTGGCGGCATCCTTGGGCATGTCCCGAATCGGCTCGGCAACAAGCTCGCGGTTTGTTTCAACTGCAATGGCCCAGTCTTTCTGGCCGGCCACGCCGATCTGGAAAGGACGCGGCAGCTGTGACAAGTCCAGGCGGAAACGGAAGTCCACGTTGTGCCGGACGTCGGCGTCGACTTCCGAGGCATCGGCAATGCGCCAGCGCGAAAAGCGCTGGATCGAGGCAATTGCATCGTCCAGGGTGTCGTAGTTCTGGCTGAAGGCCGCACGCAGGCCCGTGACGCTGATGGCGCCTGGCAGCACATTGAGGCGCCAACGCCGGGTCAACGGCTGGTAGGCCAGGCGCGCGGTGCGGGTGGCGGTGGTGACGCGTTTGTCATACCAGTACCAGCGGCCGCGGTAGATATCGGCTTCGGCCACAAAAAACATGGGGATGCCCTTGAGCAGGGCGTCTTCAACCACCGGCGACAGGTCGAATTTGACCGTGGCTGACAGATAAACGCCTTCGTCGGAGCGCTCCATTTTGAGCTGAGTGATCTCGGTTGCCCAGGCCCCATGGCCGGCAAAAACCATCAGGGTGCATGTCAAAAACGCCCGTAGCCACCGCAACACCGTTTCAGGCTTTGCGCTTTTCAAAAACCGCGTAATAGAAACCGTCGTGCTCACCTTGCAAATTGTCCGGGAAGTCGGTCACCCGGGTGCTACTTTGGGGCAGCAAATGACCGGGCGACGGCATGAATTGGGCGTCTTTGTGGTGCGCAACAAACGTTTGCGCCTGCTGCTCGCCTTCGGCCCGGAAAACCGAGCAAGTGCAGTACAACAAACGGCCTCCGGGTTTGAGCAGCGGCCAGAGCGTTTCCAGCATGCGCGACTGCAATGCGGCAAGCTGGGCAATGTCGGTCGGCCGGCGCAGCCAGCGTACGTCCGGATGGCGCCGTACGATCCCTGAGGCCGTGCACGGCGCATCGAGCAGGATGCCGTCATAGGCCACCCCGTCCCACCAGCCATCGGGATGCGCCGCATCCCCCACCCTGATATCCGCAATCAGCCCCAGCCGCTGCAAATTGTGGCCAATACGCTCGCAGCGCCGTGCATCGATATCAAGAGCCAGAACCTCGCAATCTGCAAGCTCCAGCAAGTGGGCTGTTTTTCCACCGGGCGCCGCGCAAGCGTCGAGAATACGCAGGCGCGTACTGCCCTCAGAAGGGGAGAGGCCTTCGAGCAGCAGCGGCGCCGCCATCTGCGCCGCGGCATCCTGCACCGAAAAATGACCTTCCGCATAACCCGGCAACGCCGTCACCGGACTTGGCGATGCCAGAACCACGCCGCACGGGCCGATCGGGTTTGCTACTATATTCATAGCTGCTAGCGCCCGTAAATACTGGGCCAAAGTCGTTTTTCTTGTATTAATACGAAGAATCAGCGGTGCTTTGGCGTTATTTGCCCGCAAAATTTCCTGCCAGCTCGCGGGATGATCCTTGCGCACCCGGTCAATCCACCACTGGGGGTGATTCCACACCGCTTGCGGATGCCTTTCCGTGGCAGCCATCAATGCATCGCGCTCGCGCAGGAAACGACGCAGGCAACCATTGATGAAGCTGGCCTGGTGCACGGTAGCCTCGTCCCTTTTGGCGGCTTCGACGGCTTGGTCCACAAGGGTATAGGCGGTATAGCGGGGGCTGCTGTCGCCGGATGGATGCTCCGTAGCGGGCGCGCCGGACTCACTTTCTGTGCAGACCAGAGCCAGCGCAACGCACAACAAGGCATCAGCCTCGGGAGGCGGCGGCCGCTGTGCCAGCTGCCGGCGCAGGGCTTCAGCCCGGCCAAGCCAGCGCAGGGCATGGAAGCCGAGCGCCTGCACGCCAGGCCTGACCGTGTGATCGACATCCTCGAGCGCGGCAGTCATGGAGCGGCCCTGACGAACGGCCATCAGTAAAAAAGCGGCTCCCTGAAGCTGGCGCCACAAAGGGACTTGAGTGGAGTTTTCTTGCATGCGGCGAATCTATTCGCCCGAAACAGGCGTTCTCCCGTATTAGACCAGCCGGAGGGTGCCACTTCCCTCTGTTTCAAGCAGGGGCCGCGGAACCGGCTTAGCCGGGCCGCAGGCGCAGCGGCCCCCAAGGGGCTGGAGCCCGCGGCTCCAAAGCTGCCCGTGCAGCTTTGGACGGGCGACAAAGACGAAGCCTCTGGCGAGGCGCGGCCTGCAAGGCCTCGGGAGCTACACGCAGTGAGCGACCGTGGGGGCTAAGCCAGACTATCGGCCCAGATATTGCTGGCCCAACTCATGGCGTAAGCGCCTTCCTGCTCGGTGGGGCCAGTACTGACGCCGACCGATCCGGCCACTGTCTTGAAGGTCTTCTCGGCAGCCACGTACTCATGCACGCTGGCAACGTGGATGACATTTTTACTGTCGACAAAGCTGTAGCAGGTGTTGGTCAGCATCGGTGTCGGATTGACGTCCCAACCCGAGAGCTGCGCAACAATTGCCGCGGCCGCCACCTTGCCCTGGTTATTGGCCATGTGGCCGCTCTTTGGCATGCCGGGCGCGATTTGAATGGAGTCGCCCAGAACAAAAACGTCCTTCGCAGCGGTGGACTCGAAGGTCTGGTAGTTGACGCCGCACCAGCGGTTGTTGGCCATGTTGTTCAGGCCGGTCTGCACCGCGATGGCACCTGCACGCATGGACGGCAGGGCATTGATGACGTTGGCCTTCACATCGTCCTGAACGTCGAACTTGATGACACCGGCCTTCGCGTCAACCGCCGTTGTCTTGTGCTGGCCGCGGTACTCGATGATGCCTTTGTACTGCTCGGCCCACACCTTCTTGAACAACGGGCCTTTGGACGTGACGTCCGGATTGGCGTCAAGGATCAGCACCTTGCTGCGCGGCTTGGTGGCCTTGAAATAGCCTGCAATGACGGAAGCGCGCTCGTACGGACCGGGCGGGCAGCGGTAAGGCGCCTCGGGAATGGTGATGGCGTACACCCCGCCGTCGGGCATGGCTTCGAGTTGTTTACGCAGCGCCACGGTCTCGGGACCTGCTTTCCAGGCTTGCAAGATCTGGCCGGAAGCCTGGGCTTCCTTCAGGCCCTGGATGCTGTCATACATCAAATCCACACCCGGAGACACAACCAGCTTGTCGTAAGCGATGGTTGCGCCGCCAGCCAGCGTCACGGTTTTCTTTGCGGTATCGATAGCGTTTGCCATGTCCCGGACAACGGTGATGCCGTGATTTTTTGTGAGGCCCACATAGGGCGTGGTGATGTCGGCAAGCTGCTTGCTGCCGCCCAGCACCAGATTGGAAATGGGGCAGGAGACAAAGACCGCTTGCGGCTCGATCAGCACCACATCGATTTTGTGATCAGACAGCAGGCGTACATATTTGGCCGCAGTGGCGCCGCCATAACCACCTCCAATCACGACCACTTTGGCTTTGGCCGGAACGGAAGTGGTGGCGCATGCGCCCAGGCCGAGCAGGCTCAACGCGGCAGTGGACTGGAGAAAGGAACGTCTTTGCATGAGTGTTCTCCTTATTTTTTCTGCGCGGCAAAGTAGCCGGCAAGGACCTCGATCTGGGCATCGCTGAACCCCTTGCTGATCTGGTGCATGACAGTAGCTGGCCGGGTGCCGGATTTGAAGGCCTTGAGCTGGGCCACGATGTAGTTTTTCTCCATGCCGGCGATGGACAGAACAGGGGAGCCAGGCACCACTTTTCCATCGGTGCCATGACAGTTGGCGCAGGTGGCGGCGAGACTGCGCACATGCAGAGCCTGGGCCGGTGCATTTTGGGCATGGCTCAGGGAAGGCGCAGCAAGCGTACAGAACGCCAGTGCCAGAGTGGGTAGGGCAATCTTCACAGCTTCTCCTCGCAGTTGCTACAGCAGGTCAATTTAACGCGCCGGGTCCGGCGAGCCATAGGGAGTATCCAGTACAAAGCACTTCCTGCGCTGCACCGGCATTCGAACCTTTTGTGATTTGCTTATTCGCGATGAAAGCTCAGAACAGGGCCCCGGGCCGGGTCGGGGCCATGTCGTCCTGGGCCAGCACCGGCATGGAACGGCCATAGATCCGGCGGATTCGCTCGGACAGCGGCGGATGGGAATCCAGCCAATGCGCTCTGGCCTGGCCGACCAGTAACATGTGCTGCACCGCCGGATGAAAGCTGGCCGTGGCGCCTGCGCCCTGCTCTCTGGCCACCTTGCGCAGCACACCGCCCAGGCCATCCTTGCTGCGCGTAAACTGAACCGCTCGCGCATCGGCAAGAAACTCGCGCTGGCGCGACACCGCAGCTTTCAGCGCGCGGCCAGCGAGCCATCCAAGAAATCCGGCGCCCATGATGGCCAGCCCGGGCAATACCAGCACCGAACGGCGGTTGTTCTCATCGCGTTCGCACATGCCCACACCCAGGTTGAAAATCATCTCCAGCCCAAACACCATGCCGGCCAGGCGCATGTTGAGCCGGGTGTCGCCTTCGCGGATATGGCTCAACTCATGGGCCACCAAGCCTTGCAGCTCGTCACGGGTCAAACCATCAAGCGCGCCGCGCGTCACGGCAATCACCGCGTCTTCTTCATCCCAGCCGGCGGCAAAGGCATTGATGCTCTCCACACGGTTCAACACCATGACTTGGGGCGCAGGCATGCTGGCGGCAATGGCCAGCTCGCTGGCGATGTTGCAAAGCTTTTGCTCATCGAGCCGGCTGGACGGCCAGGCCTCCCGCGCGCCCACGCGACGCGCCAGTTTTTCCCCGCCACCGTGCAGGCTGGAGGTTTCCAGCCACCAACCGCCCAGGATAAAAAGCAGGGCTACCGCCGTGTTGACACTGAAAAAATACGCCGGATAACCGCTGAAGCCAGGTGTGAGCAGGTACCAGGTCAAGCCCAATGCAGCGTTGACGACCAACACCAGCGCAACCACCGTCAAGGCAAACAGCATCAGCAGATGCCGGGTTTCGGCGCGGGCCTGCTCCTGGTGTTCAAAAAAACGCATGCCGGGTTAAGGCCTACATCTGGATGCGTACCGTCTCGCGCTCGACGGGTGCCTGCGTAGCCTGCAACATGGCCGACGCCGCGAAACCGAACAGCCGGGCAATCAGAAGCGCGGGAAACTGGGCCTGCGCATTGTTGTAGTCCAGGACCGCATCGTTATAAGCCTGCCTGGCGAACGCAACCTTGTTTTCGGTGCTGGTCAGTTCTTCGCTGAGCTCACGGATGGTGTCGTCGGCCTTGAGTTCGGGATAAGCCTCAGCCACTGCAAACAGGCGGCCAAGGCTGCCACTCAGCGCCTCTTCGGCGGCAGCCAGCGCCAGGACTTCCGTCGCGCGCGTGGGGCGGCTGCGTGCTGCGTCGCTGGCTGATCGAGCCTGATTGCGAGCCGCGATCACAGCTTCCAGCGTTTCACGCTCATGCAGCAGGTATTTCTTGGCGGCTTCGACCAAATTAGGAATCAGGTCATAACGGCGCTTGAGCTGTACATCGATCTGGCCAAAGGCATTGGCAATGATGTTTTTCAGCCGCACCAGCCGGTTGTAGGCGCCGACGGCCCAGAACAGCAGCAAGGCAAATACAGCGATGAGAACCAGGGACTGGGTGGACATGAGGCATTTTCCTTTCGCAGCGGGCCAAAAAACTGGCACCGCGACTTTAGCCGACAAGCCAGAGCCCGTACAGCTTTTCGGCCATCTGGCGTGCAGGGCGGCCAACGCAGCCTTGAATGCCCAATAAAAAGCGCCTCGGACCCTTGTCTACAGGGCGCGAGGCGCTTCGCTTTTTATAGCGTCAGAAAACAGCGATTATTCGCTGGCAGCACCTTCGCTGCTCTGCTCGGGCATCGCCTCCAGTTCGGCAGCTTCCGCTTCGGCAATGGCGCGTCGCTCGGCGTCGTCCATCTGGTCCTTGGCTTTGCGCGCCTCGTGGTAGGCCATGCCGGTACCGGCAGGAATCAGGCGGCCGACGATCACGTTCTCTTTCAAACCACGCAGCTCGTCGCGCTTGCCCATGATGGCAGCCTCGGTGAGCACGCGGGTGGTTTCCTGGAAGGAAGCCGCAGAGATGAACGAATCGGTCGACAGCGATGCCTTGGTGATACCAAGCAACAGATTGCTGAAGGTTGCCGGGATCTTGCCTTCGGCGCGCAGGGCATCGTTGGCATCCAGCATGGCGGAACGCTCGACCTGTTCACCGGCGATGTAGCTGGAATCACCCACGCTTTCGACAACAACACGGCGCAGCATCTGGCGAACAATCACTTCAATGTGCTTGTCGTTGATCTTCACGCCCTGCAGGCGGTAAACGTCCTGCACTTCGTCGACGATGTAGCGGGCCAGCTCCTCCATGCCCAGCAAACGCAGGATGTCCTGTGGATCGGCCGGGCCGTCCACGATCGACTCGCCCTTGTTCACAACCTGGCCTTCGTGCACGAGAATATTCTTCTCTTTGGGCACGAGGTCTTCCCAGACCTTGCCTTCCGGGTCGGTGATCTGCAGACGAACCTTGCCTTTGGTCTCTTTACCAAACGACACGGTACCGGTCATCTCTGCCAGCGTACCCTTGTCTTTCGGCGTACGGGCTTCAAAGAGCTCGGCCACACGCGGCAGACCGCCGGTGATGTCTCGCGTTTTCTGGCCTTCAACCGGAATACGTGCAAGCACTTCGCCAGGGCCCACATCCTGGCCGTCACGCACCTGAACCAGTGCACCCACCTGGAAGCCAATCGTCACCGAGTGATCGGTGCCGGGGATCTTGACTTCATGGCCGGAAGCGTCAATCAGCTTGACCTGGGGACGAATCACCTTGGTCGCACCGCGGCGTTTCGGATCAATCACCACCAGGGTGGACAGACCGGTCACCTCGTCGAGCTGCTTGGCCACCGTCACGCCTTCTTCCACATTCTCGAAGGCCACCTTGCCGGCGAACTCGGTAATGATGGGGCGCGTCAGCGGATCCCAGTTGGCCAGAATGGCACCGGCCTTGATCTGCTGGTCAGCCTTGACCGCCAGGATGGCACCATAAGGTACCTTGTGGCGCTCACGCTCACGGCCATGCTCGTCATGAATGACGATCTCGCCGGAACGGGCAATCACAACCAGCTCGCCTTTGGTGTTGGTCACGTAACGCATCGGCGCATTGAAACCGATCACGCCGTTGGACTTGGCTTCCACGCTGGAGGCAATGGCCGCACGCGACGCTGCACCACCGATGTGGAAGGTACGCATGGTCAGCTGCGTACCCGGCTCACCGATCGACTGCGCAGCGATGATACCGACTGCTTCGCCGATGTTGATGAGACCACCGCGACCCAGGTCACGGCCGTAGCACTTGGCGCACAGGCCGAAGCGGGTTTCGCAGGTCAATGCCGTGCGCACCTTGACTTCGTCCACACCGGCCGCTTCGAGTTCCTCGATCAGGTCTTCGTCCAACATGACGCCGGCTTTCGCCAGCACCGCGCGGTTTTCGGGGTGCAGCACATCTTCCACCGTGGTGCGGCCGAGGATACGGTCGCGCAGGGATTCGATGACTTCACCGCCTTCAACGATAGCGCGCATCAGCGAGCCGTCCTGCGTTCCGCAGTCGTCCTGCGTCACCACCAGATCCTGGACCACGTCGCACAGGCGGCGTGTCAGGTAACCGGAGTTGGCGGTTTTCAGCGCGGTGTCAGCCAGGCCTTTTCGGGCACCGTGGGTGGAGATGAAGTACTCCAGCACGTTCAGGCCTTCGCGGAAGTTGGCCGTAATCGGCGTTTCGATGATCGAGCCGTCAGGCTTGGCCATCAAACCGCGCATACCGGCGACCTGACGAATCTGGGCAGCGGAACCGCGGGCGCCGGAGTCGGCCATCATGTAAATGGAATTGAAGGATTCCTGCTCGACTTCCTTGCCATGGCGGTCGATGACTTTCTCTTTCGAGAGCTGGGCCATCATCACCTTGGACACTTCGTCGCCGGACTTGCCCCAGATATCCACCACCTTGTTGTAGCGCTCACCGGAGGTCACGAGGCCCGAGACATACTGCTGCTCGATCTCTTTGACTTCCTTCTGGGCGCGCGCAATGATGCTCGGCTTTTCCTTGGGGATCAGCATGTCGTCGATGCAGATCGAAATGCCGGCCTTGGTTGCCAAACGGAAGCCCGACTGCAGCAGCTTGTCGGCAAACACCACGGTCTCTTTCAATCCGCACTTGCGGAAAGAAACGTTGATGAGCTTGGAGATCTCTTTCTTCTTCAGCGCCTTGTTCAGGTTCGAGAAGGGCAGACCCTTGGGCAGAATTTCCGACAGCAGTGCACGGCCACCCGTGGTTTCCCACAGCTTGGTCGATGGCACGAACTCGCCGGTTTCCTTGTTCTTGGTGTACTCGGTCAGGCGCACGCTGATGCGTGCGTTCAGGTCGAGTTCACCGGCGTCAAAGGCGCGGCGCACTTCACCGGTGTCGGAAAACACCAGGCCTTCACCCTTGCCGTTTGTGCGGTCGCGGGTCGTGTAGTACAGACCCAGCACAACGTCCTGCGAAGGAACGATGGAAGGCTCGCCGTTGGCAGGGAACAGGATGTTGTTCGAAGCCAGCATCAGGGTGCGGGCTTCCATCTGCGCTTCCACCGACAGCGGTACGTGGACAGCCATCTGGTCACCGTCGAAGTCGGCGTTGAAGGCCGAGCAGACGAGCGGGTGCAGCTGGATCGCCTTGCCTTCGATCAGGATGGGCTCAAAGGCCTGAATGCCGAGGCGGTGCAGCGTGGGCGCACGGTTCAGCATGACCGGGTGCTCTTTGATCACCTCTTCCAGGATGTCCCACACCACTGGCGTGCCGGATTCGACTTCCTTCTTGGCAGCCTTGATCGTTGTCGCGATGCCCATGGCTTCGAGGCGCGAGAAGATGAAAGGCTTGAACAGCTCAAGCGCCATCAGCTTGGGCAGGCCGCACTGGTGCAGTTTGAGCGTCGGGCCCACGGTAATGACTGAACGGCCAGAGTAATCGACGCGTTTGCCCAGCAAGTTCTGGCGGAAACGGCCCGACTTGCCCTTGATCATGTCGGCCAAAGACTTCAGTGCACGCTTGTTGGCGCCCGTCATGGCCTTGCCACGGCGGCCGTTGTCGAGCAGCGAATCCACAGCTTCCTGCAGCATGCGCTTTTCATTGCGGGCAATGATCTCGGGAGCCTTCAGCTCCAGCAAGCGGCGCAGACGGCTGTTGCGGTTGATCACGCGGCGATACAGGTCGTTCAGGTCGGAGGTCGCGAAGCGGCCACCATCCAACGGCACCAGCGGACGCAGGTCCGGCGGCAGCACAGGCAGAACGTCCAGCACCATCCAGCCCGGCTTGATGCCGGACTTCTTGAAGGCTTCCATCAATTTCAAACGCTTGGCGTTTTTCTTGATCTTGATTTCGGAGCCAGTCAAGTCGTTGCGCAGCTTGTCGATCTCGACGTCGAGGTCCAGCCCTTCGAGCAGGTCCTTGATACCTTCGGCGCCCATCTTGGCGGTGTACTCGTCACCGTATTCCTTGCGCTTGGCGTCGTAGTCGTCTTCCGACATGATGCTGAATTTCTTCAGCGGGGTCATGCCGGGATCGGTCACCACATAAGCTTCGAAATACAACACGCGTTCGATGTCGCGCAGCGTCATGTCGAGCACCAGGCCCAGGCGTGACGGCAGCGACTTCAGGAACCAGATGTGCGCGCATGGTGCAGCCAGGTCGATGTGACCCATGCGTTCGCGGCGAACCTTGGTCTGCGTGACTTCAACGCCGCACTTCTCGCAGATCACACCGCGATGCTTGAGGCGCTTGTACTTGCCGCACAGGCATTCGTAGTCCTTGATGGGGCCAAAGATCTTGGCGCAAAAAAGACCGTCGCGCTCTGGCTTGAAGGTACGGTAGTTGATGGTTTCAGGCTTCTTCACTTCGCCGAAAGACCACGAACGGATCTTCTCGGGCGAAGCCATGCCGATCTTGATGGCATCGAAATGCTCATCCGGCGTGAATTGCTTGAACAGGTCGAGTAATGATTTCATGAGTTAAATCCTTTTCTTTCCTGTTGATTAGCTGCGTTCCAGCTCGATATCGATACCGAGCGAACGAATTTCTTTCACCAGCACGTTGAACGACTCCGGCATGCCGGCGGTGATCGCGTGCTCGCCCTTGACAATGCTTTCGTACACCTTGGTACGGCCCTGCACGTCGTCGGACTTGACGGTGAGCATTTCCTGCAGCGTGTAGGCGGCGCCGTACGCTTCCAGCGCCCAGACCTCCATCTCGCCGAAACGCTGTCCACCGAACTGCGCCTTGCCGCCCAGCGGCTGCTGCGTGACCAGCGAGTAAGGGCCGGTCGAACGCGCGTGCATCTTGTCGTCCACCAGGTGGTGAAGCTTCAGGAAGTGCATATAGCCCACAGTGGTCGTGCGCTCGAACGGGTCGCCATTGCGTCCGTCGTACAGCTGCGCCTGAGTGCGCGTTGCCGTCAGGCCCTTGATCTTGGCGATGTCGTCCGGGTAAGCCAGCTGCAGCATGCCCATAATCTCCGCCTCGGACGCACCGTCGAACACCGGCGTGGCAAACGGCACGCCGCCTGTCAGGTTGCCGGCCATCTGCAGGATGTCGCCGTCGGACAGCTTGGAGAGATCCTCCACTCGGCCGGACTTGTTGTACAACGTGTCCATGAACTTGCGCAGGTCAGCCACTTTGGCTTCGGCCTGCAGCATGTCGCCAATGCGCTGGCCCAGGCCCTTGGCGGCCCAGCCGAGGTGAACTTCAAGCACCTGGCCCACGTTCATCCGCGAGGGCACGCCCAGCGGATTGAGCACGATGTCGCAAGGCGTGCCGTCGGCCATGTAGGGCATGTCTTCGACCGGAACGATCTTGGACACCACACCCTTGTTGCCGTGACGGCCGGCCATCTTGTCGCCAGGCTGGAGGCGGCGCTTGACAGCCAGGTAGACCTTGACCATCTTCAGCACGCCCGCTGGCAACTCGTCGCCCTGCGTGAGCTTCTTGCGCTTTTCTTCAAAAGCCAGGTCAAAACTGTGGCGCGTCTGCTCCATCGAGTTCTTGATACTCTCGAGCTGCGCAGCCACTTCGTCGTCCGCCGGGCGGATGTCGAACCAGTGGTACTTCTCGACATCGGCCAGGTAGGCCTTGTCGATCTTCGTGCCTTTGGCGAGCTTTTTCGGCCCGCCATTGGCGACCTTGCCGTTGAGCAGTTTTTCGATACGGTCGAACGCATCGGCTTCCACGATACGCAGCTGGTCGTTCAGGTCCAGACGGAAGCGCTTGAGCTCGTCGTCGATGATCTGCTGGGCACGCTTGTCGCGCACGATGCCTTCACGGGTGAAGACCTGCACGTCGATCACGGTGCCCTGCGAGCCCTGGCTCACGCGCAGCGAGGTGTCTTTCACATCGCTGGCTTTTTCGCCGAAGATGGCGCGCAGCAGCTTTTCTTCCGGGGTCAGCGTGGTCTCGCCTTTGGGCGTAACCTTGCCAACCAGCGTGTCGCCCGGCTGGACTTCAGCGCCGACATAAATGATGCCGGACTCGTCAAGACGGTTGAGTTGCTGTTCGGACAGGTTCGGGATGTCACGGGTGATCTCTTCCGCACCGAGTTTGGTGTCGCGCGCCATGACCACCAGTTCCTCGATGTGGATCGAGGTGTAGCGGTCTTCGGCGACGATGCGCTCGGAAATGAGGATCGAGTCCTCGAAGTTGTAGCCGTTCCAGGGCATGAAGGCGATCAGCATGTTCTGGCCGATGGCGATCTCACCCAGGTCGGTCGATGCGCCGTCGGCAATCACGTCACCCTTGGCCAGCTTGTCGCCAATCTTGACGATGGGGCGCTGATGGATGTTGGTGTTCTGGTTGGAACGCTGGTACTTGATCAGGTTGTAGATGTCCACACCCACTTCACCAGCCAGCGCTTCCGCGTCGTTCACGCGCACCACGATACGGGTGGCGTCCACATAGTCCACCACGCCACCGCGGTTAGCCGTGACGACCGTGCCGGAGTCAATGGCGGCCACGCGCTCGATGCCGGTACCCACCAATGGCTTTTCCGGACGCAGCACAGGCACCGCCTGACGCGACATGTTGGCACCCATCAGCGCGCGGTTGGCATCGTCGTGCTCCAGGAAAGGAACCAGCGAGGCCGCCACCGACACGATCTGCGCGGGGGACACGTCCATGTACTGGATGCGTTCTGCTCCGACCAACACGGATTCGCCGTTTTCGCGGGCAGATACCAGGTCGCCTGTCAACTTGCCTGCGTCGTCAAGCAGCGCATTGGCCTGGGCGATCACATATTTGCCTTCTTCGATGGCAGACAGGTAATCGATCTGGTCCGTGAGTTTGCCGTCAATCACGCGTCGATACGGCGTCTCGATGAAACCGTACTCGTTCAGGCGGGCATACAGGGCCAGCGAATTGATCAGGCCGATGTTCGGGCCTTCAGGCGTTTCAATCGGGCACACGCGGCCGTAATGGGTCACGTGCACGTCACGCACTTCAAAGCCGGCACGTTCGCGGGTCAAACCACCCGGGCCAAGGGCCGAAACACGGCGCTTGTGGGTGATCTCGGCCAGCGGATTGGTCTGGTCCATGAACTGGGACAGCTGCGATGCACCAAAGAATTCCTTCAGCGCGGCAGAAATCGGCTTGCTGTTGATCAGGTCGTGTGGCATCAGCGGCTCTTGCTCGGCCTGACCCAGACGCTCTTTCACGGCTTTTTCAATCCGTGCCAAGCCGGTACGGTACTGGTTTTCCGCCAGTTCACCGACACAACGCACGCGGCGATTGCCCAGGTGGTCGATATCGTCAACCTGACCATTGCCGTTTCGCAAATCCACCAGGATCTTGACGACCGCGAGGATATCTTCATTGGTCATGACCATGGGGCCGGTGGAAGTGTCGCGGCCCACACGGGCGTTGAACTTCATGCGGCCGACTTTGGACAGGTCGTAAGTGTCCGGGTTGTAGAACAGGCGCTGGAACAGGGCCTGAACGGCATCTTCCGTAGGCGGCTCGCCGGGGCGCATCATGCGGTAGATCGCCACGCGTGCAGCAAACTCGTCCGCGGTTTCATCGGAACGCAGGGTCTGCGAAATGTAGGCGCCCTGGTCGAGTTCGTTGGTGTACAGCACCTGGAGGTCCTGCACGCCGGCAACACGCAGCTTCTTCAGCAGCATTTCGGTCAATTCATCGTTGGCCTTGGCGATGATCTCGCCGGTCTCTGCGTCAACGATGTTCTTGGCGACGACGCGGCCGATCAGGAAGTCTTCCGGGACGCTGATGGTGGACGTACCGCTTTGCTCCAGCTCGCGTGTGTGGCGCACGGTGATGCGCTTGTCTTTCGCAACAACAACCTTACCGTTCTTGTCGGTGATGTCGAAGCGGGCGACCTCGCCGCGCATGCGCTCGGCGACGAATTCCATCTGCGCACCGCTGTCCATCAAGCGGAAATTGTCGAACACGAAGAAGTTCGCGAGGATGGACTCCGGGTTCAGGCCGATGGCCTTGAGCAGGATGGTGACCGGCATCTTGCGGCGACGGTCGACGCGGAAGTACAGGATGTCCTTCGGGTCGAACTCGAAGTCCAGCCAGGAGCCACGGTAAGGGATGATGCGCGCCGAAAACAGCAGCTTGCCCGAGCTATGGGTCTTGCCCTTGTCATGCTCGAAAAACACGCCAGGCGAGCGGTGCAACTGGGACACGATCACGCGCTCAGTGCCGTTGATGACGAACGAGCCCTTGTCAGTCATGAGCGGAACTTCGCCCATGTAGACTTCCTGCTCCTTGACTTCCTTGACCACCTTGGACTGCGACGTCGACGACTCGCGGTCATAAATGATCAGCTGGACCTTGGCGCGGACGGCCGAGGCAAAAGTCAGGCCGCGTGTCTGGCATTCGCGCACATCAAAGGCGGGCTTGGCCAGGTTGTACTCGAGAAACTTCATCTCGACAAAACCATTGTGCGAGACGATGGGAAAAGCATTGTCAAAGGCAGCCTGCAAGCCTTCGATTTCGCGCTTTTGAGGTGCGCGGTCAGCTTGGAGGAACGCCGTGTAGGCGTCCTTCTGCATCTGCAACAGATAAGGGACTTTCAGCACGCTCTCGCGGCTGCCGAAACTTTTGCGAATTCGCTTGCGTTCGGTATATGAATAGGCCATGAGTTCTCCGCTTTGATGGGACACAAACAAGTACAACAACTGGTTTGTTAAGCTCTGGCGACTGTCTTGAATGAATACACCACGTACTCAAACAGACTTGGTGGTTGGCCACTACCAACCATGGCGGACGGCAACGCATTGCACGTTGCCCGAACCAAGGCATTTCCTGCAGTCGGGGTCAGGAAACACTGGCAAGCAGATTCGATGAAATCTGCTTGCCGGTGATTCCAGGAAGGCCATAAAGCACGCCAGTACGCGCTTGAACGGCACTCCTTGAAAGCACGAAAGGCTGGAAGCCGAATCCGGACTTCCAGCCTTCGCGAAACACAAGAATTACTTGAGTTCGACTTTCGCGCCGGCTTCTTCGAGTTTTTTCTTGGCAGCTTCTGCGTCGGCCTTTGGAGCGGCTTCCTTGACAGCCTTGGGGGCGCCATCGACCAGGTCTTTGGCTTCTTTCAGGCCCAGACCGGTGATTTCACGAACTGCCTTGATGACGGACACCTTGTTGGCGCCGGCTTCGAGCAGCATGACCGTGAAGTCAGTCTTCTCTTCTGCAACTGCAGCAGCACCGCCGCCGCCAGCGGCAGGAGCTGACATGGCTGCAGCGCTCACGCCAAATTTCTCTTCGATGGCTTTCACCAGGTCGTTGAGTTCGAGGACCGTCATGCTGTCGAGCGCGGTCAAAAATGCGTCTTTATCGAATGCCATTTTGATTTCCTAAAAAAGTTGGGTACAAGTTACGCCGCTGCAGCTTCTGCTGCGGGCGATGCGGCCGCTTCGCCGCCGCCTTTTTTCTCCGCCAGCGCGGCCAGCACTCGTGCCGTACGCGAAATGGGCGATTGCATAAGGCCCAACAGCTGAGCAAGCAACACTTCTTTCGAAGGGATGTTTGCGAGCTGCTTCACGCCGTTCACGTCCAGGACTTTTCCAGCCATTGCGCCTCCGCGAATCACCAACTTGTCGTTGGTTTTCGCGAAGTCAGCTACCACCTTGGCGGCAGCAACAGCGTCTGTTGAAAAGCCGTAGATCAGCGGACCGGTCATCTGGTCGGACAGGACATCAAACGCGCTGCCTGCCACGGCACGGCGAGCCAGGGTGTTTTTCAACACGCTCAGGTTCACGCCTTTGTCGCGGGCTTGGCTGCGAAGCTTGGTCATGTCAGCGACCGTGATACCACGGTATTCCGCCACCACGAGCGTTTGAGCTTTAGCGGCGAGGCCGGTCACTTCATCAATGACGGCTTGTTTCTCACTGCGGTTGAGACTCAAGGTCTACTCCTTAGTATTGTGTCTTTCGGGTGATGCCTTCGCGCCACCCCATCAACACGCCTATGTTCAGCGACCAACTGTTTTCAGATTCTTTTCAAAACCATTCAAGCAGCGGGACCGCCATCTGCGTTGGCTGTCTTTCGAGGATTAAGTGACGGACTTTCATCTGCCACACCAACGGTCCTGGATGGCCTGCCGGAAGTTCAGCCCCGGCAGCCCACCACTTTGAACAGCCCTTGCGAGGCCATCCAAATTTTTGCGATTACGCTGCGATGGTTTGCGTGTCGACGCGAACGCCCACACCCATCGTTGACGAAACCGCGACTTTCTTCAAATACACGCCTTTGCTCGAAGCAGGCTTGGCCTTGGTCAGTGCATCGATCAGCGCTGCCAGGTTGCCCTGCAGTTTGTCGGTATCAAACGAACGGCGACCGATGGTGCCATGCACGATACCGGCTTTGTCGACGCGGAACTGAACCTGGCCAGCCTTGGCGTTTTTCACCGCTGTGGCCACATCAGGCGTCACCGTGCCGACTTTCGGGTTGGGCATCAAGCCACGTGGGCCGAGGATCTGACCCAGGGTACCCACGACACGCATGGCATCCGGAGATGCAATCACAACGTCGAAGTCCATCTTGCCAGCCTTGATGTCAGCAGCCAGGTCATCCATACCGACAATGTCGGCACCGGCGGCTTTGGCTTCTTCAGCCTTGGCGCCCTGCGCAAACACGGCAACCCGCTTGGTCTTGCCGGTGCCGTTAGGCAGCACGACAGCGCCGCGAACGACCTGATCGGACTTCTTGGCATCCACACCAAGCTGCACTGCCACATCGATAGATTCATCGAACTTGGCGACAGCGAATTGCTTGACCAGACCGAGGGCATCAGCCACAGGGTACAACTTGTTGCTGTCGATCTTGTCCCCAACAGCTTTCTGACGTTTGGTCAGCTTGCTCATACAACACCCTCCACCGTCACACCCATGGAACGGGCAGAACCGGCAATAGTACGCACGGCTGCATCCAGATCGGCGGCAGTCATGTCTTTCATTTTTGTCTTGGCAATTTCTTCCAGCTGGGCGCGAGTGATCTTGCCGACCTTGACGGTATGCGGCGTGGCAGAGCCCTTGTCCAGCTTGATGGCTTTCTTGATCAGCGTGACGGCCGGGGCGGTCTTGATGATGAAGGTGAAGCTCTTGTCTGCAAATGCAGTGATCACCACAGGCAATGGCAGGCCGGGCTCAACACCCTGGGTCTGGGCATTGAATGCCTTGCAGAATTCCATGATGTTCAGGCCGCGCTGACCCAGAGCCGGGCCAATCGGGGGGGACGGGTTGGCCTTACCAGCTGGCACTTGCAGCTTGATGAAGCCGACGATTTTTTTCGCCATACTTTTCTCCTTGCGGGTCATAACGCCTGGGCACCGCAAAGAAGCAGGCCCGGGCTCCCCGGGGGTTACACAACTCAATCATGATTCCGAAGAACCCTTCGCGCCGAGTTGCAAGGCGCGAAATTTTTAACTGCCGACCGAAAACTCAGGTCTTTTCGATCTGGCTGAACTCCAGTTCAACAGGTGTGGCACGACCGAAAATCGTGACCGATACCCGCACTTTGTTCTTGTCGTAATTGACCTCTTCGACTGTGCCGTTGAAGTCGGTGAACGGGCCGTCCTTCACGCGAACGTATTCGCCCGTTTCAAACTCGACCTTGTGGCGCGGCTTCTCGGTGCCCACCTGCATCTGGTCGACAATTTTCTGCACATCTTCTTCAGAAATGGGCGCAGGGCGGTTTTTAGCCCCACCGACAAAACCGGTGACCTTGTTGGTGTGTTTCACCAAGTGCCAGGTTTCGTCATCCATGACCATTTCGACCAACACATAACCAGGAAAGAAACGGCGCTCCGTTGTTTTTTTCTGGCCGTTCTTGATCTCAACCACCTCTTCGGTGGGCACCAGAAAGCGGCCAAACTTGGCCTGCATGCCGGCACGGTTGATGCGCTCGACAATATTGCGCTCAACGGCTTTTTCCATGCCCGAATAGGCATGCACCACATACCACTGCATGCCGGGAGCCGGATGCAGGGATGCGCCAGCCGCCACTTCGCTGACCACGTCACCGTTCATATCGCTCATTATTTCTTCCACCCCAAAATCAGGTCGTAAAACACCCATTCGAGTGTTTTATCCGTGAGCCATAAAAAGAGGGCCATGATCACCACGAAGGCAAACACGTAAGCCGTCATCTGCATGGCTTCCTTGCGGGCCGGCCACACCACTTTTCTGACTTCGCGCCAGGAATCACGGCCAAAAGCCACAAACTGCTTGCCGGGCTCGGAAGTCAAGAAAACAACCACAGCAGCCACCAAGCCAGCGATCAGGCCGCCCCACTGGACAACTTGCCCTTGCTTGGCAAGCAGGTAAAAGCCCGCCAATGCACCGACCACCAAAGCCAGCGCTAGGGCCAGTTTGGCCTTGTCAGCAGTTGTGCTGACGGTTTCGACTTGAGAAGTGGCCATGATTGCCTGATTTCCTGTTCTTCTTCACGCGTCCTCTCAGACGCTTAAGCCCACCTGGAGTTTTCACCCCCGGCGGGCTCGCTTTACCTTCTATTCAAACCACCCGTCACATCAACATGGCAACCGCCGGGTGGCAGGGGCAGTAGGAATCGAACCTACAACCTTCGGTTTTGGAGACCGACGCTCTGCCAATTGAGCTATACCCCTCCATCTAACCTTCAATATTTACGCAATGATCTTGGCCACAACACCGGCGCCGACGGTCTTGCCGCCTTCGCGGATGGCGAAACGCAGACCTTCTTCCATGGCGATCGGGTTGATCAGCTTGACGGTGATCGACACGTTATCGCCT
>NZ_MUNO01000051.1 GCF_002001015.1 Polaromonas sp. A23 | reverse complement strand
CGCAGCGGCCCCCGAGGGGCTGGAGCCTGCGGCTCCAAAGCTGCTTGAGCAGCTTTGGACAGGCGACAGAAGCGAAGCCTCTGGCGAGCGGCGGCCTGCAAGGCCTCGGGAGCTACACGCAGTGAGCAACCGTGGGGGCCATCCCGGGGTTGACACAGTTGATAAGATCAAAGCAACCCCGGCCGCAGGCATTGGATGCCTCGCCCGGGGTTTTGTCGTCTGTGGTGTAACCTCCACGGATATTTTT
>NZ_MUNO01000049.1 GCF_002001015.1 Polaromonas sp. A23 | reverse complement strand
CGATGAGCGCCACAGTGGGCACCAAGGTAGCGGCGCTGCCGGTGCCCAACCTGGCCAACAACGACCACCTCACCTTCAACCTGTACGACGCTGCTGGAAGACAGACCTACACAATCAACGGCCTGGGGTCAGTGAGCCAGGCGATCTACAACGCCGACGGGACGGTGGCGGCGAGCGTGCAGTACATGACGCCGATGAACGGCATCAGCGGCACAACGACGGCGGAGGACATTGCCGGCACACTGGTAACCA
>NZ_MUNO01000018.1 GCF_002001015.1 Polaromonas sp. A23 | reverse complement strand
GTTGTAGGGTGGCCCGTCGGGTTGCGGCGACGCCGGGCCTTGCGGCTGGTCAGGCCGGGGCGGGAAGAGGCCCCTGAGCCACTCCTGCACCTGGTCCAGCGCCTGCGGAATCTGCTCCGCCATGCCGCCGCCGCGCGGCGCTTCGAAGGTGGCGTTCGGGTCCACCACCTTGCTGCGCAACGCCTGCTGGAAAAAATCGCCCACGATGGGTAGCGCGCTATGGGCGCCCTGGCCCCAGTAGTCGCTGAGCGTGATGCGGTTGTCGTTGAAGCCGACCCAGGCGCCCGCCACCAGTTGCGAATGCATCAGTACAAACCAGCCGTCGGTGTTGTCCTGCGTGGTGCCGGTCTTGCCCGCCACGTCGGCCTGAATGCCGAAGCGCGAACGAATGCCGGTGCCGGTACCGCGGTCAATCACGCCGCGCATCACGTCCAGCAGCACCTGCGCAGAAGGTATAGACAGCGCAAGCTCGGGCGCAAGGGGGGCAAAGCGCTCCAGCACCTTGCCGTTCCTGTCTTCCACCTGGGTAATCAGGAAGGGCTCAATATAGCTGCCGCTGTTGGCAATGGTTCCGTAGGCGGACACCATTTCCTTGAGCGTCACCGGGCTGGTGCCTAGCGCGAGCGAGGGCACCACGTCAAGCTTGCTCTGCCGCACGCCCATGGCCTGCGCCAGGCTGGCCACCTTGGCGGGGCCCACGCTCTGCATCACCTGGGCAGTGATGGTGTTTTTGGAAAACGCCAGGCCATCGCGCAGGCTCATGGGCGCATAGGAAGGCGGAGTGCTGCCGTCCCGTGGGCGCCAGACAGTGCCATTGCCCAGGGGAATTTCCACATCGCCGTCCATGAAGGTGTCGCTCGGGCGTGCGCCGTTTTCAAACGCAGCGCCGTACACAAAAGGCTTGAAGGTTGAACCCGGTTGCCTGCGCGCCTGGGACACGTGGTCAAACGGGTCCTGCGCAAAACTGCGGCTGCCCACCCAGGCTTTGATATGGCCATTGCGCGGGTCCAGCGCCATGAAGCCGGCCTGCAGGCGCGTCTTGTCCTGCCGCAGTGTCTGCATGAAAGCTGCATTGGCCTGCACCTGCTTCAAGGCTTCGGCCTCCGTCAGACCCGTTTCGCGCGCCGCCTTGTACTCGGCGCTTTCGCGCACAAAGGTCTGCACCACGTCCTTGCTTGAAGCCCAGCGGCGCGGGCCCCACTCGTTGTTGGCCACGCCCTGCAGCCGCTCGGCCTGGCGCACCAGCGCCTGGTTGGCCTGCGCCTGCAGCCGTGAGTCAATGGTGGTGCGCACCACCAGGCCGTCGGCATAAATGTTGTAGTCATGGCGGTCGGCCCAGTCGATCAGCCAACGCCTGATCTGCTGGCTCAGGTGCGGGGCGGCGCCCAGCGGCTCGTTTTGCCGTTCAAAGTCCAGCTTGAGCGGCCTCTTCTTCAGGGCGTCCAGTTTTTTGGCCTCGAGCTTGCCGTGTTTGACCATCTGCGCCAGCACGATGTTGCGGCGCTGCGTTGCGCGCTCGGGGTTGATGACCGGGTTGTAGTAACTCGTGCCCTTGAGCATGCCGATCAGCGTGGCGCTTTCCAGCACGTCCAGCTTGTTGGCCGGTTTGTCAAAATAAGTCTGCGCCGCCATCTCAATGCCATAAGCGTTGTAGAGAAAGGGCACGGTGTTGAGGTAGGTCTCAAGAATTTCTTCCTTGGAATAAATCGCCTCGATCTTCAGCGCCGTGATGAGTTCCTTGATCTTGCGCGTCACGCTGCGCGAGCGGCCCACCTCTTCCGGGTACATGTTGCGGGCCAGCTGCTGCGTGATGGTCGAGCCGCCCTGCAGGTCGCCGCTGAACGTGTGAAACACGGCCGCAAAGGTGCGCTTGAGGTCAATACCGTGGTGCTCGTAAAAACGGTGGTCTTCGGTAGAAATCAACGCCGCCACCACGTTGGGCGAAATATCGGCCAGCTTGATGCGGTCGCGGTTGGTGCGTTTGAACGCAGCCAGCTCCTTGCCATCGGCCGACATCACCACCGCCGGCTGCTGCGTCTTGGATTTCAGGATGTCCATGATGCTCGGCGTGAAGGGGATCAGGATCAGCGCATACAGCAGAAGCAACAGCGGCAAGGCGGCCACGCACAAGGCCACACCGCGCCGGGTGGGGTTGCGCACATGGTGCAGCGCCTGCGCCCATGCCTGCGTCACAAAAGGTTGAATACGGGCGAGTAGGTTTTTCATCGCCTGCCAGTGTAGGCGCTGCGCGTGAAGCGGCTGTCAGGACGGTTTCTGTCGGTAACAGCGGGCCCCATGCTGCCTTTTCGGGCTCCAGGTGTGTCGGTGCCTGTTTGCTGCACAAAATCAGGCCCCGGCCCTTTATCTGCAAGGAGAAGCAGCTATTATTTTTGCAGCAAATGGAGCCAAAAATCCAGCCCACTCAGGCCAGGCCGAGCGGTCCGTCCACCCGCCAGCTCCGCCAACTCAAACCTTGCGCTTGAGCGGCTGCCAGCCCGCAAACTTCGGGTAGTGCCGCGCCACAACCGCGCCGTCGAAATCCCAGGCAATACATTTGCCCAGGTGGTACGGCGGGTTGGCGTTGTCGTACTCCGTCAGGCCGGCCTGCGCGCGCAGGTGGCCGCGGTACACCGGCACCGTCTGGTAAGCCGCCGTCGCCATGTTGAACAGCATCTCCCGCAGGTGCGTGCAGCCGCGTATGCCGCCCAGCGCCTTCTCGATGGCCTGGCGCCAGCCCGGCCCCATGGTCACGCCCACCATCTGCTGCATCGGGTCAATGCCCTGCTGGCATTCACCGAAGGGCGCATGGTCGCTGGCACTGGCGATTTCGCGAATCACCAGCCCGTCGTCTACCGTGGCGCGTATGGCCATGCCGTGAATCGGCGTGCCCGCCGGCACGCCGCGCTCGGAGCGAACATGTTCGTAGGTGCGCACGTCGGACATTTCGGCTTCGATGTCCCACAGCCCGTCCTGACGCTGATAGCCGCGGTAAACAACAGCGCGGGTGTGCAAATGGGTTCGGGCTTGGGGTGCAGGCAGAGGCATGAGAAACTTCGTTGAAGGGTGACAGTTGCATTTTCTCAGACTGGCATCAGCAAGCTCCCCCCGCCGGCTTGACCGCACCGCCAGAAGGCCTTACATCTCGCTCACTCTCCCATGCTTATTCCTCTTCATCTCCGAGACCTGCTCCTCGAGCCTGCCGCCCATCCGCGCGGGCAGGCGCACCTGAGCGCAGCCAGCGGCATGGTACAGGCGGGGCCCTGGCTGTACGTGGTGGCTGACGATGAGCATCACCTCGGCCGCTTCGCCGCCAGCGGCGAGTTTGCAACGCCGGTGCATCTGCACCGCCTTGTTCCAGGCGATCTGCCTGATGACAAGGACAAGCGCAAAAAGCGCAAACCCGACTTCGAAGCCCTGGCCCTGCTCCCGGCCATGGCGGGCCAGCCGCACGGCGCGTTGCTGGCCGTGGGTTCCGGCTCCAAGCCTAATCGGCAACAAGCCCTGGTGTTGCCGCTGGATGCCGAAGGTGGCTTGCACGGCGCCGCCCGCGTCGTGGACCTGGCCGGGATGTACCAGCCTCTGGCCGCCGACTTTCCCATGCTCAACATCGAAGGCGCCTTTGTGGCCGGCGAGCGCTTTTGCCTGCTGCAGCGCGGCAACAAGGGCGACGCGCGCAACGCCTGCGTCGAATTCCCCTTGCACGCCATGCTCGGCTGGCTTGCCGGCCACCAAAGCGCACCGCCTGAGGCCAGCCGCATCCTGCACCTGGAGCTGGGCGACGTGGACGGCATTCCTCTGGGCTTTACCGACGGTGCCGCCCTGCCCGGCGGCGGCTGGATCTTCAGCGCCGTGGCAGAAGACACGCGCGACAGCTACACCGACGGCCGCTGCGGCGGATCTGCCATAGGCTGGGTCAGCGCTGACGGCAAGTTGCAGCGCGTGCAAGCTGTTAGCGGCGCACCCAAGATAGAAGGCATTGCATTGGCCGGGAACGGGCAACTGCTGATGGTCACCGACTCAGACGACCCGGCTGTTGCCTCGCAGCTCCTGGCCGTTGCGCTCGCATGAGGGCCGCTTGCCAGGGCACTCAAAAGCGTGTTTGGCGGGTTTTTATGAATGAAATCGGGTTGCAGCCCTTTGCTTACGGGCGCAAGCAGCTACTATTTTCATAGCAAACTCAACCTGTACAAATTCAACCCGGGCTTGAACGCAGCGCTCGGCTGCGACAGAATCCCGGCATGGCCACCACTGCAACACCCCTCTTGAACGACACACCCACTCTGCGTATCGGCGAGCTGGCCCGCCTGAGCGGGCGCAGCGTGCACACCATCCGCTGGTACGAAGCGCAGCGCCTCATGCCCGGCGCCGCGCGCGACGCGGGTGGACGGCGCGTGTTCTCGCAGGCGCATGTGGAATGGCTGGGCCTGATCAGCCGCCTGCGCGCCTCCGGCATGAGTGTGCGCGACATGCAGGCCTACGCACGCCTGGTGCGCCAGGGCAAGGCCGCGCTGGCCGACTGCCGCGAGCTGCTGCTGCAGCACCGCACCCAGGTGCAGCAGCGCGCCGACGAACTGCGTGACGCTGTGGCCCTGGTGGACCACAAAATCGCCATGTACGACAAGTGGCTGGCGCGGGCTGCGACCAGCAAGTAAGCAAACCATCCTCAGCCCGGCGCATCCAGTGCGGCGTCCACCAGTTGCGTGTCCATGTACTCCACCAGTTCCTTGAGCTTGCCGCCCTCCAGCCGGCAGACGTAGCAGTAGGTGTTGTTGTAGGGCTTGCCTTTTTTTGTGGTCACCTTGCCGCGGCATTCCACCGCCACCTTGTTGCCATCGGCAATGATATTGATGGCCCGGTTGGTGTACTGGCCTTCAAACTGTGCGAACAGCGGGCGAAAGAGTTCTTCGCGCACGGCCTGCTTACCTTCATAACGCCGAGACCACGCCGTCTGGCCCGGCAATATCCAGCAGAAGTCGTCGGCCATGGCGTCTACAAAGGGCTTGCCGTTGCCTTTGGCCAGTTCGTCAAAGATGGCCTGCATCAACTGGCGGTTGCGTTCGGTCGGGGTTTGCGCCGCGGGGTTTTGCGCTGCAGGGTTTTTCGCCGCTATTTGGGCGTTGGCTTGCTTGTGCATATCAGGTCCTTTTCATTTCATAAAAATTGAAGAGAACCTGATTGGAAAAGCTAGAGTGCACTCGAGGTCAAGCGCCTGGCCTGCCCCGTCACTCTGCTGCCGGCTAACCCGCTGGCTTTTCCGGGGCTTTGACTTCTTCGGGGCTGCCCTTGAACCATTTGAAGATGATCAACAGGGCCGAAGCAGCGGACAGCAACAAGCCCAGGAAAGACTTGACCTTGTCGAAGTTTTCCGCCGAGAGAATCGGGTTCTTGCGGGCCAGGAATTTTTTGGTTCCTTCCGACAGCGGGTAGCCCGAAGGCACGGTCAGCCGGGCCTCGTCCATCTTCGTGCGCAGCCGCACCTCCAGGCCAGGGCTGAAAAGGGTTTCAAGCACTTTGTAGACGGCGCGCGGGTCCACGTCTTCATTGGCAACCAGATGCAGGTTGACGCCGATGGTCCGGATGTCGGAGGCCGGCACGGGCGGCTTGACGCTGTAGGTGTAAGCCAGCATCTTGCTGTCCGTCACCCAGCCCAGGCGCAAAGCCAGCGACGCCGGAAACGGAATTTCAAGCACCCGGTAGCCACGCTCTTTCACCAGAAACTCGGCCACTTCCGAGGGCGCGGAAGAAATCAATATGGCGGCGTCCGGCAGCTTTTCCGGGTGCGCGGAAACCAGCTCCTCCATGTCCAGGTTGGACTCGGTGTAATCCACTTGCGTCAGACCTGAGAACTCGAGCATTTGCCGGGCAACCACGCGCGTGCCGCCGTTTCTGCTGCCCAGGTTGACCATCTTTCCGCGCAGGCTGGCCACGTCGGTGATGTCCGGCCGCACGATCACGTGCAGCAGCTCCGGCAACAAGGTGGCCACATGCGTCACATGGGGGTAGTGAGTCTCCAGCCCACCCTGGATCAAGGCCATGTCCAGTTCCCCCCGGTCAATCATGGCCAGTGCTTCGTGCGTTCCGAAGCTGGGGTTGACGCGCAGCGACACACCGCGTTCAGCAGACTCTTCCTGCAGTACCTTGGCCAGGAAATGGCGGTTGCTCAGAATGTCACCGCCGGTGATGGTGATCGTATGCTGGCGCGGCAACACGTCATACAGCATGTAAGCGCCTATGCCCACCAACGCCGCAAGCAAGGAAACGGCCAGCACCGCACGCACGCGCGCATTGCGCTGCATCCTGTCCAGCACATCAAAAACTATCTTCTCAGCTTCGCTGGCCATGGCCTGCTCCCGGATTCATGAAGGAATGAGAGGACAAGGTGTTTTCAAGCATCGCCTTAGCCGATCGGTATGAAAAATCGCTGTGCCACGATCTTCTGCCCCGCAGGGCTCAGCGCAAACGCAATGAAGTCGTGCGCCGGCCCCTCCTTGCGTGTGCCCACCAGGTAAAACGACTCCATGAACGGATAACGCCCCGAAAGAATCGTCTCCCGCGAAGCGGCCACCCCGTCGATCTCCAGGTATTTGACCGTGGCGGTCACATCATGCTGGTAGTTCAGCGCAATAAAACCGATGGCCAGCGGGTCGGCTGCGACCCGTTGCGCCACCTCCTGGTGTGTCTGCATTTCCTGCGCGGTGGGCACGATGTCCCGGCCATCAAGCACCACGTCTTCAATAAAAAGGCGCGAGCTGGAGCCGTCCGTGCGCGAGATCACATGCACCGCCGCGTCGGGCCCGCCCACCTGCTTCCAGTTGGTCACCTCACCCGCAAACACAGACCTGACCTGCTGCGACGACAAGGCCTTGAGCGGCAAGGCCTTGTTCACCAGAATGCTGATTTCGTTCCTGGCGATCATGAAGTTGCGAACGCGCAGGTCGTCCTCCAGCACCGTCAGGTCGCGCGACATCGCCGCGAGGTCAATCGCACCGCGTTTGAGTGCCAGCAAGGCGGGCAAAGAGCCGCCTTTGTCCACCACAATGTCGACGTCAGGGTGCAGCCTGGAAAACTCTTTCGCCAGCGCTTCATTCAGGCCCACCATCGCGCTGGCCCCGGCAATCAGCAGTTCCTTGCGCGGAGCCGGACGGTGCAGCCGGCGCCAACCGATGGCGGCACCGCCGACGACAACGCCCGTAGCCGCAAGCGCCAGCAAGGCCGCACGCCTGCTCATGGGTACATGCATGCGAGGCTCCTCATTTTTTGTCTGCAATCACAAGGCCGGCCATCTCAATGCCCTTGCGATGCGCAGAAAAGTACTGCATGAAGCGCTGCGTCGCCGGGCTGGGCTTGTCGCTGGTTATCAGCATCACCGAGATGCGCAAGGGATAGGTGCCGTTGAGCACCGTCTGCGTGGTGGCGGCAATGCCGCTGGTTTGCAGCGCGCGCACATGTTTATCAACCTCTGAAGACGACATGAAGGTAATGGCAGCCGGGTTGCTGGCGACCTTCGGCAACTTTTCCCGGCCGCGCAGCACGACGGCTTTCGCCATGAAGACATCGTCTGCACCAAGAACAGCTGTTTTCCAGGCCTGCGTCATGCCGCTGGTGGGCGAACCAATGAAGACCTGGATGGGGCCGGCCTTGCCGCCCAGCAATTTCCAGTCGGTGATGCGGCCGGTGAAAACATGCCGCAGCTGCTCTGGCGTGAGGCTGATGATCGGGTTGGACGGATGAACCACCGCAACCATGGCGCTGTAGGCCACGGTCAGGCTGACAAGCTTGGTGCCGTGCCGGTCCATCTCGCGCTTCAGGTCGAGCGGCGGCGGGCCGTCGACCAGCGCGATGTCGGTGGTGCCGTCCATGATGGACTTGTAGCCGCGCGCGGAGCCGCTGCCAGCCAGGGTGATTGCTGCCCCGGGCTGCTCTTTCATATAGGACTCGGCAATGTGCTGGGCCACCGGCATGAAGGTGGTGGAGCCGCGAACCTGTACGGAGTTGGGCTCAACGCCGGACGCTGCGCCGCCCCATGCCACAAGCAGCACCAGCGCGGCGAACTGAAAAGCACGGGGGCTCGGTCTGGGCAAGGGTCGCATCGTCCTCCTCCATTGGGCCTGTGGATTTACCAGGCCGCTGTTTTCGGGAAATTGTAGGGGTTATGTGTCGCCGTGCCTAGGAGCTTGAAGAGCGTACTTTTTCCTTAACACCAGCCCGAATGACGTCCCGAATGGCAAGGCGGCCGCGCCGCAGCCCGCGCGTTGCGGGCCGTGCCTGCATGCCATGGGCTATAAAGGTTCGATCTGACACACATCACCCAACACGGAGAACCCATGCCGACACCCATCTCGGACGTCCACATCGCCCGCGCAGACCCGCTGCCGGAGCCCCGGCTGCTGCGCGAAGAACTGCCGGCGGGCGAAGCCGAGGCCGTGTTTATTGCGGCGTCGCGCGCCGCCACCCGCGCCATCTTGCGTGGCGAAGACGATCGGCTGCTGGTGGTGGTGGGCCCCTGCTCCGTGCACGAACCCGAGTCTGCGCTGGACTATGCAGCCCGCCTTCGCGAAGTGGCCGGCCGGCTGGACGATGCGCTGCTGCTGGTGATGCGCGTCTACTTCGAGAAGCCGCGCACCCGCATGGGCTGGAAGGGCCTGATCTACGACCCCAGCCTGGACGGCCAGGGCGACATCGGCGAAGGCCTGCGCGCCGCGCGGCGCATTCTGCTGGAATGCGCGCGTTTGCAAGTGCCGGCGGCCTCGGAAATCCTGGACCTGGTGACGCCGCAGTATTACGCCGAGCTGCTGACCTGGGGTGCCATTGGCGCGCGCACGGTGGAAAGCCCGCTGCACCGGCAAATGGCTTCAGCGCTGTCGGCGCCCGTTGGTTTTAAAAACGCCACCAGCGGCAGCGCGGCTGCGGCCATAGACGCCATTCACGTGGCCAGCCAGTCGCACCGCTTTCCCACCATCTCGCTCGAAGGAAAGGCCATCGTCATCACCACCACCGGCAACCCCGACGGCCACCTGGTGCTGCGCGGCTCCAGCGATGGGCCCAACTACGACGACGCCAGCGTGGCGCAGGCCGCTGCCACCCTGGCCCAGTCAGGCCTGCCGGCGCGGCTGGTAATTGACTGCAGCCACGGCAACAGCAACAAGAACTACGCCAGACAGCCCGCCGTGGCCGCCGACATTGCACGGCAAATTGCGGGCGGCTCCAACAGCATTTGCGGCGTCATGCTGGAGAGCCACCTGGTTGAAGGCCGGCAAGACATTGTCAATGGCCGCCAGGGCCTGCGTTACGGCCAAAGCGTGACCGACGCCTGCATTGGCTGGGACGCGACGGTGGCCGTGCTGGAGCAACTGGCCACCGCCGTGCGCCAGCGCAGGCAGGGCCCTCGAAAGAAAATCAGCGCGCCGTAGCAGCCCGGGGCGCTGCACCCTCCGGCAATGGCACGCCCGGCGGTGCCTCAGCAGGCGGCTCCACGCGCCGAGCCGGCTCCGGCAGCTCACGTGCTGGCGCGTCTCCCGGCACCTGCACTGTCACCGGTACCGAAGCGCCCGGCGTGGTCACCGGCTGAATCTGGATGTTCACGTACTTGATGGGTGGCGGAGAGAAGTTTCCCGAAGAAGGTGGCTGGCCACCCGGCCCGTTCTGGCCTTGGCCAGCACCAACCGGCGCCTCCGTGCCATTCACTTCCACCAAAGGCGCACCAGGAACCAGCGGCTCCTGGCCCGCCGGCGGGACGGCGCTGCTCATGCCTGCGGTAGCCGACAATTTGGCGCGCACATCCAGTACTTTGGCCTTGATGGCCTGCTGGAAAAACTCACCCACCATCGGCAGCGCGCTCTGCGCACCCGGCCCCCACCGGTTGCCCATGGTGACGCGGTTGTCGTTAAAACCCACCCACGCGCCGGCCACCAGTTGCGGGTGCATCAGGATGAACCAGCCGTCGGTGTTGTCTTGCGTGGTGCCGGTTTTTCCCGCCACGTCGGCGCGGATGCCGTAGCGGCTGCGAATGGCGGCGCCCGTGCCCTGGTCCACGACGCCGCGCATCACGTCCACCAGCATGTTGGCCGCGTGAGTGGACATGGCCGCCTGCGCCACTGCGGGCTGAAACTCTTCCAGCACCCTGCCGACGCGGTTTTCCACGCGGGTGACCACCATCGGTTCGATGTAGCGGCCGTTGTTGACCAGCGTGCTGTAGCTGGACACCATTTCCTTGAGCGTCACCGGGCTGGTGCCCAGCGCAAGCGACAGCACTTCGTCTAACTGGCTCTGGCGCACGCCCATGCTGCGCGCCAGCGCGGCCACGCGTTGCGGGCCCACCACCTGCATCACCTGCGCGGTGATGGTGTTTTTGGAATACATCAGGCCTTCGCGCAGCGTCATCGGCGCGCCGCTCGGGCCGCTGCCGTCAGACGGGCGCCAGAAGGTGCCGTCGCCCAACGGAATCTCCACCGCCTGGTCCATGAAGACGTCGTAAGGCCGCGAGCCGTTTTCATAAGCCGCGCCGTACACAAAGGGCTTGAAGGTCGAGCCCGGTTGCCGGCGCGCCTGGGCCACGTGGTCAAACTGGTCGCCGGCAAAGCCGCGGCTGCCCACCCACGCCATCACATGGCCGTTGGTGGGGTTCAGCGCCAGAAAGCCGGCTTGCAGGCGCGTCTTGTCTTCACGCAGTTTTTGCAGATAGGGCCCGTCCACCAGCAGCTGGCGCAATGCCTGCTCGTCCGTCTTCCCGCTCGCCAGCGCGGCCTTGTACTCGGCGGAGTCGCGCACAAAAGCCAGCATCAGTTCGCGCTTGGCGCCCTTGGCAGCCCAGCCTGATTTTTGCGCCCACTCGGCATCAGAGATGGCCTGCAGCTTGTCGGCCTGACGCGTCACCGCTTCATTGGCCATGGCCTGCAGGCGCGAGTCAAGGGTGGTGCGCACCACCAGCCCGTCGGCATAAATGTTGTAGCTGTTGCGGTCGGCCCATTCAATCAGCCAGCGCCGCAGCTGCTGGGTGAAGTGCGGCGCCGGGCCCAGCTCGGGCTCCTGCCGCTCGAAGGTGACGGCCATGGGCATCTGCTTGAGCGCAGCCAGGCTGGCAGCCGGCAGCTTCTGGTGCCGTGCCATGCGGCTCAGCACGGTGTTGCGCCGCTGCAGGGCGCGCTCGGGGTTGAGCACCGGGTTGTAGTAACTGGTGCCTTTCAGCATGCCAATCAGCGTGGCGCTTTCCAGCACGTCCAGCGTGTCGGCGGTTTTATCAAAGTAGGTGCGCGCCGCCATTTCAATGCCGTAGGCGTTGTACAGAAAAGGCACGGTGTTGAGGTAGGTCTCCAGGATCTCGTCCTTGGAGTAAACCGCCTCGATCTTCAGCGCCGTGATGGCCTCCTTGATCTTGCGCGTCATGGTGCGCGCGCGGCCAATGTCTTCGGGGTAGAGGTTGCGCGCCAGCTGCTGCGTGATGGTCGAGCCGCCCTGCACCTTGCCCTTCAGCGTGTTTGCCGCCGCAGACAATGTGCGCCGCACGTCCACACCGTGGTGCTGGTAAAAGCGCGCGTCTTCGGTGGAGACCAGCGCCGCCACCACATGCGGGGAAATATCCGCAAGCTTGACCCAGTCGCGGTTGGCACGTTCAAAAACAGTCAACTGCTGGCCATCGGCCGACAGGATCACCGAAGGCTTGGCCGCCTTGATCTTGTGCAGGTCGTCAATGCTGGGTGTGAAGGGAATCAGTGCCAGCACATACAACAGCAGCACAACCGGCACCGCCGCCAGCCCCCAGGCCAGGCCGCGCAGCGTGGGGTGGCGCAAGCCCGCGGCAAGGGAGGCGCCGAACTGCCTGACGAGCTGCCAAAGACGGGGAGGAAGGGAGAGCGTTTTCATCTGCAACGAGCTTGAGGGGTGCCGCAAGGCCGGGCTGTAGGACGGCAGGCAATGCGGTCATCGGCTGGTGCGGGCAGCGCCAAAGGCTCCAAAAGGCACCTGAAGGCCTTTTGAGAAGAAACTATGGATCAAATGTGCCGTTTGCCCTTATTTCACGGTCGCCAATAGCTACATTTTTAATAGCAACAAAATTCCACGATGCCGCCGGCAAGTTGAACTGTTCGTCGCTGCGTATCAAAAGCTACAGATCTGGCGCTCACCGCGCCCTATCGTTCTCCCCGTGCCCGCCTTGCGGCACGTTGATGGAGAGAAATACCATGTCCCGAGAAATTTTCTGGCTCACTTTGACCCTTGGCGCCACGGCGCTGTTTGTGTTTCCCTATGTGCTCAACCGCCTGGTCGTTCGCGGCATTGGCGGCTTGCTGGCCAACCCCCTGCCTGACGACAAGCCCCTGGCCCCCTGGGCGCAACGGGCCCAGCGCGCCCATGCCAACGCCATCGAGAACCTGGCGGTGTTTGCGCCAGCGGCACTGGCGGTGCATGTTCTTTCGCTCGGCAATGCCGGCACCGCCATGGCCTGCGCGGTCTACTTCGCCGCGCGCGTGCTTCACTACCTGGCCTACACCACCGGCATCGTTGGCGTGCGCACGCTGGCTTACCTGGCCAGCTGGGCTGCAACCGCCTGGCTGCTCGCCCGTGCCTTGGGGTGGGTGTGAGCCGACCCTTCGCGCTGGTGGCGGGCAGCGGTGGCCCGCTGGGCCAGGCGTTGCTCGCCGAATTTGCCGACGCGGGCTACGTGGTTGCCGGCCTGCGCAAGGCCGACTGCGACCTGGCGGACGCTGCCGCCGCAGAGCAGCACATCGCGCAACTGACGGCCGCCCATGGTCCGGTGGATGCGCTGATCTTCAATGCGGGGCATCTGCTGATTGCGCCCTTTCTGGAGCTGGATGCGGCGGCCTTCGACACCTGCTGGCGCGCAGGCCCGGCAGGCGCCGCCAACTGCGCGCGGGCCGTGCTGCCGCAGATGCTGCAGCGGGGGCGCGGCAGCATGGTGTTCACCGGTGCCACCATGTCTCTGCGCGGCTCGTCCGGATTTTCTGCCATGGCCTGCGGCAAGTTCGGCCTGCGCGGACTGGCCCAGTCGCTGGCCAGAGAGTTTCAGCCGCAGGGAATTCATGTGGCGCACGTGCTGCTGGACGGCTTGCTGGAAGGCTCGCCCTCCACCGAGCGCTTCGGCGCAAGGCAAGCTGCGCCGCTGGACCCGCGCGCCGTGGCCGGCAGCTACCGCTGGCTGGTGGAACAAGCGCCAACCGCCTGGACGCATGAGCTGGACCTGCGCACCCCTTCAGAGAAGTTTTGATGGATGCCCTGCAACTGCATGCCGACCGCAGCAAGCCGGCCCTGGTACACGCAGACACCTTGCCCTGGCTGGACTCCCCGCAGCAAGGCGTGCAGCGCAAGATGCTGGAGCGCGCAGGCGGCGAGGTGGCGGTGGCCAGCAGCATCGTGCGGTATGCGCCGCGCAGCCGCTTTGCGCACCATGCACACGCGCTGGGCGAAGAATTTTTTGTACTGTCCGGAACGTTTTCCGACGAACACGGCCACTACCCCGCGGGAAGTTATGTGCGCAATCCGCCGGGCTCCAGCCACAGCCCTTTTAGCAGCGAGGGCTGCGTTATTTACGTCAAGCTGCGGCAGATGGCGCCGTCACAAGACCGACGCGTCGTCGTCACCCCCGAACAAATGCCATGGGCGCCAGACGGCTGCGCCCCAGAGTGCCAGCAGGCCATGTTGTATGCCGACGCGCTGGAAACCGTGCGCCTGCTGCGGCTGGATGCGGGGTGTACCATTCCCGCTCGTTCCGTCCCCGGGGGCGAAGAGCTGCTGGTCATTGACGGTGCGGTGAGCGTGCCTGGGACAGGGCACATGCTGGGCAGCTGGAGCTGGATTCGCCAACCCCTTCCCCCACTGCCCGCGCTTCACAGCATCAGTGGCGCCCTGCTCTGGGTCAAACGGGGTCACTTGCACGGCCGGGTTTAAAAACAATGCGGAGGCAGCATGCAGTCTTTGGGTGAGCTGGTCCGGTTTGAGCCCTTCAACCGGCTCAGCGACGAGGCGCGCGGCCTCTTGACCCAGGGCGTGGTGCGCAAGAGCATGTCCGCCGGTGCCAGCGTCATGTACAAGGGCCAGCCGGCCTCGGGCGCTTACATGGTGCTGTCTGGCAGGCTGCGTGTATTTACCGTCACGCCTTCCGGCACGGAGGCAACGCTCTACATGGTAGACCCCGGCGAGACCTGCGTTCTTGCGCTCAACTGCCTGTTCAACGACCTGCTCTACCCCGCGTGGGTAGAGGCCGAAGCGCCGACCAGCCTGGCCATCATTCCGGGGCCGCTGTTCCGCCGCCTGTTCGCGAAAGAGCCCGCCATACAAGACCTGACGGTGCAGGCCCTCTCCACGCTGGTGTACCGGCTGATGGCCGAGTTGAACGACATCCACTCCAGCAACCACAAACAGCGGCTGGTGCGCTTTCTGCTGATGCACGCCTCTTCCGAAGGGCTGCTGGAAACCACCCAGCAGCAGCTTGCCAACCACTTGGGCACCACGCGGGAGGTGGTGGCCCGGCTGATGCAAGACCTGGTGGCCGGCGGTTTTGTCAAAACCCAGCGTGGCCGCATCACCATCAAAGACCTGTTCGGCCTGCGGCGCCTGGAGGCGGGGCAGCTTGCGGCGCCAAGCTCCGTACGCAAGGCGAAGGCGCCCAGGCGCTGACTGGCCGTTAGAGGCACTTTCGCCCGATTTACATAGCCAAATGTGCCATTTGCCCATTGCTTACGGGCACAAGCAGCTACATTTTTTATAGCAAATTCGGCAGCACACCCCGCGCCTGAAACCGTAGACGTAAGGAGAAACTGCGCTGTTATGCGGGCCGGAGCGACCGGGAGCCACGCAGCAGCCACGCCATGCCAAGCAGCAGCAACCCGGCAGCAGCCCACGCCACGCTCGGCAACCATGGCAGCAGCGGCGCAAACTGCGCGTCCTTGTTGAGCTCGGCCGCCACCAGCGCAATCCGCGCAAAGGCAGCCAGCGCCAGCAGGGAGAACATCGTGCCGGTGACCAACCCCTCGCGGCCGGTGCGGCCTATGACCAGCGCGCCGGTGAACGCACTCATCATCAGGATGCCCCAGGCACCGCCGGCCACGAATTGGGCGGCCATCAGAAAGTTCAGGCTGCCAGCCACCGTGGTGAGCCAGGTGGCCACGGCGCCCACGCAGCCGGCCACCCCCATGACCAGCACGCCGCCATAACGCGCCGTGAGCCGGCTGGCCGCCAGCATCAGCAGGCTGAAGCCGATCCAGAACACCGGCAGCAGAAACTCCAGGTCGGCCGGCTTGGCAAAGCGCAAATACTGCGGCGCCGAGTTGAGCGATGAATGAACCTGAAAACCCAACCCCAGCAAAGCCATGGCCGCCAGAAAAGGAGCCAACGGCGGCTTGAACGCGAGGGCGTCGTGGCTGGTGGCCGCAGCCCCTGCCTGGGCTTGGCCGCCCTGCTTCAATGTGCGCTCGGCCCAGACAATACCTGCCGTGGCCAGCGCCAGCGACAGGCTGGACAGCGCAAACGGCCAGCGCGGGTCAATGCCACGCAAGCTCACGGTGAGGTAAGGCGCCAGCGCGCCCGCCACGCCCAGCCCGAAAAATGAGAGGCTGGCCAGCCACGGAATGGCCGGCAGCGCCGCGTATTTGCCCAGCAGCACCAGCGGTGGCGCACGCAATGCCGACGAGGTGACAGACCAGACCACCGTGAAAGCCAGAAACAGCCACTGCGCCACCGGCCCTTTGGCGGCCAGCAGCGGCAGCAGCAAGAAAGCCACGCACGAGACCAGCGTCACAAGCACAACCCAGCGACCCAGCCGGCCGAACACCCGCACAGACTTGTCCGCCATCACGCCCATGGCGGTGTCGGCCAGCAGAAAAATCAGCTGGTCCAGCATCAGGATGACCAGCACCATCTCTTTGCCCAGGCCCACCTGCGCGGCCAGTTGCGGCAGGAAGATGACGTACACCGTCCAGGTCAGGGTAAAGAACAGCTGGATCAGCGCCAGCGTGATGCCGACCTTGTGGGGAATGGGCGTGGGCAGGGTCATGGTGAGTGTGCGGGTGGGAGTCAGCGCATGGTGCCACGTCTGGCAGGCTCACTCAATACCTGTGCGCTGCCGCGGCGGCGTTGACCCGCATGCCTGCGAACAGAAATACTCCACCCATGCAGCACAATGAAGCATCTCTGACACCCCGGCCAACCCAGGCCTGCCCGAACCTGCCTCAACCATGCCCAACGACATACACAGTGAAGCCACTCTTCAGTTCGCCTTGCAAGCCGAGTGGGCGCAATGGCTGGCCGCGCATCACGCGGACTCCAAAGGCGTGTGGTTGCGCCACGCCAAAAAAGGCGCGCCGGTATCAACGCTTTCTCATGCGGAAGCGCTCGAAGTTGCCCTCTGCTTCGGCTGGATCGACAGCCAGAGAAAAGGCGAGAGCGAACACTTTTATCTACAGCGCTGGAGCCCACGCGGCGCACGAAGTGTCTGGTCCAAAGTCAACCGCGACAAAGTTCTCGGCTACATCCAGACCGGGCACATGCAGCCCGCCGGCCTGGCAGAGATTGAACGCGCCCGCAAAGACGGCCGCTGGGACGCCGCCTACGACCCAGCCAGCCGCGCCCAAATACCCGCCGACCTGCAAGCCGCGCTGGACGCCACGCCGGGCGCCGCAGAATTCTTCGCCACCGTCAGTGCGCAGAACCGGTTCGCCGTGCTGTTTCGGGTTCAGGGCGCCAAGAAGCCTGAAACACGTGCCAGGCGAATCGACCAGTTTGCGCAAATGCTGTCGCGCGGCGAAACCATTTACCCGCAAGGCAAAAAGAAACAAGCCTGACCGGGCTTCCTAACTAAACACTCGCCCCGATCGGGAATCCGGAATGATCTTGTCAAGCGTGGTCCTGTAGCCGCAAACTTGGCGCGACACGGAGAAAGAACCCGTCTTCTAACTCACCGGCAGGCAGTTCAGGCAAATTTCAGGAAGAAACACCAGGGGTTACAAGGCTTGCGGCAGATCAAAATCTGGCGGCTCCTGGCCCGGCCAGGCCAGCCCAATGACCCGATTCTGTTCAAGTCTGTATTGCCTCAGTATTTGGGGTTGCCTCGTTTTCTCCCATTGACGTTTGAGATCGTCAAGCCGGGCATTTTCATGGGCCAAGCTCGAGTGGGCGTCTGACGATGGCATGGACTGGAATGGATAACTGATACTCGAAAATCGCTTCGAAGTTGCCAGCACGTATGAGGCAACACATTCCACCACAAAGACCTTGACCGGAAGAATTTTCAGATCGCCATTGTCCTTCGCATAGCTGCACTTCGAATTCAAGGGATGCCGGGCGTCTTTTGTTTCTTCAAACAGTTGATCACAAATCCGTAACCACTCGCGCCAGAAAACGGGCTTGGCGAAGAAGAAATTGCTGAAAACGGTGTTGCTGGAATTGTTCACCATATTGCGCACATCAAGGGTTTGATCGAACTGACGGAAAAAATTTCCCCCATGTTCCATAAAACCACGGAAGAAAAAATCCATGTGCTCAACAACGTTCAGAAATGATGTTCCGTGCAAAGGGAATGGAGAAAATATATAGACGTCGGCATCTTCTGACGACTGAATGAACCGGCGGACTTTATCGGCCGACAGTCCCGTTTTTTCCTTAAACCTGGGTGATACGAACCCATACAAAGTGGATTCATCCAGCGGCATCGTGTGCAAGTAATTTCGAATCGGCCAGTATTCGTACCAGTCTGGCTCAGTGCTGTTGGAATTTTCCAATGGTTCGAAACCGGGGTCCCGCTGCTCACGAGTGATGTCGTCATGGACGATTTGATACGCTTTGATCACTCGGGAATTTTTCTCCTGCGGGAGTAAACCGGGAGTTTCTTTTTTACCAAACATTTTCGTAAATAAGCTCACAGAGGTCCTTGGGTTGCTGTTTTTGGAATGAATCAGTGAGAATGACAGGTCGCCGCCCCCACAGCAGTGCCTTTCGATCGGTCTACTCCGGAATGATCTTGTCTAGCGTGGGGCCTATCGTCGCAAACCTGGCGCGGCACGGAGAACAACTGCTCAGGTAGCCATAGATGTCGGCTTTTTTGTAGCCGAGTTTTTTAGCTTCGTCCAGGAAAGGCTTGACTTCCTGCATGGGCCTGTCTGCCAGAGTCAATTGCGCTGCCTTGCCGTACAAGGCCACTGCCAGCGTGATTCTGGCCATACCGAAGTTCATGGCTTTGAGCGCTTCCCGGGCGTAAAAAATTGCTTCGTCAAATAGATGTTGGGGTATGAATGCGGCCGCATAACGTTGAGGCGTCCAGCCATCGGCCGGATCTTTGGTCTTGAGTGCCAAGGCCGCATACTTTCTTAATTTCACCGCAGGGTCCTCATTCTGCGATGCGAGACTCGCAAGCTCGGAGATAGCCATGATGAAGGCCCTTCTTTCCGAGGCCATCGTACCCGGCCCCCGCGCCTCCACATTTTCGTAATGAGCGACGGCTTCATTGAATTTTCGAACATTGAGAAAGTGATTGCCATAACCGACAAAAAGCCAAGGGTCCGTCGTTTTTAAATCGAAGGCTTTGTTGAGCTCGTTCAACTGCTCAGCAAAATTACCCTGCCTTTCGAAAACCTGCGCCCTCAGAATGTGGATCTTGGGGTGTGCAGCATCGATGGCCAAGGCCTTATCGAGAAGCGCAGCGTAGCTTGCCCAGCTGTCGCGGTGGGGGCTGAAAGAGAGCACGCCATTTTTGACGGCCACCCGCGCAGCCTGTATCAACAAATTGGCATCGTCCGGGTCTGTCTTGTAGGCCGCCTCGATCAATGGAATCGCTTTCGCCACATTTCCATTGCCGTAGTCCGCGTCAATCAGCTCTCTGGCTTGTGCGACAGTTTTAGACTCCGGCTTTGCCGCTGCGGCAGCACTCAGAGGCAACCAGCCTCCAAGGAGGATTACGGCGAAAACAGCTATGGACCTTGGGACCGATTTGAAGAATTTCATGCGTATCTCAAAAAAGGAAAAATCATCGCTCCCTTGAGTCAACAAGGGGGAACAAGGAAGAAGGTCAAAAGCGGATGCAATGGGCGCCGATGGGTCAGGGCATCTTGCGCTTGTAAAGAACCTGTGTTCTCAGGTTCTCGCCCACCGGCTTGGCCTGCTTCAGGAAATCAGCCGTTGTTTCGGGTGTGCAGATGCTCTCGGGCGTCTTGTCGTGCAGCTCGCGCGTAACAAGCACGCCCGACTTGGTCTTCTGGTACTTGGCCGAGTAGTCCACAAGCGTGCCGCGTACCTGGGCGTTTTCCGGCATGTCGATCAGCGTCAGGCCGGCAGGCAGCTCAATCTCATAGGTTTCGTAACTGTGGAACCCGTGACAGGCCTCCTTGCGCTTGGGCACAAACCTGTCCTCGACGTTCGAGAAAGACTGCACCGACAGCGGCGTTCCCATCACCGGTGAGAAAACGAATGCGCCCGACGTGCCGCTGCGCAGGAAGTTGTCCATGTCAAATTTCACCGAATACTCATACTGGTCCGACAAGCCCGTGGTGGCGCCCTTCTCCAGGGTACCCCGGCCCTTGTAGCCGTAAGACGACAGGGCCTGCTTGACGAACTCACGCTCTCCGTCAGCGCTCAGGTCACGCATGTAGGCGCGGAACTGGGCTGCCTCCAGGCCCTTCAAGGAAACACGCATGCTGCCCGAAGCTGAGCCGTTTGCCGCCATCTTCAGCGTCATGCGCAGGCGCTGCTCGTTGTTGAGATGGTTTTCGTGCGGCACGGATGCAAGCGCCTTGGCCGCGCCCACGTGAATCACCGGCTTGGCATAAGTGCCGGTTGGCAGAAGGCCAAACGGCACTTCCTTGGCGGTGGCGTCAACGTAAAGTTTGAAATCCGGCAGGAAGTTCATCACGTGGTTCACCAGCGACACCACGGGCGTGGCTGTGAGCTCATATTTGCTGCCGGCATTCACCAACACCTGCTCACTGCGGATTCCTGCGGAGGCAAGCATTGCCTGAAGCAGCGTCGCGTGGTCCTTGCAGTCGCCCATCTTGTTGTCGAGAACAACATTCACGTCGCGGGGTACCACAGCACCCACGCCGATGCAGTTGCCGCCGTAGGTGATGTTGCGCGACACCCATTCATAAAGCAGCCGTGCCTTTTCGCGAGGCTGGGCTTCCTTGCCGACCACTTCCCGCACCAGCGTATGAATACGGTCCGTGGGTTGCGCCTTTGGCAGAGCGCGGTCGCCATAGGCCTTGGCAATGGCTTCATAGTCGGGGAAGGTGGAAACCAGAACACCTGGCAACTCTTGCTGGGACCAGAGGCCGCTGTCTTCTTCCTCCACATAACGGCGGGGCTTGAGGTTGCTGTAGCGCCATTCAAGCACGCGCTTGCCGTCTTCTGCCTTCTCTTCCAGTGCAGTGAAGAAGTACGCTTCCTTCTTCAATACCATGTCTTTCGGAACCCGCAGGGTAATGCGTGTGTCTTCGGACACGCTGTATGGCGAAAAACCCAGGGCCAGCGAATAGTGCCCGGGGAACATGGGCTCCTTCTCCGTCAGCCGGTACCGGACGTGCACCGTGTCACCAACCATCAGGTCCGGGTAAACGACCGAAACACGTGTGCGGTCGGAGAACATCGGGCCGGCGCCCTTCTGTCCGTCGTTGGTTTCCTTCTGGAAATTGCCCGGCGGCACGGCGATCTGCCGGCCGTCCTTCTTCAGGGTATAGGCTTCAAGCACCTCACCGGTCTGAATGCTGGTGCTGTACGAGAAGGAAAAGACCTTCAGCCTTTCAAGCATGCTTTCCTGCAACACCTGATAGCGCGTCATCACGGTCTGTGTGACGCGGCCGTCCTTGTCAACATCGTAAGTGCCGTGCCAGGCCTTTTCGATGTACGGAAACTCTGCCTTGTCTTGCGCGCCGGCAAACGGTGAAAAAGCCGCAAGCGTGATGACCGCGGCAACTACAAAACGCGAAATAAATGTCATGAGCTTTTTCTCCCTGGACCACGAATGTAGCCCGGAAAAGCTGCGGCAGTTTCAGATCAAGACTCGCCTGCGGCATTGCCGCAACACTCGGAGGAAACGCCAGACCAGTAATTTAGTACCAACGCAGTGCACTGGAACCACCTCATATGACGGCACACTACAGTTGCTTGACACGCGTCAACTCCTTTGGGCCATTCCACGCGCAGCATCTCGATCCAATGTGAAGGAACCACTATGACCGACAATGCCCTCGTCACCCTTCCACCACCCCGAAAACTGTGGGTGCGCGCCTTGCTCATGCTGCTGATGTGCGTGGCCTTCCAGATCGCCGCCTGGGTGCTCATCATCGTCGCCCTGCTGCAGCTGGGCTTTGTTCTTTTCGCCGAAGAGCCCAACCCGCGCCTGAAGGATTTTGGCCGCAGCGTGGGCCGCTACCTGGGGCAAATTGCGGCTTTCGAATCTTTCGCTACTGAAGATCTGCCCTTCCCCTTTGCCGACTGGCCGCCTGCAGACTTGTGAGCAAAAATGCAGGCTAGCACCCTCAAGGATTTGCCATGCCCGCCAACGCTGAAAACTGCCGCATCAACTACATCGAACTGAACGTTCGCAACATCGGCAAAGCCAAGGCCTTCTACGGCAAAGCCTTCGGCTGGACCTTCACCGACTACGGCCCCGAGTACGCAGAGTTTTCAGACGGCGCCATGAAAGGCGGCCTGACAACCCAGGCGCCACCCTCGCCCGCTGGCGGTCCGCTCGTCATTCTTTACGCCAACAAACTCGAAGCCGCGCGCGACAGCGTGCTGGCCGCCGGTGGCGCCATCTGCAAAGAGATCTTCGCTTTTCCGGGTGGGCGGCGTTTTCACTTCAAGGATACGGATGGCTACGAGCTGGCGGTTTGGTCCAAAGACTAGCTTATGAATGAAATCGGCCACCAGCCCTTTATCTACGGATCCAAGCAGCTATTATTTCGATAGCTCAATGCTGTCTTTGCGGCCTGAGCCGAAAGCATCGTCCTGCTAAATTGCACAATCTAAAAATCCAGGCTGCGTTGAAATCACATGCAAAAGAACTTGCTACCGATCGCTTTTTTTGTCGCTTTTACTCCAGGTCTCTTTGCAATGACGTTTGCAGGTGCCGGAGAAAATATGACCTACTTTGAACATGCAAAGCTTAGCGTCGAACACTGTGAAAGCCGGGGATTTTCGAGGCGTGCGGATTATTCGGCCTGGCGCGAAAAGAACGAGCACACCTATCGTGAAACGGTGAATGCCATACGGGACGAAGCAGCGAAACGGGGTTTACCAAAAGCGGAACAGGAACTGATCCTGGCCGAGAGTATCAAGGCTGCGAAAACCCTGTCGCAAGAAAATATCTCAAAGAGAGGGGTTCCCTGTGAAAAATATGGGGCTGTACTCCAGATGTATTCGGATCTCTTGAAACGCTAGTCCTCATGCCTTCGCCCAAAATGGAGACAGCGCACACCAGCGTAGCCGCCCCGACGCTACGCCTCAGCTTCCGGCCACTCGAAATGGCCGACCTGCCCATGCTGCACGAGTGGCAGGCCCGCCCGCACTGGACAGAATGGTGGGGCCCGGCTCCCACGCTTGCAGAAGTCGAAGCCGAATATGGTGCATGGATAGCCGACCCGACCAAAGTGCAACCGCACATCGCGCTGCTGGATGGTCAGCCCTTCGGCTACATCCAGTCCTATGTGGCCATGGGTTCAGGCGGCGGCTGGTGGGAAGCCGAAACCGACCCCGGCGTACGCGGCATCGACCAGTCGATAGCTGACGCAGCGCAGTTGAACCGCGGGCTGGGTACAGAGATGGTGAAAGCCTTTGTGGCAAAACTGTTCGCCGACCCGCAAGTCAGCCACATCCAGACCGACCCCGACCCGCGCAATGCGCGCGCTATCCACTGTTATGAAAAGGCCGGGTTTCGTGCGATGAGGAAAGTGCAGACTCCGGACGGCATGGCGTTGTTGATGGTTTGCGAGCGTGGCAGTTCATCAAACGCTCTGCAATAATCGCAAAAAATAAAGGGAGTGGAGATGAATATCAACAAGATATGTTCATGGTGCGTCGCAGCATCACTAACGGCAGCCCAGCTTGCCGCCGCGCAACCTGGCCCCGGCGCTGTACCCACGCCGGAGGAGGTACGGCAAGCGATAAGCACGCAATTGCCGCCGCCACCATCGGGCTTTGAATGGAAGATGTACAAAAACACGGTTTTCCTCAAGCCTGCAGGCTGGCATGAGCTGGAAGGCAAAGCGGCCGCGAACGCTTTCCCGATGGGGACCTATGCCACCAGCCCGGAACCTTTTTCCGAGAACAAGCAGTTTGAGATGGGCATCACAGTACAGATCTTCAGCGGCACGCAACGGTTGCGTGGTCTTGAAGCAAAAAAGGCCGCGGTCATGTTTGTAAAACTTGCGCTGGACAAACACAAGAAAGAAGAAGTGCTGATGCTAAGCCAGATGCCCAGCGGCGACTTCGAGCGCACCGTCTTTCGCTTCCGCGATGCGCCTCCGGGCTTGAAGCCCGTCATCATTCACCAGTTTATTCTGGCGAACAACGTCACCGACAGCATGCACGTTTTCACCTTCGAGAGCCCCGAAGATACTTGGGCAGAGAACTGGGCCAAGTATGGCGCGCCGGTTATCAGCCGGCTCCAGGTGGTTCCGCAGCTACCGATCAACTAGGTTCAGAAAGCGGGCGGCAGGCGCTTTCGCTTCGAGGATGCAGACGGCTATGAGCTGGCCACGTGGCCCAGGGACTGACTCACTAGTCAAATCAGCCTCTAGCCCTTTGTCCACGGGCGCAAGCAGCTATATATTCAATAGCGTCTGATGCCAAGTGACGCCTGGTTGCACAGCCTTTACTACCTTTTTGTTGCCCTTTGTTGCCGTTCGATGTCGATTCCAGGCACACAAAATCGTCGTATGGTCAGAGGGTCCTTCCTCTGCACTTCATAAAGGAAACCGATCATGTCCAAAGGCACAGTCAAATTTCACCGCGTGCTGCGCTCCACCCCCGAGCGGGTCTACCGCGCCTTTCTTGATGCCAACGCCATGGCCAAATGGCTGCCGCCCAACGGCTTCACCGGCAAGGTCCACCAGATGGACGTCAAGCTGGGCGGCGGCTGGCGCATGTCGTTCTTCAACTTCACCACACAAAGCGAAATGTCATTCGGCGGCAAATACCTCGAGCTGGTGCCCAACGAGCGCATCAGCTACACCAGCGCCTTCGACGACAAAAACCTGCCCGGAGAAATGGTGACCTCCATCACCCTCAAGGCCGTGTCCGCCGGGGTTGAAATCAACATCGTGCAGGAAGGTATTCCCGCCGTCATTCCAACGGACCAGTGCTACGTGGGCTGGCAGCAGTCGCTGGTGCTGCTGGGTCAGCTGGTGGAGGCAGAAATCAACCAGTGATCGCGTAGCGCCTTGCCGTCATTGCGGGCCGGAACGGTGGCGAGGCAAGCCTACGACTCCACCACCGAATGCCACCAGATCCTGAAGTCGCGACACAAGCCCCCGGCTTCAAACTCGGCGACGGCCACGCCATCGAGCGCCAGGCGAGGCAAGGGGCTTCCCGGTTGGCGCGCGAGCTGGCTGGTACCGGTGGAGGCGGCCCACATCGCAAACATCTCTTCCGAGGTGACCTGGTAAGTGGTGTGCCAGTGCGCAATGCCGCCCAGCGCCTCGGCATGCAGGATGTCGAAGGTGAGCACAATGTCGGTCTGCAGCTTGACGCGCTGCCAGTACTGCCTGATCTGCGCGTGCCCGGTCTGCACCGCAAACGGTGTGTTGTGGTACTGGCCGTCTTCGGTGAACAGCGACGCCAGCAAAAACTCGTCTCTGGTTTCCCAGGCCTTTTTGTAGTTTTCCATGAAGCGCTGCATCAACATCCCGTGGACCCTCCGTCTTTCAAAAAATCTGTACGCCAGCCCGGTGGCCGGCACCCCAACTCAGCGTCGCGGCGCTCAGCAACGCATAAGCAGGAAAGCCCTGCAGCGACTGCAGAAAAGCCATCACCGCCCCGAACATGGCACCATTTTGGCGCAAGGCTGCGGCAGCGGTAGCCAGGCCTGCAGCTCGACCCTGGAGCGGTTGCCGAGCGGCCGCTTCCGGAGCAAGATAAGGCCCGCATGTTCTTCCTGTGGCCCCACTACCTCTGGCTGATGCTGGCACTGCCCCTGCTGCCGGTGGCATACCTCTGGCTGCTGCGGCGTCGGGGCAAGCTGGCTGTGCGCTACAGCAGCCTTGGCATGGTTCGCGCCGCGTCTGCCGGGCGCCAGTGGCGGCGGCACGTGCCGCCCGCCCTGCTGCTGTTGGCGTGCGCCGGGTTGTTGCTTGCTGCGGCGCGCCCCATGGCGCGGGTGCCGCTGCCCTGGGCACGCTCCACCATCATCCTGGCGATGGACGTTTCCCTCAGCATGCGCGTGAGCGACGTCAAGCCCACCCGCATGGTGGCCGCGCAGGATGCGGCGAAACTGTTCCTGAGCGACCTGCCCAAAAACATCGAAGTCGGGCTGGTCACCTTTGCAGCCAGCAGCCAGGTGGCGCAGGCCGCAACGCTGGACCGCCCCACACTGGTGAAGGCGATCGACGGATTCCAGATGCAGATCGGCACCGCCGTCGGCAGCGCCATCGTGACCAGCCTGGCCGAACTGTTCCCCGACCAAAACATCAATCTCGAAGAAATGACCTTCGGCAGCAAGCCGCGCGGACGCAGCCTGGACGACAAAGACAAGCCGCCGCCCCGGCAGATCACACCGGTGGCGCCGGGCTCGTACGACGCCGCGGCCATCATCCTCCTGAGCGACGGCCGCCGCACGACGGGGGTCGATACGCTGGAAGCAGCCAAAATGGCCGCTGACCGGGGCGTGCGCATCTACGTCATCGGCCTGGGAAGCGTGGGCGGCCCCGACGCGATGCCCGAAGGCATGCCCATCTACCTGCAACTGGACGAACCCACCCTGCGCGAGGTCGCACGCATGACCGGCGGTGAGTACCACCATGCGGGCACGGCGGAAGCGCTGCGCAGCGTTTATGAAAACCTGGGGTCGCGGGTGCAGGTGCAGACGCGCGAGACTGAAGTCACGGCTTTGCTGGCCTTGTTGTCAGCGGTGCTTGCGCTGGCGGCGGGGGTTCTGTCGTTGGTGTGGTTTCGGCGCGTTGTGTGAGTTTTCCAGATCGGACCAACGTTCACTGCGCGGCAATGTCCACCACATCGCTGCATTCCACCGTCGCGGGACTACCACCTTTTCGACCGAGGCCGGGCTCACGTTAACCGGTTATGTCTCATTGCAACGTGCGACGAAGGCTGCGCGAATGATCAGAATTTACTTCCGCCTATGCGTTATGTTTCGAGCCGGTGACGACTCCCCGGTGCAGTTGAATCTGAGAACTGGGAGGTCGAGCTGCAGGCCGGGTCTGAGAACCGGCCCCGCGTCGGCTAAGTTGGAAACTTGAGCTCGTGGGATTGGATTACACCTTCGATCCGGACGCTGCCGGGAGGCAGGATCGTTGCCGTGGATTCATCTGCTGCAAGCTCGATCATTCGTGTGTCAGCCAGTTCGCGGAGCAGTTTTTTGAAATATGCCTTGTTGGTGGCACCGGTCCAGGCGATCAGGTCGGTCACACCGATCTCTGTTCCTTCCCCGAGAAGAAGCAGGACCTGGTCCTTAAGCTGCACCTTTGGGTCCAGTACTCTCCGCATCCCATTCGCACCATCCCAGACGAGTGGGATTCGCCTGGTCGCGAGCGCATCGACTACCTGTTGAGCGTCTTTCGTGCTCATGGAGTGAAGCACGCGCACAAGTTCACACATGATCCAGCCCGCAATAGCCAGCACAGCGGCGCTGTCCATGTGATTTGAATCTACGTCGCCCCCAACATGGCCTACACCGCGATTGTTTCGAACCTCGTACAGGGCGGGTAGTAAACGCGGAATCAGAATTTGAAAGCTGCGGGGAACATGAGGGCGGTTTTCCAGAGCTTTGCAGGCTTGCACCATGTTGTTGGGCTTCGCTGGCTTGGCAGCATAGGTACCTAAGCCATAGCCATCAATGATTGTGTAGACAATTTCGCAAAATTTGCCACCGCCCAATGATGCGGGCGTCCAGCGCCGTTCGAGATAATTTTGAACAATGGCACGGTATTCTGCGAGGAGAGAATCGCGTAGTCCTACCGGCAGCGCGCCGAATGCAGCTGCGGAGGTGATCATCCAAGGTGCGTCTTGCCGTCAGGCGTGACAAAGAAGGTCTTTCCGTCTTTTTCACAGTGGCCCTTACCGACATTTTGGTTGAGGCATTCCGATGGATTCGTGAGTCGCGGCTGGTTTGCAGTCGCAAGAGCCTTGGCGACATCTGCCGTCTGAATGCGGTTTGCGCCTCTCTGATGAAGCCATTCAGCAGTAGCAAGAAATCGGCGAACGTGGTTCTTCATGGCGTTCTTCTTTTGGAGAAAGCTCGGTAGCGTTCCAGTTTCAGTGGACGTTTTACCTGCTCCTGCTCCTGCCCCAGAACCAGTCCCCAAATCCGTGGGCGGATGAATGACGGCTAGCGTGGGGGCGGCGGCGAGAAGCTTATCGAGCTGTTTCTCAAGCCAGTCTTCCGTGCCCTCCCCGGAGAAACTCATCGGCCCCACTGAAATTTGAATCTTGGCGTTTGTGCTTGTCATAGATGTCCTAAACCCCCGGTCAGGTAACACGGGGAGGTAATAAATACAGCACACATACTACTGGTTTTTGTTACAAATTGATCTCCTCTAATTGGATGAGGCTGCTGCCGCTGGCAGTGGCGCCCACCACCCGGCTCTATGATGCTGTGAAGACGTAGCTACCCACGTGTCAGCCCATCAAACGGTGGGATTCCGGGTTTCGCTATGCAGGCGTCCAAGTTGAACCACTTAGGACGCTGCGTGGGCCCCTCCCACACAAGCTCAGGCATTGCAGTGGTATCGCCGGGTTAACTTAGCGCGCAGTGTGAAGGAACAAGTTCACTCAGGCCCTGCATTCACTATCAACACCACAGGCCCCCCCATGACCGACCCACGCAACATTGCTCACGACAAAAAAGTCCAGCAGGAAAAGAAACACCGCGGCGAAGAGATCACTCCAGGTGCGGAGCATGCTGTTCAGCCTGGCAAGAAGCCGCACATGCAACCTCAGGCGGACGCTCCAGATAACGACAGTGAGCAGGCCGACAAGGAGGAACAGCCTGCGGGCTGAGCGGCCGGCTCTGGTTTCCTGGTATGAACGTTCAGGAGTAATGGGTGTTGGTGATTTACAGCGACCTTGTTTTAAAACTCAACACGGTGGCGCAGTTCTCGAAATTCAATTGGAATCTGACCCTGAACCCTGCAACTTAGCGCTTAACCTGCCAATCACGAATCGGCAGGAACGCATTGTTTACGCTGGTCCAGACAGCATTTCGCACCACAGAAGAATCAGACGATTTCTTCTCAGATAATGCTTGGCAGTGGTCGGCAAACACATCTTCACAATTGCTGAGATGAGACAAGACTTCCCCGGGAAGTTTCGGATCCAGAAGCGCAAAGGTTTGGACAGAGGAGGAATGCAGTTGCAATTCTTTTGTGACGCGAATCGCATAGGCAGCCAATTCCCCTTCAGAAGATTCAGAGGTGGGCAGATCCTCAAGCAGCTTAACAATCGCCTTCAAAAGTGGCTCCACCGAAGTGGGTGCAATAATCTTCCGAAGCCAAAAATCGTCCTCTATCGATAGCCGCCGATCGCGACGCATTTTCCACAAACCAAATGCAACGCTTACGAGCAAGCTAAAGCCACCTATTGCTCGAGCCCACCAGTCAACCGCCTTTCCGGAGGATTCTGTTGTTGGACTTGCCTTTGCATTAGGGTCGGCTGTAGCGGCTAATAGAGGCGCCACAACGTTAACCTGAGAGACTGGTGGCGCACTTGAAACAACCGGAATGGGCGCAGAGGCCGCTGGTGAATAGCTGGCCGGTATCGCTGCAACTGCTACGGTTGACGAAAGGAAAAAGCCAAATAAGGCGCCGAAGGACCTTGTTCGAGAGCTTAGACCGTCCCTCATCACTTTTGTGCGAATAGCTTTTTATTCTGCAGAGCTAGTGATGCGTGACCTCTCAGCACAGGTATCAAAAAATCGGGAGCACTGTAGCGGAATTTTTTCTCAAATTTACTAAGCGAGCCGCACTTTCTGACACTATCGCCAAAAAGCCCCAGAAAAAAAGAACTCGTAACGGTGTAGGTACTATCCGGGATTACTACCTGGATGACGTCAGCCTGCTCCTCGGCCTGATCCAAGTTGTATTCTTGGCGTGCAGCCGCACCTCGATTGCGCCCCGAAAAAACGGGCCCAGCCAATCTGTTGAGGTCAACAGTCAAAGTGTTCATTTGTGTGCCTCTGCGGGTGCGGGTTCTAAGCTATCAGCTTTAACTGGAAATTTTATACCGATTATGGTGCCAGGAAAGGACGCTTCATTTAATGCCCTAACACAACTGGGGTCTGGTCGCAAATTCAAATCGTTTTCGACATTAAACGCAATAACCCTCGGTCCATCGTCTTTACTTTTCAACTCATAAGTACCGTCAAAGAGCACCTGAGTTTTTCCCGACAGGATATACATGGTGGCTGCTCCGCGATTTTCAAGATTCCTTTCCTTATTCATCGTTTGGAAAAATTCGATCAGGTCTGCAGTGCCTTGCCCCCTGTCGGTTTCGTCGGTGTTGTTCATAGAACTCACCGAGCCCTGAAGAGCAATGAGTGTCAGCAAGTCGCACTCGCGCCACTTTGGTGAAAACCATCCGTTGTTGTGATGCTTTTCCAAATAAGGCCCGATTTGATCCGTCCAGGTATATCCATCCCTAGGCAACGCCTCCAACGTCTCGGCTATTGACTTGCCAAAATTGAAAATGACAATTTCACATTCAGGTTGCTCCAAATGGGTGTCGAGATATCCTTGAATGGTCCAATCCACCATCCCCGCATGATTTTCTGCGTTGTCGATAATTTCAGCCACGTATGTGCACATCTCCATGCGTGCGGTGTCAGTTAACTTAATATCTTCTCTCTGCAAACACCGATTTACGTGATCAGCGAATCGCTGCACTGCATTGTGCTGATCAGTCTTTGTCTCTGCCTTCACGTTTAACGCACGCACATCATGTCTACTTTTTCTAGCAAACAGATGTATCTTGCTCGCTTCCGCTAGCGACAGGTAGTGACCAGAGATTCCTAACAAGCGAATGATGCCCATCGATCGTATAAAGCGCTGTTGCGCCTTGTCCTTCGGATAATTCCCCTTCCAAGCAATCTTGGCATTTTGAAATCTAGCTTGGAGACCCACTTCCTCAACGAGCTTTCCAAGTACAGCATGAGCGCCCAAGTCCTGGGCAGAGATCTTGGAGAAATCGACAAATACATCGGAGATCGACTTGTTCCGATGAGTAAGAGCAAATGAGCTGACTAGGTTTAGCGCCTGCTCTGGTGCCTGAAGCATTGAAAACGTGGAAGGCACATCGAGGTGCAGCGACGTCTGCGGCATTGAAATCTCGATACTGGTTTGCTCACTGAGCATTCCCGCGATAATTGAACGAGGCCCAAATATGGCTGAGCGCCGCTGTCGATGCGCAATCGCCCTGGCCCTTGACTCCCTCCTGTGTACCTTCTTCAGCTGTTTCTTGGCATTCTTTCTACTCCGCTTTGCAGTAAAAAAAATCCCCAGCTCGATATACAGTTTTTTCATTACCTCTCCCCACTATTTGGGGGACAGTATCGACGAAAAGTAATCGGGGAAGCCCCTGCATGTGCAGAGGCCAAGCGGGGAGCCGCTAAAGCTGTTGACAAGGACGAACAGCTCGCGGGCTGAGCAACCGGCTCCCAACGTCCGACAAAAAAGCCTGTTGCAAATGCGCAGCAAGCTTTTTTACGGCCTCAGCTTGTTGCGAACCTGGAGCCAGCTGGCCGGCCGGCCGACAAGCGTCAGAGCGCCTTTCCCAAACGACCCACGCCTTCTTCAATCTTCCCCACATCCGCCGTAGCAAAGCTAAGCCGAAAAGTAGACATATCCGGCTTGCCCGCATAAAACGGCGCCCCCGGCACAAACGCCACACCCTGCGCAATCGCCTTCTTCGCAAACTCGCCGGCATCTTTGGTTTTGCCGCCCGCACCCGTGAGCCGGGCCCAGAAGAACAGGCCGCCTTGCGGCTGCGTGAACTCCACCGCGTCACCCAGCTCGCGCTTGAGCGCAGCGCCCATGGCCAGGGCGCGCTCGCCGTAGACCTTGCGCACATTGGCCAGGGTGGCGGGCATGCGGCCGGCTTTGAGGTATTGCGCTGCCGTCGCCTGAGCGAAAGTGCTGGTGTGCGCGTCGCTGAACTGTTTGCACATGGTGGCCTTGGCCAGCAGCTCGGCGGGGCCGATCATCCAGCCCACGCGCAGGCCCGGGCTCAGCACCTTGCTCATGCTGCCGCAATGGGCAATCAGTTCCCTGCTTCCCGGAACGTCTTTCGACAGGCTCAGGATACTGGGAGGCGGTGCGGCGTTGAAGTAGAGGTCGCCGTACGGGTCGTCTTCGACGATCAGGGTGTTGTACTTGACGGCCAGCTCCAGCACTTTCTTGCGGCGCTCCAGGCTCAGCATGGCGCCGCTGGGGTTGCCGAAGGTGGGAATCAAATACACAAACTTGGGTTTGTGCTCGGCCATCAGCTTTTCCAGCTCGTCGGTTTTGACGCCGTTGGCGTCAATGGGTGCGCTGATGAGTTCTGCACCGTAAAGGCGGAAGCACTGGATGGTGGCCAGGAAGGTGGGGCCTTCCACAATGACTTTGTCGCCGGGGCTGATCATGGTTTTCCCGAGCAAATCAAGCGCCTGCTGGCTGCCGGTGGTGACGATCAGGCCATCGGCCGACACATCAACCCCCTTGGTGCCCATGAAGGCGGCGAGCTGTTCGCGCAGGGGGTTGTAGCCTTCGGTGGCTCCGTATTGCAGCGCGCCGCCGGGCTCCTCCGTCAAGGCCTTGTTGGCCGCTTCCTGAATGCCGGCCACGTCAAACATGGCGCTGTCGGGGAAACCGCCGGCAAAGCTGATGATGCCGGGCTTGCCCAGCAGCTTGAACAGTTCGCGGATGGCGGAGGTTTCTACGTTGTTGAGGCGGTCGGCAAAGGGAAGTGACATGGTGAGGGGCGTTGAGTTGGGAGGAATGGGTAGGTAGGTGTAGATGGTAGCGCCGTCGCGCGCAGGATTCCTGCTTTCGCAACGGCAAACCCTATGGCAACCTTCCCGCCCTCCCCTCAGGCCACTTCAAGCCGCCTCAAGCGGGTATAAGCCCCCGCTGCGCCAGGCGCCAGGCGGTGATTTGCCGCAGCAGCACGGGCAGGCACAGCGCCGCACCCAGCAGCGTGGGTGTAAGGCCGGGGGCAATCAGCAGCAGCGCGGCCAGCACGCACAGGGCTTGCTCCCAGCGGCTCATTTCCACCAGCGCAAACTTGCTCAGCGCCGCGGCCAGCACGGTGATGCCGAGCACGCAGCCGGTGAAGGTGACTACAAAGTCGTACCAGGTGAAGCCTTTGGCCACCAGCAACAAGCTGGGCGAAAACACAAACACAAAGGGCACCAGCACCTTGGCCAGCCCCAGGCGGAAGGCGGTGTTGCCGGTTTTGAAGGGGTCGCCGCCGGCCATGCCCGCCGCGGCATAGGCGGCCAGTGCCACCGGCGGGGTGATGTCGGCCAGCACGCCGTAATAAAACACGAAGAAGTGCGCCACCAGCAGCTCCACCCCCAGCTGCACCAGCGTGGGTGCGGCCACGGTGACCATGATGATGTAGTTGGCCGTGGTGGGAATGCCGCAGCCCATGAGGATGCAGACCACACCGGTCATGACCAGTGCGGCGAACAGGGTCATGCCCTGCTGACTGGCCAGCCCGGCCGGCACGATGACGCTGAACACCTGCGAGATGCTTTGCGCCGCGCTGGTGATGATGTAGCTGACCTTGAAGCCCACACCGGTGAGCGTGACCACACCGATCACCAGGCCCACGGTGGCGGCTGCGGCACCCACGGCCAGCGCGTACTTTGCGCCGGTTTCCAGGGCTTCCCCAATCACGGGGTAGCCAATGCGCCCGCGCACGCCGCCCAGCAAGGCCGCCGCACCCAGCACCGCGCCGCCGCCGGCAAACAGGCCCAGGCGAATCCATTCGGTTTCAGTGCCCCAGTCCACAAAAGCCATGGCCACCAGAATGCCGTGCAGCACCGCCAGCAGGCCCCAGTTGCGCGCGGTGTTGCCCTGCGCCAGCGTGCTCAGCCCGACGATGGCGCAGGAGGTGATGCCGACAAAGGCCGCCAGGTAAGGCGTGCGACCGGACACCAAAATCCAGATCATCAGCACCAGCGGAATCAGCGTGGGCCAGCGCTGGCGCAGTGACTCGCGCAGTTTGGGCATTTCCTCTTCGGTCAGGCCGCGCAGGCCGTGGCGCTTGGCCTCGAAATGCACCTGCATGAACACACCGAAGAAATGCATGAAGGCGGGCACGATGGCGGCGGCAATGATGGTTTGGTAGGACACATTCAAAAACTCCACCATCAGGAAGGCGGCAGCGCCCAGCACGGGCGGCGTGATTTGCCCGCCGGTGGATGCCGCAGCTTCTACCGCCCCGGCAAACTCGCGCTTGTAGCCCACACGAATCATGGCGGGAATGGTGAGCGAACCCACGGTGACCGCGTTGGCCACCGACGAGCCGCTGAGCATGCCGAACATGGCGGAGCCGAACACGCTGACCTTGGCCGGGCCGCCGGCGTAGCGGCCGGCAACGCTGGAAGCCATGTCAAGAAACAGCTGCCCCAGCCCGATGCGCGTGGCCATGACGCCGAACAGCACAAAGTGAAAAACATAGGTGGCCACCACGCCCACCGCCACGCCATAAATGCCCTGGCTGGTGAGGTACTGGTGGTTGACCAGCTGCGACCAGGAAGCGCCGGCGTGTTTGAGCAGGCCGGGGAAAATGGGGCCGGCCATGGCGTAGATGCTGAAGCCAATGGCAATCAGCGGCAGCGGCCAGCCCATGCTGCGGCGGGTGGCCTCCAGCAGGGTGATGATCAATACGGAGCCGAACAGCACGTCCAGCATGCTGGGGTTGCCGACGCGGAAAGCCAGATCGGAAAACACCATGGGGATGTAGAGCACGCTGGCCGCACAGGCAAGGCCCAGCAGCCAGTCCACCAGCGGCACACCGCCCGGGGTGGCCCAACCGTGGGCCATGGGCTCAGCCTGGGCTTTCTTGCTGGCCGAAAACACCAGAAAAATCAGGCCCAGCACAAAGGCCAGGTGCACCCCGCGGTGCGTAACCTCTTGCAGCAGGCCGAACCCGGCGGTGTAGTAATGAAAGCACGACAGCGCCACCAGCAGCCACTTGATGATCTGCGTGGCCGGCGGCACCGAGGGGCGAAAACGCATCTCGGGGTCGAACTTTTCTTCCAGCTCCAGCAGGGTTTTGTCGTCAGGCAAGGCGGTGGCAATGGCGGGTGCGGTCATGGGGCAAGCTCCAGAAAAAAGAACGGGCGAGTCATGGCTCGCCCGCAATACGTCGCGCGGAAGCGCTGCTTATTCCTTTTCTACATCATTCGTGAACGCGAAGGCGAAGCGACGACAGTACAGACGTACGGCTAGCGAAGCCGACAAAGTGCACGGATGATTTAGAAATGGAATTACTTCAGCAGGCCCACTTCTTTGTAGTACTTCTCGGCACCGGGGTGAAACGGAATGCCCACCGCTTTGACGGCGTTTTCCTTGGTGATGAACTTGCCCTTGGCATGGCCGGCAGCCAGTGTTTTCTGCGTAGCGTCGTTGAACAGCGCCTTGGTGATCTGGTAGACGGTTTCGGTGTCGGCCTTGGCGCTGGTCACCCACTGGGCGCCCACGGCCAGGGTTTGCACGGCTGCGGTGTCCTTGTAGGTATTGGCGGCAATGGTGTCCACGGCGAAGTACGGGCTGGCCGCGCGCAGGGCATCGGCTTGCGGGCCGCCCAGGGCGACGAGTTCAATGCCGGCACCGCTGGAGGCCAGCTCGGCAATAGCGCCGGCCGGTGCACCGCCCACGAAGAAGAAGGCGTCGAGTGCGCCGTCCTTGAGCTTGTCGCCGGCCTGGTTGGGTTTGATGTATTCGGGCTTGATGTCGGTTTCTTTCACGCCGTAGGCCGCCAGCACCATGCGGGCATTGATGAGCGTGCCGGAACCGGGCTCGTCCAGTGCCACGCGCTTGCCCTTGAGGTCGGCCACGCTCTTGATGCCCGAGCCCTTCTTGACCACCAGGTGAATGCTCTCGGGGTAGAGGTTGGCAATCATGCGCAGGTCGCTGATCTTGGGTTTGCCTTCGAAGGCGCCGGTGCCGGTGTAGGCCCAGCTTGCCACGTCGGACTGGGAAAAGCCCGACTCGATGGCGCCGCCGGCAATGCCGGTGACGTTGGCCAGCGAACCATTGGCCGCCTGGGCCGTCACGATGATCTTGCCGGGCTGGGACACCGCGTTGGCGATCATGCCGCCCACGGGGTAATAGGTGCCGGCTGTGCCGCCCGTGCCGATGCGGAAGAACTGTTGGGCCTGCACGGCGCCGCCCAGGGCGAGGGTGGCAACCAGCGCGGTGGCAAAAAACTGCTTTAGCTTCATGAAAAACTCCTGGGAGGTGGTGAGGTTAAGGGTTGCGAAAACGTGGGCTCCAGCCCGCTTGCGATAAGCCGAATGGATGATAGCAATCCGGTCGAAAAAGCGGCTTTTACGCGGGAGTGGGAATACATGATTTCCTTGAGCCTCAGGCCGAAGGGGTAAAGCTGGCGTCCATCGGCCCGCTTTTGGCATGGAAGTTTCGTGCCGATGAAAAGGCCGTGGCCAGCTCCCTGAACTTGCGGTTATGCACGTACTGGCGAAACAGCGCCAGCGAATCGCTCATGCGGTCGATCTCGTCGATCAAGGGCTGCGCGTTGTGGATGGCGATGTCGGCCCACAGCTGCGCGTCGGACGAACCCAGCCGGGCAAAGCTTTGGAAACCTGTGCCGCGGTAGGCCAGCCAGGCCGCCGTTCCCTCGCGCGAGGCCAGGCTGTGCAGGTAGGCGTAACTCAGCACCTGCGGCAGGTGGCTGACGGCTGCATACACGGCGTCGTGCTCGGGCGCGGCCATGGTGGTGGTGCTGGCGCCCAGGGTGCGCCAGAAATCACTGGCCAGTTCAAACGCGCCTTGCGCGGTGTTGGCGTCGGGGGTCATGACGCACAGCTTGCCCTGGAAAAGGTCGCCCTGCGAAGCGGCCCACCCATGGCTGGCTTTGCCGGCAATCGGGTGGCAGGGAACAAAACGCGCGGCAGCGTGGTGCGGCCACGCCCGCAGGGCCGTCACCACGGGCATCTTCACGCTGGCCACGTCGATACACACCGCGTGGCCTCCGGCCATCTGCATCTTGTTGTGGGCCAGCCATTCGAGCAGTGTGCCCACGGGCTGGCACAGCACCACGAGGTCATGGTCCAGAAACAGCCCGTCAGGTGAAGCAACTATTTCATGAACAAAGCCCTGCGCCAGCACGGTATCGCAGGTGGCACCGTCCACGTCGTAGCCGGTCACATGGCCTCTGAAGCCCGCATCGCGCAGCGCTCTGAGGATGGAGCCGCCAATCAGACCCAGGCCGCAGACGGCAATGCTCTCCAGTTCCAGAAAGCGGGTGTGGCGAACTTGTGACATGGCCGCAGTTTAGGGCGGACAGGTCATGAGGGGTAATGCCAAAATAGCCACTTCATATAACTTCGTGTTAAGCCATGAACTTGCGCCAAATTGAGGTGTTCCGGGCCGTCATGCTGGCGGGTTCGATCTCGGGCGCGGCCCTCGCCCTGCATGTGTCGCAGCCGGCCGTGAGCCGATTGATCCGCTACCTGGAGGTCAAGCTGCGTGTGGTGCTTTTTGACCGCACCGGCGGCCGCCTGCACCCAACGCCCGAGGCGCGGGCACTGATGCGCGAGATCGAGAACGCGTACCACAGCATCGACCGCGTCAGGGCCTGCGCCGAGCAGCTGCACCATGGCGTGGCCGACAGGCTGCGCATTGTCACCAACCTGAGCACCGCCCTGGAGCTGGTGCCGCGCGCCATCGCCGGGCTGAAGGCCAGCATGCCCAAGCTGCATGTTTCGGTGGAGATTGCCACCCATGCGCAGATCACCGACCAGCTTCTGAGCGGCGGGTGCGACATCGGTGTGGTGGCCTTTGTGCAAACCGGGCACCCGGCCCTCTCCGCGCAGTTGATCGGCGAAGGCGACGTGCTGTGCGCCATGGCTGCAACGCACCCGCTTGCCAGCCACAAGCGGGTGACTCTGGAGGCGCTGGCGCAGCACGACATCATTTCCTTCGGCGCCGAAACAGCACACGGCAAGATGATCGCCAAGGTGTTGGGCGAACGCAGCAGGCCGTTCACGCCGACGGTGGAGGTGCGCTACGCCTATGTGGCCTGCAGCGTTGCCGCCAGCGGTTACGGCGTGGCAGTGGTTGACGACCTGACAGCCTGCCTCTTCCCCAGCCCTAACCTGGTTGTTCGGCCGCTGTCCAAACCGGTGCGCTACCAGGCCTATGCCCTGAGCAGCACAGAACGCCCCCTGTCGGCCGCGGGCCGCGAAATGGTGAAGCTGCTGGGCCTGCACTGGGCCGCAGCGCGGGGAGGCAGGCCGACAAAACAATTGTCTTAGTGAGACTTTCATACTGAGTACTTGACTAGAGCGTTACTCTGGAGTGATACTCTAGTCATGGACCCGACTTCGACCTCCTCAAAACTGCTGGACGCCGCAGCCAAGGTGTTTCTGGCGCACGGCTTTAGCGCCGCGTCTATGGACATGGTGCGGCAGGAAGCCGGCGTGAGCAACGGCAGCCTGTACCACCACTACCCCACCAAGGCCTTGCTGGCCGATGCGCTGTACGCCCACACCCTGCGCGACTTTCATGCCGCTCTGCTGGGGCCGATTACCGGCCGAGCCACAGCACAGTCGGGTGTGAAGGGATTGATACGCGCTTACATCGCCTGGGTAGAGCAACACCCCGACCGCGCGCGCCTGCTGCATGAACTGCGGCGCACCGGCGACATGACGGGTGGCGCAGAAATGGGCGCGGCCAACGCCGAGGCCTTTGGCACGCTGGCGCAATGGATTGACACCAAGGTGGCGGCCGGTGAAATGCGCGCCCTGCCTTTTCCGGTCTGGATGGCGGTGGTGTTTTCGCCGTCGATATCGCTCACGCCGCACTGGGCCAGCGAGAACCCACCCGCCGTGGCGCCCAAGGTGCGTGCGGCACTGGAGCATGCCGCCTGGATGGCGGTGGCTGCCTGAACAATTTCAAAAGGAGTGTTCTTATGAAAGTGGTGAATGTCCATCAACGCCTGCTGTACGCCAGCCCCGAGCAGGTCGGCGCGCTGCTTGACGCGCTGTCCTCGCCGACCGACACGCTGTGGCCCAGCGACGTGTGGCCGCGCATGAAGTTCGACCGGCCGCTGGGCGTGGGCGCAACGGGCGGCCACGGCCCCATCGGCTACTTCGTCGAAGCGCATGTGCCGGGCCAATCGATCCGCTTTCGGTTCACCGAGCCAAAAGGTTTCAACGGCTGGCACGCCTGCGAAATCCTGGACGCGACGGCCAAGCATTGCGTGCTGGAGCACCGCATCGAGATGAAGCTCGAAGGCAGCGCCCGCCTGCTCTGGCCGCTGGTAGTGCGTCCGTTGCACAACGCTTTGGTCGAGGACCTTCTGTCGCGGGCTCAGGACGAGCTGGGCAACTCACCCAAGTTCGTCGCCTGGTCGCCCTGGGTGCGCTTCCTGCGCTGGTGGCGGTCGAGCGGCAAGGCGCCCGCACAATCCTTTCCCAGGAGCCAACATGCCAGCTGACATGCTCACCCAAGGGCAACACATTCTCAGCCAGCAACCCTTCAGCGCCATACTGAATGCGCGGCTCGACGCCTTTGCGCCCGGCAGCGCAGAGCTGTCTGTTCCGGTAGCGCCCGCCCTGCTGCAGCAGCACGGCTTTGTGCACGGCGGTGTGTTGTCTTACCTGGCCGACAACGCGCTGACCTTTGCCGGCGGCTCGGTGCTGGGCGATTCGGTGACGTCGGAGTTCAAGATCAACTACCTGCGCCCCGCCAAAGACGCCGAGCGCCTGCTGGCCGTGGCCACGGTGGTGGGCAGCGGCAAGACGCAGGCGGTGTGCCGTTGCGATATTTTTGTGCTGCGCGGTGGGGAGCGCACGCTGTGCGCGGCAGCGCAGGGGACGATTCGGAAGGCGGGGTAGCTTGCCACTGCCAGGGGGTTGAATTAACTCCTTAAAGGTAGTAATTTGACTTAACTACTTTAAAGTAGTAAATTCACATAACTACTTTTGAGGAGTATCGATGAAATACCCCGTTGACAACCCACAGCAGCTACGCACCATCCTGCGTTCGTTGCGGCAGGCGCGAGGCCTGACGCAGACACAGCTTGGCGAACGGTTGGGCGTTACGCAAAAGCGTATTGCCCGCATAGAGGCCGCGCCAGAAGTCACCGCCTTCGATCAGATTTCCCGCATGGTCACGGCCATGGGCTACAGCCTGATGGTTGAAGAGCCATCTGCGTACCGAGTCGCCGAGCCAGGGCCCGACACATGGTGACTTTTCGCCGCCCCCGCACAAATCCGCAAGACAGTGTTCTCGGCGTCTGGGCCAATGGCGAACGTGTGGGCACCTGGTCGATGGTTGATGGAGAACATCGCTTCAACTATGACGAAAACTGGCCCGCTTCGCCCGCCGCGCGCTGGCTGTCGCTTTCCCTGCCATTCACACCGGACAACCTCCCGCACCGCGGAGAAGTGGTCCGCAACTTTTTTGACAATCTGTTGCCCGACAGCGACTCCATTCGCCGGCGATTGCGTGACAAGTTCACCACTGGCAGCATCGAAGCGTTTGATCTGCTGGCTGCAATCGGGCGCGACTGCGTGGGGTCTGTGCAGTTGCTCCCGCCTGACATGGCACCTGATGGCTTCGACCGCATCGAGTACTTGCCGTTGAATGAGTCGGAAGTAGAGCGTGCAATCAACCACGCGGTCACTGGCGGGCGTGTTGTGGGCCAGGAATTAACGGATGATTTCCGTATCTCCATAGCTGGCGCGCAGGAGAAAACTGCCCTGCTCTGGCACAAAGACCAGTGGTGCAGGCCGGTGGGCGCAACACCCACCACGCATATTTTCAAACTGCCTTTGGGGCTTGTGGGAAACATGCGCGCTGACATGAGCTCCTCTGTAGAAAACGAATGGTTATGCGCTCAGATACTTGCACAGCTTGGACTGCCAGTCGCCGGATGCGAGATAGCCCACTTCGGCCAGCGCAAAGTGCTGGTGGTGGAACGCTTCGATCGCGCGCTTCAGCAGCCGCAAGGACGCGCGCCATGGATTGCACGCCTGCCGCAGGAAGACTTTTGCCAGGCGCTTGGCGTGGCCGGCGAGCGAAAGTATGAAAACGAGGGCGGCCCGGGAATACGGGCCATTCTTCGCCAGCTGGACAACAGTAGCCGCGCGGATGAGGACAAGCAGACCTTTGTCAGCACCCAGCTCGCTTTCTGGCTCATGGCCGCCACCGATGGCCACGCAAAGAACTTTTCCATCTTTCTTGAACGGGGTGGTGGCTACCGCATGACACCGCTGTATGACGTGCTGTCGGTCTGGCCCATCATGGGCACGGGCCCCAACCAGCTGCACCCACGCAGGGCCAAACTGGCAATGGCACTGCGTAGCAAAAACACGCACTACTATCTGCATGAGATCCGCACCCGCCACTGGCAACTGCTGGCGCAGCAATGCGGTGTGCCCGGCGCCTTTGACCACATGGTGGCGCTGGTGCTGCAAGTGCCTGAAGCGCTGGATCAGGTTGAAGCGCAGTTGCCGGCGGGCTTTCCGCAGCGGGTTTTCAAGACCATACGCACCGGCATGCTGGCGCAGGCTGAACAATTCATTGCAGAGCTTCCATGAGCGTGCCCGACCACAGGCGTGCTTACGTCGCCCGCATCAACCGGGTGGTGGATCACATCAGCACGCACCTGGACCACACGCTGGATCTGCAGACACTGGCAGGCGTGGCGCATTTTTCGCCCTGGCATTTCCATCGCATGTTTCAGGCGATGACTGGCGAGACGCTGGCCGACTGCGTGCGCCGTCTGAGGCTTGAGGCGGCAGCGCAGCGCCTGCTCGCTTCACCGCCCCAGGCTGCGCTGGCGGTGGCACTGGAGGTAGGCTTTGCGTCGGCCGAAGTGTTCACACGGGCATTTGGCGCGCACTTCGGCATGACGCCCACCGCGTGGCGGCGTGGTGGCTGGCGCAGCTGGTCGGCCAGCCGGCGCGAGCAACTGAGCAAGATTCATCAAGAGGTGCGCAAGGCGAATCAAGCCGCCGACCCGGGTTTTCCGCAGGATGGTGACAGCTGGCCATCGGGTCAGCCCACCACTGAAAAAGGAATGCTTATGCAAGTCGAACTCAAGACCCTGCCCGCCCTTCGCCTGGCCTACATGCGCCATACCGGCCCCTATGGCCACCCCGATATTGGCGCCACCTGGCAACGCTTTTGGGCATGGGTCGGACAGCACGGACTGGACCCGGAACGGATTTACGGCATCGTTCAGGACGATCCCGAAGTCACCCCCGCCGACAAATGCCGCTATGACTGCAGCTTTGAGGTCGATGCCGCCTTCCAGCCGCAAGGCGAAATGGGTGTGCAGACTTTTGCTGGCGGGCGTTATGCCTGCGCGCCCTTCACCGGCACGGGCGCAACCATTCACGATGCCTGGATGCGCCTGTTCGGCGAGTGGCTGCCGCAAAGCGGCTACCAGGCCGACGACAAACCTTCACTGGAACTGCACGAAGGTGATTTTGTGGTGGACGAAAAGACCGGGGCTTTCCGCTGCCTGTTGTGTGTTCCGGTGCGGCCGCTGTAAGCCGGAGGGCTTTTGAAGCGCGGCTAGACTTGGCGCCATGAAAACCGTCGACATCGCCCCCTTCTTTGCCACGCTGAAAGCCGCCAGCCCCCTGCCGGTAACCGAGCTCGAATACACCAGCGTGTTCGAACTTTTGACCGCTGTGCTGCTGAGCGCGCAGGCAACGGACGTGGGCGTGAACAAAGCCACGCGCAAGCTGTTCCCGGTGGCCAACACGCCGCAGAAAATCCTGGACCTCGGCGTTGAAGGGCTGGAGGGCTACATCAAGACCATCGGCCTGTACCGCAGCAAGGCCAAACACTTGATGGAAACCTGCCGCATGCTGGTGGAGCAGCACAACAGCGTGGTGCCACGCAGCCGCGAAGCGCTGGAGGCCCTGCCCGGCGTGGGCCGCAAGACGGCGAATGTGGTGCTCAACTCCGCCTTCGGCGAAGCCACCATGGCGGTAGACACACACATCTTCCGCCTCGGCAACCGCACCGGCCTGGCGCCGGGCAAGACCCCGCTGGAAGTGGAGCTGAAGCTACTCAAACGCATTCCGCCTGAGTACCTGGTGGACGCGCACCACTGGCTGATATTGCACGGGCGCTATGTGTGTGTGGCGCGCAAGCCCATGTGCTGGCAGTGCGCGGTGGCGCCGTATTGCGACTTCACGCCCAAGACGCCGGTGCCTGAGTAATCTTGCTCCTGCCATTGTGGATTTAACCTGCAATCCATAGTGCATACCTCGAAGCACTCGCACGGCCTGGCACTTTCTGCCACCCCTTTTTGATTTATTTGGTCATTGCCTGCATGCCAACGCGTGCGTACTCTCCAGTCACGTGAGGGACATCTGGCGCCCTCCGTGGAGGAGACAAAAAAATGCACACATGCAATTTTCTGTGGAGCGAACTGATCTGCACGGCCGACCCACGACCTCGCCATCCCATGCAGCGCAGGCGATCGGGCTCGCGCTTCTTGAAGCTTTCCATTGTCAGTAGTTCCTGCCACCTCCGGCAGTAAGCGCATCACACACCAACCACCCTCTCAGGAGACAAAAAAATGAAATCACGATTCATCGCCCGGCGCAGCCTGATGCTTGCGGCCCTGCTGGCCAGCGGCACATCGCTGATGGCGCAAACGGCCGGCAACTACCCTTCCCAGCCCATCAAGATCATCGTGCCCTATCCGGCCGGGGGCGCCACAGACACCCTGGCGCGCATGATCGGGGCCAAACTGTCCGAAGCCTGGAAGCAGCCCGTTATCGTCGAAAACCGGCCGGGCGCCAGCGGTAACATCGGCAATGACGTTGTTGCCAAGGCACCGGGCGACGGCTACACCGTACTGATGGGCATCACGGCCCTGATTCAGGCACCAGCCCTGTACCGCAAGTTGCCGTATGACCCAATACGGGACCTGACACCCGTTTCCGAAGTGGCCCGCACCCCCAGCCTTTTTGCGGTTCCTGCCGCTTCGCCGGCCAAAACGATGCGGGACTTCATCATCTTGGCCAAGTCCAATCCCAACAGGCACAACTACGGCTCCTACGGCAATGGCACCTCTTCGCACATCCAGGGCTCGCTGCTGAACCTGCAGGCCGGTCTGGACCTCACCCATATCCCCTACAAGGGCGCTGCGCCTCTGGTCACCGACCTGATAGGCGGGCAGCTGTCATCGGCGTTTGTGGATGCTGCCACTGCCCGTCCGCATCTGAATACTGGTAAGTTCAGGGTGCTGGCCGTCACCGGCGCCCAGCGCATGAAATCGCTGCCCGACGTGCCGACATTCACCGAGCTCGGCTACCACTCCTACGGCCTCTATGGCTGGTTCGGCCTGTTCATGCCCTCGGCCACGCCCAAATCAGTGGTGAACAAATTCTCCAACGAGGTCGGCAAGATCCTGCGCTTTCCGGAGATAGCAGCCAAAGTCGCCGACCTGGGCCTGACCGTGGTGGGCAACAAACCGGAAGAATTTGCCCGCAGCGTCAAGACGGACGCAGATATCTACGCAAAAATCATCAGGCAGGCCGGCATCACGGCCGACTGAGGAGGAGCTGTGATTGCGGGCTTGGTCCGCAATTTCCATTTGCTACCTTATTGATAGCTGCTTGCGCCCGTCCGTAAGGGGCTATTCGCCTTTTTGACTCTGAAATCCAGTTCAGGGCGCAAGCAGCGGCAGCAGCTTGCCTTCAGCCGCCGACGGCACCGCCACACCCAGCAGGCGCGCCAGGGTGGGGGCAATGTCCACCACCTCGACCCGGCTGTCGATGCGGCCCGGTTTCACCCAGGCCGGCCCGTACATGAGGATGGGCACATGGGTGTCGTAAGGATGTGGTGAGCCGTGGGTAGCGACCGAGGTGGGGGGGCCAAACATCCACAGGGGCTTGAGCACGTACTGCACGTCGCCCGACACGTCCTTGTGCCAGGTCTTGCGCATCTGCCCGAAGAACGGTTCGCCGGTGCGGCTTCCGGTTTCCAGCTCACGCCGGGTGTAGGCCGCGGCGATGATGGGGTCGGCCAGCAGCAGGGTTCTTGCAGCATCCGCCACGGTGTTGAAGTCCAGGCTGCGCTGTGCAAGCAACTGGCGGTCCAGCACCAGCGCGGAAGCCGAAAGGAAGGCGGCCAGCTTGGGCACACCGAATTTTCGCTGCAACTCATCGTTCACGCGGTTCAGCAGTTGGGTGCTTGACGTCCGCCCTGCCGACAACCCCTGCGACTGGCTGTGTTCAGCTGCCGGCATGAAGCCGTGGTCGGCCGTCAGCACGGCGAGATAGTTGCCCTTGCCCACCGTGCTGTCGAGGTCGCGGAAAAAGGCCTGGAGCAAACGGTCAAGCTGCAGCAGATGGTCGTGCGAAAGGCGCGACTCAGCGCTCCAGGCGTGGTTCACATAGTCGTGGCCGGACAGGCTCACCGACAGGATGTCGGGCGCGTCGTCGCGACCCAGTTGCTCGCCGGCAATGGCGGCGCGCGCAAAGTCGAGCGACAGCGCATCGACAAACGGGCTGCGCAGCAAGGCCGCGTAGAACGCAGGGCTTGGCGCGTCGTCGGCGGGCACGCCCATCATCATCGGCAGCTTGCCTCCGCGCGGGCCGAACCAGATCTGGCCGTCGGGAATGGAACGCGCATAGGCGGCTTCCGGCAGCAGCGGCTTCCAATCGGTCTTGAAGTAACGGTCGGCCGGTTTGCCGGTATTGAAGGTGTTTACCCAGGCGGGATGCTCTTTCATGTAGTAGGTGGTCGAAGCGAACTGGCCACTGGCGCCCATGAACATGTAGGCTGTACCGCGCTTGCCGGCAGGCAGGATGGCACCGCGGTCCTTGCCCGAGATGCCGATTACCTTGCTGCGCGCGTCAACACCGCGCAGCACGTCGCCCAACGTTTCCACCTTCAGGTTTTTCGGGCTGGTACCGTCCAGGGCCTGGGTGGTGTGGCCGATGTAGGTCGCACCTGTATCGCCGGTGTTATAGACCTGCGCGCCGGTAGCCACATCGCGCCAGTCGTTGCCGATGATGCCGGTGCGATGCGGATAAGCGCCGGTCAGCATGGCTGCGTGTCCGGCCGCTGTGACGGTGTAGGCGTGGCCGTAGTGCGCGTCAGCAAACCAGGCACCTCGGTCCAGGAAGCGCGCCAGGCCATCGGGCGCGAGCTGGTCGCGGTAGCTGGTGATCTGGCGTTGCGGCAAGCCGTCGACCACCAGAAACACCACCAGCTTGGGCCGGGGCGCCACCCCAGGTGCACCTGCACAGGCCGCAAGCGTTGCGGCGACAAGAAGGACGCAAAACAGGCGGAAGATGCGAATGGTTTTCATCGCGACAGCCTACGAGCTTTAGCTGCCGGTGGCAACCGGGTTCACCCCTTGCGCGAAGCATCCCCGAACAGGCCACCGCCATGGCCAGCGCTGCGGTGTCGAGCGTGAACTTCGAGTCGGTGGCGGTCCTTCCAGCGTTTACCCATCAGGGATCAACGTACTTGAAAGTGCCCATGGCCTTGGCGACCAGCTCGCCCGCTTCGTCCTCGATGCGTGCCTCACAGAAACAGACCGAGCGGCCACCACCAACGGCTTGCCCGTGCGCCACGAGCCGGCCGCGCGCCGGCTTGATGAAGCTGGTTGACATGTCGATGGTGACAACAGCACGCGTGAAGCCCGACTTTGACAGTGCCGCGCTGGACATGACGCCGTCCAGCATGGTCATGATCACGCCGCCATGCAGCACATGGAAGTTGTTGGTCAATTCCGGCCGCGCCTGCAGACTCAGGCGCGCCACGCCGGCTTCTGCAAACTCGCGGCGCAGGTCGAGCAGGCGGTTGAAGGCCACCTGGACGAACAGGGCGGAGGTGTCGGCGGCCGGGCTGTCAGGTGCGGCTCTTGTTGCAGTTGTCATGGTTGATCCGAATGTTGGCGTCCTTGATGATCCTGGCCTAAACGCCTGCATCTGGCTTCATGGTCTGCTTTTATGCAATCAAATAGGCATCCAGCCCTTACGGAACGGTCGCAAGCAGCTATTGTTTTAGGAGCATTCATGGCAAGACAGGCCACTGGAACAGCGGCGCTTCCTTGTTGACAAAGCGGTTAACCGCGGTGCGATGTTCAGGGCTGCCCATGGCCAGGGCCTGGGCGTTGGCTTCCTGATCCAGCAAAGCCGGCAGCTCGGCACCCCAGTCCGCCAGCGCACGCTTGACCAGGCTCACGGCCAGGGGCGACGCATGAACAAAGCTGGCCGCCATGGCCTGCGCGCGCGCCAGCAGTTGCTCGGGCGAGTGGAGCTCCATGGCCAGACCCAGCTTCAGGGCCTCGGCGCCGTCGACGTCGCGGGCAGAGAGCATCAGTTCCTTGGCGCGCTGCACGCCGACAAAACGCGGCAGGCTGTAAAAGGCGCCGCAGTCAGGCACCAGGCCCACCTTGAGAAAGGACATGCAGAAGCGCGCGCGCGGCGTGGCCAGCACGAAGTCGGCGGCCAGCGCCAGGCTGAAGCCCGCGCCTGCGGCCGCGCCATCGACCGCCGCGATCACCGGCCGGTCCAGCGTGAGCAGCTCGCTTAGCCAGGCGTGCAGGTCCTGCATGCGGTTGCGCCAGCCGGCGTTGTCCAGCCCCGCTGTGGCAATGTTGCGCAAATCACCGCCTGAGCAGAAATGCCCGTTGGCCCCTGTGAGGACCAGCGCGCGTATGCCGCGGTCGCTTCGCACAAGGCGCACCACCTCGGAAAACTCTTCGCGCATGGCCGCGTCGAGTGCGTTGCGCTTGGTGGGGTTGTCCAGGGTCAGGGTGGCCACCTGGTCGACCACTTCAAAGCGGAGGGTCTTGAATGTGTTGGGCATGATGTTTCTCTTCTTTTGGTTTCAGCTTGTCAGTGGGCCAATGCAGCGCCCAGGTCCCGGCCGCCGGCCAGCGAGCTGCCGCCGTCCACGGGAATCACGGCACCGGTCACGAACTGTGCGTGCCGCGAACTCAGGAACAGCGCCATGTCCGCAATCTCGGCGGTGGTGCCCATGCGGCCCAGCGGCACAGAAGCGGCCATGCGGGCCAGCGCCTCGGGCGTGGGCGCGAGGCGGCGCACCCCTTCGGTGTCGCCAATCGGGCCGGGAACAATCGAATTGACACGAATGCCTTCGGGCCCCCACTCCATCGCCAGCACCCGGGTGAGCATGTCCACACCGGCCTTGGCGGCACACACATGGGCCTGGTACATGGTCGGGTTGTAGGCTTGCGGTGCCGAAATGCTGATGACCGAGGCGCCCGGCTTGCGCAGAAACGCATGCGCACCGCGCAGCACATGAAAGGTGCCGTTGAGGTCGATGTCGATCACGGTGCGAAAACCCTTGGCCGACATGCCCAGTGCAGGCGCAACAAAATTACCTGCGGCGCCGGACACCAGCACATCGAAGTCGCCGATGGCGGCATGGGCCTGGGCCAGCGCTGCAGCAATCGCTTCGGCATCGCGCACGTCGGCGCTGTAGCCTTCGATGCGCGCATCGGCGGCGGCCAAGCCGCGCAGTTCGGCCACCGCCCCGGCCACCCGTTCGGGCGAGCGGCTGGCAATGGCCACATGGGCACCGCGCGCCGCGAAGGCCTTGGCTATGCCCAGGTTGATGCCGCTGCTGCCGCCGGCCACAAAAACGGCACGGCCCTTGAAATCATGGATGTCCATGCGAAGTCCTGTTGTCAAAAAAAGAAGGTGCTCATGGTCGGACTGCAAGCTCGCGCTGCGCCTCCTGCAGTTCGCGCCAGAGGATTTTTCCGGTGCCCGACTTGGGCAGGCTGTCCATGAACTCGACGATACGCGGCGCCTTGTAGACCGACATGCGCTGGCGGCTCCAGTCGATGATGTCCTGCTCGGACACCTGGCCGCGCTGGCCGGGCTTGAGCACCACCAGCGCCTTGACGGTTTCGCCGCGTTTCGCGTCCTCCACCCCGATCACACAGGCCTCGTGGATGGCGGGATGTTCATACATGGCGCTTTCCACTTCGGCCGGCCAGACCTTGAAACCCGAGGCATTGATCATGCGTTTGAGCCGGTCTCGCATGAAGAAGTAACCTTCCTCGTCCACATACGCCAGGTCACCGGTGCGGAAGAAGCGCTCGCCGGCGATCTCGACAAACGCGCTGCGGTTGGCCTCGTCGTTGTTCCAGTAACCCGTCATGACCTGGGGACCGCGGGTGACCAGCTCGCCCACCTCGCCCTGGGGCAACTCCTGCAGCGTGAGCGGATCCACAATGCGCGAATCCACGCCCTGTGTGGGCATGCCCAGGCACTGGCGCTTGCAGCGCTGCAGCGGGTTGGCATGCAGGAAGCCGGCGGTCTCCGACAGGCCGTAGGCTTCGTTGTAACTCAGGCCGAAACGCTGGTCCAGCATGGCCGCCACCGCCTCGGGCATGGCCGCACCACCACCGGACAGCAGGCACAGGCTGGACAGGTCGCGCTGCAAGGCTTCCGGCTGCGCAAAAAAGTCGATCACCATGGCCGGCGGCGCGGTCCACGCCGTCACGCGGTAGCGCTCGATCAGGCGCACCGCCACCACCGGGTTCCAGCGCGGCATCATCACCACGGTGCCGCCCAGCGTGATCGGTACCACCATGCCGTTTTGCATGCCCAGCATGTGGAACAGCGGCGCCACGCAGAGGTAAACCGAATCGGTGTTGAGCTCTTTCCACCGTTGCGACGCCTGGCTGGACGCCAGCACGGTGGCATGGGTGTGCATGCAGGCCTTGGGGTGGCCGGTGGTGCCCGAGGTGTAGGGCAACACCGCCAGGCCATCGTGCTCGCTCAGGTCATCGGAGGGCGGCCATGGCTGCGCCAGTACGTCTTCAAAACCGTGGCAAACAGCACTGGGTAAGGGCAAGCGCGGCGCAAGCACCCAGTCGGGTAGCTCATCACCGCCGGCAGCCGGCACGCCATCGCTGTAGGCGTGTACCAGCACCGCTTCGAGACCACCTTCCAGCGCCGGGGCCGTGCAGGCCAGCACCTGCGGCAGCAGTTCCTGGGCGGCAAACGCCACTTTGGCGCCACTGTTGGCCAGGTAGTAACGCAGCTCATGCGCGGTGCTCATGGGGTTGACCGGCACCACTGCGGCACCCGCGCGCAGCACGGCGAAATGGGCAATCACATACTGCGGACAGTTCTGACTCACCAGCAACACGCGGTCGCCGCGCCGCACGCCCAGGCGCTGCTGCAGGCAGGCGGCCATGGCATCGACCCTGGTCTTCAGTGCGGCATAAGTGAGCACCGCGCCGCAGTACACGATGGCGGGCTTGTCGGGGTAGCGCTGGGCCGCCACGTCCAGGTAGTGGACCAGGCTGACCCGCGGCACACGCAGCTCGTGCGGGATGCCCTTGGGCCAGAAGCGGTGATGGGGGGCAGGCATGTCTTGTCTCTCTTTGTTCTCGGTGCAGCACTACCGGTCCATGGCGCGGGCAATAATCTCCTTCATGACCTCATTGGCGCCGCCGTAGATCTTGCCGACGCGCACATCGGCATACAGCCGGCTGATCGGGTATTCGGTCATGTAGCCGTAACCACCGAACAGCTGCAGGCACTCGTCGACGATCTGGCAGTTGGTCTGCGTGGTCCACCATTTGGCCATGGCTGCGGTGGGCACATCAAGTTCACCGCGCAGCAAGCGTCCGATGCAGTCGTCAACGAAGCTGCGCGCCACCGTGGCCTGGGTCTGGCATTCGGCCAGCTTGAAGCGGGTATTCTGCAGGGCCATCAGGGGTTTGCCAAAGATTTCGCGCTGACGGACGTGGTCCGTGGTTTCCGCAATGGCGCGGTGCATGGTCGCCACGGCGCCGACGGCAATGAGCAGCCGCTCCTGCGGCAGTTGCTGCATGAGCTGGGTGAAGCCCCGGCCTTCCTCGCCGCCGAGCAGATTGTCTGCGGGCACGCGGATGCCGTCAAAAAAGAGCTCGGTGGTGTCCATCGTCTTCTGGCCGAGTTTTTCAAGCAGGCGGCCACGGCGGAAACCCTCCAGGCCATCGGTTTCGACCATCACCAGGGACACGCCCTTGGCACCGGCCGCAGTATCGGTCTTGACGGCAACGCAGACCAGGTTGGCATGGTGGCCGTTGGTAATGAAAGTCTTGGATCCGCTGATCAGGTAGTCGCCGCCGTCACGCTGGGCGCTGGTCTTGATGCGCTGCAGGTCGGTACCTGCGCCGGGCTCGCTCATGGCGATGGCGGCCACCAGCTCACCGGTGGCCATGCGCGGCAGCCAGCGCCGCTTTTGCGCTTCGCTGCCATAGGCCAGGATGTAGTGGGCCACGATGCCGCTGTGCACGTTGTTGCTGAAAGCGGCAACCATGGCGGTGGCCTGCTCTTCGCAGATCACGGCTTCATGCAGGAAACTGCCGCTGCCACCGCCGTATTCCTCGGGAATGCTGGCGCAGAGCAGGCCGGCCTGTCCGGCTTTTTTCCAGATATCGCGGTCAGCGTGATGCTGCGCCGTCCAGCGCGCTTCGTGCGGCACACATTCGCGCTCGAAGAACCTGCGCGCGGTGTCACGCAGCATCTCCAGGTCGGCATCCATCCAGGGACGCGGCGCAGGCCGTATGCCGGCCGTGCGGGGGGCTCCGTGGACCGGCGGGGAACTCATGGACGTCCACCGCCGCAGACCAGCACCTGCCCGCTCACATAGTTGGATTCCGGAATGCAGAACATGTAGACCGCGCCGGCGGCTTCTTCCGGTGTGCCGCCACGGCCCAGCGGAATCAGGGCCTCGGCGTTTTTGAGCACCTGTGGATTCACGCCCACCTTGATCTGCTGGCCGGCGATGTCGATGCTGGCGTCGGCATCGGCCGGCGCTTCGGTCAGGCGCGTCATGATCAGGCCAAAGGCCACGCTGTTGACGTTGACCTTGTAGCGGCCCCACTCCTTGGCCAGCGCCTTGGTCAGGCCGTTGATGCCGGCCTTGGCCGCCGCGTAGTTGGCCTGGCCGGCGTTGCCATAAACACCAGAAGTGGAAGATATGTTGACCACCTTGCGGAACACCATCTGGCCGGCTTCGGCTTCCTTCTTGGCAGCCTCGCGGATAAAGCCCGAGGCGGCGCGCAGAATGCGGAATGGCGCTGTCAGGTGCACCTGCAGCATCGCCTCCCACTGCTCGTCGCTCATCTTCTGCACCACGTTGTCCCAGGTGTAGCCGGCATTGTTGACGATGATGTCGATGCCGCCAAAGCTGTCCAGCGCCTGCTGGACAAACCGCGCGCCAAAGTCGGCATCGGTCACGCTGCCGACGCAGGCGACGGCCTGGCCGCCGCGCGCCACGATGTCGGCAACGGTCTGCTGCGCCGGTTCGGCGTCCAGGTCATTGATCACCACGCGCGCACCTTCGGCCGCGAGTTTGAGCGCGATTTCACGGCCAATGCCGCGACCCGAACCCGATACCAAGGCCACCTTGCCATCCAGTTTTTTCATGCTTTTTTCCTTGAATCCATTCACGCTTCAGACCAGAACGACCACGGCTTCACCCGCCAGCTTGACCTGGCCACCCTGGCTGGTGGTGCTGACCTCGAGCCGCACGCAGCGCTCACCGCCCTGCTCGAACTTTTCCACCACCTTGCCGGTGCAGGTGATGCTTTCACCCACATGGGTGATCGATAAAAAGCGCACGCTGAACGTGCGGATGGCCGGTTGGGCCACCCAGTGGGTCAGCAGACGCCCCAGCCAGGCCATGGACAACATGCCGTGGGCAAACACGTCAGGCAGGCCGGCGGACTTGGCGAAATCGCTGTCCACATGGATGGGGTTGTGGTCGCCGGACGCACCGCAGTACAGGGCCAGCGCCAGGCGCGAGATCGGCGGCGTTTCAAACGAAGGCAGGGAGTCGCCCACCTGCACCTCATCAAAAACGGGTGTGGGTTTGATGGTTGTCATGGAAATCTCAGTCATTGCGCATCACCGTGATACAGCGCAGTTCGGCCACCAGCTCCGCGCGCTGGTTGCTCACACGGGTCTTGCGCACCACGAACTCGAGTGCGCCGTTTTTCTTGTCGTAGATGTCTTCGATGCGCTGCTCGAAGGTGAGCGTGTCACCGGCAAAGGCCATGGTGTGATAAGTAAAACCTTGTTCACCATGCAGCAGACGGCGGTAATCCAGACCCAGCAGGTCGCGAACAGCGGCCGGGTTGGGTGACTCCATCTCCAGGCAGAAGAAAAAGGTAGGCGGCACGGGCAGGCCCGGATAACCTACCGCATTCGCAGCGGCCTCGTCAATATAGACAGGGTCCGACTGGTCGGTGGCCTTGGCGAAAAACCGCAACCGCCCTGTCTCGACACCGACCGCAAAGGCCGGCATGGTGTGCCCGATGTAGCGGCGGTCTATCATCGCGCCGCCTCAAACCGCCTGGTACAGCGTGACATTCTTGTCATGGAACTTCCTTGAGAGTTGTGTAAGGTGATGCCTGAAGCGTGCAGCGCTGCAGCCTTAATTGATCTGTCGCGCATTGCCACTCCAGAATGGCTCCCGCAGCACGGTCTTCAACACCTTGCCTGCCGGTGACAGTGGCAAGGCGTCGCGAAACTCGATGCTCTTGGGGCATTTGTAGCCTGCGAGGCGGGTGCGGCAATGCGCTCGAAGCTCCTCGTCACTGGACGACGCGCCGGGGCGCAATATGACGATGGCGTGCACCGCCTCACCCCATGTGGCGCTCGGGATTCCGATGACGGCGCAGGCAGCCACCGCGGGATGGTGCGACAGCGCCCCCTCCACCTCGGCCGAATAGACGTTCTCGCCGCCGCTGATGATCATGTCCTTGACGCGGTCGACGACGTGCACATAACCGGCTTCGTCCATGAAGCCGCCGTCGCCAGTGAAAAGCCAGCCACTGCGCAGGGCCGCGCTGGTCTCCGCCGGCTTGTTCCAATACCCCTGCATGACGTTGGCGCCGCGGATCGTGATCTCGCCCACCGTGCCGCAGGGCACCTCGCGGCCGCCGACATCGACCACGCGTACCTCGTTGCCATAACACACCCGCCCCGCCGCCAGCTCGTGCGGCCCCAGCGTCGTGCCCTCGCTCCAGCGGTAAGGCCCATTGCTGCAGGCCGTGGCTGCGGTTTCGGTCATGCCATAGGCGCTCTGGAATCCGCAATTCGGCAAAGCTTTCATGGCGCGCTCCAGCAGCCCGGGTGAGATCGGCGACGCACCGTGAATGATGCGATCAAGGTGGCGCAAGTCGCACGACGGAAAGGACGGATGATCCAGCAGCATCTGCAGCATGCTGGGCACCAGCACGACATCGCTGACATGCTCGTCCTGCAGCGTCGCCAGCACGGTTTCGGCGCGAAACGACGGCAGCAGCACACTGGTCGATCCGGTCACGATTTGCGACACCACACGGCCCAGGCCCGCCACGTGGAACAACGGCGCCACCAGCAGACTCACGGCGTGTGCCGGGTTCGGTACTTCGGCCATGCGCGCTACCGACGAGATCCAGAAGTTCGCGTGGGACAGCATCACGCCTTTGGGCGTGCCGGTGGTGCCGCCGGTGTAGAGGATGGCCGCCAGTGCGTCGGCGGCCGGACGTGCGTCTTCCAGCGGCTCACCAGCGGCGATCAAATCTTCCCAGGCCAGCAGCCCCTCAGGCGTGGCCTGTTCGCCGGCGTGGATGACCGGGCCCAGCGCCGGTGCCTGGGCCTTGAGTTCCGCAACCCATGGCGCGAACGTGTCGTCAACCACCAGCACGCGTATCCCGCAGTCGTTCAGGGCGTAAGCGATCTCCGGTACGCTCCAGCGCGTGTTCAGCGGACAGGCCACTGCGCCCAGCCACCAGACAGCGAGCAGGCCCTCGACATAGCGGTCACTGTTCTGCGCCAGCAAGGCGATGCGGTCGCCGCTCGTTACGCCGAGCTTCGCCAGCGCGCCGGCCACCCGGGCGACGCGGCCTGCCAGTCCCGAAAAACTTGTCCGGCGCTGGCCGAACACGGTTGCCACGGCGCCCGGGCGCTGCTGCAATGTGCGGTGCAAGCCTTGCGTCAGATACATACCAGTGTCTCCAGGCTCAGGCGCTCGCGCGCCGACTGATATTCACGCTGCAACCGCGCCACCAAAGCCTCGGTCGGCAAAACCTGCTCGATCGCCCCTATGCCCTGACCGCAGCCCCAGATGTCCTTCCATGGCTTGACGCGGTCGCTGCCAAAGTTCATCTGGCTGGCCTCGCTGTGCGGCAGCGCATCGGGATCCAGCCCCGCCCGCACCACAGACCCGCGCAGGTAGTTGCCGTGCACGCCGGTGAACAGGTTGCTGTACACAATGTCGCGGCTGCTGCTCTCCACAATCATCTGCTTGTACGCGTCATCGGCCCGTGCCTCCTCGGTGGCGATGAAGGCCGAGCCGATGTAGCCGAAGTCTGCGCCCGCCGCTTGCGCGGCCAAGATGGCGTTGCCCGACGCAATGGCGCCGCTCAAGGCCAGGGGTCCCTTGAACCAGCGGCGAATCTCCTGCACCAGCGGGAACGGGCTGGTGGTGCCTGCGTGCCCTCCGGCTCCCGCCGCCACGGCGACCAGGCCGTCGGCGCCCTTTTCCACCGCCTTGCGGGCGAAGCGATCGTCGATCACGTCATGCAGCACGATGCCGCCCCAGCTGTGCACGGCCTGGTTGATCTCGGGCCGCGCGCCCAGAGAGGTGATGACGATCGGCACTTTGTACCTGGCGCAGACTTCCATGTCGCGTTGCAGCCGGTCATTGCTCTTGTGCACGATCTGGTTGATGGCATAGGGCGCCGCCGGCGACTCCGGGTTGGCACGATCGTGCGCAGCCAGCGCTTCGGTGATCTCGGCGAGCCAGTCGTCCAGCAGCTCGGCCGGGCGGGCATTGAGTGCCGGCATCGAACCGACGATGCCGGCCTTGCACTGTGCAATCACCAGCCGCGGCGTGCTGATGATGAACAGCGGCGCGGCAATGACCGGTAGCCGCAGAGTCTTGAATGAAGGATGCATGGGTTTTCTAGTTGATCGAGACAAAGCTGCCCAATTTGTTCCAGCGCTTGCCGTCGAAAGTAACAGGTTGCAGGGACTTGATCAGGCGGTAGTCGTCCGGCCCGCTGCTGACCACCACACCAGGCAGGAACATGGGCAATTGCACGGCCTTGATGGAAGCGGCCTGCTTCAGCACGTTCTCACGCGTGAGGGTGTCGCCGGAGGCACGCAGGATGTCCACCATCAGGCGTGCGCTGGAGTAGGCATAGACGTGCGAGCCCAGACGGAGATCTGCCTCGGGCCGGTATTTCTTCATGAAGGCCAGCCAGTCCTGGAAAGCAGCATCGTTTTCCCACTGCTTGTCGTTCGGGTCCTTGGAGTAGGCGGTGGAAATGACGCCGGCGGCTTTCTCCGGCCCCGCGGGATTGAATACCGCGCCGATCAGCGCGGCGCCCTGGGCCAAATAGTGGGTCGGCTTCCAGCCGGTGTCATGCACCTTGCGCAGCGTCTGTATCGCCGCCTTGGCGGTGCTGAAACTGACCAGCACGTCCGCGCCGGACCCGCGCAACTGCACGATCTGCGAGTCAACCGTGGGGTCGGTGAGTTCGTACGACGCCTCGGCCACGATCATTGCCTTGGCCTTGGCGCCCAGACCTTCCTTGAAGCCCTTGAGGTAGTCGCGTCCGTAGTCGTCGTTCTGGTACAGCACGGCGATCTTGGCGCCTGGCTTGGTTTCCAGGATCTGCCGGGCATAGACTTTTGCCTCGGACGGATAGTCGGGATAGAAGCTCATGCTCCAGGGGTTTTTCTGCGGATCGTTCCACTTCGAAGCGCCTGTGAGGAGCAGGAGGTGCGGGATCTTTTTTGCGTTGACATAACGGTGTATGGCGCTGTTGGTGGCCGTGCCGAACATGCCGTACAGCAGCAGCACTTCGTCCTGCTCGACCAGCTTGCGCACACCCTCCACCGTCTTGGGCGGCGAGTAGCCGTCGTCCAGGCTCAGGAAGTTGATCTTGCGGCCATTGACGCCGCCCTGGTCATTGACCATGCGGAAGTAGGCCGCCTGGGTCTTGCCCACTTCACCGTAGATCGAGGCCGGCCCGCTGTAAGGCATGGTCTGCCCGATGCGGATTTCGGTGTCCGAGGCGCCGGGGTCGTATTTCTTCTTCTGAGCCGAGACGCTGCTGCAGGCCAGAGTCAGGGCCACCGTGAGTGCGAGAGCGATTGTCTTCATGTTTGTCTCCTTGAAAAAAACCAGGTACGCAGCCGTGCAATGCCGCCAGCTACGCCCGCGGGCCAGAGCAGCATCAGCACCAGCAGGATGACGCCGTACACGGCCCAGGGCGCGGCCTTGGACACCTGTTCCGCGAAGCGCGGAACGAATTGAATGAACACCGCACCGAACAAGGCGCCGGACAGCGACGACAGCCCACCGACCACGGCGCCTACCAGCAAGGTGATCGACAGGAATACGTTGAAGCTGTCGGGCGCGACGAACTGCACCACAATTGCGGACAGTGCGCCGCCCACGCTGGTGTACAGGGCGGAGATGCCGAAGGTGACACTCTTGATGCGCGCGTTATTCACACCCATGGCCTCGGCCGCGATCGGGTGGTCGCGTACCGCTACCAGGTTCAGTCCCATGGCGCCGCGCAACAGGTTGTGCGCGACCACGAACAGCGCTATTGCGACGCCCAGGCAGAAGAAGTACAGCCATTGGTCCGGGTTCAGCGGCAAGCCGAAAGGAGCATCAGGCTTGAGCAGCACCAGGCCTTGCGAACCACCGGTCCACACCTCCAGGCCCTTGTACTTGAGCAGTTGCGGCGTGACGACGCCCAGTGCGAAGGTAGCCATCGCCAGGTACACGCCGTCGAGCTTCAGGGCGGGCAGCCCGAACAGGTAACCGACGATGCCGCCAGCCAGTGCCGCGGCAGGAATCGTCGCCCAGTAGGGCCAGCCCGCGTGTTCCATCAGCATGGCTGCCGTGTAGGCGCCCAGCGCAAAGAATGCGCCGTGGCCCAGCGAAATCTGGCCATTGAAGCCGACCAGCAAGTTGAGACCGAGCAGCGCCAGCGCATAGGCCAGCACCATGGTCATCTGAAATACCATGTAGTTCGGCAGGACAAAGGGAAGCACGCAGGCTGCGGCGATCAACGCGGCCAGGAGAAGTCGTGGTCTCATGCTCAGACCCTCACCACAACAGCTTTGCCGAACAGGCCGGACGGGCGCACCACCAGTACGCCGATGATCAGCACCAACGCCACGGACAATTTGAGCTCCGAGCCAACCACGTAGGTGCCCAGCAAGTTCTCCAGTACGCCGACGATGAAGCCGCCAACCACGGCACCCGGCGCGCTGGCGATGCCCCCCAGCACCGCTGCGGCGAATGCGTAGATCAGGACACCGGACATCATGTGCACGTCCAGGAACACCACCGGCGCAATCATCATCCCTGCGACCGCGCCGATGGCACCGGCGAGTCCCCAGCCGAGGGCCAGCATACGGTTGACCCGCACGCCGACCAAGCGACTGGACACGGGATTCTCCGCGGTGGCCCGCATCGCAAGACCCAGGGGCGAAAAGCGGAAGAACACATAGACCAGTGCCAGCATCAGCAGCGTGATGCCGATGGCGCCGATCTGGTGCGGCGACAACAGGGTGCTGCCGTACCAGGCGTTCTCGCCGAACGGGCTTGGAAACGACCGGATCGTGTAGCCAAACAGCCAGCCCGCCAGGCTGTGCAGGATGACCAGCAGCGCGACGAACACCACCACGATGGACAAGATGGGTGCGTTGCGCAGGCGCCGGATCAGTACCAATTCGATCGCCGCGCCCATCGCGAAGGCGAAAACCACTGTCGCGAAGAAGGTCGCCCAGTAGGGCCAGCCCACCTGAATCAGCATGGAAGCGAAGAATGCCGAGAACATCGCCATCTCGCCCTGTGCGAAGTTCACGTGGTGGGTGCTGCGGTAGATCATCACCAGGGCCAGCGCCATGCTGGCGTAGATGCCGCCGGTGGCGAGACCCGCCAGCAGTTGCGAAAGGAATGCGTTCATAGGGATTGATCTCCACCCAGGTAGGCGCTTCGCACGGCGTCGTTGCTGCGCACCGCCGCGGCCGTTCCAGCAAGCACGATGTGGCCGGTCTCCAGCAGATAGGCCGTGTCGGCCAGTTCCAGCGCAAGGGAGGCGTTTTGCTCCACCAGCAAAATGGCGACGTTCTGGCTTTCGCGTATGAGCCCCATGATGCGGAAAATCTCCTGCACCATTAGCGGCGCCAGCCCGAAGGACGGTTCGTCCAGCAGCAGCAGCCGCGGCCGCAGCATCAGCGCGCGTGCGATGGCCAGCATCTGCTGCTCGCCACCGGACAGCGTGCCGGCCTGCTGGTGGCGCCGTTCCTTCAGCCGGGGGAAGTATTCGTAGAAGCGCTCGCAGTCCTCACGCACGCCGGCCTTGTCGCGCCGTGTGCAGGCCCCCATCCGCAGGTTCTCTTCGGTGGTGAGTCCGGTGAAGGTACCGCGCCCATCGGGCACATGCGCCACGCCCAGTCGGACGATGTCCTCGGTGGCCATGCCGTCGATGCGCTGGCCGGCGAATGTGACGTGGCCTTGCCGGCGGATCATGCCGCACAGGGCGCGAAGCGTTGTCGTCTTACCCGCGCCATTGGCGCCCAGCAGCGCCGTGATCGAACCCGCGTTCACTTGCAGGTCGATGCCGAATAAAGCGCGGGTCGGGCCGTAGCCCGCTTCCAGGCCGCGCACGTCGAGGAGAACTTCGCTCATTGGATGACCTCCGTGCTGCGCTCTGGGGCACGAGCTTCCCCAGACGATTGGGCGGCAGATGGCGATACGCCCAGGTAAGCCTCGATCAGCTCGGGGTTGTGACGCATTTCGCTGGGCGTGCCTTCGGCGATCTTGCGGCCGAAGTTAAGCGCGACAATCTTGTCCGACAGAGCCATCACCAGGCCCATGTGGTGTTCAACAAGCAAGACCGTAAGCGCGAAGCGTTGCCGGATTTCGCGCAGCAGCGCGGTCAGCTGTTTGACCTCCTCGTGATTAAGCCCGCACGCCGGTTCATCGAGCAGCAACAGCCGGGGGGACGCCGCCAGCGCACGCGCCAGCTCGACGCGTTTTTGCGTTCCGAATGGCAACAGCGCCACCGGTACATGGGCCACGTCGCCGAGCGCCAACAAGTCGATCAGTTCGTCGGCGCGCCGCCCGTGCAGCGCCTCCTCGCGCGCCACCACGGGCAGGCGCAATGCATGCGCCAGAAAGCCCGCACGCCGTCGGCAATGGCCGCCCACCAGTATGTTCTGGCGCACAGTGAGACTGCGGAACAGCGCGAGGTTCTGAAAGGTACGGCCGATGCCTGCGTCTGCCATGCGGTGCCGCGGTAGCCGGGCGAGAGTTTGCCCCGCGAAACGGATATCGCCATCACAGGCGTACAGGCGCGACAGGCAATTGAACAGCGTGGTCTTGCCGGCACCATTGGGGCCGATCAGGCCGCAGATCTGGCCCTGTTCGACTTCGAACGACACGCCGTCGAGTGCGACGACGCCGCCGAAGCGAAGCGTCACTTCGCGCACCTGCAACAGCGTAGGCGCTCGAGGCGGTCCGCTCGACCCGTCATGTTTCATTTTGTCTCCTTTTGCGCGGCACTGTCGCGTGCGCTACGCGTTTTCTCGATACCGCCTCAAACCGCCTGGTACAGCGTGACCACACAGGCGCCGCCCAGGCCCAGGTTGTGCTGCAGCGCCAGGCGCGCGCCTTCGACCTGGCGCTGGTCGGCCTGCCCTCGCAGTTGCCACACTAGCTCGGCACATTGCGCCAGGCCGGTCGCGCCCAGCGGGTGGCCCTTGGAGAGCAAACCGCCCGAAGGGTTGGTGACGATGCGCCCGCCGTAGGTGTTGTCACCGTCCATGATGAATTTTTCGGCCGTGCCTTCGGGTGTCAGCCCCAGGCCTTCGTAAGTGATGAGTTCGTTGGCGGTGAAGCAGTCGTGCAGTTCCACCACGTCCAGGTCTTCCGGGCCGATGCCGGCTGACTCATAGACCTGCTTTGCGGCAGCGGCCGTCATGTCATAGCCAACCACCTTGCGCATGTCGCCGCTTTCAAAGGTGCTGGCCGTGTCAGTGGTCATGGCCTGGGCGGCGATGACGACACGCATGTCGAGCTTGTGCTTCCTGGCGAAATCGGCCGAGCAGACGATGGCCGCCGCCGCGCCGCAGGTCGGTGGGCAGCACTGGTAACGCGTCAGCGGATCAAACACGGCGGGTGATGCCATCACTTCGTCAAGCGTCAGGGTCTGGCGGAAGACGGCCAGGGGATTGCGCGCGGCGTGCTGGCGCGCCTTCACCGAAATGCGGCCGAAGGTGTCGGCGCGTATGCCGTACTGCTTCATGTAATCGCGACCGGCGCCGCCGAAGAACTGGGCCGCACGCGGTGTATTTTCCAGGTAGCCCTGGTGCGCCAACATGGCTTCTGCAAACCGCCCCATCGGCGAAGGACGGTCATCGTAGGCGCCCTTGAGCGGGCCGGCCACCATCTGCTCAAACCCCAGTGCAATCGCGCATTCCACCACGCCGCTTTCCACGGCCTGGCGTGCCAGGAACAAGGCACTGGAGCCGGTGGAGCAGTTGTTGTTCAGGTTGAACACCGGAATGCCGCTCAGGCCCACACCGTAGATCGCGGCCTGGCCGGCCGTGGAGTCGCCGTAGACATAACCGACATAGGCTTGCTGAACCTCGGCGTAGTCCACGCCGGCGTCGTCGAGTGCAAGCTTGGCTGCGCGCGCGCCCATCACGGTGTAGGGCTCGCTGGCGCCGGGTTTGGTGAACGGGATCATGCCGACACCCACGACGTGAACGGCTCTTTGCATGCGGCTCATACGGCCTCCCTCCGGGTGGGCTGGGACAAGGCATGGCGGGATCTGGAATTCATGGCATCTCCTGAAAGCTTGTGGTGCATGACTGGAGTGTGGGCGGACGCAGGAGCCGGAACAATCGCCGAAGTATTCAAAATGATTGGCAAAAAAGATCAAAGCGACACGGGACTCGGCGACAGGTCAGCCCCGGCCGGCGCGCAAACAATCAGGCACCGGGTGGCGGCAAGTGGGTTTGCCGATAAACCCCGGGCGACAGGCCGGTCCAGCCCTTGAAAGCACGGTGAAAGGTGCTGGCCTCGGAGAACCCCAGGTGCAGGGCGATGTCGGGCAAGGTCAGTTCGGGCTGGCCCAGGTACTCAATGGCGACGTCACGGCGCAGGTCGTCCTTGATCGCCTGATAGCCCTGCCCTTCATCCCGCAGGCGGCGGCGCAGAGTTTGCGGCGTCATGGCCAACGCCTGGCCGACAGCCTCGAGCGAAGGCATTTCCGCCGCGAGGTGGCGTCGCAGCAGACGGCGGATGCGCTCGGTCAGGCTGGACTGGTCGCGGTACTTGACCAGCAGGCTGGCCGGCGCCTGCAGCAAAAACTCCTTCAGGCTTTGTGTGTTCTGCACCACCGGCAGGTCCAGCCAGCGCGCATCAAAACGAAAGCCCAGCCTGCAACGCCCATAACGCACCGGCGCCTGGAACAACCGTTCAGCATCGGTGGTGTACGGGGCATCGGCCTCGGGATACGTCACATCGAGCAGCGGAATGCGCCGCGCAACCAGCCAAGAAGCCAGGCCATAGGAAAAAAAGCAGAATGAACGCTCTGCGTAGGCCAGTGCGGTATCCCTTTCGCCACGGGACACCAGCCGGACCGACACCACACCCTGGCTCACCGCCATGCGGGGCACGAAGTCGTCGAGCATCAGGTGGTAGAACTGGAAGCCGGTATGCAGCGCCTCCCCGAGCGTGCGGCATTGCACCAGCAGGCGGCAGGACTGCACGAAACTGCCCAGCTTGAGCGGGTGGCGGCACAGGCCCCACAGCTCATCGTGCATCACGCGGCGCAAGACAATGATCAGCGCCGCGTACTGGCCCTGGGTGACACGTGACAACGGGGAGTCGAGCAGGGCCGGAGCAATGCCTGATCGCTTGAGGATGGCATCCACATCCAGCCCGTGCTGGCGGGCGCCCTGCACGATCTGGATCACCTGCGCGATGGCAATGGTGTGGTGGGTAATCGGTGCCGCCATCAGCCCAGTTTAGTAGCCGGCGCAGCAAGCGCCAAACAAAAGTTCCGGCGGCATGGCATCAGGCCACCGCACCTTGTCCGCGCATGGCCCGCACCTCCTCCTCGGTATACCCTGCCTCGCGCAGGATGTCGCCGGTTTGCTGCCCCTGGCGCGGTGCCGGGTGCCGCACGGCAAATTCGAAACCCGTCATCTTGACCGGACAGGCCAGCTGGGCAAAGGGCCGGCCGTCGGCTGCCGTGCTGCGCAGCACCATGCCGCGCGCCAGGAATTGCTCGTTGGATAGCGTCTCTTCGAGGGTCAGCACCGGGGTCACGCAGCAATCCGTGCCGCGCAGCCGCTCTGTCCACCAGGCCAGAGACTGAGCGCCGATGACCGCTTTGAGTTCCGCGCGAACCAGGCTGGCCTGGGCCGGTGTGATGGGGTGATGATGCTGCGCGAGGTCGGGCCGTTCAATCAGCTCGCAAAAGGCTTTCCAGAATTTTTCTTCCAGTGCCCCCACCGCCACAAAACGCGCGTCGGATGTTTCATACATCGCATAACAGGGCAAGGCGCCGGTGAGCTTGTCGCCGCCGGCAGGCCGCGTCTGGCCGTCTCTATTGAACCCGGCCAGCGGCACCACCGCATGCGCCAGCAAGCCGTCGGCAATGGCCACGTCCACATGGCGCCCGGCGCCGGCCCGCGCGGCGTCAAACAGTGCGGCCAGGATGCCCATGACGGCTGTCATGGAGCCGCCCAGCAGGTCGGCCACCGGCACATTCGACAAGGCCAGCGACTGTGCGTCGCTGCCCATCTGGTCGGCCACGCCGGCAAACGCGCTGTAGTTGACATCGTGTCCCGGCGCGTTGCGGTAAGGGCCGGTCTGGCCGTAGCCGCTGAGGCTGCAGTAAACGATGCGCGGATTGACCCGTGCCACCGCCGCGTAGCCCACACCAAGCCGTTCCATCACTCCAGGACGAAATCCTTCAACCAATACATCGGCTTGCTCGCACAGGCGCAGCAGCACGGCCACGCCCTCCGGCTGCTTCAGGTCGATGCAGATCGCGCGCTTGTTGCGATTGACCAGGGTGCGCACCGCTTCGGCCGCATAGTCACCCGCGCCCGTGTCTTCCACCTTGATCACGTCCGCACCCAGGTCACCCAGGTGCAGCGTGCACATGGGGCCGGGAAGCAGGCGCGTCAGGTCCAGCACGCGCACGCCCTGCAGGGGAGCGCCACGCGCGGCGGGAGGATTTTCTGGCAAAAAAGAATCGGGAGAATTGGGCATGAAAGGCTTTCAGGAACTGCGGCGGCTCAGTCTAGGTACCCCGGCAATGGCAGGAGCGTTCAAACCGCTTGACCGGAATGATCACCTTGCCGCCCGCGCGTGCTGGCCACCTGAATCTGAAAGCGCCGCCTGCAGCGCCAGCGTGCGTTGCGCCAGCCGCAGCACCGGGGCGTCCACCATGCGGCCGTCCAGGGTCGTCACACCGCCTGCGTTGTGGCTGGCTTCGACCACACGTTGTGCCCATTCCAGCTCGGCAGCTGTCGGCGCCAGGGCCGTGTTGACCGCGGCGACCTGCGCCGGGTGGATGCACAACTTTGCGCCAAAGCCGCCACGCCGGCTGCGTTCAGCATCGCGCTGCACCTGCGCCAAGTCACCGGTGCCAGGTGTCACGCCGTCCACCGGCGTGGCCAGGCCGGCGCGGCGCGAGGCCAGCACCAGCGCTAGGCGCACCGGCTGCAACTCGGCCTCATCCGGCCCACAGGCCATGCCCAGGTCAGCCTGGAAATCAAGGTTGCCGAAGACCAGGCGGGTGACACCCGGGCCGGCGGCCAACACATCCAATGCAGCCAGCCCGGCGGCAGACTCCAGCATAGGCAGCAGCGCACAGGCCGGGCCGGCAGCCGCCGCCACGCGGCCGAGTTCGACGAGCGTTTCCAGCTTGGGCAGCACCACGCCGCCCAAGCCATCCCTGGCCAGCCGGCCCAGGAGCGACAGGTCGTCCTCGTGCCAGGGCGTGCCGCCGCAGTTGATACGTACCAGTAGACGAGCCCGGTCGGCGGCTGACATGGCGGCCACACCCCCGGCCAGTTGCGTACGCGCCACCGCCTTGGCATCGGGTGCCACAGCGTCTTCCAGGTCGATGATCACGGCGCCGGCACCCGAGGCCAGCGCTTTCGCATAACGCTCGGGCCGGTTGGCCGGCACGAAAAGGAAGGAACGCGCCAGTGCAATCATGCTCATGCCGCGCCTCCCAGCAGCCGCCCGACCTTGCTGCTTTGGGCGATGGCCCAAAGGCTGTCAATGGCGCGCGCCATCTCCGCTTCCGTCGCGCCGCCACTGAAAGCAGCCAGGCGCTGCGCCTTGGCGGTGATCTCTTCGCGGCTCAGGGTGTTACCGGGGTCCCCTTTGGGTTCATCCACCCTGCCCTGCAGCACGCGGCCGTCGGTGGTGGTGACGGTGACCTTGCCTATCCAGCGGCGCGGGTAGGCAGCGTCCACTTCGGCGTCAAGCGCCATCACGACCTTCTCACGCAGCGCGACAGTGAGCACGTCCTGGAAATGTTTGTCGAACTCGACCAGGCCGGCGTGACCGAAACGCGCCACCAGGGCCAGCACCGTGCCCATGGAAAACTTGCTCTGGTGCACGGTGGCGGGGTTGACGACCGGGCCCAATACGTCGATCGCGCCCTGGTGTACATGCGTGACCACACGCGCCAGGTCGGTCGGTTTCAGGTCGTTGGCCTGCATCACCTGCAGCAGCGCGTCGGCCGCCGGGTGGGTGTGGCGGCAGGACGCGTGGTATTTGAAGGAAGTTTCGGCGGTGGCCCAGCGTGTGCCCAGGCCATCGACGAGCTTGGCGGGATCAGCGTCGCTGGACATGCCGGCGGCCATGCCTTGCGGGCCCTCGAGGATTTGCGCCGCACCTGTAAAGCCGTCCTGCGCCAGGCAGGCGGACATCAAACCGGCAGCAGCGGCGTGTGCGGTGTGCAGTTGCTTGGAGTCGGCGGCGGTACGCAAAAATTCCCACAGGCCTGCCGACTGCGTGCCGGCCGAGCCGAAGGCATGCTGCATCTGCGCAGGCGTTAAACCGAGCAGGCTGCCGGCAGCCGCGGCAGCAGCCAGCGTGCCGGCGGTGCCGGTGGTGTGGAACACCTTGTAATGGGAGCGCCCGAGGAACTCGCCGACACGGATGCCAACTTCGTAGCCGGCCACCGTCGCCGTCAGCAAAGCCTTGCCGCTGCTGCCCAGGGTTTGCGCCATCGCCAGCGCGGCGGGAAACACCACGGTGGCCGGGTGAAAGACCGAGCCATTGTGCACGTCGTCCTGCTCCGCCACATGCGAGGCCGCGGCATTGGCCATGGCGGCAAAGTAGGCGCTGCTGCGACTTCGGTTAATCAACACCTCGGCAGCGCCTTCGTTGGGCCCCATGCTGGCCGCAAAGCTTGTGATGGTCTCGACCGGACGCGAACCCTTGCCGGCGATCGCCGAGCCGAACCAGTCCACCATCAGATCTTCGGCCTTGTGCACGACGGGTGCAGGAATAGCGTCGAAGCGCAGCTTGGCCGCAAAAGCGGCGAGTTGGGCAGTGGCGGTGTGGTTCATGTTCACGGTATGTTCTTCAAGCAAAATAGGCGTTCGGCCCCTATGTAGCGTGCGCAGATAGCTATCAATTAAATAGCGCCCGCTCGCTGCAGCTCGGCGATGCCGTCATCGCCCTGCCCCAGTTCGCGCAGGATGGCATGCGTGTGCTGGCCGAGGGCGGGGACCGGGTCCATGCGGTACTCAAAGCTGTTGACGCGACCGGGCGGCAGCAGCGCAGGAATGTCGCCCACGGGTGAGCCCACTTGGCGCCAGCGATCGCGCGCCTTGAGCTGCGGATGCGCCCAGAGTTCGGCCATGCTGTTCATGCGGGCGTTGGCAATCTGCGCTTCGTCAAGCTTACGCGTCACGTCACTGGTGCTCATGCTGGCAAAAGCTGCAAGGATGATGGCCTTGAGCGCATCGCGGTGTTCGTTGCGCCGGGCATTGCTGTCAAAGCGCGGGTCCTGGGCCAACGCGGGCTGGGCCAGCACAACTTCACAAAACACCAGCCACTCTCTTTCGTTCTGCAGGCCCAGCATGACGGTGCCGTCACTGGCCGCAAACGGGCCATAGGGATAAATGGTGGCGTGTGATGCCGCACTGCGCGGCGGCGGCGCGGCGCCGTCATAGGCGTAATACATGGGAAAGCACATCCACTCGGTCAGCGATTCCAGCATGGACACGTCGATGTGCGAGCCCTGGCCCGTCTTGCCGCGCTGCAGCAGCGCCGCCAGGATGCTGCTGTAGGCGTACATGCCGGCCGCGATGTCGGCAATCGAGTTTCCCGCTTTGCTGGGCTCGTCGGGCGTGCCGGTGACTGAAAGGAAACCGGCCTCGCTCTGGATCAGCAGGTCATAAGCTTTCTTGTCGCGGTAAGGGCCGTCTTCGCCATAACCCGAGATGTCACAGACGATGAGCTTGGGATAAACGGCGCTCAACTCATCAAAGCCCAGACCCATGCGCGCTGCCGCGCCAGGTGCCAGGTTTTGCACCAGCACATCGGCCGTGGCCAGCAGCTCCTTCAGGACAGCCAGTGCCGCGGGTTGTTTCAGATCCAGCGTCAAACTTTCCTTGGACCGGTTCACCCAGACGAAATGCGAGGCCATGCCGTCAACCCGCTGGTCGTAGTCCCGCGCAAAGTCACCGACGCCCGGACGCTCGACCTTGATGACACGCGCACCGAGGTCGGCGAGCTGCCTGGTGCAGAACGGGGCGGCGATGGCGTGTTCGAGGGAGACGACGGTGATGCCATCCAACGGCCGTGTTTGGTGGTTCATGAAGGATCCCGGGGAATGTTTGCCTTGGCTGGGGCTGTGATGAGACGATGGTGGCGGGGCTGCAAGCCGGGTCTCGCCCCGGCGGGCGACTTACTTTTCTTTGCTTCGCCAAAGAAACCTAAGGAAAAGAAAGGCGACCCGATGGTCCGGGTCCCTCCGCTTCGCTGCGGGCAACCTGCGGTGCTCGCCGAAATCGGGGTCGAGCTCGAACTCGCTGCGCTCAGACAATCGCTCGCCCTGATCCGATTTCGGCTGTGCTCCTCGGCCCGGCCCGACGGGTAGGGGGAACGAATGCAAATGCGGGGAGGCGAGGACGCGCAAAGCGCGTCCTCGCCGGAACCCGATTGCGAATCCGAACCCGCTCCCGACTCCGATTCCCCCACCCTTCTGTATGCGCCGAGGAGCGCAGGGCCAGACGGATCAGGACGGGCGATTGTCTGAGCGTAGCGAGTTCGAGCCCGGCCCCGGCTGGACCGAGCACCGCAGGTTTCCCTCCGCAGCGTCAGCGAAGGAGGGACGCAGACAGCAGGGTCGCCTTTTCTTTGCTTACTTTCTTTTGGCGAAGCAAAAGAAAGTGAGTTGCCGCCGGGCAACCCCCGGCTTGTTGGCACACCTCCGGCGCAAGAGGCAAAGACGAATTCGACAAGCTCAGCCCGAGCGGCACCAGGGAACGGCAGCCGGCGCACCTCGCCCGCCGGGGCGAGACCCGGCTTATTGGCAAACACCACCGCTGGAGGAAAAGACTTCATGTATGCAGTCCGGCGTTCAGAACGACCTCGGCAACCCGAGCAAATGCTCCGCCACATACGAATAAATCAAATTCGTGGAAATCGGCGCCACCTGGTACAGCCGGGTTTCGCGGAACTTGCGCTCCACGTCATATTCATTCGCAAACCCAAACCCACCATGGGTTTGCAGGCACATATTGGCCGCTTCCCAGGAAGCCTTTGCAGCCAGGTACTTCGCCATGTTGGCCTCCGCGCCACAGGGCTTGCCCGCATCAAACAACTCACAGGCCTTGAAGCGCATCAGGTTCGCAGCTTCGGTTTCGATATACGCGTCGGCCATGGGGAACTGCACGCCCTGGTTCTGGCCGATAGGGCGATTGAACACCACGCGGTCGCTGGCGTAGCGGCGCGCCTTGTCGACGAACCAGTAGGCGTCGCCGATGCATTCGGCGGCAATCAGCGTGCGCTCGGCATTCAGGCCGTCAAGGATGTACTTGAAGCCCTTGCCTTCCTCGCCGATCAGGTTCTCCGCAGGGATTTCGAGGTTGTCGAAAAAAACTTCGTTGGTCTCGTGATTCACCATGTTGGGAATGGGCTGCACCGCCATGCCCTGGCCGATGGCGTCTTTGAGATTGACGATGAAGATCGACATGCCTTCGGACTTTTTCTTCACCTCGGCCAGCGGCGTGGTGCGCGCCAGCAAAATCATCAGGTCGGAATGCTGGATGCGCGAGATCCAGACCTTCTGGCCGTTGACGACGTACTTGCCGCCCTTCTTCAACGCCATGGTCTTAAGCTGCGTGGTGTCGGTGCCGGTGGTGGGTTCGGTCACGGCCATGGACTGCAGGCGCAACTCGCCGCTCGCGATTTTCGGCAAATAGAGTTTCTTCTGCGCGTCCGAGCCATGGCGCAGCAAGGTGCCCATGTTGTACATCTGGCCGTGGCAGGCACCGGCGTTGCCACCAGCGAAGTTGATCTCTTCCATGATGACCGAGGCTTCGGCCAGGCCCAGGCCGGAGCCGCCGTACTCGGCAGGAATCAGCGCGGCCAGCCAGCCGGCTTCGGTCAACGCGTTGACAAATGCTTCGGGGTAGCCGCGCTCGTGGTCGACTTTCTGCCAGTAGGCGGAGTCAAACGAGGCCAGCATGCCGCGCAGTGCTTCGCGCATGTCCTGGTAGGCGTCGGGAGTGGGGATTTGGGTTTTCATGGATGTCTTTTCTTCGTCGGTCAAATTTCAGGCGAGCGTCGCCATGGCCTGCATGGTGAGCCAGCCTTCATGGTCTTCGGTCCAGAGCTGCACGATCTTGCCGTCAGGTGATGGCCTGCCGTGCAACTTGAAGGGCGCGATGTCGAACACCGGCCGCACCGCACGAAACTGGAAACCCAGCAGGCGGGCACCGGGCATGTTCCTGCGCAGCAGATCCACCAGCAAGGTGGCGATCAGCGGGCCGTGCACGACGAGGCCCGGGTAGCCTTCGACCTCGGTGACATAACGGCGGTCATAGTGGATGCGGTGGCCGTTGAAGGTCAGCGCCGAGTAGCGGAACAGCAGCACATCGTCGGGCTTGACGATGTCTGACCAGGCCGCGTCTTTTTCTGCGGCCTGTGGCGGCGGAACGGGGTCGTCGGGCTGCGGATTGGCGCGGTAAACAATGTCGTGTTCTTCTGTCAACGCCAGGCCCCGAGCATTGCCTACCTCGTGTTTGACCAGCACAAACACCAGGTCACCGGAGCGGCCCGACTTGTGGGTTACTGATTCAATGCGGGAGGTCCGGGTCACCGCATCACCGACCTGCAGCACCTGCTGGTGCCACTGCAATCGCCCGCCGGCCCACATGCGGCGCGGCAGAGGCACGGGCGGCAGAAAGCCACTGCGCTTCGGGTGCCCGTCGGGACCGATTTCCGACTGGGGTTGGGACGGCAAAAAGTACAACCAGTGCCACAGCGGCGGCACGGCGGTGCCCTCTGCGGGTAGCGGATCGGCGCGGTCCAGCGTGGCCGAAAGGCTGCGCAGTGGCGCGGCCGTGATGTCGTCGCGCAGGGTTTCGGTTTTTCCGACCCAGCCCTGCAACTTTGCCAGCATGGTGGCGTCCAGGGTTCGAATGTCAGTATTCATCAGCCTGTCGCCGGTTGTGGATACAGCTCCAACAGGCTGCGCTTGAGCACTTTGCCGCTGTGGGTCATCGGCAGGACTGGAATGGACACCACCCGCTCCGGCCGCTTGTAAGGCGCCAGGTTCTCCTTGAGAAAAGCCTGCAGCGCCGCCATGTCTATCGTCACTTCAGGTACCGGCTCGACAAACGCAAGTATTTCTTCATTGCCGTCGGACTCGCGCCGCCCGACCACCGCACTGCAACGGATACCGGCAAAGCTGTTGAGCACCGCTTCCACTTCACCGGGGTAGACATTGAAGCCCGAGCGGATGATCATTTCCTTGAGCCTGCCCACCACAAACAACGCACCGTCCGGCGCAAGGTAGCCCAGGTCGCCGCTGGCATACCAGCCGCCGGGACGCATCACCTGGGCCGTGGATGCTTCGTCGCCGAGGTAACCGGGCATCAGGCCGACACCGCGCATCCAGATCTCGCCGCGTTCACCGGACGGCAGGTCGCGCCCGTCGCCGTCGACGATACGCAGTTCGGCGCCCTCCACCAGATACCCCGCCGAGGTGTCCTCGCGCTGCACGCCTCGCGGGGTCAGACACAGGGCACCGGCGTATTCCGACAAGCCATAGCCGTGGTAAAGCGGCTGCCCGAAGCGCTGCTGAACCGCCTGCTTGAGCGCCATGTCCAGCGGCGCGGCACCCGTGTAAACATAACGCAAGCCGGGGCAATGCGGCTTGTCGATGCCAGCCTCGTCCAGCCAGGCCAGCAGGCGCGTGAACATGGCCGGCGGCCCCTGCAGGTTGGACACGCCGAGCCGGGCCAAGGCATCAAACACATCAGCAGGATCGAAGCGGCTGCGCATCACCAGGCCGGCACCGGCCTGCAGCGAAGCCATCAGCACGGTGCCCAGGCCAAAGATATGCGTCATGGGCAGGTAGGCATAAGACAGGTCGTCCGGCCCCAATGCGCGGGAGGCTGCAGACACACGCGCGAACTGCAGCAGGCCGGCATGGGTGACCAGCACACCCTTGGGCGCGCCTGTGGTGCCGGAGGTAAAAATCACGGCGGCGACGCGTTCCACCAGCTCACCCTGAGCCGCCAGCGCGGCGGCCCGCACCGGGCTGCGCTGCAAGGCGGGAAGGACCGAGGGCCGCGCATCGGCGCGAACTGCGTGCTGTTGAGCCGCCTCCGAGACGGCGCTGGTGAAATACACCACGCGCGGGTCGGCCTTGTCCACAAAGGCCTTGACCTCGCCGGGCGACATGCGGGCATTGATGCCACAGGACCAGGCGCCGACACGGCTGCAGGCCAGGATCAGCGCAACGTGTTCCGCGCAGTTCTCGGCCAGGACCATGACCCTGTCCCCGGGTCGTACGCCGTCGTCCAGCAGCTCCTGCGCTAAAAGCGTGACCCAGGCGTCCAGTTCGGCATAACTCATGCTCGCGTCGGGCAACAACAGAAAAGGCCTGTCGGGTGACGCGCTGCGGCGTTGGTCAAACAGCGAATGAATGCGGTGATGGGTCATGATGTCCTGCAGGAAAGAAGCAAGAAGGGGCTCACTCGATCTGGATGCCCTTGGTCACCGTGGCCCACATCGCCAGCTCTTTCGCTGCGCGGTCCGACAGGGTCTTGGGTGACCCCAGCCACAGGTCGTAACCCTGCTCGACCAGCTTGTCGCGCAACGCCGCCTGGGCCAGCGCCTTGCGTGTGGCTTCGCTGTAGCGGGCCGCGATGCCGGCGGGCAATTTCGCCGGCGCGTACAGGCCATACCAGCCGTTCACCTCGTAGTCGGCAATGCCTTCTTCGCGCATGGTCGGCACATCAGGCATCGAGGCATTGCGCTCCCGCGAGGTCACGGCAAGCGCACGCACTCGTCCGGAGGCGATGTGGTTGCGGGCGCTACCCACGATGTCGAACATCATGTTGAGCTGCCCGCCTATCACGTCGGTCATGGCCGGGGCATTGCCTTTGTAGGGAATGTGATTGAACTCGCTGCCGGTCCGCTTGGCAAACAGCTCGCCGCTCAGGTGGTTGGAAGCGCCCACACCGGCCGAGCCATAGGTCAGTTTTCCGGGATTGACCTTGGCGTAGGCAAGCAACTCCTTGACGTTTTTGAAGGGCTGGTCCTTGCCAACCACCAGCACGTTCGCGTAGCTCAGGATGGGGGCAATGGGCTTCAGATCCTTTGCCGGGTCGAAGGCCATTTTTTTCAGGATATGCGGACTGATGGTGATGGTGGGACTGGCCGCAAAAAACAGCACCGATCCGTTGGGGTTGCCTTTGGCCACCGTATCGCCACCCATGACGCCACCGGCGCCGGGCCGGTTTTCAACCACCACCGGCCGGCCCAGTTCCTTGGCAAACACGGGGGCAAACAACCGGGCTGCAGCGTCCACCGGACCGCCTGCCGCATAACCGACGATCAAGCGCACAGGCTGGTCGGAGTCGGGCTGGGCACCCGCCGGGGCCGCCGCCAGCACTGCGCTGGCCATCAGCCCCGCCACCAGGCTACGGCGGGAAAAGTGGAACTGGAAAAATGGGTTACGCATGTCTTGTCTCCTCGGGGGTGGTTGATGATTGACTTCTACTGACTTACTCTTTCTCTCTTTCTCTGACGTTTTCACGCGGTGGCCTCGCGCACCATGCCGCGTGCAATGACGATCTGCTGGATCTGGCTGGTACCCTCGTACAGGCGGAAGATGCGCACGTCGCGGTAAAAGCGCTCGATGCTGTACTCGGCCAGGTAGCCGGCACCGCCGAAGATCTGCACCGCGCGGTCGGCCACACGCCCGCACATCTCTGACGCATACAGCTTGCAGCACGAGGCCTCGATCGAGACGTCATCACCGTTGTCGCGCTTGCGGGCGGCGTCCATCACCATGCAGCGCGCCGCGTACAACTCAGTTCGGCTGTCGGCCAGCATGGCCTGCACCAGCTGGAAACCAGCAATGGCCTCGCCGAACTGCTTGCGCTCAATGGCGTAATTCAGCGCGTCGTTGAGCATGCGTTCGGCCACGCCGACACACAGGGCGGCAATGTGGATACGGCCTTTTTCGAGCACCTTCATGGCGGTCTTGAAACCCTGGCCTTCCTTGCCGCCTATGAGTTGGCTGGCCGGCACGCGGCAATTCTCGAAAATCACGTCGGCAATATGGGCGCCGCGCTGCCCCATCTTCTTGTCGATCTTGCCAATGCTCAAGCCGGGCGTGCCGGCTTCGACGATGAAGGCGGAGACGCCACCGGCGCCCTTGTTCGCCGGGTCAGTGCGGGCCATCAAGGTGAAGATGCCGGCCAGCGGCGCATTGGTGATGTAGCGCTTGGTGCCGTTGACGATGTAGTCGTCGCCGTCGCGGATGGCGGTGGTGCGCAGCGAGGCAGCGTCCGAACCGGCATCGGGCTCGGTCAGGGCAAAGGAGGCAATGATCTCGCCGGTTGCCAGCCTGGGCAGGTATCTGGCTTTCTGTTCCGGCGTGCCGTCGAGGACGATACCCTGGGAGCCGATGCCGACCGAGGTGCCGATCAGGGAGCGAAAGCTGGGCGATGTCTTGCCGAGCTCCAGGATCACCTGGGCCTCTTCTTCCATGGTCAGCGCAAAGCCGCCGTATTCTTCGGGTACGGTCAGCCCGAACAGGCCCATGTCTTTCATCTCCTGAACAATCGCCGGCGGGATCTGGTCGGTTTCTTCGACGGTTTTTTCTGCCGGCACCAGGCGCTCGCGCACAAAGCGGCTCACGGTGTCCAGCAGCGCCGTCATGGTTTCCGGGTCCCTGATCATGATGAAGCCCTCTGAAAGCTTGGTGCAACGCAGCCGCAGTGCCAAATGCAGGTTGTAATAGGCATGAAAATCCTTCTTTGGTTAATGGATGGCAGCCGTTCGAGCTGCGTCAAGAAGCTGTTTTTTAAGCACCGCCTTGAGCACCTTGCCTGTGCCCGATGCAGGCAATTGCGTCATCAACACAATTTCACCGGGCACCTTGTAGGGCGCCAGATGCTGGCGCAAGTGCACGCCCAGAGCGCTGGCATCCACCGTGCATCCGCCCAGGGGCTCAACAAAAGCCACAATGTCCTCGTCCCCCCCAGTGCTGCGTCCGACGACAGCACTTTGCGCGACACCCGGCCAGGTGGCGATGACTTTTTCTATTTCAGCAGGGTAGACATTGAAGCCACCGCGGATGATCATGTCCTTGATGCGGCCAACGATGGACAAATCACCGTCGGGGCCAAACACGCCGATGTCACCGGTGTGCAGCCACCCTTGCGCATCGATCGCCGCGTGGGTTTGCTCCGGGTCACGAAAATAGCCTTTCATGACATTCGGCCCACGGATGCACACCTCCCCGCGCGCACCTGCTGCCGCTACGTTTCCCGCCTCGTCGCGCAGTACAACCTCGATGCCGGGAATCGGCCAGCCGGCCGTCACATCCGTGGGCGGCGGATGGCCGAAAGTCCGCGTCGCCGCTGGTGCGGACTCGGTCAACCCGTAGCCATGATGCAGCCGCACCCCGAGCAGTGCCTCGGTCTGGGCTTTCCGGGTGGCATCAATTTGCGAGCCACCGATGTAGAGCATGCGAAGCCGGTTGGGCTTCAAGGCCGTGCCGGTTTTTGCTGACCATTCAAACAGACGCGCATACATGGCAGGCACGCCCTGAAACACAGTGATGCCATCGCGAAGGATCGCGTTAGCCATTTTTTCCGGGCTGAACCGCGTGACCAGCTGAAAAGTGGCACCAGCCCGCAGGCCGCACAGCAAGGCTGACACCAGGCCGAAGGAATGGGAAATAGGCAAGGCATGAAAGATGCGATCCCCCGGCAGCAACACCTGTTGCGCCAGCGAGGCCTTGGTCACAAAGTCCAGATTGGCATGGGTCAACATCACGCCCTTGGGCATGCCGGTGCTGCCTGAGGTGTAAATCATCAGCGCAACATCATCATCCGTACCGTCGTCGCTGCCGTCGGCCTCTACGTGCGCGTGCCGCAGCGCGACCAGCCCTTGCGACAGACTCTCCCCCGCCACCACCTGCGCGCCATGATGCGCCGCGTGGCCGGCCGCCTCCGGCGAAGACTGCGCTGCGAAGTAAATCAGGCGCGGCTGGCAGTGTGCGCAAATTTCATCGATTTCAGTTTGGGACATGCGCGCATTCAGAGGCACGGCCCAGGCACGCAAACGCATGACCGCGAACAGCATCACCACCATGTCCACACTGTTTTCACCCACCAGCACAGCACGTTGCCCCGGGCCGAGGCCAGCCTGCGCCAAGGCGCTCGCGGCGGCCGTGATCTGCGCGGACAACGCCGCGTAAGTCAGGGAGCTGCCGTCTTCGGCCAGCAAGGCAAGCGTGCGGGCGCCGTCCGGGCTGGCGGCGACATTGTCTACAAGGCAGTCAATGCGCACGGCGATTCATTCCAGAGTGATCTTTTTGGCCTTGATGATGGGGCCCCACTTGTCGCGCTCCTGGCGGATGTAGTCGCCGTAAGCCTGCGGGCTGGTGGGTGCAGGTATCACCAGGCCCAGCGCCTCGAACTGCTCACGAAAGGCTTTGTCCACCAGCCCTTTGCCAATGGCCGCATTGAGCCGCGCGATGATGTCCGGCGGTGTTTTGGCCGGCGCCATGATGCCGTACCAGGCGCTCACGTCAAAGCCGGGAAAACCGCTTTCTGCGACGGTAGGAATGTCGGGCAGCACCTGCAGCCGATCAGGGGTGGTCACGGCCAAAGCGCGCAGCTTCCCACCCTTGATCTGGGGCAGCGAGCTTGCAATTGAATCGATAAACAGCTGAACTTCTCCTCCCATGACGGCAGCAAGGGCGGGACTGCTACCGTTGAAAGGTATGTGCGTCATGTCCAGACCGGCTTGCGCTTCAAGGAAAAGACTGGCCAGGTGCAAAACGCTGCCGGTGCCCGTGGAGGCGTAGTTGAGCTTGCCCGGTTGCGCCTTGGCCAGCCGGATCAGGTCGGCAAAGGTTTGAACCGGCAGCGCGCGGTTGACAGACACAACCAGTGGGCTGACAGCGACACGGGCAACGGGTGCCAGATCGCGCTCCGGGTTGTAGCTCAGCTTGGGGTAGAGCAGCGGGTTGGTGACGACGGTCGAGCCGGTGCAGATGAGCAAGGTGTAGCCGTCCGGTGCAGCCGCGGCCGTCAATTGCGCCCCGACGGCGGTATTGCCCCCCGGCTTGTTGTCGACCAACACGGATTGCCCCAGAATTTTTCGCATCTGCTCGGCCACCCCGCGTGCCAGTCCATCGGCGGAGCCACCCGCCGCATACGGGGTGATCAATCGCAAGGGGCGGTCAGGAAACCCCTGGGCAAGAACATGGGGGCTGGCCAGCATGGCCGCTCCACCAGCGGCAACGGACAGACGAGCGATAGCGCGGCGTCGAGTGATCATTTTTTGTCTCCTTGGGTTTTCACGTGTTATCAGCAGGATCAGGTCGATGTCGCCTGATTCTTCTTGTCTTGTTCGTCTCTTTTGCGGATCGCTTCGCGCATGGCTTGCCACTGCTCATCGCTCAGGTCGGCCAGGTCGGTGAACGACGCACCGTTCTGGCGGTGGCCGGCACCGTCGATGGCAATGGTTTCTCCCGTGAGCCACTCCACGCCATCGGCCATCAGGAACACGGCCAGGTTCTGCAGCTCGTTCATGCGGCCGACCCGGTTCATCGGGTTGCGCACCACACCGTCTTTCCAGTCGGCGTTCGGGCTCAGGCGCTTGTTGGCGCCTTCGGTGGGGAAAATGCCCGGCGCAATCGCGTTGAGCCGGATACCGTAAGGCCCCCACTCCACCGACAATGATTTGGTCATGACATCGATGCCGGCTTTTGACATGGCCGAGGGCACCACAAAAGGCGCACCGCTGCGCACCCAGGTCACCACAACCGACACGATGGAACCGGGCAGCTTGTCGGCTATCCAGCGTTTGCCCACGGCCTGCGTGACATAAAAGGTTCCGTGCAGCACGATGTTGGCGACAGCATCGAAACCGTTCGGCGACAGATCTTGCGTGCGGCTGACGAAATTGCCCGCCGCATTATTCACAAGGCCGTGCAGCGCGCCGCCATCGGCCCAGATCGCGTCGACCATTTGCGCCACGTCGGCAGCCCTGCGGATGTCGACGGCAAAGGTTTTCACGCTGCCGCCATGAAGTTTCATGAGTTCGGCCGCTGTTTCATCCAGCACCGGCTTGCGCCGGCCGCAGATGTAGACCTCTGCGCCCAATTGAAGGTATCGGGCCGCAATTTCACGACCAAGGCCGGAGCCCCCACCCGTGACGAGAATGCGTTTGCCCTGGAGAAGGTCGTCTTTGAACATGGGGTGCCTTACAAGGTGCTGGCCGTGCCGAGCAATGCTGTGGATTGGCTGGACAAGGTGCCCCCGTTGCCATGGGCAATCGCAGTCTCGGCGCCTGCCACCTGGCGGTCGCCGCATTCGCCGCGCAACTGGCGTACCGCCTCGATCAGCGCGAAGATGCCGTACATGCCGGGGTGCACACACGACAGACCTCCGCCATTGGTGTTGACTGGCAGGTGGCCACCGGGGCCAATGCCACCGTTCTGCACAAACGCCCCACTTTCACCCTTGGCGCAAAACCCCAGATCTTCCAGGAACAACAAGGTGTTGATGGTGAAAGCGTCATAAAGCTGCGCCACGCCAACGTCCTTCGCCGACAGGCCCGCCATGGCGTAGGCTTCGCGGCCGGACTGGCTGGCTGCGGTAACCGTCAGGTCGTGCATGGACGAGACCTGCCGGTTCCACACCGCCGTGGCATTGCCCAGCACATAGACCGGCTTTTTCGGCAAGTCCCTGGCCCGGTCGGCACGCACCAGCACATAGGCGCCGCCGCCATCTGTGACCAGACAGCAGTCGCGCACGGAAAGCGGATCCGACACCATGCGGGCAGACAACACGTCTTCGATGCTCAACGGGCCGCGCATGAAGGCTTCGGGATTAAGCCGCGCCCATGCCCGCGCGGCCACCGCCACTTCAGCCAGATCGCGGCGCGTGGTACCGAACTGGTGCATATGGCGCGAAGCCGCCAGCGCATAGGCGGAAAGCGGTGACATCGGCTCGTAGGGGTACTCGTAGGGCTGGGGGTCCAGGAACTTCCGGCTGGCGACGATTTCCTTGCGGCCAAAAGCTGCCGTGCGCTGGGCGCTGCCATAACAAACCAGCACCGCATTGCACTGGCCCGACTGCAAGGCATACATGGCGGGCAACAAATGCGCGATAAAGCTGGAGCCGCCAATCATGGTGGCGTCGATATAGCGCGGATTGATTCCCAGGTACTCCACCACGGGCATGGACCACATGGTGGCCGACGCGCTGGCGGTGCACAGTCCGTCGATATCACTCATCTTCAGGCCGGCGTCAGCGACTGCCGCATGGGCCGCGCGGGCCAGCAACTCCATATTGGTAAAACCGGGGGCCTCCCCGCAACCGAAGGTGGCGACGCCGGCAATCGCAGCACTGCCGCGCAGATGGTTCAGGGACCCGCTCATGCCGCCCCCCCTTCGAGCGCAGAGGCCAGCACCAGGCCGCAGCCGTCGGTGAGCTGCACGTGCATCTTCACGCGCTGACCGATGCGCACCGCATCGGGCTGGAGATTGGTGACCCGGCTCATCAGGCGTACGCCTTCGTCGAGATCGATCAGCGAGACGTTGTAGTCGCCTCCCGCATCGGGTTTGCGCCGTACCGTCGTCACCGCATACACCGTGCCGCCGCCGGAAGGCGTGACCCAGTCCAGTTTTGCCGAACCGCAGTGCGTGCATATTTCCCGCGGAAAATAAACGTGCTTGCGGCACTCCTTGCATTGCTGGATAAGAAAACGGCCGCTGTCGAGCGCCGCTTGATGAAAGGCCTGGACACCAGTGTCGGAAGGTCCGGGTGATGGAGGCGGGTTGCTTGCTTCTTGGCTCATGGCTGTCATCCGCTTCAAATGGGGTCCCAGCTGAACACGTCGCCCGAACGGTCCAGATCAAAAAAACTGGCCTTGAGCGCCGGCAGCGCGTGGCTGGCCACCGTTGCCGGGGTCCAGCCTTCGGAGCGGTGCACCGAGCGCACCGGGCGTGGCTGGCTGATGAGGAAGATCTCGTTGTTGCGCACGGCAAAAATCTGTCCGTTGGCCCCGCGGCTTTCCTCGCTGGCCAGGCAGACCGCCAGCGGTGCAATCTTGGCCGGCGTCATCTGCTTGATGCGGTCGACGCGGGCCTGCTCTTCGGGTGTGTCGGTCGGGATGGCGCCTATCATGCGGCTCCAGGCAAACGGGGCGATGCAGTTGGAGCGCACATTGAACTTGAGCATGTCCAGCGCAATCGACTTGGACAGCGCAGCCACGCCGAGCTTGGCTGCCGAGTAATTGGCCTGGCCGAAATTGCCGATCAGGCCGGAGGTCGAGGTCATGTGGATGTAGTTGCCGGAGGCCTGGGCCTTGAAATGCGGCGCGGCAGCGCGGCTCACGTAATAAGCGCCATACAGGTGCACCTTGATCACGGCGTCCCATTCGTCGTCGCCCATCTTGTGGAAAAACCGGTCGCGCAGGATGCCGGCGTTGTTGACCACGCAGTCGATGCGGCCAAAACTGTCCATGGCCGTGGTGATGATGCGCTGCGCAGCCTGCGCCTCGGACACGCTGTCGGTATTGGCCACGGCCTCGCCGCCGGCAGCGCGTATTTCATTGACCACCGCCTGCGCGGGGCCGGCGTCACTGCCCTCGCCCGCCACCGATGCACCTATGTCGTTGACCACGACACGCGCGCCTTCACGCGCCATCGCCAAGGCGATGTCCCGCCCGATACCGCCACCGGCACCGGTGACGACCACTGCCTTGCCTTCCAGCATGCCTGTTCCGCTCATTGTTGATTCCTGCTGTCGTAAACGCCCTTTGGGGCAGAGCAGGCATCGTCGCCGCAAGCGGGCCAATCAACAATCTGCCATTTCAGCAGCCAGACTTCTGAAATTTGGAAGTCTCTTCATGCCACAGAAGAGAATTTCTCCAATGGAATATCCAAAACAAAGGGTAAACCCTGATCTCAAGACTTAGTCACCGCCGAAGACTTCAGGCAACCGTGCGTTAGCATGGCGCATGCAATTCGACCTGACGGACCTGCGGCTTTTTGTGGCAACGGCCGACGAAGGCAACATGACACGTGCCGCCGAGCGCCAGCACCTGTCGCTGGCCGCGGCCAGTGCGCGCATCAAGGCGCTCGAAGCCCAGTCCGGCCTGAGCCTGCTCTACCGCGAAGCGCGCGGCGTGCGGCTGACGCCGCCTGGGGAGGCCTTTTTATTCCACGCGCGCGGCGTGTTGCGCCAGGCCGAGCAGTTGCGAAGCGACCTGCAGGAATACGGCGGCGGGTTGCGCGGCCATTTGCGGGTGTTTGCCAACACCACCGCGGTGACGGACTTCCTGCCGGAAATCCTGCCGGACTTTTTGTCGGCGAACCCTAAGATCAACATCGACCTGCAGGAGAAACCCAACGCCGAGATCGCGCGCGGCGTGCTGGACGGCCGGGCCGACATCGGCATCGTCGCCGGCAAGGTGGACACGCTGGGGCTGGAGGCGATTCATTTCAGCACCGACCGGCTGGTGCTGGCCACTGCCAAAAACCACCGCTTCGCACGCCGCAAAAAAATTGCCTTTGCAGAAACGCTGGATGAAGACGCGGTAGGCATGCAGTCGGGCAGCACGCTGCAAACCTTTCTGGCGCAGGTGGTCGAAAGCCTGGGCAAGCCGCTGAAGTTGCGCATCCAGCTCTCGAGCTTTGATGCCATGTGCCGCATGATTGGTGCCGGCGTGGGCGTGGGCATTGTTCCAGAGTCAGCCGCGCGGCGCAACCAGGTGGCCATGGGCATAACACTGATCGAGCTGCTGGAGCCCTGGAGCGTGCGCGAGCGTTACATCCTGGTGCGCAAGCGCGATGCGCTGCCGCGTTATGCCGAGTCGTTGATCGAAACGCTGTGCGCGCATTATCGCGACCAGGCCTGAGGTAACTGCCCCTCTTCCAGGCCGGACTTCCCTGATCAGGCGTCTACCCGAACCTTGGCCTGCTGCGCCACCTGCGCCCACTTCTTCTGCTCTTCACGAATGAAAGATGCAAACTTTTCGGTGCTGCCGCCACCGTCTTCTGCACCATACTGCTCCATTTTTTCCTGGACGTCGGGCATGGCCAGGACCTTGTTCACGTCATCGTTCATGCGCTGCACCATGGCCGGTGGCATTTTGGAAGGGCCCATCAGCCCGTACCACACCGTTGCTTCAAACCCGGGAAAACCGGACTCGTCCATGGTCGGCACTGTGGGGTGGCCCTTGGCGCGTTTGAGCCGGGTTTGCGCAATGGCGATCGCTTTACCACTCTTGATGTGCGGCGTGGCCGACGTCATGGTTTCAAAGCAGTAGTTGACCTGACCGCCAATCAAGTCAACCAGGGCCGGGCCGGAGCCGCGGTAGGGAATATGCAGTGCAAAAATTTTGGCCTGCAGCTTGAACATCTCCAGCGCAAAGTGCTGGGCAGAGCCACCGCCGGCCGAGGCAAAACTGATCTGCCCGGGCTTGGCCCGGCATAGCGCCACCACGTCTTTCACGATTTTGGCAGGTTGGTCCACATTGCACACCAGAATGTTGGGCGTCACGCCCACCATGCTGATGGGCACAAAGTCGCGCTCGGCGTTGTAGCCCAGCTTGATGCCCAGTGCCGGCGCCAGCGCATGGCTGTTGATGTGCGCCATCAGCAACGTGTTGCCGTCGCCAGGCTGCTTGGCCACATAGTCGGCGGCAATGACGCCGGCCGCACCCGCCTTGTTTTCAATGACCACAGAAACATTCCACATGACTCCCAACTTCTGGCCAACCACACGCGCGAGCGCGTCCGTGCCGCCGCCTGGCGGAAAGCCCACAACGATGCGAACCGTTCCGGCGGGCAGGTTTTGCGCCCGCAAGGCGGGGGCAGCCACAAGGGCAGCGCTGGCAGCTGCGGCGGTGATAAGGGTTCTGCGTTGCATGTTTGTCTCCTTGAATTCAACTTTCTCTGCCGGTCACTCCGGATGTGACCCGATTTCTATCACGGTGAACCAACACGGCCCGCGCGTCAAGCCCGCAAACGCGTACACAATTTCATGCCGCCTTGCGCAGCGGCACGACGGCCGCGTGGTTTGAGAAATGGTCCATGGCCGCGAGCACGCCGGAGCCGGCCAGCTTGACGCCCGCGAGCTTGAGGCCCATCTCGCAGCCGGAGAGCGCCGCCATCAGCGTCAGGTCATTGCAATCGCCAAGATGGCCGATACGGAACATCCTGCCCTTGACCTTGCCCAGGCCGGTGCCGAGCGAGCAGTCAAACCGTTCGTAAATGATCTTGCGCACTGCGTCAGCGTCCACGCCTTCGGGCATCATCACACCGGTGAGGACAGGCGAATACACGGCTGCGTCGGCACACTGGATCTGCAAGCCCCAGGCGCGCACGGCGGCGCGCACGCCCTCGGCCCAGCGCTGGTGGCGCGCAAACACCACGTCCAGGCCATGCTCAAGCAACATGTCGCAGGCTTCATTCAAGCCATAAAGCAGGTTGGTGTTGGGAGTGGACGGCCAGTAACCTGCCTTGTTCATCTCGATGATTTCGTCCCAGGCCCAGAAGGCCTTGGGCAGCCTGGCAGTCTTGCTGGCTTCCAGCGCCTTGACGGACACCGCATTGAAGCTGATGCCCGGCGGCAGCATCAGGCCTTTTTGCGAACCGCTGATGCTGACATCCACGCCCCATTCGTCGTGCCGGTAGTCGGCCGAGGCCAGGCCGGAAATGGTGTCCACCAGAAGCAGCGCCGGGTGTTTGGCTGCGTCGATGGCTTTGCGCACGGCAGCGATGTTGCTGGTGACACCGGTGGAGGTTTCGTTGTGCACCACGCACACGGCCTTGATGCTGTGCTGGGTGTCGGCCTTGAGGCGCTCTTCAATCAGGTCGGCACGCACGCCGTGGCGCCACATGTCCGGGCCGGGGTAACTCATGACCTCTGTCTTCAGGCCCATACGCGCCGCCAGCTTTTCCCACAAGGCGGCGAAGTGGCCGGTTTCGTACATGAGCACGTGGTCTCCTGGACTCAGCGTGTTCGCCAGTGCGGCCTCCCAGGCGCCGGTACCCGATGCCGGGTAAATAATGACCGGCTGCCTGGTTTTGAAAATCTTTTTGATGTCTGCCAGCACCTTCAGCCCCAGCGCAGCAAACTCGGGGCCGCGGTGGTCAATGGTGGGCAGGCTCATGGCGCGCAAAACCCGATCGGGCACGGGTGAAGGCCCGGGAATCTGCAGGAAGTGACGGCCTGTGGGATGGAAGTCGAGAGTCAACATAAGTAAAAGATAAAACTCCGTAGATGTCGCATTTTTTGCATACAAAATTCATTTGTCAATCTATTTTTGCCATTTATAGGGTTTGACACAGGTATTTTTTGCATACAAAATTGACTTATGACTGCTGACATCATTTCCATTCCGCGCGCGGCCCTGCATGAGCAGGTGGCCCACCGCCTGCGCCAGATGCTGGTTGAGAACCGCATCGCCCCGGGCGCCAAGCTCAATGAACGCGAGCTGAGTGAAGTGCTCAAGGTCTCGCGCACGCCGCTGCGCGAGGCCATCAAGATGCTGGCCGCCGAAGGGCTGGTTGAGCTGCTGCCCAACCGCGGAGCGATTGCGGTGGAGTTGTCCGAGACGGATGTGCTCAACACCTTTGAAGTCATGGCCGGGCTGGAAGCGCTGTCTGGCGAGCTGGCCGCCGGGCGCATCACCGATGCCGAGCTGGACGAGATCAAGGCGATGCATTACGAAATGCTGGCGGCCTGGACGCGGCGCGACCTGCCCGCCTACTACCGACTCAACGCGGCCATTCACCGCGCCATCAACACCGCGGCCAAAAACCCGGTGCTGACCGCAACCTACGATCAGGTCAACGCGCGGCTGCAAGCGCTGCGCTTTCGCTCCAACCAGGATGGCGAGAAATGGAACGCCGCGGTGAAAGAGCATGAAACCATGATTGACGCCCTGAGCCGCCGCGATGCGCCTGCCATGCGCGCGGTGCTGCTGGCCCATTTGCAGAACAAGCGTGACGTGGTGATGGAGCAACTGCGCGCGGCACGGCCGGCGGCCACCGCTTGAGCCATCCCATGAACGCCCCCTTACCCGTGAAAGTGGCGCAGGAAACAGCGGCGCACGCCTATGACAGCGTTGCACGCATCAGCAATGAAGTGGCCGGCCGCCTGGCCGCCCGGCTGGCCAGTGAAACCGGCGGCGAAGTGATGTTCTCATCGGCAGACCGCGGCCGCTATGCCACCGACGCCTCCATTTACCAGGTGATGCCGGTCGGCGTGTTTGTGCCGCGCAGCGCACCCGACGTCAAAACCGCACTCGACGTCTGCCGCGACATGGGCGTGCCAATAGTCGCGCGGGGCGCCGGCACCAGCCAGTGCGGCCAGACCGTGGGCGCCGGACTGGTGATCGACTGCGCCAAACACCTGCGCAACATCATTGATGTGGATGTTGAAAATCGCACCGCCGAGGTGGAGCCCGGCGTTGTGCTGGACGACCTGAACGCCAATCTGAAAAAGCACGGCCTCTGGTTTCCGGTGGATGTTTCCACCAGCGCGCAGGCCACGCTGGGCGGCATGGCCGGCAATAACTCCTGCGGCAGCCGCAGCATTGCCTACGGCAACATGGTGCACAACGTGCTGGGCATGCAGGCCTGGACTTCGGCCAGCGAGCTGCTGCAGCTCGGGCCTTACGGCACAAGCAGCGGCAAAGCACGCGAACTGGGCAACCAGGTGCGCTCGCTGGCGGAAGAACTGGCGCCGTCCATCAAACGCCTTTGGCCCAAGGTGATGCGGCGTGTGGGCGGCTATAACCTGGACATTTTTGACCCGCAGAGCGAGCGGCCCTACACCGCCGACGGCTCGGTCAACCTGGCACACCTGCTGGTTGGCAGTGAAGGCACGCTGGCGCTGACCAAATCACTGACGCTGCAGCTGAGCGAGTTGCCTCGCGCCAAGGTATTGGGCGTGGTGAACTTCCCCACCTTCTACCGCGCCATGGACGCGGCGCAGCACATTGTGAAGATTGGTGGCGGCACGCTGACGGCGGTTGAGCTGGTGGACCGCACCATGATTGATCTGTCGCTGCAGAACCCGGCTTTTGCGCCCACCATTCGCAGCGCACTGATCGGCCAGCCTGCGGCCATCTTGCTCGTCGAGTTTTCCGGCGCGAGCAAGACGGCGCTGCTGCCCAAACTCAAACGCCTGAGCGAATTGATGGGTGATCTGCTGCTGCCCGGCTCGGTGGTTGAACTGGTGGATGACGCACCGCAGAAGAATCTGTGGGAAGTGCGCAAGGCGGGGCTCAACATCATGATGAGCCTCAAGGGCGACGGCAAACCGGTGAGTTTTATTGAAGACTGCGCCGTGCCGCTGCAGCACCTCGCCGAATACACCGACGCACTGACCGAAATTTTCCAGAAATACGGCAGCAAGGGAACCTGGTATGCGCACGCCTCGGTAGGCACGCTGCATGTGCGGCCGATTCTCGACATGCGGCGAGAAGGCGCGCCCAAGATGCGCGCCATTGCCGAGGAAGCCTCGGAGCTGGTGCGCAAGTTCAAGGGCGCCTACAGCGGCGAGCACGGCGACGGCTTGTGCCGCGGCGAGTGGATCAAGTGGCAGTTCGGCCCGCAGATCGACGAAGCGTTTGCCGCCATCAAACACACCATGGACCCGATCAATCTGCTGTGCCCCGGCCGAATGATTGACCCGCCCAAGATGGACGACACGCGGCTGATGCGTTTTGCACCCGGCTACAAGGTGATCCCCATCAAGACGGCGCTGGACTGGAGCGCGTGGAATGTGCAGAACGATCCAGTGACAGAAAAAACCAGCGCGCCCGGCAGCGGCGGCGACCCGGCGCATGGCTTGGCCAAAGCGGTGGAGATGTGCAACAACAACGGGCACTGCCGCAAGTTCGATCTGGGGACCATGTGTCCGAGCTACCGCGTGACGCGTGACGAAAAACACCTGACCCGCGGACGGGCCAACACCTTGCGGCTGGCGCTCTCGGGCCAGCTGGAGGGCTTGAACGCCCGCGACGCGTTCACCAGCGAGGAAGTGAAGGACGCGCTGGACCTGTGCGTGAGCTGCAAGGGCTGCAAGCGTGACTGCCCCACCGGCGTGGACATGGCGAAGATGAAGGTGGAGTTTTTGCACCACTACAAGGCCAGGCACGGCCACACGCTGAAAGACAAGCTGGTTGCACGCCTGCCCGACTACGCTCACCGGGCCAGCGGCTGGGCCCCCCTGCTGAACCTGCGCGACCGGATTCCGGGGCTGGCCGTGCTGAGCGAGAAGATCATGGGGTTTTCTGCCAGGCGCACATTGCCGCAATGGAAAACGCGAACTTTTTTCAACCACGCCCCCAGGAGTGCCACGAGGGAAGAGGTGCTGGCAGCCAACAAACCGGTGGTGCTCTTCGTGGACACCTTCAACGGCACATTTGAATCCGATAACGCTTTTTCAGCATTAAAAGTGCTGCAAGCCGGCGGCTACACGGTGCATATAGCTACCAAAAAGATAGCAGATGGAAAACACCTGTGTTGCGGCCGCACCTACCTCGCCAGCGGCATGGTGGACGAGGCAAAGGCCAAGGCCACCGAACTTGTGAGCGCGCTGCTGCCCTTTGCAGACCGGGGTATTGCCATCGTCGGGCTGGAGCCGTCCTGCCTGTTGACGATGCGTGACGAAATGCTGGTGATGGGTCTGGGAGACGCGGCGGAAACCATCGGCAAGCAAGCCTTGTTGTTCGAAGAGTTTCTTGCGCGCGAAGCCGCAGCGGGCAGGCTTGACGAACTCAAGTCCAGGCTACATCCGGTGGACGAAGCCATCCTGCTGCACGGCCATTGCCACCAGAAGGCGTTTGGCGCGGTGAGCCCCATCATGGATGTGCTCAAACTGATACCCGGCGCAGCACCGGAGTTGATCGAGTCCAGTTGCTGCGGCATGGCCGGCAGCTTTGGTTATGAAGCCAGTCATTACGAGGTGTCGATGCAGATGGCCGAGTTGAGCCTGCTGCCCGCGATTCGCCGGCAACCCGATGCGATTGTGGTGGCAGACGGCACCAGTTGCAGACACCAGATACGCGATGGAGCACAGCGCGAGGCGATTCACGTGGCGCTGCTGCTGGCGCAACAGCTGCGAACCTGACGCCTTACCGGCGCGGCGTACGCGAACAAACGAACGGGCGGAGTAAAGTGAAACCATGCACACGCCCGAGATCCTGACCATCACCCTGAACCCCGCCCTGGACGTATCAACGTCGACGGACAAGGTTGTCGATACCCACAAGCTGCGCTGCGCGGCCGCACAGTTTCACCCCGGAGGTGGCGGCATCAACGTGGCCCGCGTTTTGCACCGGCTGGGCAGCCGCTGCCTGGCGATTTACCCCTCAGGCGGCGTTACGGGCGAGCGGTTGGGCCAGATGCTGGACCAGGAGCAGGTGCCGCGCCATTGCTGGCGCATTGCCGGCGAAACGCGCGAGAGTTTTTCCGTGCACGAAACTTCCAGCGGTAATGACTTCCGCTTTGTGTTGCCCGGCCCCTCGCTGGAGGCGGCCGAATGGCAAGCCTGCCTGGACTACGTAAGCGGCCTTGCAACGCCGCCGCGCGATGTGGTGGCCAGCGGCAGCCTGCCGCCCGGCGTACCTCCTGATTTTTATGCCCGGCTGGCCCGGTTGGCCAAGGCACGCGGCAGCCGGATGGTGGTCGATGCCTCGGGGCCGGCGCTGGTGGCAGCGCTGGCTGAGGGCGTGTACCTGTTCAAGCCCAGCCTGCGTGAGTTGCGCGAGCTGACCGGACAGCCGCTGGAAAACACAGCGCAACAACGCGAAGCAGCGCAAGACATCATCGCCCAGGGCCAGGCCGAGATCGTGGCCCTCTCCCTGGGGGCAGACGGTGCACTGCTGGTGACGGCCAACAAGGCGCTGCGGGCATCCGCCCTGCAGGTTCAGGTGGCCAGCACCATTGGTGCAGGCGACAGCTTTGTGGGCGGGCTGGTCTGGGCACTGAATCGCGGCCAGGGCCTGGACGACGCTTTTCGCCACGGCATGGCCGCAAGCGCTGCCGCGCTGCTTACACCGGGCACCGCGCTTTGCCAGCCGTCGGATGTCGAGCGGTTCAGTCGAGAAGTGATCGTGACGCCAGCCTGAAGACCGCAAGGCAGCGTTCACACCACCATTCAGTTTGGCTCGGGTAGCCCGGAGGTCGCGGGCCGGCACCAGGCGCCGATGCAGCCCTGCGTTTGATCTTGCGCAAAACAACACCGGTTCCGGGCGCCTAAGGTAGGCAGTGTTACAGGTAACGGAAACCGGCACGCCATGAACACACAAGCCCATATTCGCTGGTTTGCAGAAACCGGCGCTGACGACGTCGCGCTGGTGGGCGGCAAAAACGCCTCGCTCGGCGAAATGGTCCGCGAACTTGGCTCGCAGGGCGTACGCGTGCCCAACGGCTTCTCGGTAACGGCGCAAGCCTACCGTTACGTGCTCGATCAGGCGAACGCCTGGCCGGGTTTGCGCGCAACGCTCGACGGCCTGGACGTCAAGAACGTGGACGACCTGGCGCGGCGCGCGCAGCAGGCGCGGGACATCATCCAGTCCGCGCCCCTGCCCGAAGACCTGGTGGCCGACATCACTGCTGCGTACGCCCGGCTGCAAGCCGAGTACGGCGAGACGCTGACCCTGGCAGTGCGCAGTTCGGCCACCGCAGAAGACCTGCCGACGGCCAGCTTTGCCGGCCAGCACGAAACCTTTCTCAACATCGCAGGGCAGGCCCGCCTGCTGGATGCGGTGCGCCAGTGTTTTGCCAGCCTCTTCAAGGACCGCGCCATTGCCTACCGTGTGGACCACGGTATTGATCACTTCAAGGTTTACCAGTCGGTCGGTGTAATGAAGATGGTGCGCGCTGACCGCGGTGCCAGCGGCGTGATCTTCACCCTGGACACCGAGACTGGTTTTCGGGACGTGGTGTTTGTCACCGGGGCCTGGGGGTTGGGCGAAAACGTGGTGCAGGGAACAGTCGATCCGGATGAGTTCTATGTGTTCAAGCCCACGCTGAAGCAGGGTTATCGCACCGTGCTCAGACGCAAGCTTGGCAGCAAGGAAATACGCATGGTGTATGCCAAAGCTGCCGGGCGCGAGACCACGCGCAACATGCCAACGCCGCTGGAAGACCAGACGCGTTACTGCATCAGCGACGAGGAGGTGCTGGAACTGGCCGATGCCGCCGTCACGATTGAAGCCCACTACAGCCGAAGGTCTGGATCGCCCATGCCGATGGACATCGAATGGGCCAGGGATGGCCTGGACGGCAAGCTCTATATCGTGCAGGCGCGCCCCGAGACCGTGGCAGCGCAAAAGCCGCCGGGAACGGTTGACGACTTCCGGCTCAACGCCAAGGGCCCCGTGCTGGCAAGCGGAGGCGCCGTGGGCGGAAAAATTGCTTCGGGCCGGGCGCGCGTCATTCATGATGTCAGCGAGCTCAACCAGTTCCAGCCCGGAGAGGTTTTGGTGGCGGACACCACCATGCCTGACTGGGGCACGGTGATGAAAATCGCCGCTGCCGTGGTAACAAACCGCGGCGGCAGAACCTGCCACGCGGCCATCGTCGCGCGCGAGATGGGCATACCGGCTGTGGTGGGCTGCGGCAACGCAACCACCGCCATCCGCACCGGCGACGAGATCACCGTGTCCTGCGCTGAAGGCAGCACCGGACACATCTACGCAGGCCTGCTGCCTTTCACCACCACACACATCGATGTTGCCGGTCTCGCACGGCCGCAAACCCATGTGATGGTCAACATTGCGAACCCCGACACCGCTTTCCAGGTGGCACAGCTGCCCAATGACGGCGTGGGGCTGGCACGCATGGAATTCATTGTGGCTGAACACATTCGTGCGCACCCCATGGCGCTGGTTCACCCGGAGAAAATTGACGACGCCTCCGTACGCGATGAGATCGCCCACCTCACGCGCGGCCATGCAAAGCCGGCGGATTATTTTGTGCGTCAGCTGTCAGAGGGCGTGGCCACCATCGCCGCGGCCTTTTACCCCAAGCCGGTGATTGTGCGCATGTCCGACTTCAAAACCAATGAATATGCCAGCCTGCTTGGCGGACGCTGGTTCGAGGCAGCCGAGGCCAACCCGATGATCGGGTTTCGTGGTGCCTCGCGCTACGCGCACCCGGCTTACGCAGAGGGCTTTGCACTGGAATGCGCGGCCATGAAACGTGTGCGCGACGACATGGGCCTGACCAACGTGAAGCTGATGATTCCGTTTTGCCGGCGCGTTGAGGAAGGCGAGCGCGTGCTGCAAGCCATGGCGAGCCACGGCCTGGCACGCGGCGGGCAAGCAGACGATAAAGGGGATAAAGGACTGGAGATTTACGTGATGTGCGAGATTCCCAACAATGTCATCCAGGTGGATGCCTTTGCCCGGCTGTTCGACGGGTTCTCGATCGGCTCCAACGACCTTACGCAGCTGGTCCTCGGGGTGGACCGGGACTCGGACATCGTGGCTTTCGACTTCGACGAGCGCGACGCGGGCGTCAAGGAGATGATCCGGCAAACCATTGAAGGCGCACACCGCAATCAGCGCCATGTGGGCATCTGCGGCCAGGCACCTTCGGACTATCCGGAGATTGCGCAGTACCTGGTGGAGCTCGGCATTGACTCCATCAGCGTCACGCCCGACACCTTGCTGCGAACCACCCGCGACGTGCTCGCCGTCGAAGCAAGGTTGGGGCGTGCGCCGCGCAACACGGCGACCGGGCCCACCTTTTCCACTTTCACCAGGAAACCGTCATGAACCTGACCATTGCTTCATTGATGCACCGCGAGGTGTACACCGCAGCTCCCGACGATACATTGCAGTCCGTGGAAGCCAAGCTGGTGTCCAACGGACTTAGCTGGGTGCCGGTGGTCGACGGCGGCAACGTGCTGGGCGTCATCAGCAGCACCGACCTGTTGCGTCACCATGCCGGTGGAATGCTTACCCCCAAAGTCAGCGCCTGGCAGCTGTGCACCTACAAGCCTGTCACGGTGCGCCCGGACGCCACGCTGCGTGAGGTCGCCAGGTTGATGATCGAATCGAATATCCACCACGTGGTGGTGATGGACGGCAACGACATCAAAGGCGTGGTGTCGGCCCTCGACTTTGTGCAAACCTTCGTGGACTGAAGCCACGCGCTACATCCCGGGCCGGCGGTACGATCTGCCCTGCACCCGCATATATGCATCCCTGTGTGGAATCGCTCTGTTTTTGATAGCTGTCAGCCCAGGTGTACATTGGGCAGGAGACCGATTTGTTACCAAACCGGGTCTACCGACGTCGGAGCGGCCGTTTCACCGCAAGCTCAGGCAACTCGACGCCCTTGTATTCGCGCCTGCTGAAAGCCCACATGCCACCAGCCGGGAAACAGTGCGCGCACTTCGGGCTGTGCGTAGCGGTCGTCCACCAGGTAGACCACGCCCTCGTCAGCCTCGGTACGGATCACCCGGCCTGCGGCCTGCACCACCTTTTGTAGGCCCGGGTACAGATAGGTGTAGTCGTACCCCTTGCCAAAGCTGGCCTCCATGCGCTGGCGGATCTGCTCGTTGACGGGATTGATCTGTGGCAAACCCAGCGTGGCGATGAACGCGCCAATCAACCGTTTGCCGGGTAAATCGATACCCTCGGCAAACGCACCGCCGAGCACCGCAAAACCAATGCCGCGGGACGCCGGGGTGAAGCGCTCGAGAAACTCCTTCTTCGCGCCCTCTTCCATGCCGCGCGACTGCTCCCACACGGGAATAGCAGGGTAACGAGCCTTGAACAGATCGGCCAACTGCTGGAGGTAATCGAAGCTGCTGACAAAACTCAGGTAGTTACCCGGCTCGGCGGTGTATTGCCGGGCCATGAGGTCCACCATGGGAGACAGTGAACTCTCCCGGTGCTGAAAGCGCGTGGACACGTCACTCACCACCTGCACCGACAACTGCTCGGCCCTGAAAGGCGAAGCCACGTCGATCCAGGCGGTGTTGTCGGGCAGCCCCAGCAGGTCACTGTAATAGTGGGCCGGCCCCAGCGTGGCGGAAAACAGCGCGGCTGAGCGGGCCGCGGCAAAACGCGGTGCCAGGAAAGGCGCGGGCACGACATTGCGCAGGCAAAGCATCGCCCCGCCCTCCACCAGCGTGATGTCAAACAGTGAATGGGTACCGAGCAATTCCGCCATGCGCGAAAAATGCAGCACTTCAAATAAGAAATTCTGTAGCCGCGCGTCAATGCCCGACGGATGGTCGGCCAAGTGGTCCAGAATAGCGCTCGCCGTCTGCTGCAGCGCCCCGCAAAAAACCTGCGGCACCTCGTCGTGAACCTGGTATTCCTCGACCTGGTTCTGGTACAGCTCCTGCCAGGCACGACCGAGACGGCCCAGCACAGTCTTGATGGCCGGTGGCGCAGCCTGCCTTGCCAGTGCAAGGTGGGCTGGGTCGAGCTCGGCTGAATACATCTTGCGCGCCCGCTCTACCAGGTTGTGCGCCTCGTCCACCAGCACGCTCACCCGCCACTGGCTGGTCTGGGCCTGGGCGTAGAGCATGGCGTTGACGTCGAAATAGTAGTTGTAGTCGCCGACCACCACGTCGCTCCAGTGCAGCAGATCCTGGCCCAGGTAATAGGGGCAGACCTGATGCGCCAGGGCAACTTCGCGCAGCGTTGTTTTGTCCAGCGCGCCCGCGCCGGAAGCCGATGCGTCCACGGCAGCCTGGCGCGCTGCAGGCAGACGGTCGTAAAAACCTTTGGCCAGCGGACACGACTCGCCGTGGCAGGCCTTGTCGGGATGCTCGCAAGCCTTGTCACGCGCCACCAGCTCCAGCACCCGCAGTGGCACATGCGGGGCGCTGTGCTTGATGCGGGCCACGGCATCCAGCGCCAGTTGCCGGCCCGGCGTCTTGGCGGCAAGAAAGAACACCTTGTCGAGTTGCTGCGTAGGGCAAGCCTTGAGCAACGGAAAAAGCGTGCCTATGGTTTTGCCAATGCCGGTGGGCGCCTGCGCCATCAGGCAGCGGCCACTGCTGGCCGACTTGTAGACCGCTTCGGCGAGTTCACGCTGCCCGGGGCGAAAACCCTCGTGCGGAAACGCCAGGGTCTGCAGCGCTTCGTTGCGCGCGCTGCGGTGCGCAAGCTCCTGCTGCGCCCAGGCCAGGAAGCTTTCACACTGCTGTTCAAAATAGACCCGCAGGTCTTGCGCGCTGTGCGATTCGATGATCAGCGTTTCGTCCTGGGTGGCGACATTGAAGTACACCAGCGCCAGCTTGATACCGGGCAAGTCTTCCTTGCGGCACAGCAGATGGCCATACACCTTGAGTTGCGCCCAGTGCAGTTGCCGGTGGTTGTCCCGCATCGCGTCCAGATTGCCGCGATATGTTTTTATTTCCTCAAGCTGACCCAGCTCCGCGTCGTAGCCGTCGGCACGGCCGCGCACACGCAAATGTCTGTAGTCACCGCTCAGGCTGACTTCGGTCTGGTAGTGCGCTGGCCGGCGGAGTGCCACCATGCGGTGACCGGCCATGCCTTCCAGCGCGGACGGCGAAGGTGTGAAACGCAGGTCCAGGTCGCCCAGCTTGGCGGTGAAATCGCACAGCGCACGCACGGCCACCACATAGGGCGTGTCCGTGTGGGGGGCGGCGGTCATGGGTGGGCTTGCTGGCTATAGACTGTATGGATAGCCAGTATTGTAGCCAGCCTCTCGACTTCCTGGACTGCTCTTCGCTCTGCCTTACTTCGAATCCCAGAACTTCTGCATCTCCACAAACAGAAATGATGCGGTCCAGGTGATCAGCACCAGGCCGGTCAGGGACTCGATACCGGTGAGGAAGCGCAAGTCACCCATGGGCTGGATATCGCCAAAGCCCAGGGTGGTGAATGTGGTGAAAGAAAAGTAAACGCAGTCCATGAAGCTGCCGTTGAAGTTGCCTGTCAGGCGGCCCCACCCCTCGGCGTGGTGCATCAGGTAATAGGCGACAGCAAAAAGCCAGACCTCTACCGCATGGGCGACCAGGGCGCCACCGACACCCAGCAGCACCTTGAACCGATGCCTGACCCGGACCTTCGGCAACCAACGGGTCAGTCGGAACAGGAATTCGTAGTGAATGACCACGGCAACCAGGACGACTGCAATATTTACCAGGACGATGGTGATCACGTTGGACCGGTGCAAAGGGTTGTTGAAGACAGGCGAACTATAGGCGCTCGGACCTCAGACAGCCAGCGCATCCAGCACCCCGGGTTGGAAATGCTGTGTGATGTAGTCGGCCAGGCCATCGAACACCGAATCAAGCGTTGGGACATTCGCGCCGAACAGGGCATGCAGCACCGCAGGGTCTTCAAACAGGCCGTGCAGGTAAATGCCCAGCACATTACCGCCACCGTTTTGCCAGGCGAGCCCATCCGGCATGACGGCATATGCCACATCGCCGGCCGCGGCCATGGCGCTGTGCGGTGCGGTCTGGCCATGGTGAATCTCGTAGCCCTGCACCTGCACGCCCGACAGTGCCGCCCACGCTCCCTTCACGGATGAAAAGCCGGCCTGCCGGTGCTGCACGGTTTTGCTTTCTTCAAACAGTGTCACCACAGGCAGCAGGCCCAGGCCGGGCCCGTTGCCATCAATGCCGTGCGGGTCAATCAGCGCTTCGCCCAGCATCTGCAAGCCGCCGCAAATGCCAAGCACCACCCCACCCCGGCCTGCGTGTGCCGCGATGGCCTGGTCCAGCCCCTGCCCGCGCAGCCAGGCCAGGTCGCCGCTGGTATGTTTGGAACCGGGCAGGATGATCCAGTCACTGGGTGCCATGGCAGCAAGTTCGGCCGGGCTGCGCACCCACGTCAGGCGAATGCCCGGCATGTTTTTGAGGGGCTGGAATTCGTCAAGGTTGCTGATGCGTGGGTAGGCAATCACGGCCACCGTTCTGGTCACTGCGCCCGATGCCTTGCTGCGGTCGTCGAAAACACCGTCTTCTTCCGGCAAGCCGTGTTGCCACCACATGGGCAGCGTGGCCACCGTGGGCACACCAGTCAAATCCTGCAACATCTGCGGGCCGGGTGCCAGCAAAGTTGCGTCCCCGCGGAATTTGTTGAGTACGAAACCTTTGATCAACTGCCGCTCTGCTTCATTGAGCATCGCCCAAGTGCCGTACAGGTGTGCAAACGCACCGCCGCGGTCGATGTCGGTGACCAACAGACAAGCTGCATTGGCATGTAGCGCAACCCGCATGTTGACGATGTCGCTGTGCTTGAGGTTGATCTCGGCGGGTGAACCCGCACCCTCGATCACGACCACGTCGTTTTCTTCCAGCAACTCGTCAAGCGCCTGCGCCACCACGGGCCAGACCGAGGCACTGCGGCCACGCCATGCCATGCGCGAAAGCTCGGCGTTGACCTGGCCCATCAGGACGACCTGGCTTTGCGTGTCTTTCTCGGGCTTGAGCAGCAAGGGGTTCATGCGGACTTCAGGTACAGCACTTGCCGCGAGCGCCTGAAAATACTGGGCACTGCCGATCTCTCCACCGGAAACTACCCGGGCGTTGTTGCTCATGTTCTGCGCCTTGAAGGGCGCAACCTTTAGGCCCTGGCGCGCGTAGTAACGGCACAGGGCGGTGGTCAGCCAGCTTTTACCGGCGCCGCTGGTGGTGCCCAGAACCATCACGCTTTTTGCACTCATGAATCTGCCTCGATGTGTTGCCACGCATTGTGCAGCGCGTCCTGCGCGGCAGGCGGCATCACGCCCAACCGCACATGGCCGGGTAACCCAAATGAAGTGGTGTCCCGCAGCTTGATACCGTGCCGGCGCAACTGCACCAATGCGTCCTGCAGACTCGTTCCCTTCGGCAAGGCAGGCTGGGCGCAAAAGAAGTTGGCCTCGCTGGGCAGACAGGTCCAACCCAATGCCTCACACAACGCGATTTGCCGCGACTTCCATTCGTGCAAGACTGGCAGACAGCCCGCCAGCCAAGCTTGCACAGTGGGCAATGCCCAAGCCTGAAGCATCGCAACCCCGTGCGCCCCCACTGGCCACGAGGGCGCCAGGCTCTCCAGTTGCGCCACCAGGTCTTCCGAGCCCGGAGGAGCCACCACATAGGCGGCACGCACGCCCGTCAGCCCCAGCGCCTTGTTGGGAGTCCAAAGCTGCCAGAACTGCTGCAGGACTTCGGCGCGCCAGGCGGGGGCGTCACCCAGGCGCAGCGGTTCGTAGGCGCGGTCGAGTACACAGAGCGCAGCCGAATCTATCAGCTGGTCAAGCGCGGCCTGCCCCTTACCGAGTGGACTGGAGGGGTCACAGGCCCAGCGCAGTTGTGCCTGCGCCGGATCGGCCACCACCGGCAGCTTCCAGGCTCGCGCTGCGTGCGCGTAGTCGCCATAACTGTAGGGCGGTAACCAGACGGCTGCACCGGTACGCTGCGCGGCCAGCGAGGTCACGCGGAAAATGAACTCGCTGGCACTGCCCGCCAACAGCACCTGCTGCGCCGGCACGCCATGGAAAGCAGCGAGCTGCGCACGCAAACCCGTGTAGCTGGAGTCGGGGTAGGCCGACGCGTCGGCCTGCTGCACAGCGAGCAGCGCCTGCGGACACGGACCACAGGCATTGCTGTTGGTCGAGAAGTCATGCAGCGGCACGCCCTCGCCGTCGGCGCCGCCGTGGCTGCGTGCTGGAAACGTTTTCCCGTCTTCCATCAGGCGACTCCTAGCGCTATCAAAAAAGTAGCTGGTAGCGCACAGGGAATAAGGGCAACCACCACTTTTGATGCAATACTGACGGCCAGAGCCGTGTCCACAGCCTGTGGCGTCCTGCCAGCCTTGTTCAAGACGTACACCGCGGGTTTGTGCAGGCAAACACCCAGAGCCAACGCCATGGCGGCCATGGGCCAACCGCTGTTGGGCGATGGGGTTTGTAGCGCCTCCTTGCGCAGGCCCGCCAAGCGAAACTCGCCCGCAACCAGCCATATCAGAACCGCAGCCAAACGGGCGGGCAACCACGACAACACATCGTCGGCGCGCGCGGCCCACTTGCCCGCCCATTCCCATTCACCTCGGTAACCCCACATCGCATCCGCCGTATTGGCAAAGCGGTAAACGGCTGCACCGGGTAAACCAAACAGCACAAACCAGAAAACGGGCGCCACCACGGAGTCGTTGAGGTTTTCGGCGAGCGACTCGATCGCGCTTTCACGCACCTCGCCCTCCGTGAGCTGGCTGACATCGCGGCTGACCAGCCACGACAAGCGCTCCCGACCCGCCGCAAGCGAAGTCTGCAAGGCGGCTTCCACGGCCAGCACCTCCTCGCGCAACATGCGCCAGGCCAGCATGGGTTTGAGCAGCACTGCCAGCAGCAGCACCAGCGCCACGGCCGGGAGTCCATTTCCGACTGCAGCGATGTCAAGGCGCAGCAGCTGGCGCACGAACAGCCACTGCAGTCCGAGCGCGAGCCCGCCTACCACAGCAGCGCCGGCGCACCAGACCAGCGCGCCGCCGGCGAAAGCTGCGGCTGGTGGCCAGGCTGTCAGGCGCCTGCCACAGACGCCGAGGTAACGCCCCATCCAGACCACCGGATGCCAGGCCGCAGCGGGCTCGCCCCAGCGCCAGTCGATCACCAGCGCTAGCCACAGGGCGAGCAGCAAACCAGCGGCCAGAAGAGCCAGACCCATCGGGTTGTGCGGGACATACAGGGCGAGCAGCATCAGCGGGCCAGCGGCAGTATCGGGCCGGCGGCAACAGGAAGAGCCGGGGCCATTGGCCGGCCCCAGCTGTTTTCAAAAACCAGGTCTTCCAACGCGCAACGCCTCGCCCAGCGCTCCCGCTGCAACATCGGCTCTTCATAGAACTTGCTCACCGGCCCGAGGCATAACAAGGCAATCGGTTCAGCACCGGCCGGCATCTGCAGCAGCGCACTGACTGCCGCCGGCTCAAACAACGACACCCAGCCCATCCCCAGGCCTTCGGCGCGGGCGGCCAGCCAGAGATTCTGGATGGCACAGGCGGCGGACGCCAGGTCCATCTGCGGCAGGGTCCGGCGGCCGAACACATGTTTCTCGCGGCCATCGGCCAACGCCACCACCCAGACCTCTGCTGCACTGAGCAGGCCTTCCACCTTGAGCTGCATGAACTCTTCCTCGCGCTCGCCGAGGGCGCGCGCCGTCAGGACACGCTCCTGTTCCACCAATGCATGCAGCGTCTCGCGCAGCGGACGCGTCGAGATGCGGATGAAACGCCAGGGCTGCATGAAGCCCACGCTGGGCGCGTGGTGCGCTGCCTGCAGCAGACGTCGCATCAATTCGGGCGCCACCTCACCGCCGGCAAAATGCCGCATGTCGCGCCGCTCGTCAATGGCGCGGTAGACCGCTGCTATCTCGGGCAGGGAAAAGGCGTGACTCGGGGATTGACCACTCATGTTGAGCGCTCAGAAGGTGCGAAGAAATCGTAGCGAGCGCGCCGAGCTTGCATCAAGGACCGGAGCCGTACACACGTACGGTGAGGACCGCAGGTGCGAGATCGGTGGGCGCAGTAGATTTATTCGCATCTTCTAGTCTTCGATCCCGCGCTGGGCTGGTATACCCGCCTTGAACGCATGTTTGACCAGGGTCATCTCTGTCACGGTGTCGGCCAGCTCGATGATCTCGAGAGGGCAGCGCCGGCCGGTGATGACAACGTGAACATCCTTCGGCCGGTTCTTCAGCGTCTGCAGCACATCGTCCAGCGGCATCCAGCCGTAGATCAGTGGATAGGTCAGTTCGTCCAGCACGACCATGAAGTTTTCACCGCCGAGAATGGCGGCTTTGGCTTTCTCCCAGCCGTTGCGCGCGAGCTGGGCCGAATGTTCCAGGTCCTGGCTCTTCCAGCTGAAGCCGTCGCCCAGGCCTTCAATGGGAATGCCGATCTGCTCGAACATGCGGTGCTCGCCGAAACGCGCGCTCGGCACCTTCATGAACTGGAAAATCTTGACGGCCTTGCCATGCACATGGTGGCGGCCGTGGGCGCGCAGGGCGAGGCCGAAAGCTGCCGTGCTTTTGCCCTTGCCGTCACCGGTGTTGACAATGATCAGGCCGCGGCGTTCGCCCTCGGGTTTCTCGTAGCTCTTTTCTGTCGGGGGTGCTTCTATTTGCATGGTGAGGTCTTTCAGATTCTGGGCACGGCCAGCCACTGGCCGGCGAGTTGATGAACGGCGATGCGGTGGTCGAACACTTCTTCGAGCGCGCGGTGCGTGGCCGCAGCGCCGCAGGCGCCCTGGTGCGTGACCCGGCCTGAAGCCATGACGACCAGGTCGTCGGCCTGCAGCGCAAAGGAAACTTCATGCAGCACGCTGACCACGGTTTTGCCGGCGTTCACCAGTTCGCGCGCCATGCGCAGCCAGTCGGCCTGGTGCGGCGGGTCGAGGTTGGCCAACGGTTCGTCCATCAGCAGCACCTGCGCCTCAACTGCCAGCGCACGCGCGAGCAGCACACGCTGGCGCTCGCCGCCGGAGAGCTGGCCCAGGGCGCGGCTGCGCCAGTCCCAGGCCTGCGTGGCCTGTAGCGCGCGTTCGACGACGGCATGGTCCTGCGCGCTGGGCGGGGCCAGCCAGGCCTGGTGCGGCAAGCGCCCCAGCATGGCCACGTCATAAGCGGTCAGGTCGTCGGCCGAGCTTTCGTTCTGGCCCAGCCAGGACAGCTGCTGCGCGCGTTCACGCGCGCGCATGGCAAGCAGCGGATGGCCGAGCAAGGCCACCTCGCCGTGGTGCGGCAGCAAACCGGCCAGCACCTTTAGCAGGGTGGATTTGCCGGCGCCGTTGGGGCCAACAATGCTGGTCCAGCGCGCAGCCGGCAGCGCCAGGGAAATGTCGTGCAATACCTCGATATTTCCGAGCCTGGCCCTTATAAATCGGGCATCGATAGCTATTGAATCCATAGCAACCGAAGAGGTGATTGGCATCACAGGCCTGCCCCTCTTCCGGTGTGCCGGTGCATCAGCCAGAGCAAGTAACCGCCGCCCAGCACGGCCGTCAGCACACCCACTGGCAGCTCCTGCGGCGCCACCAGCCAGCGCGCCAGGGTGTCGGCGGCCGTAAGTAGCACCGCGCCCATCAGGCTGGCCAGCACAATCAGGCGGCCGTGGGTGGTCTTGACGACAGAGCGCACCAGGTGCGGTGCGGCCAGGCCGACAAAAGCAATCAGTCCGGTTTGCGCCACGGCGGTGCCGGTGGCCAGCGCCAGCACCGCCACCAGTGCCACCCGCATTTGGGGCAGGCGCAGGCCCAGGCTTTGCGCGGTGGACTCGCCCAGGGCCAGGCCATCGAGTACATGGCTCATCATCCAGGCGGCCAGCACGGTGACGGCCAGCACCACCGCCATCAACGCACACGCGGTCCAACCGACAAAGCCGGTGCTGCCCAGCATGAAAGACTGCATGGCCTGCATGATCTCGGGCGTGAGCAGCAGGATCAATGAGGTGAAAGCACCCAACACCACACCGACGATCACGCCGGCCAGCAACAGGCGCAGGGTGTGCTGCACACCCTTGGCCAGCAGCAGGGTCAGCAGCACGGCCAGCACGGCGCCGACAAATGCCGCGCCGGTGAGCCCGATGCGCGCGAGCCAGTGCATGGCCAACGGCGACACGCCGAACAGCGCCATGGCACTGGCCACGCCCAGCGAGGCACCCGAGGCGCTGCCCAGCAAATAAGGGTCGGCCAGCGGGTTGCGAAACAGGCCTTGCGCCACCGCGCCGGCCAGGCCAAGCAGGGCACCGGCCAGCCAGGCGCCCACCGTGCGCGGCAGGCGGATTTCGCGGACGATCTGCAGGGCCTGCGCCTCGTCCAGCATGTTACGCACGCTCTCGAAGCCGGTGCTGCCCACACTCACGCCGAGCAGCAGCAGGGCCGCACTGGCCAGCAGCAGGCCCAGAGCCAGCAGCAGGGCCTGGCGGTGCTGGTTCGGAAAAGGCAGGGCCACCGCGCTCACGGCGCTTTGTCCTCCAGGCACCTGGCCATGAGGCGGGCCGCCTCGGCCATGCGCGGACCGGGGCGTACCACCACGTCGGACTCGCCCACGCCGAACACGCAGATGCGCTGCTCGCGCACCGCCTTGATGCTGCCCCAACCAGGGTAGGACGCCATGGCCTGCATGCTGCGGTTGCCGACCATGATCACATCGGGGTTGGCGCGCACCACGTACTCGGGGTTGAGCCGCGGGAAGGGGCCCAGCGATGCGGGAATTACATTTTTGACCCCGAGGCGCGTGAGTGTTTCGCCGATGAAGGACGACTCGCCGGCGGCATAGGGGCCGCGGCTGACTTCAAAATATACACGCGCACTTCTGGCCTTGGGCGACAGCGACTGGGCCGCGGCCGAGATGCTGGTGTCGATGATGCGCCACAGGCGGTCCGCACCCTGCGCGTCGGGAATGTCGAGCAGCACGCCGATCTTCCCGAGCACACGCCGGACATCGACGTGGCTTTTGGGCTCCAGCGCCACCACTTTGATGCCAAGCGATTCCAGGCGCTGGCTGGCGCGCGAAGAAGTCGCCAGCAGCACCACGTCGGGCTTGAGCGCGACAATACCTTCGATGTTCGGGTCCAGTCCGCCGCCCATCACTGGCAGGCTGCGCACGCTGGCCGGGTGGTTCGAATACCGGTCAACGCCGACCAGGCGCTGGCACTGGTCCATTGCGCAGACACTTTCGGTCAGCGAAGGCAGCAGGCTGACGATGCGCTGCGGAGTCTGGGCAAAGGTGACTGTGATGCCGCGATCGTCCGTGAGCTGCAAGGCGTGCACCGGCGCAAGCACTAGGCCACACAGCGCCACCAGCAAGGCGCCTGTTCTGCCTGTTCTTTTTCTCATGCTTGCTCTTTCAGCGTAAGCGGCAAACCAGCCGCCATGAAGGTCACGCGCGTGCACGCCTTCGCCACCTCCTGGTTGAGCCGGCCCAGGGCGTCGACAAAAGCCCGTGTTTCGCTGCCCATGGGAATCACGCCCAGTCCGATTTCATTACCGACAAAAACCAGTGGGCCCTTGCTGCTGGTGATTGCTTCCAAAAGCATAGCTGTCTGCCCAGATAGAGAAAGGGCTGGAGACCGATTTGGCTTCATATCTTCGGCAGGCATCAGCAGATTGGTGAGCCACAGGGTCAGGCAGTCAACCACCACCAGGGTCCGCGGCGAGCTTTCCCTCGCAATGGCTTGCGCGAGCTGCACAGGCTCCTCGACGGTAGCCATGCCCGGGACCCTTTCGGCGCGGTCTTGCTGGTGGCGCAGTATGCGTTCGCGCATCTCGTCGTCCCACGGCTGGCCGGTCGCGACAAGTACGGCACGGTGACCGGACGACTGTGCCAGCCACTGCTGTGCCAGCATTTCCGCGCGGCGCGACTTGCCACTGCGCTGGCCGCCGAGGATCAGTTCGCTGCGTGCAATTTCAGGCATGAACCTGGCTCCAGTTCATCACCAATTGGTGAATCTGCTCAATGCCGTCAGTCAGCGCTGCGGGACCGGGCTGAAGTATGTCTGCAGACTTGATCTCGAACAGCTGGTTGTTTTTGACGGCGCTGACATTTTCCCAGCCGGCCCGGGCTCTCACATGGTCCGGCCTGAACTTGCGCCCGCACCAGGAGCCCAGGATGATGTCCGGGTCGCGCCGCACGATCTCTCCCCCGTCGGCAATGATGCGGTCCTTGCCCATGGCCTTGGCCGCCAGCTCGGGGAAACAATCGTCACCGCCGGCAATCCCGATCAATTCCGACACCCAGGCGATGCCGCTGATGTGCGGGTCGTACCACTCTTCAAAAAACACGCGCGGCCGGCGCTTCAGGCCTGCTGCGGCCCGTTCGATCTCCAGCAGGCGACGCTGCATGCCCTGAATCAATGCCAACCCCCGCGCCTCCTGGCCCACCATGGCGGCGAGCTGGTACATCATGGAGAAAATTTCCGCCACGCTGCGTTGGTTGAAGATGGTGACCTGGATGCCTTTTTTGACCAGCTGCGACGCGATGTCGGCCTGCAGGTCGGAAAACCCGATCACGCAGTCGGGCTGCAGCTCGACGATCTTGTCGATCTTGGCGCTGAGAAAAGCACTGACCTTGGGTTTTTCCTCGCGCGCCCGCGGCGGCCGCACGGTGTAGCCCGAGATGCCGACGATGCGGCGCTCTTCACCAAGCATGTAAAGCCACTCGGTAGGCTCCTCCGTCAGGCAGACGATGCGCTGCGGGCCGTAGCCGCCGGTGCCCGCCGAGGCGGCAAGCGCGCGCCAGTCGTTGGCCGGTTGATTCATGGTTGCCCCTTCGAGAACAGGCGGGCTGCCGCCGCCGGGCTGGATGCAAACCATGCATGGAAATAACTGGCCTTGACGCAAGCCGCCGGTCCATCCACATAAAGCGCCTCGCCTTCACCCCGCAAGGTGCGGCCGGGTGCAGCACGGGTGCGGGTGGCTGGCTCCAGCGGCGTGGTGCAGGTTGAGTAGTGAAAGGTATGACCGCGAAGAACACCGCCCGGCAGCTCCAGCTGCTGCGGCCCCAACGCCGCCAGGCGCTGCTGCATGGTTACCTGGCCGGGCAACACACCCCACATGGCATGACTGACGCCTTCAACAGTGACCAGCGTATCGAACAAGGCCATCATGCCGCCGCATTCCGCCCAGACCGGCTTGCCGGCCGACACATGCGCCATGATGCTTTTTTTCATGCCGCTGTTGGCCGCCAGCACCTCGGCATGCAGCTCCGGATAACCACCGGGCAGCCAAAGCGCATCACACGCCGGCAGCGCCGAGTCGGCGAGAGGAGAGAAAAATACAAGTTGGGCGCCCGTGGCCCGCAGGCAATCAAGATTGGCCGCATACAGAAAACAGAAGGCTGCATCGCGCGCGACGGCAATCGTGCAGCCGCGCAGGACATCGGCAGCCCCATCTTCCTCCACCCTGTGCGGTGCCTCAAAATCCACGGTCCAGGCTTGCAGCGCTACCCCATCCATCTGCCCCAAGGGTGTTGCGGCCAGCGCATCAGCCGCGGCATCGAGCCGAGCCATCGCATCACCAATTTCGCCGTCCATCACCAGGCCCAGATGACGCTCGGGCAAAGTGAAATCGGCGTTGCGCATCAACGCGCCTTGCCATTGCGCCGGGTCGCGCAGGCCATCCTTGAGCATGAGCGCATGGCCCTCGGACGCCACCCGGTTGGCCAGGACACCGGCAAAAGGCAGGTCCTGCCGGTAATCTTGAAGGCCCCAAGCCAGCGCACCAAAGGTACCGGCCATGGCGGATGCATCGATCACTGCCAGCACATGCAAGCCAAAGCGTTGTGCCAGGTCGGCCGCGCTCGGCTGGCCATCGAACAGGCCCATCACGCCTTCCACAATGATCAGGTCGGCCTGCTGTGCGGCATCATGCAGGCGCTGCGCGCAATCGGTCTCGCCGGTCATCCACAAGTCGAGCTGGTGCACCGGCGCACCGCTGGCCAAGGTGAGCCAGTACGGGTCGAGAAAGTCCGGCCCGCATTTGAACACCCGCACCCGGCGGCCCTGACGCGCATGCAACCGCGCCAGCGCGCAGGCGACCGTGGTCTTGCCCTGGCCGGAGGCAGGGGCCGCAATAAGAATGGCTGGACATCGGGTAACAGACATGGAGGAGCTCGTCAGGTCAGCCGAAACTCACATCGTCCACGACATGGAAACAAACATGTTACGGCCCGGGACAGAAAAACCGTTAGCCAGCATATAGCGCTTATCGGTCAAGTTATTGATACGGGCCAACATCGAAACATTCTTCTGGATTTTCCAGTTCAAGCCCGTATTGAGAACGCCATAACCCGGCAGCGTGTCGCGGCCGGTGCCCACCACCTTGGCGTCTTCCCGGTTGCTGGAGAGCTTGAGTTCACCAAACACACTGACGTCGCCCATGCGATGGGTAATCCGCGCGTTCAGCACGTTCTGCGCCATACGCACCAGCCGCAGGTCGTTCTGGGCAGCTACCGTGGAGTAGGACCGCGGATCGGCATAGTCATAAGACAGCGAATAGTCGGTTGCGCCCGCCTGCAGGCTCGCGCTGAGCGTGACCCCGCGCAGCACGGCTTGCGAGCTCTGGACATTGGTTGACGGAATGATGAAGCCCTGGATGTCGTTGTGATAAGCCACGGCGCTCAGTGCCAGGTTGTCCTGCTGGTACTTCAGCCCCAGCTCGGTTGCCCGGTTCTTCTGTGGCACCAGCGCGGGATTGCCGAAGCCCGGAAAATAAAGCTGGTTGAAAGTGGGCGCCTGGAAACTGGTGCCGATGCTGCCCACCGCACGCAGCCCTCCCACCAACCGGTAGCCCGCGGAAAGCGCCCAGTTATTGAAGCTGCCAAATTGCGAATTCTTGTCGTTGCGGATCACGGCCAGGGCATTCCAGCGCTCGCGATTGAAGGCATAGGACACCAGGGCGCTACGCACCTCGCGCTCGCTGACTGTGTAGGTGGTCGAGCTGTCTACGGCCTCGGAACGATCTTCCAGCATGAGCGACAGCGCGTCTTTGCCAAACGTGATGTCGTTTTGCCATGTCAGTTGCTGGCGCTTGCTGTTAAAACGGCTGCTGCCGCCAAAAGCGCCGTCAGAGATGCGGTAGTACTCGCTGACCGAGTCTTCATCACTGGTACCTGCGATCAAGGTGGACTTCCACTGCGGCAGCCACTGCGCGTCCCATTTGACCGTGGCATTGTTGATTTTGGGTTTTGCCCGGGCGTCAGACGTCAGTTTGGTCAGGCGCAGCGGGTTGGGCGACGGAAGACCGTCAAACTGGTATTCGGTGTCGCTGTGCAAAAGGCTGAGGGTCAAGCCATGGTCGCGGTTGAGTTTGGCCGTCAGTTTTGCGTCAACGCTGACCGAATCGAAACCGTCTGCATCCTGGTTGAAACTGGTCGACGCCGGATTGGTGGAGACGTTAATGCCACTGGCCTTTTCGCGCGATACGCCGAGACTGTAGCCAATGGCTCCAGCGCTGCCACGCACAGAGGCATCGAGCTGCCGCTGACCGTCTGAGCCAAAGCCGGCGCCTGCGCTGAGTTCAAGCGCATCCGCAGGCTCGCGGGTAAATATCTGAATGACACCGCCCACGGCATCCGGGCCGTAGAGGGCAGAGGCCGCGCCGCGAAGGATTTCGATGCGCTCGATCCGCGACAGCGGAAGGTTCTCGAACGATGCGCCGCCCGAAGTCACCGAGCCGACGCGCACGCCGTCAATCAACACAATGGTCTGGGAATTGCTGGCGCCGCGCAGGAAAATGCCGGTGTTTGAGCGATAGCTGCCATTGGTGCCCATTTGTATACCCGGCTGCTGAGCCAGGAGGTCACGCAGTGAAGACTGCCCTGCACGCTCCAGCGCTTCCCGGTCAATGACCGAGACATCCGCAATAACGTCGGTGATGGGGGTGGCCACACGCGATGCGGTCACCACCGTCGCCTGAAGTTGCGGCGTGTCCTGGGTTTGCGAAAAAGATGGAAAAGCGGCGGCCAGCGCCAGGGGAAGCACGGCAAGGCGCGTATGGGAAAAACGGGTTTTCATGGACGGAAACATTCAACAAAATGCCCTCACCGGCTTCCCCGCCAGTGCATGAGCGTTACAAACGCTCGGTCAGGAAAGGACGCGCGCGTTCACCTTGTTGGCCGGTATCCGGGCTGACGGAACTGTCCTCATCGCCTTCCCATGCGTATGTTCAAACGCACAGTGGCTAGTGATGAGGGCTGAATGCACCTGAAGCTGAATTTCAGGAAAACATTCGTCCGTTTTACCGTTGCGGGGGCAGCGCAGGTTAAAAAGTCACAGCGCTTGCAGATCAGGGCTAACCCGGTCCGAATGGCAAAAACTTCCTCCTGCTTCCCGTTGAACTGCGGCGTGTGAACCACACCGCGAGCACCAACAGGCAAGATTCTACGCGCCAAAAGCGCGCAAACCCTACAATTGAGGCCGACATGTCGAACCCAACCCATATCGACCAGATCACCGAACGCGTCGAGCGGCTTCTGTTGCGCTACGAGGAATTGCAGCGCACCAACGCACTGCTCAGCGAACAGGTCCATGAGCTCACCCAGGAACGCGACTCGCTTCGCTCCCGCCTGAGTGCAGCGCGCGCGCGGGTCGATGCCCTGCTTGATCGGCTACCCGACTCGGCATCGCCCATGGCCATCGACGGGGCAGACCACGGCACAGACAGGGTGGGATCCAACCGATGAAGCAGCTTGATGTACAGATCATGGGCCAGAGCTATTTGCTCGGCTGCCCGGAAGGCGGCGAGGCGCGCCTGCTCGATGCCGTGGAAAAAGTCGATGCAGCCATGTGCAAGATCCGTGACGTCGGAAAAATCAAGGCACGCGACCGTATCGCCGTGCTGGCCGCACTTAACCTTGCGTTCGAATTGTCCGAGCTGGAAGCCAATGCGCTGAAGGCTTCGCGCAGCTCCGCTGCGGCACCGCCCGTTGCAACTGCCGCAAAAACCAATGGCGCTGTGCGAACGGCAGAAGCAGCATCTCAGCCGCAGTTGACGGCCCTGCTGGAACGCCTGGACAGCGCGCTGGGCGTTGACGGCCGGTTGCTGTAGAGCGACTCAAACTGAGATTTTAGCTGGGCCTAGACACGGCACAGCCAGCAGCAAAAGCCTACAATCAATCTGTCTGCGGTGCGCACCGGGCTTTATATTTCCTTGAACCAATGCTCTTAGAGCACGGGCTTGGTAAATTGTCAGGCAGGCGTGATCGTCTCGCGTTAGACGAACCCGAAACCTGACTGCCCTCGCCCACCTGAACCCTGGTTCAGGATGACGGTCCGGTGGTACTCGCAGACACCTTTTTCCTCTCATCATCCCGGGCTTGACCGGGGTCACGCCCACCAGCGCAGATCCGATGTCCCTCGAGCCCCAACTCATTGCCGAACTCCTCCTGCTGGGCCTGTGCACCGGCTTTCTCGCCGGCCTGCTGGGCATCGGCGGCGGCATGTTGATGGTGCCCTTCATGACCTTCATCCTCACGTCCAAGGGCTACCCGCAGGAATACACCGTGAAGATGGCGGTCGCCACCTCGCTGGCCACCATCTGCTTCAGCTCGCTCTCGTCAGTACGCGCGCACCATCGGCGTGGAGCGGTGCTCTGGCCCATCGTCCGGTTGCTGGCACCCGGCATTCTGTTGGGTGCGTTGGTCGGCGCCCAGGTGGCAGCAGCGTTGCCAGGGAAGATTCTGAGTGTCCTGTTTGCGGTCTTCGTGGCTTTTTCTGCCACCCAGATGTTTCTGGACCGCAAACCGAAACCAAGCCGCACGCTGCCCGGCCGGCTGGGCACCTTCGGCATGGGCGGAGTGATCGGCATGCTGTCTTCACTGGTGGGTGCAGGTGGCGCCTTTGTCTCGGTGCCGTTCATGACCTGGTGCAACGTGAAAATTCATGACGCCGTGGGCACCTCGGCGGCGCTAGGTTTTCCGATCGCTCTGGCCGGCACGCTGGGCTACATCTGGGCCGGCCGGGATCTGCCGCAGATGCCGCCCGGCTCCGTGGGTTTTCTTTACCTGCCGGGTCTGATCGTCATCGCGCTGGCCAGCATCAGCACGGCACCGCTGGGCGCACGCACGGCCCACCGCATGGACATCCGGCCGCTGAAAAAAGTGTTCGCGGCCGTGCTGTATGTTCTGGCTGCGTACTTCCTGCTGCGCTGATAACTACACCCCCCCCTGAGCCGCCTTCGGCGTCTTCCCCTACAGGGGACACCATCTGTGGCCCGGCAAAGCCGGTTCCACGATGGCGCTGGCATTGCTGCTCCTCTAATGCGAGGTGCGTAGTTACCTGCGCTGATTTTTTTCTAGCGTGCGACCGGTTTAGGGCGGGTGACGACCTTAGGGCGAAAGCCGATGGTCTGCTCGATCAGCGCGCCGCCGTCGCTCATCAAAAAAATCTTGAAGGCCTGCGCCACCGGCGTCAGGCGCTTGTTGCGGCGGTGCACCACGTACCAGTGAAGCATCAACGGGAAGCCCTGCACATCAAGCACCGTCAGGCTGCCAACCTGGAGTTCGCGGCTGATGGTGTGTGCCGACAGAAAGCTCACACCCATGCCCGCAATCACCGCCTGCTTGATGGTCTCCGTGCTCTTGATTTCCATCGCGATATTGAGATCGGCCAGGTGATCACCAAAACCTTCCTGCATCGAGTTCCAGGTGTCGGACCCTTTCTCGCGCACCACAAACGGCTCTCTTGCCAGGCGCGACAGGGGAATGCGCTTTTTGGCCGCCAGCGGATGGTCGGGGGCAGCCACCACCACGTAGGGGTGCGGCGCAAAAGGCTCGCTCACCGTGTCCATGTCCAGCGGCGGACGGACCATGATCGCCAGATCCGTCAGGTTGTCGGTCAGCTGGTTCAGGAGTTCTTCGCGGTTGCAGACGCCGAAGTCCAGCGTCACACCGGAGTGGCGCCGTGCGAATTCCACCAGCAAGCGCGGAAAAAAATAATCACCGGCGCTGATCACCGCAACGTTCAGCTTGCCGCCGGAGACGCCCTTGAACTGCGCCATGGCCTCTTCCACTTCCTTGAACTGCTGGATGATGATGCGGCTGGAATGCAGCATCTCCACGCCCGCCGGTGTGAGGTGGATTTTTTTGCCCAGTTGCTCGAACAGCGGAAGGCCGGCATGATCCTCCAGTTTTTTGACCTGGATGGACACCGCCGGCTGCGTCAGGTGCAGTTCCTCCGCAGCCCGCGAGAAGCTCAGGTTGCGGGCCACGGCCTCGAAAACCTTGAGCTGGCGCAACGTCGCATTCTTCATTCGGTCCTTTTATCCATAACTTACTGCTAATTGATTTATTCAATAGTTTAGCGATGAGTAATTGTTCGTGATGACGAGGCACCTGTACCCGCCTCGGCTGCGGCTATTTCTGGTCCGTCCACCATGACTCGCCGAACTGGCCTTGCAGCCAGCCGACAAAGCCGCTGACCTTGGCCGGTACCAGCTGGGGCGAGGGATAAACGGCATGGATTTCCTGCGATGGCAGCATCCAGTCGTTGAGCACAGGCACCAGGGCACCACTGCGCACCGATTCATGCGCCACATACTTGGGCAAGGCAGCCACACCCATGCCGCCGCGGGCCGCCGCCAGCAATGCGGAGAGATTGTTCGAGCGCAAGGGCCCGCTCACCGAAACCGGGCGCGCATGGCCTTCGGCCCCGGTGAAATGCCAGCGGGCGTCGCCCTGTACCGTGCTGTAGATCAATGCATCGTGCTTGACAAGACCGGCGGGGTCGACCGGCGCGCCGCGCCTTTTGATGTATTCGGGCGAAGCCACCACCACCCACGGATTGATGCCGAGGTAACGCGCTCCCAGCGTCGAGTCGGCCAGCGGGCCCATCCGGATCGCCACGTCGATGCCCTGTTCAACCAGGCTGACATAACGGTCTTCGAAGTTCAGCTCGATTTGCAGTTTGGGGTGGAGCTGCATGAAACGCATGACCAGCGGCACCAGCACACGCCGCCCGAACGCCACCGAGGTGGTGATTCGAAGGCCGCCCTGCACCTGCGACTGCAGCAGTGCGGCCACCGTTTCGGCTTCCTCGACATGGTGGGCGATCAGCTTGCACTTGGCGTAATACAGCGCACCTATCTCGGTGGGCGTCACGCCGCGCGTCGAGCGGTGGAGCAAGCGCGAACCCAGCTGCTTTTCCAGCTGCACCACCAGTTTGGTGGCCGACGGCTGGCCCATACCCATGTCGGCCGCGGCCTTGCTGAAAGAACCAAGGTCGACCACGCGAATGAAAAGCCGGATGGCCTGAATGCGGTCCATGGCCGCAAGTAGACCACGGCAACACCGGCCCGGCAATCATTTATTCCAGATTGGAATAAGCGTAATGCACGGGACAGGGCTTCCCCGCAGCAGCCAACGCCGTGACCATCCCTCCAACGATCAGCAACCCTCAAGGAGACTTCGATGGCAAAAATGAAGGCCGCCATGGCCGCCGTTCTGGTGATGGAAAAAGAAGGCATTACCCAAGCTTTTGGTGTGCCCGGCGCGGCCATCAACCCGTTTTATTCCGCACTGCGCGAGCGCCAGTCGATCACGCATATCCTGGCGCGGCATGTCGAAGCCGCGTCGCACATGGCGGAAGGCTACACGCGCGCCAAAGCCGGGAACATCGGTGTGTGCATAGGCACCAGCGGCCCGGCCGGTACCGACATGATCACCGGGCTGTACTCGGCGATTGCCGACAGCATCCCCATTTTGTGCATCACCGGCCAGGCGCCGCGCGCGCGCCTGTACAAGGAAGATTTCCAGGCGGTGGACATTGAATCCATCTCCAAACCGGTCACCAAGTGGAGCGTGACCGTGCGTGAGCCGGCGCTGGTGCCACGTTCCTTCCAGCAGGCCTTTCACCTGATGCGTTCGGGACGGCCCGGCCCGGTATTGATCGACCTGCCTTTTGATGTGCAGATGGCCGAAATTGAATTCGACATTGACACCTACGAACCGCTGCCGGTGTACAAGCCGGCGGCCAGCCGCAAGCAGATCGAAAAAGCGCTCGACATGCTGACCGCTTCCAGCAAGCCCCTGATCGTCGCCGGCGGCGGCATCATCAACGCCGACGCTTCCGATTTGCTGGTCGAATTTGCCGAACTCACCGGTGTGCCGGTGATCCCCACGCTGATGGGCTGGGGCACCATTCCCGACGATCATCCCATGATGGCCGGCATGTGCGGACTGCAAACCAGCCACCGCTACGGCAACGCCACCATGCTGGCCAGTGACTTCGTCATCGGCATCGGCAACCGCTGGGCCAACCGCCACACCGGTTCACCCGAGGTCTATTGCAAGGGCCGTACCTTTGTGCACGTCGACATCGAGCCGACACAGATCGGCCGGGTGTTCAACCCCGACTTTGGCATTGTCAGCGACGCCAAAGCCGCGCTGGAACTGCTGGTGCAGGTCGCGCGCGAACGCAAGGCAGCAAAAAACCTGCCTGACTACGGCGAGTGGGCCGCCCGCTGCGCCGAGCGCAAGAAGCTCATGCATCGCAAGTCCCACTTCACCGAAACGCCCATCAAGCCGATGCGCGTTTATGAAGAAATGAACAAGGTGTTTCCGCGCGACACCATTTACGTGACAACCATTGGCCTGAGCCAGATTGCCGGCGCGCAGTTTCTCAATGTGTACGGGCCGCGCCAGTGGATCAACTGCGGCCAGGCCGGACCGCTGGGCTGGACCATTCCGGCGGCCCTGGGTGTGGTGGCAGCCGACCCGACACGTACCGTTGTCGGGCTGTCCGGCGACTATGACTTCCAGTTCCTGATGGAGGAGCTGGCCGTCGGCGCGCAGTTCAACCTGCCTTATGTACAGGTGCTGGTCAATAACAGCTATCTGGGCCTGATCCGCCAGGCCCAGCGTGGTTTTGAGATGGACTACTGCGTGCAGCTGGCTTTCGAGAACCAGAACGTACCGGAAGGCGAAGGTGATTTGCGCAGCTACGGCGTGGACCACCAGGCTGTGGTGCAAGGTCTGGGCTGCAAATCGCTGCGCGTGACCGACCCCGAAAAAATCAACGATGCCATGGTTGAAGCACAGGTGATGGCGCGCAAATACAGGGTGCCGGTGGTTGTCGAAGTGATTCTCGAAAAAGTCACCAACATCGCCATGGGCACCGAGATTGACAAGGTGAACGAATTTGAAGACATCGACTGCCGCCACCCCAAGGGCCGTGAAGGCCTGGAGCTAGCCGGTCTGCTTGAGTAATCAGGATTGACGACCCACCATTCACCAGCAGACAAGCCATGCCTAAATTCTCCGCCAACCTCAGCATGCTTTTCACCGAGCGCGCTTTCCTCGATCGCTTTGAGCCGGCTGCGAAAGCCGGCTTCAAGGCCGTGGAATTCCTCTTTCCCTATGCCTTCAGCGCCGCCGACATCAAGGCCAGGCTTGATGGCAACGGTTTGCAACTGGTACTGCACAACCTGCCCGCCGGGGATTGGGAAGCCGGTGAACGCGGCATCGCCTGCCACCCCGACCGCGTGAAAGAATTTCGCTCCGGCGTGGCTCAGGCCATCACTTATGCCGAAGCGCTCGGTGTCAGTCAACTCAACTGCCTGGCTGGTAAAGCACCCGCGGGCGCCAGTGACGCCGTGCTGCGCAAAACCTTTGTCGATAACCTGCGGTATGCAGCCAGCGAACTGAAAAAGGCCGACCTCAAATTGCTGATCGAGCCGATCAACACCTTTGACATTCCGGGCTTCTACTTGAACCGCACAGCACAGGTACTGGACATTCTGGACGAAGTCGGTGCCGCCAACGCCTTCGTGCAATACGACATTTATCATGCGCAGCGCATGGAAGGCGAACTGGCGACGACGATGCAAAAACACCTGACACGCATCGCTCACATCCAGTTGGCCGACAACCCCGGCCGCAACGAGCCGGGCACCGGCGAGATCAACTACGCATTTTTGTTTGCGCACCTGGACAGCATCGGCTATGGCGGCTGGATAGGTTGCGAATACAAACCCGCTACCACGACGGACGCCGGGCTGGGCTGGCGCCAGCGCTTGACAAGCTGACTCACACCATTTCACAAGGACCACTTTGACATGACCTCCAACGCCCTGAAAATCGGCTTCGTCGGCCTCGGCATCATGGGCACACCCATGGCCGGCCATTTGATCAAGGCCGGGCATCAATTGTTTGTCCATACCCTCGGCAAGATGCCGGACACGATTGCCAGTGGCAGCGCCACGCAATGCGTGAATGCCCGCGGCGTGGCCGAGCGCGCCGACATCATCTTCATCATGGTCCCCGATACGCCCGACGTGGAGGCCGCGCTGTTTGGCGAAGGTGGTGTTGCCGCCGGTCTGAAGGGATCTACCAGCGCTGCGGGTGAACGCAAGGTTGTGGTGGACATGAGCTCAATCTCGCCCATAGCCACCAAAACCTTTGCACAAAAGATCAACACACTGGGTTGCGACTACCTTGACGCACCGGTCTCAGGCGGCGAGGTCGGCGCAAAAAATGCGACCCTGTCCATCATGGTCGGTGGGCCGGAAGCTGTGTTCGAACGCATCAAGCCGCTGTTCGAACTGATGGGCAAGAACATCACGTTGGTCGGCGGCAATGGTGACGGCCAGACCGCCAAGGTGGCCAACCAGATCATCGTGGCACTCAACATCGAAGCGGTGGCCGAGGCGTTGCTGTTTGCCGCGCGTGCCGGCGCAGACCCGTCACGTGTACGGCAAGCCTTGATGGGCGGCTTCGCGTCGTCGAAAATTCTGGAAGTGCATGGTGAACGCATGGTCAAGCGCACGTTTGATCCAGGTTTTCGGATCGAGCTGCACCAGAAGGATTTGAACCTGGCTCTGTCAAGCGCCCGCGCGCTCGGCGTCTCGCTGCCCAACACCGCTACCGCACAGGAACTGTTTAATTCCTGCGTGGCCCACGGCGGCAAAGCCTGGGACCACTCGGCCATGGTCCGCGCGCTCGAGAAATTGGCCAATTTCGAAATCGGCCAACGACCCGATTGACCGTGCGCCGCGGCTCAGACAGCAAACGCCGGGCTCGCTTCTTTTTTCCTCAGGCGACTCGCGCGAACAACCGGCTGCCTTACCGGCACATGCGATCTGACCTGTGCTGCCACGCGCTCCCCGCGCCCACCCCAGGATGTAAGGCGCCTCGTTGCGGGCCCCGCCTCAACCCGGCCCTCCAAGCCGCACCTGTGATCGCGCTGTTGGCTGGAGCGCGGCCAAACCCGCAGAACCACTTCCACCAATCGCCAGCTCTCCGGCATACCGTTTAGTAAGTCAGTTCTTGGCACGCTTTAGATAGAGGACACGGGAGCGCCTGATATTCGGATCTTGCCAATCCATTAGTTATTAGTAATCAATAGCATGAAATACTTTAACTATCATTAATCGTTGTTTCTTTCTACAGTTGCGTCAAGTCCGATGCATCACGCACTCGGAAATGCCTCCAGAGCCTCACCCCATCAAAGGAGAATCCCATGATTAATACCTTGCATGACAACACTGCCACCGACCAGGTTCGCCACGCCTACAATGCCGCGTTTGAAGAACTTGGCCTGAGCTGGCACTGGGACACCGCCACCTTCGCCAGATTGCAAACCGAAGGCCGTGACGCTGTACGCAACTACCTCGAAAACGAGCAATCGCACCTGCTGCGCGCCTACGAGGCCGACTTTTTGGTGGATGCCATCGAAGCCGCCAGGGCCCGTTGCCAAGCCAGCATGGCCATCAACCGGGCAGGCGCGGCACCCTATGCCGGTTGGTCCAGCAGTTCGCTCGCATCGACTGGCGGCCGGAACACGCAAAGCAGCGTGGCAGCACACCGGTTTACGCCAACTTCGCTTCAGACTTGAGGATTCGGAATGATCAACCGTTGGGTGCGCTTCAGGGACGGCCATACCACTCGCTTTGGAACCCTGGAGGGCGAACATGTCAGAATTTTCGAAGGGAGCATGTTCAGCGGCGCAGTCCCCACGGACCGGGTGATGCAACTGGCCGGCCTCGAGTTGCTGATGCCTGCGCAGCCGAGCAAAATCATCGCGCTGTGGAACAACTTTTACGCATTGGGCGAAAAACTCAAGCTGGCCGTGCCGGCCGAGCCGCTGTACCTGATCAAATCCCCCAACTCTTACCTGGACCCAGGCAAGACGATCCGCAAACCCGCCTGCGATGGCAAGGTTGTCTTCGAGGGCGAACTCGGCATCGTCATTGGAAAGACCTGCAAGGAGGTTAGCGAGAACCATGCGCTGGATTACGTGTTCGGCTACACCTGCGCCAACGATGTGACGGTGGCCGACATCCTGAACCGCGACGCCTCGTTTGCCCAGTGGGTGCGCGCCAAAGGCTTCGATACCTTTTGCCCTTTCGGCCCGGTGATAGCGACCGGCCTGGACCCGGTGCAACTGGTGGTCAAAACCGTTCTCAATGGAGACGTTCGCCAGGACTACCCCATCAGCGACATGCGGTTTTCAGTGCAACAACTGGTCAGCCTGATCTCGCAGGACATGACCCTGTATGCAGGCGATATCATCCTGTGCGGCACATCGGTCGGCGTCGGCTCCATGAAGCCCGGCAGCACCGTCGAGGTCGAAATTACCGGCATCGGCAAGCTCAGCAACCGATTCGAATAACATTTTTGCAGGGGAATAAGTGTGAAGATTGCGATCATTGGAGCCGGGGCCATTGGCGGCTATGTCGGCGTGAAACTGGCCTTGGCCGGTGAAGACGTGACCTTCATCGTGCGGGGCGCCAACCTGGACGCCATCCGAAAAAATGGCATGAAGCTCATCATGCATGACGGCACAGAACACGTCGCAGGTAACGTCAAGGCGACCAATGACTATGCCCAAGCCGGCCAGCAGGACATGGTGATTCTCGCCATGAAAGCACATCAGGTGGAAGCCGTGGCCCAGGACATGCCAAAGCTGTTCGGGCCCGACACCACGGTGGTGACGATGCAAAACGGCATCCCCTACTGGTACTTTCACAAGCATGGCGGCCCGCACGAAGGCAGCCAGGTACAGAGCGTGGACCCCACAGGCATGCTGGTCGAGATGATCCCGCCACGCCGCGTGATTGGCTGCGTGGTCTACCCGGCCTCAGAGCTGGTAGCTCCTGGCGTGGTCAGGCACATCGAGGGTGACCGCTTTCCTGTAGGCGAACTCGACGGCACGGCCAGTGAACGTGTGACGCGAATTTCTGAGTGTTTTGGCAAGGCCGGTTTCAAAGCCCCTGTGCTGGACAATATCCGCTCCGAAATTTGGCTCAAACTCTGGGGCAATCTCACATTCAACCCCATCAGTGCCCTGGCCCACTCCACCCTGGTGGACATCTGCCAATACCCACTCTCACGCGAGCTGGCCGCCAGCATGATGCGCGAAGCGCAGGAAGTGGCGCACAAGCTGGGGGTTGAATTCCGTGTAACCCTGGACAAGCGCATCGCCGGCGCAGAGAAAGTGGGCAAACACAAGACCTCCATGCTCCAAGACATCGAAGGCGGCCGCGCGCCGGAAATCGATGCGCTGGTGGGATCGGTGGTGGAACTCGGGCGGCTTACGCAAACGCCGACGCCCCACATTGATACGGTCTACGCGCTGGTCAAACTGCTCGCCAGGAGCATGGAAGAAGAGCGCGGCCAGGTGCGGCTTCAACCCCTCGCCTGATCGCACCGCAAAGTGTCTCCCGCCCCGGAGACCGGATCATCCCTGGACAGACCTCAGCGCCAATGGAAACAGAGGCATGTGAAGGTCGTGCGTCAAGGCGCCAGGGCTTTCTTCATCCCTTCGACAGCCGCTTCGGAAGGAACGGCAAATTCGTAAGTCTTGCCAAGGTCCAAGGCCTTCAACAGCAGCGAGTTGGTCGTTTTAAGAGAGATGAACTGATTTCCAGCCTTTTTCACAGTGTCCGCAGGAACGCTGCTATGGACATAGAGCCCATAGCCCCAGCTGGGATGGGTGGCCGGCACGATGAACAGTTGCGCCATGTGAATGCGATCGTCGGTGCCGTGATGGCTTTTCATGGTGGACCCTTGCGCAGTTTGAAGCCGGGTAATCAGGCCCACCCACTTGTCCGCCTGCCACTGAAAAGCCGCCTTGGTTGGCAAATAGCTCTGCCCCAGGCCTTGTTGGGGCATCACCTCGACCACCGAGCCACAGAGATTCTCTGCTTTCACAAGCGAGGTAGTCACGCCGCTTTTCATGCCGAAACAAGGGGTGGCCTTGAGCTTGGCAAGAATTTTGGCCTGCTGCTCGGGGGGAAGCTTTTTCAACTCGACCGGCTTGGTGTCTTTCTCCGTACCCACGTCCGCGAGAATCAATACAGCCGACTGGATCGGGTCCATGTTAATCGCCACCGGCCGATAGCCCGAAGCCAGGCCCACGACCGGATTGCCATAGACCCAGCATGGAGGGACAGGCTTCTTGATCGCAGTCAGAACGTCCTGGGTTTCCCGGATGTTGAGGACAGGTGCAACGGCCAAACCGGTCGGCCGCACAAACTCAATCAGTTCTCTCAAGGCGCTTTCAGTTTGGGAAGATCCTTCGCCGCGAATAACCTGCGGATTGAGGTAGAGTCCGCCCTCGCACGACTGCGCCTGCACGGCGAAACCGCACGACAACAAACTGGCTAACAAAACTTGATTTTTCATGGACCTTCCGCCTTTTCATCTAGAGCCCGCAGAGCGTCGCAAAGCCCGCCAAACCCACCTATGTAACTTTATGCTACTGCGGGTGTAACCATTTCTTCTAGGGAGTTACGCTATCTCGTCGGCGCTCCACAACCTCAAACCGTCATCCCCGGAGAAACCCTAGGCTGGCTCCAAAAATCAGCAAACTTGACCACTGTCAAGAGCTTTTCGCCCCACTTGGTAAGACCATGCCCCTGTCATACTTTTCGACGTGGTCATTGGAAACAATTCCAGCCCAAGACAGAGTTACCAAACAACAGGAGACAACGAGATGAAAGTCAAATTTGCAAGCCTCAGGAATGAGTTGGCAACGGCAGCGGCAGCAGCCGTCTCAGTAGCGGCACTGATGGCAGCGCCGGCGCATGCGGCCTGGGAGCCAACCAAGCCGGTCGAGTTTGTTGTGCCCGCCGGCACTGGCGGTGGCGCCGACCAGATGGCCCGCCTGATTCAGGGCATCGTCATCAAGCACAAGCTGATGAAGGAGCCGCTGATTGTTGTCAACAAATCCGGCGGCGCCGGTGCCGAAGGCTTCCTCGAGGTCAAAGGCGCAAAAGGCAATCCGCACAAAATCATCATCACGCTGTCCAACCTGTTCACCACACCGCTGGCGACGGGCGTTCCGTTCAACTGGCGCGACATGACACCGGTCTCCATGATGGCGCTGGACCAGTTCGTACTCTGGGTCAATGCCGAGAGCCCGCACAAAACAGCCAAGGACTACCTGGCCGCAGTCAAGACCGGCGGACCCAGCAAAACCAAGATGGGCGGCACCGGCTCCAAGCAGGAAGACCAGATCATCACTGTCGGCATTGAACAAGCCACAGGAACCAAGTTCATTTACGTCCCGTTCAAGGGCGGCGGTGAAGTGGCGGTGCAGCTTGTCGGCAAACATATCGACTCGTCGGTAAACAACCCGATCGAAGCTGTTGCCCAGTGGCGCGCCGGCCAGCTGCGTGCGCTCTGCGTGTTTGACGACAAGCGCATGACCTACAAGACCAAGGTGACGGACACCCAGTCATGGAGCGACATTCCCACCTGCAAGGAAGCAGGCGTGCCCACCGACTACACCATGCTGCGCGGTATCTTCATGGCGCCGGACGTGTCAAAAGACCAGCTTGAGTTCTACCTGACCCTGCTCAAGAAAGTCCGCGACACCCCTGAGTGGAAAGACTACATGGAAAAAGGTGCTTTCAACCAGACAAACATGTCAGGCGACGAGTTCGGGAAATGGCTCGGTAGCGCCGAGCAGCGGCATCGCGAGCTGATGAAGGAAGCGGGCTTCATCGCGAAATAAAGGGAAAGCCTCCCGCGGAGGCCTTCCACCGCAGGTCTGATCGCTTCGGCCGGACCTGCCACCCCAATCACTGTTCGCCCGATCCAGGGCTATTCAATTACTCAGCAGGAGTTCCCGATGGAGCCAAACGATCTATCCGGCACCGAGCAGCGCACGGGCGTCGCCACCAATGTCATTGAAGCCATCGTGGCATTTCTCATCTTGGTCCTGGGGGCTGTGGTCATCCAGGGCAGTTGGAAACTCGGCTCGGGTTGGACCAGCGATGGCCCCGGTGCTGGCTATTTTCCGTTTTACATCGGCGCCATCCTCTGCATTTCCGGCGTCGGCATCATGATCCCGGCCTTGTTCGGAAAAAACAGGAACACCGAGATTTTTGTCGACAGCGAGCAGCTCAAGCGCGTCCTGTCCGTGCTGTTGCCCGCCCTTGTCTACGTGCTGGCTGTGCAGTTCATAGGCCTGTATGTGGCTTCAGCTCTTTACATCGCCCTGTTCATGATCATCCTGGGCAAGTACTCCCGGGTCAAAAGCGTAATCACCGCGCTGGCCGTGAATGTATTGTTTTTCTTCATGTTCGAGGTCTGGTTCAAGGTACCCCTGTTCAAGGGCCAATTCGACCTCCTGAGCTTCCTGGGCTACTGAGCCCTTCCGACCCCAGCACCAGACTATTGAACTTTACCGACCGGATATCTCCATGGACGAACTAAACTCGCTCTTTCACGGATTCAGCGTCATCCTGACGCCGATGAACATGCTCTTGATGGTGGTGGGCATTGTGCTCGGCGTCCTGATCGGGGTGCTCCCCGGATTGGGCGGCGCCAATGGTGTGGCCATTCTGCTGCCCCTGACCTTCACCATGACGCCGACATCGGCCATCATCATGCTGTCGTGCATTTATTGGGGGGCGCTCTTCGGGGGCGCGATCACCTCGGTATTGTTCAACATACCGGGAGAGCCCTGGTCGGTTGCCACCACCTTCGATGGTTACCCGATGGCCCAGAACGGACAGGCGGGCGCGGCCCTGACAGCGGCATTTACCTCCTCGTTCATTGGTGCCTTCGTTGCCGTGGTGATGATCACCTTCCTGGCCCCTCTGGTAGCCAAATTCGCGCTCAAGTTCGGCCCTCCTGAATTTTTTGCCGTGTACCTGCTGACCTTCTGCAGCTTCGTGGGCATGGGCAAAGGCTCCCCTTTCAAAATCCTGGCTTCCATGGCCATCGGTTTCGCCTTGGCGGCAGTCGGCATGGACACGGTCACTGGCCAGTTGCGCCTGACCTTCGGCATTCCTGACCTGATGCGCGGCTTCGATTTCCTGATCGGCGTGATCGGTCTGTTCGGCATCGGTGAAATCCTGCTGTCGATGGAAGAAGGCCTGGCTTTTTCCGGCAAAAGCGCCAAGATCGATCCCAAGGTGGTGTTTGAAACCTGGAAAAAACTGCCGAGGTACTGGGCAACTTCCATCAGGAGTTCGCTGATCGGCATCTGGATGGGCATCACCCCCGGCGGCGCCACCCCCGCTTCGTTCATGAGTTACGGCGTAGCCAAGAAGATGTCCAAGGACGGCGCGAAGTTCGGCACAGGCCAGATCGAGGGCGTGATTGCTCCCGAGACAGCGGCCCACGCCGCCGGCACCAGCGCCCTGCTGCCCATGCTGGCACTGGGCATTCCCGGTTCGCCAACCGCCGCCGTGCTGCTGGGTGGCCTGCTGATCTGGGGCCTGCAGCCCGGACCGCTGCTGTTTGTCGAGCAAAAAGACTTCGTCTGGGGACTGATCGCCAGCATGTACCTGGGTAACCTGGTCGGCCTGATCGTGGTGCTGACCACGGTGCCCTTGTTTGCCTCGATCCTGCGCATCCCGTTCTCCATCATTGCCCCGGTGATCGTGGTGATCTGCGCCATTGGTGCCTACACCGTCCACAACGCCATGCTGGACATCTGGTTCATGATGCTGTTCGGCGTGATTGGCTACCTGTTCAAGAAACTGGACTATCCGCTGGCGCCGCTGGTGCTGGCCCTGGTGCTGGGCGACAAGGCCGAGGATTCCTTCCGTCAAGCAATGCTGGTTTCCCAGGGCGAACTGTCCATCCTGTGGTCCAACCCGCTGGTCGGCGGCATCAGCACGCTGGCGATCATCCTGCTGCTCTGGCCGTTGGTGGCACGCGTCCTGGCCAAAATTCGCCCTCCCAAACGTGCGGGATTCGCAGCAGAACAGCCTGTCGATTGAATTGAGGAGAACACGCCATGCCCGTCATTGCCATGACCCAGGAGATGGGGTCCCTCGCCAAGGACGTCTCCCTGCAACTCGCCCAGACTGCCAAGTTGAACATCATGCGTCACGAGGTCCTGGAGCACGTGGCGGGCAGGATGCACGTGCCTGGAAGCCTGATCAGCAGGTTGCGTGAGGGCAAGGCTGGCCTCGTCGAGCGCCTCACAACGGACCGGGAGCGTGTGGCCGTGTACACAGCGCAGGAAGTTTTCGATCTGGCCGGCAAGGGCAGTATCGTGCTGCGCGGCTGGGGTGCGACCTGCCTGCTGCGTCCGGTGCGGCATGTCCTGAGGGTACGGGTCACCCGCCCATTCAAGCAGCGCGTGGCGTGGCTGATGGACCACCTCGGAACAGACGACGAGGCTTTTGCCGAGGCCGAGGTACAGCGCAGCGACAGTGCGCATGCGTCCCGCATGCACGACCAGTTCGGCGTGACTTGGGGCGATCCGCTTCTCTACGATCTGGTATTGAACACCGACCGCCTGTCGGTTGAAAGCTGCGTGGAGCAAATCCGGCAGCTGGCCAGTCGGCCGGAGTTCCAGGAAACCGCGGAGTCGCGCGCCATGCTGGCCGACTTGGCGCTGAACGCGCGCATCCGTGCGGCGCTGAAAGACCATGAATCGACGCGCGACGTCAACATCAACGTCGAGTCAAAAAATGGCAAGGCGGTGCTCAGCGGAATTGTGATCAATCCACGCGAAAGCACGGAAGCGGCCCGTGTTGCCAGCACCGTGGCCGGCACTGTCAACGTCGACAATCAATTGCGCGTGATGGTTTCAAGCCGCCGATTCGCCTCTGCCAAAACCTGACGTGGACGCTCCGCGCCTGCAGCCAAAGCGGCAGTACTCAGATCTTGCCGCGCTGCTTGAGCCGGCTCAGGGTTTCTGCGGAGAGGTTCAGGTAAGACGCCAGTTCCTTTTTCGGGATCCGGTCAAACAACTCGGGATGCTTGCGCTGAAACCGTTTGACGCGCCCCGGCGCATCCAGCAGGTGCAGCGTGATGGTATGGGCCATGATTTCGCTCATCAGGCGCATGACGCTGTACTCGAAAGACTCCTTGAGCGCGCGGTGCCGCTCCAGGAAAGCCACCCATTCCGGCAGCGGCAGTTTGGCCACCCGAACCTTGGTAACGCAAACCGTGCTGTAAGGCGTGGGCGTACCCAGGCGCCAGGCCGCGTAGCTGGTTTCCATGTCACGCTCGTCGGCAAAGCGAAGAATCATCTCCTTGCCCTGCTCGTTGGTCACTACCCGCTTGAGGATGCCTTCCAGGATGAAGTATTGCTCCATCTCGTGGACCCCCTGCTGCAGCAGGAAATCGCCCTTCTGACCGTCGACGATGACCAGGTGTGACTCAAGTTCGGCGCTTTGTTCCGCCGTCATCCCCTTCAGAACGACGTTCTGCCCCAACTGGACGCGAATGACGTTTCTCTCGGGATGGTCTGGTATGGATGACATGAATGGGCAGGGTTGAGCAGAAGGCAGATCGCACTCGTTCAAGCGGTCTGAATACAGCGAAAATTGACCGCGGTCAAGGGTGAAATCCGAAGCGATTCCTATGATAACCGGACGGCGTAGCGAGCCTTGCTCGCCAGTGAGGCGCCGCCGCGTTGCTCAACCTTTATCGAAGTCAAACGAAGAGACATTTCAACATGACAAACGACACTCAATCACAGAAGCAAACTGACGGGTTTCATCTTGTCATTGATGCCTTGAAGCTCAACGGCATCGACACGATCTTCGCTCTGCCCGGCATCCCGATCACCGACCTCACGCGCAAGGCTCAGGCCGAAGGCATCCGCATGATTTCGTTCCGTCACGAGCAGCACGCCGGTAACGCCGCCGCAGCTGCCGGCTTCCTGACGCAAAAGCCCGGCATTTGCCTTACCGTGTCGGCCCCAGGCTTTCTCAACGGACTGACCGCGCTGGCCAACGCCACGACCAACTGCTTCCCCATGATCCTGATCAGCGGCTCCAGCGAGCGCGAGATCGTCGACCTGCAGCAAGGCGATTACGAGGAAATGGACCAGTTGGCGATCGCCAAGCCATTGTGCAAAGCAGCATTTCGCGTTCTCCACGCAGAGGACATCGGCGTCGGCATCGCTCGTGCCATCCGTTCGGCGCTGTCCGGCCGCCCCGGTGGCGTTTACCTCGACCTCCCGGCCAAACTGTTCAGCCAGTCGATGGACGCCGCCGCCGGCAAAAAATCACTGATCAAGGTCGTCGACCCCGCTCCTCGGCAGATCCCTGCCCCCGAGGCTGTCAAACGCGCCCTCGACCTGCTCAAAGGTGCCAAACGCCCCTTGATCGTTCTTGGCAAGGGTGCCGCGTATGCGCAGTGCGATGCCGAAATTCGCGCCCTGATCGAAAAGACCGGTATTCCCTACCTGCCGATGTCGATGGCCAAAGGCTTGCTGCCCGACACGCACGCCCAGTCGGCTTCAGCCACCCGCTCCCACGTGCTGGCCGAAGCCGACGTGGTAATGCTGGTCGGCGCGCGCCTGAACTGGCTGCTGTCGCACGGCAAAGGCAAGACCTGGGGCGGCCCGAACGCGGACACCCGACAGTTCATCCAGATCGACATCTCGCCGACCGAAATGGACAGCAACGTGCCTATCGCCGCACCGCTGGTCGGCGACATCGGTTCATGCGTCTCCGCATTGCTGGAAGGCCTGGGCTCAAAGTGGGCCAAACCGCCGACCGAGTGGACTCAGGGAATCGCCGAACGCAAGGACAAGAACCTGACCAAGATGGCGGCAACGCTGGCACTCAATCCGCCGACGATGAACTTCCACAGTGCTCTGAACGTTATCCGCAATGCCGTCAAGGCGCGACCGGATGCCATCGTCGTCAACGAAGGCGCAAACACGCTGGATTTCGCACGCAGCATTGTCGACATGTATGAACCGCGCAAGCGCCTCGACGTCGGCACCTGGGGCATCATGGGCATCGGCATGGGCTTTGCCGTCGCCGCCGCCGTAGTTACGGGTAAACCCGTCATTGCTATCGAAGGCGACAGCGCCTTCGGTTTCAGCGGCATGGAAGTCGAAACGATTTGCCGCTACAACCTCCCGGTTTGTGTCATCGTCTTCAACAACAACGGCATTTACAAGGGCACCGACGTGAATCCTCGCGGCGGCGATGTAGCTCCCACCGTTTTCGTCAAGAATGCACGCTACGAGATGATGATGCAGGCCTTCGGTGGCGTGGGCGTTCTGGCCAATACGCCAGACGAGCTGGCCAAAGCGCTGGACGAGGCGGTCAAGTCCGGCAAGCCGACCCTCATCAACGCCATCATCGACGAGACAGCAGGAACCGAAAGCGGTCGAATCACCAGCCTGAATCCGCAAAGCGCTGCGGCAAAGAAGTAATCCAAAGTCATCCCAAGGAGAAATCAAAATGAGCAACAAACCACTCGCAGGCATCAAGATCATCGACTTCACCCACGTTCAGGCCGGTCCCGCCTGCACTCAGATGCTGGCGTGGTTCGGCGCTGACGTGATCAAGGTCGAGCGTCCTGGCTCTGGCGACGTCACCCGAAGCCAGTTGCGTGACATCGAAGGCGCTGACGCGTTGTACTTCACCATGCTCAACAGCAACAAGCGCGGCCTGACGCTGGATACAAAAAAGCCCGAAGGCAAGGAAGTGCTGGAGAGGCTCATCAAGGAATCCGACGTGATGGTCGAGAATTTTGGTCCCGGCGCGCTGGATCGTATGGGATTCACCTGGGAACACATCCAGTCACTCAACCCAAAAATGATTCTGGCATCCGTCAAGGGTTTCTCTGACGGCCACCACTACGAAGACCTGAAGGTTTACGAAAACGTGGCCCAGTGCGCAGGCGGCGCAGCGTCCACCACCGGCTACTGGAAGGGCGAGAATTCGGGTCCCACCATTTCGTCTGCCGCTTTGGGCGACAGCAATACCGGTATGCACCTGGCCATCGGTATTTTGACGGCCTATATCGGCCGCCAGAAGACTGGCAAGGGTCAAAAAGTCGCCGTGTCCATGCAGGACAGTGTGCTCAACCTGTGCCGCGTCAAAATGCGCGACCAGTTGCGTCTGGACAACCTTGGCTACCTGGAAGAGTACCCGCAATACCCGCATGAAATGGAAGCCTTCAAAGACGGCGTGGTGCCGCGTGGCGCCAATGCCGGCGGTGGCGGACAACCCGGCTGGATTTTGAAATGCAAAGGCTGGGAGACCGATCCCAACGCCTACATCTATTTCACGGTCCAGGGTCACGCCTGGGAGCCGATCTGCGACGCACTGGGCAAACCCGAGTGGAAAACCGACCCCGCCTACACCACGGCCAAAGCACGCCAGCCGCACATCATGGACATCTTCGCCACGATTGAAGCATTCATCGCTGACAAGACCAAGTTCGAAGCCGTGGACATCTTCCGCAAGTTTGATATTCCTTGCGCCCCCGTGTTGTCGATGAAGGATTTGTTGCATGACAAATCCTTGCGCGCCAGTGGCTCCATCGTTGAAGTACCGCACAAAGTGCGCGGTAGCTACTTCACCGTGGGCAGCCCGATCAAGTTCTCTGACACCAAGCCCGAAGTAACGGCATCGCCCCTGCTGGGCGAGCATACCGATGAGGTTTTGGCTGAACTCGGTTACAGCAAAGCCCAGATTGCGGCCATGCACACTGCGAAAGCGGTTTGACCGCAGTCATTTGACTCACCGGTCTTGATGGCTTGAAAAGACGGCGTTCAAGTTGAGCGCCGTCTTTGTTTGAGGACCAAACCAGCTTATTTGTCAGCCCCAGGAGGAACCCCATGCAAGCAACCATCGACTTCAAGCAGCTCGTAGAGGCCGTCGGCGATGCCGTCGTGGCATCCGACGCCAGCGGTGCCATCACCTTGTGGAACCCGGCTGCGCAGCGCATGTTCGGTTTCACGGAAAAAGAAGCGTTGGGCCAGTCGCTCGACATCATCATTCCGCAGCGCCAGCAGCAGCGCCACTGGGACGGTTACCAGAAAACCATGGCCACGGGGCAGACGAAGTACGGCAACGACGTGCTGCGCGTGCCGGCCGTGCACAAGGACGGGCACGGGCTATCCATCGCCTTCACCGTGGCACTGCTGTATACGCCGGACAAAAAGGTGTCGGCCATCGTTGCGGTGATCCGGGATGAAACCACCCGCTTCGCAGAGGACCGCAACCTGCGCAAACGCCTGATGGAGCTGGAAAGCCAGCTTGCCCCTCCAGCCAGTGCGCCCTGACCGGACGGCAAGGCAAAACCGGGCACGATGATTAATATAGGGGTTGAACCGGCCGGAGGGCCGGCCACATGGCTGTAACCATGAACGAGTAACCCATTTTCAACTCCCAGCAGGAATTTTCATGAGCAAAGCGTTAGACGGCGTTCGCATCCTTGACTTCACCCACGTCCAGTCGGGTCCCACATGCACCCAATTGCTGGCCTGGTTCGGCGCCGATGTCATCAAGGTCGAACGCGCCGGTGAAGGCGACGCGACGCGCGGGCAGCTGGCCGACATCCCCGGTGCGGACAGCCTGTATTTCACGATGCTGAACCACAACAAGCGCTCGATCACGCTGGACATGAAGAAACCCAAGGGCAAGGAAGTCCTGGACGAACTGATCAAGACCTGCGACGTGATGGTGGAGAACTTCGCCCCCGGCGCGCTGGACCGCATGGGCATGACCTGGGAGCACATCCACAAGATCAATCCGCGAATGATCGTCGCCTCGGTCAAGGGCTTCGGCCCCGGCCCGTACGAGGACCTGAAGGTGTACGAGAACGTGGCACAGTGCGCCGGCGGCGCCGCTTCCACCACAGGCTTCGAGGACGGCCCGCCGCTGGTCACCGGTGCCCAGATCGGCGACAGCGGCACCGGTCTGCACCTGGCGCTGGGCATCGTCGCAGCGCTGTACCAGCGCAACACCACGGGTCGTGGGCAGAAGGTGCTGGCACCCATGCAGGACGCGGTGCTGAACCTGTGCCGGGTCAAGCTGCGCGACCAGCAGCGGCTCGCGCGTACCGGCACCATGCACGAGTACCCGCAGTACCCGGACGGCAAGTTCGGCGACGCGGTGCCGCGCGCCGGCAATGCGTCCGGCGGCGGCCAGCCCGGCTCGGTGCTCAAGTGCAAGGGCTGGGAGACCGACCCCAACGCCTACATCTACTTCATCACCCAGGCCGCCGTGTGGCCGGCCGTTTGCAAGGTGATCGGCGAGGAAGGCTGGATCACCGACGAAGCTTTCGATACGCCCGCCGCCCGCCTGCTGCACCTGAAACCAATCTTCGCTCGCATCGAAAAATGGACCATGACCAAGACCAAGTTCGAAGCCATGGAAATCCTCAACAAATACGACATCCCCTGCGGACCGATTCTCTCGATGAAGGAAATCGCCGATGAGCCCGCCCTGCGCGCGACCGGCACCATCGTCGAAGTCGACCACCCGGTGCGCGGCAAATATCTGACCGTGGGCAACCCCATCAAGATGTCGGACAGCGCAACCGAAGTCACGCGCTCCCCCCTGCTGGGCGAACACACCGACGAAGTACTTGCGCAGTTGGGCTACAGCCCCGAGTACATCGCCGAATTACGAACCGAACGCGTCATCTGACCGGAACGGCCTCCAAGCCAACGACGCCAGCCATACAGCAAGCCCCCCCATGAACCACCCCATCATTCCGATTGCCGTCATTGACGCCTCCAAGCAGCGAAAACGCCAGGCCCCGAAGGGCCGCCGCGTAGACCCGGCGGCGCTGGCCGACGTGCAGGGCCTGCTGGGCAACGCGTCACGCCAGGCTGACTTGCTGATCGAACACCTGCACAAGCTGCAGGACCATTTCGGCCACCTGTCGGCGGCCCACCTGGCCGCACTGGCGCAGGAAATGCGGCTGGCCCAGACCGAGGTCTACGAGGTGGCGACCTTCTACCATCACTTCGACGTGGTCAAGGAAGGCGAAGCCGTTCCGGCAGCACTCACCGTGCGGGTTTGCGACGGGTTGTCCTGCGAAATGGCCGGCGCCAAAGACTTGCTGGCCAGGCTCCCAGCCTTACTGGGACGCGAGGTGCGCGTGATCGCAGCGCCCTGTGTGGGCCGCTGCGAACAGGCACCCGCTGCCGTGGTGGGACAAAACCCGGTGCCGAATGCCAGTTGCGAAACCATCATGGCCACCGTCGCGGCCGGTGCTGTGCAACACGTTCCTTCGGGATTTGTCGACTTTTCCAGCTACCAGGCGGCTGGCGGCTATGCGCCGCTCAAGCAATGCATCTCGGGTGGCCGCGAGGTCGAATCGGTCATCAAGACCATGGAAGACTCCGGCCTGCGCGGCCTCGGTGGCGCGGGGTTTCCTTCGGGCCGCAAGTGGCGCATCGTCCGGGCCGAGCAGGGCCCGCGCCTGATGGCGGTGAATATCGACGAGGGCGAACCCGGCACCTTCAAGGACCGCGTCTACCTGGAGCGCGACCCGCACCGTTTCCTCGAAGGCATGCTGATCGCTGCCTGGGCCGTCGGCATCGAGAAAATCTACATTTACCTGCGCGACGAATACCACGGCTGCCGCACCATGCTGGAAGCCGAGCTCGCCAAACTCAGGGCTTCTCCGCTGATGGCTGGTATGCCGGAGATCGAGCTGCGCCGCGGTGCCGGCGCCTACATCTGCGGTGAAGAATCGGCCATGATCGAGTCGATTGAAGGCAAACGCGGCATGCCGCGCCTGCGCCCACCCTATGTGGCCCAAGTCGGTTTGTTCGGCCGCCCGACGCTGGAACACAACTTCGAAACCCTGTACTGGGTGCGAGACATCCTGGAAAAAGGCGGCGAGTGGTTTGCCTCGCACGGCCGCAACGGGCGCAAGGGCCTGCGCTCCTTCTCGGTCTCGGGCCGGGTCAGGGAACCGGGCGTGAAACTGGCACCTGCCGGCATCACCATTCGCGAGTTGATCGACGAATTTTGCGGCGGCATGCTTGAGGGCCAGACCTTCTATGCCTACCTGCCAGGCGGAGCGTCAGGCGGCATTCTTCCTGCGACGATGGGCGACATCCCACTGGATTTCGACACGCTGCAGCCCTATGGCTGTTTCATCGGATCAGCCGCCGTGATGGTGCTGTCCGACAAGGACACCGCCACAGACGCTGCACGCAACATGATGCGGTTTTTCCATCATGAATCCTGCGGCCAGTGCACACCCTGCCGGGTCGGCACCGCAAAAGCTGCGCACCTGATGGAGCAACCCAAGTGGGACCTGGCTTTGCTGGCAGACCTGTCGCTGGTCATGCGCGATGCATCGATCTGCGGCCTGGGCCAGGCAGCGCCGAATCCAATGGACTGCGTCGTCAAATATTTCCCTCATGAGCTGGCGGCCTGAACACGCCCGGGCAACAAGACAAAAGGCACCACGATGAATGCAATCACCCGACAGGAACTCGCCGAACTCGATGCCCCGCTCGTAACTTTCAGCCTCAACGGCCGGGAAGTCCAGGGCCGCGCCAATGAATCCCTGCTGCAGGTCGCCAAGCGCGAAGGCGTGGAGATTCCGCACCTGTGTTTCAAGGAAGGCATGGAAGCCGTCGGCAACTGCCGCTCCTGCATGGTTGAAATCAACGGTGAGCGGGTGCTCGCACCGTCGTGCTGCCGGGCGCCGGCCGCCGGCATGAAGGTGGTCACCGACAGCGAACGCGCCGTCGCCTCGCAAAAGCTGGTGCTCGAGCTGCTGCTGTCCGACATGCCCGAGAAGGAATACACGCGCAACAACGAGGTGGACCAGTGGGCAGCCAAGATTGGCGTCGGCAAGCCTCGCTTCGAGGCACGCCAGCAGGTGCGCCAGGACCTGTCCCACCCGGCGATCGCCGTCAACCTCGACGCCTGCATCCAGTGCACGCGCTGCCTGCGCGCCTGCCGCGACGAACAGGTCAATGACGTGATCGGGCTGGCCTTCCGCGGCGACCAGGCCAAGATCGTGTTCGACATGGACGATGCCATGGGCGTCTCCACCTGCGTGGCCTGCGGCGAATGTGTCCAGGCCTGCCCGACAGGTGCGTTGATGCCCGCCCGCGAGGCGGCCCTGACTGTGCCGGACAAGCAGGTCGAGTCGGTCTGCCCGTATTGCGGCGTCGGCTGCCAGCTGACCTACAACGTCAAGGACGACAAGATCCTGTTTGTCGAAGGCCGTGACGGCCCGGCCAACCACGAACGCCTCTGCGTCAAGGGCCGCTACGGTTTTGACTATGCACATCACCCCCATCGCCTGACCAAGCCGCTGATCCGCCGGGAAGGAATGCCCAAGACCGGGGACTTCACGATGGACCCGGACCGCGTGATGGACGTGTTCCGCGAAGCAAGCTGGGAAGAAGCGCTGGAATTCGCCGGCGGCAAACTCGCCGCCATCCGCGACCAGCACGGCAAGAAATCGCTGGCCGGCTTCGGCTCGGCCAAGGGCAGCAACGAGGAAGCCTACCTGTTCCAGAAACTGGTGCGCACCGGCTTCGGCAGCAACAACGTCGACCACTGCACGCGCCTGTGCCATGCCTCCTCGGTCGTCGCCCTGCTGGAAGGCATAGGCTCCGGCGCGGTGTCCAACCCCGTCATGGATGTCACCAAGGCCGATGTCGTGGTCATCATCGGCGCCAACCCGACGGTGAACCACCCCGTAGCAGCCACCTGGATCAAGAACGCGGTGAAAAATGGCACCAAGCTGATCGTGATGGATCCGCGCCGCTCCGACCTCACCCGCGTGGCGCACCGCCACCTGCAGTTCAAGCCCGATACCGACGTGCCCATGCTCAACGCGATGATGAACGTCATCGTGACCGAAGGCCTGGTCGACCAGGCCTTCATCGACAGCCGCACCATCGGTTACGAAGAGCTGCGCAAGAACGTTGAAGGCTATACGCCCGAGCTGATGGCGCCCATCTGCGGCATCGACGCAGACACCCTGCGCTACGTGGCGCGGCTGTTCGCCACCTCCAAAGGCTCGATGATCTTGTGGGGCATGGGCGTTTCGCAGCACGTGCACGGCACTGACAACGCGCGCTGCCTGATTGCCCTGTCGCTGATGACCGGCCAGATCGGCCGCCCCGGAACCGGCCTGCATCCGCTGCGCGGCCAGAACAACGTGCAGGGCGCGTCCGACGCGGGCCTGATCCCCATGATGTTCCCCGACTACCAGCATGTCTCCAGCCCGGCGGTGCGCGCCAGCTTCGAGAAAGCCTGGAAGGTAGCCCCCGGCTCCCTGGACGACCAGGTCGGCCTGACGGTGGTTGAAGTGATGCACGCCATCAAGAAGGGCGGCATCAAGGGGATGTACGTGCAAGGCGAGAATCCGGCCATGTCAGACCCCGATGCCAACCATGCGCGTGAAGCCCTGGCAGCGCTTGATCACCTGGTGGTGCAGGACATCTTCCTGACCGAAACGGCCTATCTGGCCGACGTCATCCTGCCGGCCAGCGCCTTCCCCGAAAAGGACGGCAGCTTCACCAACACCGACCGCCTGGTGCAAATGGGCCGCAAGGCCATCAACCCGCCCGGCGATGCGCGCCAGGACCTCTGGATCATTATGCAAATCGCCAACCGCCTGGGCTGCGGCTGGGACTACAAGCATGTCAGCGAAGTCTTTGACGAGATGCGTCACACCATGCCCAGCATCGGCGGCATTACCTGGGAGCGGCTGGACCGTGAGCATTCGGTCACCTACCCCTGCATGAAGGAAGGCGATCCCGGCCAGTCGGTGGTGTTCGTGGAAGACTTCCCCCGTGAAGGCGGCCGCGCGAAGTTCGTGCCGGCCGACATCATTCCGGCCGACGAGCGCCCGGACACCGAATACCCCATGGTGCTGATCACCGGGCGCCAGCTCGAGCATTGGCACACCGGCAGCATGACACGGCGCGCCACGGTGCTTGACGCGATCGAACCCGATCCGGTGGCCCTGGTGCACCCGCTCGACTTGGCCGCGATGGGCGGCAAACCAGGCGATGTGGTGACCATCGAGTCGCGCCGCGGCAAGGTGGAGCTCTACGCCCGAGCCGACGAAAGCTCGCCGCGCGGCGCCGTATTTGTGCCCTTCTGCTACTACGAAGCGGCCGTCAACAAGCTGACCAACGCGGCACTGGACCCGTTTGCCAAGATCCCGGAATTCAAATACTGCGCGATCCGTGTCTCGCTGGGCGGTGTGCCACCCGTGCAGGACAGCTACGGCGGTGGCCAGGCAATGAAAAACTCGATCGCCCTGGCCGGCATCTGAACGCCCTTGACTCGCGACAGGGCCTGTTACGAGGCCCTAACCGTGAGCCTGGCGTGAATCGGCGGGCGCTTCCTCGCGCTCTTTCAGGCCATAGTCACGCGTCACCTCGGCGATGCGCAGCCGGTAATCCTTGAACATGGTGCTGCGGCCCGCATTCTGCGCGGCGCGGTGCGCCTCCAGGTTGCGCCAGGCCGTCAGGCAGCCATCGTCGCGCCAGAACTGCAGCGACAGCAGCTTGTCGGGCTCTGTGAGGCTCTGAAAGCGCTCTATGGAAATAAAGCCGTCCATCTTCACCAGCTCGTTCTTGAGCTCGGCCGCCCAGTTCAGGTAGCCCTCGCGGTGCGCTGGCTCAGGCCAGACTTCGAAAATCACCGAGACCATGTGGTTTCTCCTTTATTGACTGAATACTGGAATACGCGCGTTGGGCAACGGCCTAAAGCCGGTGCAAGCTCCGAAGTAGTGATCAAATTGGCCCTTGGCCCTTATGCTACGTAGAGAAGTAGCTACTATTTCAATAGCAATGGCAGCGCCGGGGCACGTATGCGGGCCGGCACCAAAACCCATGCTGCGGCTTTGCGCACGATGCATATCGAAGTGCTCGGGTCGCGGGTTAAGCGCCTCGTCGCGGTTGGCGCTGGCCAGCACCACCAGGATGGCCTGGCCAGCTTCAACCGGCTGGCCCAGCAGGGTCAGAGATTCCGCCGCAAACCGGCGGGTGTTCTGGATGGGGGCGGCCCAGCGCTCGACCTCGCGCACAAAACGCCGCATGGCCTCCTGTGAGGCGTCTGCCGCGGCGCCCTGCCCCTCCGGCACTTGATCCTGAGCCAGTTGCAGCGCCACCAGGCCGAGCAGCCCACCGGTCGCATCCATGGCCTGCTGCATGAAGGCAATGCGGTTGGCGGCCTGCGCGGGCTGCAGGCCCAGTGCCCGGCCCTGCGCCATCAGCGCAGCAGCCGCATCGTCCGCCAGCGCCACGGCCTGCGTACCGGCCCCGGGCGCGATGCCCTGTGTGAACTGCAAGGCCCAGCGGCAGGTGTCGTCCCGCAGCTCTTCGGGCACACCCAGCAGCCGTGCCATGGCCTGCACCGGCAAGACGCCTAGAAAGTCGTTCACCTCCAGGCGCGGCTGCAAGTCGTCCGTCGCATCTTCGGCAGCCCGCGCCACGTCGGCCAGGGTCCATCGGCGCGCCGCCTGCGCGACGGCAGGCTTGTGGGCCGCATGGAATTCACCGTCCGTCATGCGCACCAGCAGGGCAAACACCTCGCCGGCTGCCGTGCCCTGCAAGCCCATGGGCACCGGCTCGGCAGGCGGGCGCACCCGCAAGGCCGGATGGTTCAGAGCCGCACTGACGGCGGCATGGCTGCTCGCCACCCACAGGCCCAGGCCAGCATCAAAGAACAGGGGCCGCTCCTGGCGCAGGCTGCGGTAGAAAGGCCAGGGATCTGGGTGGGTCACGGCCTCAATGGCGTTACGGGGTGGCTGCATGGAGTCAGTGTCCCAAGGCGTCGGATGTTTGTCCAGCTTCAACAGTTTGGCTATCATCAAAGCATGCTTGTTGAACCCGATATCGCCCGCATCGCCGCCACCATTGGCGATGCCAGCCGCATCCGCATGCTGGTGTTGCTGATGGAGGGCCGTGCCCTGACCGCCAAGGAGCTCGCGCTGGGCGCGGGCATCGAACCGGGCACGGCCACCTCCCACCTGAAGCGGCTGGTTGACGATGGCCTGCTCGAATCAGCCGCGCAGGGCCGTCACAAGTACTTCCGCTTTGCTTCCGAACAGGTGGCGCAGCTGGTGGAGTCGCTGATGCGGGTGGCGCCGAAACGCCCGAGCCAGCCTGCGGCGAAGGCCGACGAGCCGATACGCCGCGCCCGCTTCTGCTACGACCACCTGGCCGGCAGCCTGGGCACCGGGCTGCTCGCCATGCTGCTGCGCAAGCGCTGGCTGGAGCCTGACGCGGCCGATAGCCGGCAGTTGCTGCTCACCACCCTCGGAGAAAAAGCCCTGCGCACCCTCGGGCTGGACCTGAACGCGCTGCGCGGCAAGCGCCGGCAGCTGGCCTGCACCTGCCTGGACTGGTCGGAACGCCGGGACCACCTGGGCGGCGCGCTGGGGGCTGCACTGGCGCTGCACTTCACGCAGCAAGGCTGGATAGAGCGCAGGAAGCACTCGCGTGTGGTGCAGGTCAGCGCCGAGGGCACCGCGCAATTCGGCCGCCTGGGCATCAAGCTACCCGCCTGAGCCCGCAGGCCTTCAGGCCTGCAGCGGCGCGGGCATCACAACAATGCCGTCCTCATCGGCATACAGCCAGTCATCGGGATAGACCCGCACGCCCTGGATCTGCACCGCCACCCCGCTCTGGCCCTCGTTGCGCTTTTCTGTCGGCAGCGGCATGGAAGCCAGCGCGCGTATGCCAACCTGGCATTGCGCCAGTTCGGCAACATCGCGCACGCAGCCATCGATCACCACACCAGCCCAGCCATTTTTTGCGGCCGCCGCACCCAGATTGCCTCCGAGGAGAGCCCGCCGCAGCGAGGCACCACCATCGACCACCAGCACCGCAGGCACACGCCCAGCAGGCGTTTCAAGCAAACCACTGCCATCGACAGCGGCCTTGACCAGCGAGTTGTCTTCGAAACATTTGATCGTGACGACCGGTCCACAGAAGCTGGGAACGCCACCAAATGAACGAAACACAGGGGGAAGGACACGAAAACGCCCCGAGTTGTCGTTTTTGTGAGCGTCACATAAATCGCAGGTGGCAAAGGGCTGATTGGTGGACAGGCTTGTCATTGACGGAGACCTTTCAGAGGGAAAAAGCAGACAGCGGTGCAGGGAAAAGTGTTCAGAAGCATACCCTGCAACAGCAGGTGCCACTAGAGAAATGCCCTGTGCTGGCGCGGTGTTATGCCGTCTTCCTCTGGTGCTGGGTGAACAGGTACCGGCACCGGCCAGACATTTTCGGTACCGCTTTTTTCTCTCTCTGAGACCTGTTCTCCCACGACGCCTTCCGTGCAAAGCGTCTCGCGAGGCGCCATGCTTTCCATCCTTCCGAAGTAAATCTGCAACATCCAGACCCAAAAAAAAAGCGTTTTCCCTATGAAACAGCTGTTTTCTCCAGTAGCATCCCCCTTGCCAGTGAAGAGTAGTTATCTGCATTGGTGATTTATCAACTTCTAGAAGGAAAATCAATCATGGCAACTGCAAAAAAAGCACCGGCAAAAAAAGCAGCCGCAAAAAAGGCTGCTCCGGCAAAGAAAGTAGCTGCGAAGAAAGCAGCTCCAGCGAAAAAAGCCCCTGCGAAGAAAGCACCGGCTAAAAAAGTAGTGGCGAAGAAGGCCCCTGCAAAAAAGGTAGTGGCAAAAAAAGCTCCTGCGAAAAAAGCGCCCGCCAAAAAGCGTACGCCCAACGCAGCGTTCATGAAGCCACTGACACTGAGCCCCGCTTTGTCGGCTGTGGTTGGCGCTGCTGCGCTGCCCCGCACCGAGATCGTGCGCAAGCTCTGGGTCTACATCAAGGCCAAGGGTCTGCAGGACAAGGTCAACAAGCGCATGGTCAACGCCGACGAAAAACTGCGTGCCGTTTTCGGCAAGGCGCAAGTGTCGATGTTCGAGATGGCTGGCCTGATCGGCAAGCACGTCAAGTAAACGTCGCAGCGATCCCCGGCGCTCACGAGCGTCGGAACCGGAATCGCCGAAAGGGCCACGCAAGTGGCCCTTTTTTTTAGCCTGCTTACAGCCCCCACGTTCGCTCGCTGCACGTAACTCTCTGCCCCCCGAGGGGGCGCTGCACCTGCGGACTGGCAAAGCCAGATCCGCGGCCCCTGCTTGGAAAGAAGAGACTCGCCCGAGGCTGACCTCGCGGCGTCAGCGTTTGGCTGCGTTGGTAATGGCGGACAAGGTGCCGCGCGTGCTGATGACTTCCGGGTCGAGCATGATCTCGATCAGCGCACCTCCCTTGCCCTGCAGGGCCTGGCGCATGACGGCCTCGAACTCTTCGGTGCGTGTGATGCGCGTGGCGGTGTAGCCGTAGGCCCGCGCCAGCGCGCAGAAGTCGGGGTTCTGCAGGCTGGAGCCGCTGACATGGCGCGGATACTCGCGCTCCTGGTGCATGCGAATCGTGCCGTACATGCCGTTGTTGAGCAGCAGCACAATGCTTTTGGCACCATGCTGCACGGCCGTGGCCAGCTCCTGGCCGTTCATCAGGAAGTCGCCGTCGCCGGCAATCGTGAAGGCCGTGCGGCCGGTGGTAATGGCGGCCGCAATGCCGGCTGGCACGCCGTAACCCATGGCGCCCACGGTCGGCGCGAGCTGGGTCTTGAAGCCCTTGACCAGCCCGTGGTGTTGGAAGAAGCGGTGCACCCAACTCGCGAAATTACCGGCGCCGTTGGTCAACACCGCATCTTCCGGCAACAGTTTCTTCAGCGTGCCGACGATGGCCGGCATGTCGATGCTGCCGGGCAGCACCACACCGCCGTTGGCCGGATCAATGTTGCCGAGGTAGTCCGCGTTGGCCGACTCCGCCCACGCCTGCCAGGGCACCGACACCGGCGCCGTCAGCACCTCCAGCGAACGTGCCGCCGCATTCATGGTCGCGTTGATGGCCAGGTCGGCCTGGAACACGCGGTTGAGTTCCTCGGCACTGGCATGGATGTGCACCAGCTTCTGCTTCGGCCGCGGTGCCTCGATCAGTGTGTAACCGCCGGTGGTCATCTCGCCCAGACGCGGGCCGATGGCCAGGATCAGGTCGGCCGCCTTGATGCGCGCAGCGAGTTTGGGGTTCAGGCCAATGCCGACGTCGCCCGCATACAGCGGGTGATGGTTGTCAAAGGTGTCCTGGAAGCGAAAGGCATTGCCCACCGGCAATGACCAGTTTTCGGCGAAACGCTGCAGGGCCTGCGCGGCCTGCGGCGTCCAACCCCCGCCACCGGCAATCACCAGCGGACGCTCGGACTGCAGCAGCATTTCGCGCAGTCGGCGCAGCGAGCCAGGGTCGCTCCAGGCCTCGACGGCTTCCACGCGGGGCAGCGGCGCCACATCCACGGTTTGCGTCAACATGTCTTCCGGCAACACCAGCACCACCGGGCCAGGCCGGCCGTTCATGGCGGTGGCAAAGGCACGCGCCACGTACTCGGGAATGCGGCGCGCATCGTCAATGCGCTCCACCCGCTTGGCCATGCCTTTGGTCGAAGGCCCGAAGAAGCTGCTGTAGTCGACCTCCTGAAAGGCCTCGCGGTCGCGCGTGTCGCTCGCCACGTCGCCAACAAACAGCACCATGGGAGTGGAATCCTGAAAGGCGGTGTGCACACCGATGGAAGCGTTGGTGGCGCCCGGCCCGCGCGTCACGAAACAAATGCCGGGCCGGCCGGTCAGCTTGCCGTGGGCTTCGGCCATGAAGGCCGCACCACCTTCCTGCCGGCAAGTGATGAAGTTGATTTTGTCCTGTCGCGCATGCAGACCGTCGAGCACAGCCAGGTAGCTTTCGCCGGGGACACCAAATGCATGGGTAACGCCCTGGGCCAGAAGGCAGTCAACAAGAAGATGGCCGGCAAGTAATGAAGTCATCCGGCTATTGTGCCAACCTCCCCCTTCAAGCAGGGGCCGCGGATCTGGCTTTGCCAGTCCGCAGGCGCAGCGGCCCCTGAGGGGCTGGAGCCTGCGGCTCCAAAGCTGCTTGAGCAGCTTTGGACAGGCGACAGAGGCGAGGCGTCTCGCGAGCCGCGGCCTGCAAGGCCTCGGGAGCTTGCGCGTTGTGAGCGACCGTGGGGGCTTTATTACTCTGGGGTGGCAGCGTCGCCGTCGTCGCCACCGGCTTCCAGGGCCTGACGTGCCAGCTCTTCGTCGCTCAAGGGGGGAGCCTCTTCCAGCGCCCTGAGTTCTTCGAGAAACTCCGCCGTAGGCTCCTCGTGTTCGAGCAGAACTTCTTCCAGCTTCTGCCGGCCGGTCTCCACATGCACAGAGGGTGAATGCAGTTCGGAAGGAGGCACCGGAAATTTTTCGCCCAGTTCAAATTTGAGCGCCTCGGTCTTCTGGTCTACCCAGTTTGCGAAGTCACCGTCTTTCGGCGTGTCTGAATTATTCATGACCGTCTCCTGTGCATGGGGTACCGGCGCGGACGGCCGGTACCTGACCCATTATGGAGGTACGCTTGGCCGCTGCGTGTCATCCATTTGCGCGATCGCCAGAGGCTCTTGCCTTAATTCACCAAACAGTTAAATTACTTGCCATGCCGCCCCCTAAAACAAAGCCCACCAAAACCACCGAACCACGCTCGCGCGATGCCGACCGCTCCCAGTTGGCCATCCTGCTGGCCGCCCGCGACGAGTTCGCGCAACACGGCCTGGGTGGCGCGCGGGTGGACCGGATTGCTGAACGTGCGGACGTCAACAAGCGGCTGATCTACTACTACTTCAAGAGCAAGGACGAGCTTTTTCTGGCGGTACTTGAAAACGCCTATGCCGATATCCGCGAGGCAGAAACGAAGCTGCACCTGCGTGACATGGCCCCCTCCCAGGCGATCCGGAGGCTCACCGAATTCACATGGGAGTACTACCTGGAGCATCCGGAGTTTTTGACGCTTCTCAACAGTGAAAACCTGCACCAGGGACGGCATCTGGCGATGTCCAGCCGAGCCAGGGAAACGAACTCGCCACTGATCGAAACACTCGCCGAAATCCTGGAGCGCGGGCGCGCCGATGGGCTGTTTCGCGGTGGTATCGATCCTGTGCAGCTTTACGTCTCGATTGCCGGCATGTCGTATTTTTACCTGTCGAACAACCACACGCTTTCAGCCATCTTCGGGCGCGACCTGATGACACCCAAAGCCCGCCATGAGCGGCTCTCGCACATGTGCGACGTCATCTTGGGGTATGTACTTAGAAGCTGACCTGAACCATTGATTGACGTATGAATTGCAGCGTTTTTACAATTTCTTAATTCACTTAATGGTGAATTAGGCGTAAACTGCGGTCATTACAACGACAGGATGGCGAACTTCGCCGGGCCTGCATAGCGCCCTTCATTGACCTTCTTCAGGAGACAACAGCATGAAATTCACCCGTCGCGCCGCACTGGCCTGCCTCACGCTCAGCTTCACCGGGCTTGCCGCACTGTCCCCCCTTGTGGCCAACGCCCAAGGCGCCTACCCGAACAAACCCATTCGCGTGATCGTGCCCTTTGCCGCCGGCAGCACGACCGACATCATTGCCCGCGCCATCGCCGACAAGATGGGCCAGAGCATGGGCCAGACCCTGATCATCGACAACCGCGGCGGCGCCAGCGGCACCATCGGCCAGCAGGCTGTCGCCACCGCCGCGCCTGACGGCTACACCATCATGGTTCATTCGTCCTCACACACGGTCAGCCCGTCGACCTTTGCCAAACTGCCCTTCGACACCGTGGGTGACTTTGCCGGGGTAACGCCAATCTCGAGCACACCCAACGTGCTTGTCATGTCGCCCTCGAAAAACATCAAGACGCTGCAGGAGCTGCTGGCAGCGGCCCGAGCCAAACCCGGCAGCATGAACTTCGCCTCGGCCGGCCAGGGCAGTGCCACTCACCTCAATGCCGAGAAGTTCAAGCTCGCCGCAAAAATCGATGCAACCAACATCCCGTTCAAAGGTTCGGCAGAGGCCGTGACGGAGGTGATCTCCGGCCGTGTCGATTACTACTTCTCCCCGATTGCTCCGGTGATCGGACAGATCCGCAACGGCCAGCTGGTCCCGCTCGCAGTCGGCTCGCCCAAACGCTCCAGCACTCTGCCCCAGGTGCCCACCACGGCTGAAGCCGGTGTACCCGGTTCCGAGTTCAACTTCTGGATCGGCATGATGGCTCCTGCCAAAACCCCGCGTGACATCGTCAACCGTCTGCACGACGAGGTCGTCAAAGCCTTGAACACACCGGAAGTCAAAGAGCGTTTTGCCACCTTGGGCGCCGATGCCTGGACGCTCTCTCCCGAGCAGTTCGACACCTACATCAAGGACGAGATCAAGAGCAACGCGGTGCTTGTCAAAGCCGCTGGCCTTCAGCCCACCCAGTAACCCCGGCAAGTTTCCCCCGCAGCGTTTCGCGCCCCTCAACACCCCTGGCAAGACCAGGGTTCGGCCGCCGCATTGCCCAGCCAACCAGCCCACAGAGAGAAAGACCCCATGGCTACACAAAAACTAGGACTCATCATGCACGGCGTCACCGGACGCATGGGCATGAACCAGCATCTGATCCGCTCCATCGTCGCGATCCGCAAACAGGGCGGCGTCACTCTCTCCAACGGCGACAAAGTCATGCCCGACCCCATCCTGATCGGCCGCAATGCCGAAAAGATGGAAGCCCTGGCAAAAACCTGGAACATCGAGCGTTGGGGCACCGACCTGGACCAGGCGCTGGCCAACCCGACCGACACCATCTTCTTTGACGCGGGCACCACGCAGATGCGCCCGACCTTGCTGGCCAAGGCCATCCGCGCCGGCAAACATGTGTACTGCGAAAAACCGATTGCAACCAACCTCAACGAAGCCGTCGAGATTGCCCGCCTTGCTGAAAAATCCGGTCTGAAACACGGTGCGGTGCAGGACAAGCTCTTCCTGCCCGGCCTGCGCAAGCTCGACATGCTGCGCCGCGCCGGCTTCTTCGGCAAGATGCTGTCGGTGCGGCTCGAGTTCGGCTACTGGGTCTTCGAAGGCGACCTGCAACCCATCCAGCGGCCAAGCTGGAACTACCGCACTGAAGACGGTGGCGGCATGATCCTGGACATGATGTGCCACTGGCGCTATGTGCTGGACAACCTGTTCGGCGAGGTCAAGTCCATCTCCTGCATTGGCGCGACCCACATCCCCGAGCGCTGGGATGAAGCGGGCAAGCCCTACAAGGCCACCGCCGACGACGCGGCCTACGCCACCGCTGAACTGATCGGCCACAACGGCGAGCCGGTGATTGCGCAGATGAACATGTCCTGGGCGACCCGCGTGAACCGTGAAGACCTGGTCACCTTCCACGTCGACGGCACGCATGGCTCGGCCGTCGCCGGCCTGTCTTCCTGCAAAGCCCAGTCGCGCGTCAACACGCCACGTCCGGTCTGGAACCCGGACGAGAAGCAGACCATGAATTTCTCCGACCAGTGGCAGGAAGTCCCGGACACCCAGGTCTACGACAACGGCTTCAAGATCCAGTGGGAACATTTCATCCGCCATGTGGTGGAGAACGAGCCCTACAAATGGACGCTGCCCGAAGGCGCCAAAGGCGTGCAACTGGTCGAGGCCGCGCTCGAAAGCTGGAAAGAACGCCGCTGGGTGGATGTTCCTTCGCTACAGGTTTGATAGCTGCTTGCGCCCGTCATACAAGGGCCAGAGGCATATTTTGTATATGAAAAGGTGGATTTCATGGCTTTGACCCTCTCTCTGCCCACTGCCGCGGGCGGCTTGCAGCCTTACACGCTGCGAGGTACCACACCGATCAAGCCTGCCAACGGGCTGAAGTTCAACCGCATCGCCTACTCCGCAGCCCACGTGGTGGCCGACCCGCTGGCTGCGGTCGACCCCTGGCTCGGTTGCGCCGTCGACTGGGACGCGACCATTGCCTACCGGCGCCATTTGTGGTCACTGGGCCTGGGCGTGGCCGAAGCCATGGACACCGCGCAGCGCGGCATGGGACTGGACTGGCCGACCTCGCTGGAGCTGATCCACCGTTCACTCGATGCAGCCAAAGAAATCCCCGGCGCGCTGGTGGCTTCGGGCTGCGGCACCGACCACCTGGTGCTGGAAAACGTCAAGACGGTTGACGAGGTCATCGCCGGCTACGAAGAGCAGATGGCCGCGATTGAAAAACTGGGCGGCAAGCTGATCGTCATGGCCAGCCGTGCGCTGGCCCGCGTCGCCAAAAGCCCGGCGGACTACGAGCGCGTTTACGACCGCATCCTGAGCCAGGCCAGGCAACCCGTGGTGCTGCACTGGCTGGGCGACATGTTCGACCCTGCGCTGGCAGGTTATTGGGGCAGCAGCAACGTTGAAAAAGCCATGGACACGGCGCTCGGCATCATCAACGCCCACCCTGACAAGGTGGACGGCATCAAGATCTCGCTACTCGACAAGGACAAGGAAATTGCAATGCGCCGGCGCCTTCCGCCAGGCGTACGCATGTACACCGGCGACGACTTCAACTACGCCGAGCTGATTGCCGGCGACGGTTTCGGCAAGGAAGCCATGCACGGTCAGAGCGATGCCTTGCTGGGCATCTTCGACGCCATCGCACCGGCGGCCAGCGCGGCGCTCGGCGAGCTGGCGCAGGGCAACGTGGAAAAATTCCACGCCATCCTCGGCCCCACCGTGCCGCTGTCGCGCCACATCTTTGCGGCGCCCACGCGTTTTTACAAAACCGGCGTGGTCTTCATGGCCTGGCTCAATGGCCACCAGAGCCACTTCACCATGGTCGGCGGCCAGCAGAGCACACGCTCGCTGCAGCACTTCGCCGAGCTTTTTCGCCTGGCCGATGCGGCCAACCTGCTCGAACACCCTGAACTCGCCATGCAGCGCATGAAAACGCTGCTTGCAATGCATGGTGTTGAATGATGGCTCCCCCCCGTTGCCGGCTCACTTCGTGTAGCGGCCTCCTCCCTCAGGGGGCGACGCTGGCGGCCCGGCAAAGCCGGTTCCGTGGCGTCTGCTGAAAAAATCCTTCGTCTTCCACCGTACCCATCTCATGCGCGACTTCTCCCACGACCACCGCTGGCTCTCCATCAACACCGCCACCGTGCGCAAAAGCCGCGGTGTTGAGCAGCCGCTGACCAACATCATCGAAGCCTGCGTGCAGCGCGGCATCAAGGCCATATCGCCCTGGCGCGACCAGGTGGCGGCAGCCGGCCTGCCGGTGATTTCCAAACTCGTCAAAACCCACGGCCTCGAGCTTTCGGGGTATTGCCGCGGCGGCATGTTCCCGGCCGTGGACGCCGCCGGATTGAAGGCCGCGCGCGACGACAACCGCCGCGCCGTTGACGAAGCCTGCGAGCTCAACGCTGCCTGCCTGGTGCTGGTGGTGGGTAGCCTGCCGGGCGCACTTGCAGGTCAGCCGGCGCACAAAGACATTGCGCTTTCGCGCAGCCAGGTCAGCGATGGCATTGCAGAGCTTCTCGAATACGCCGTGCTGAACCAGATGCCACTGGCCATCGAGCCGCTGCACCCGATGTACGCGGCCGACCGCGCGTGCATCAACACCATGGAGCAGGCGCTGGACGTTTGCGACGCTCTGGACCCGTCGAAAAGCGGCGCATTGGGCGTGGCCGTAGATGTTTATCACGTCTGGTGGGACCCGAAGCTGCAGCAGCAGATTGACCGCGCCGGCAAGGAGCGGCTGCTGGCCTTCCACGTCTGCGACTGGCTGACCCCCACCACCGACCTGCTCAACGACCGCGGCATGATGGGTGACGGCGTGATCGACATTCCGAAGATTCGCGGCTGGGCCGAAGCCGCGGGTTTTGCGGGTTCCAGCGAGGTGGAAATTTTCTCCACCGGTAACTGGTGGCAACGGGACATGTCCGAAGTGCTGGACACCTGCATCGCCCGGCACCGCAGCGCGGTATAGACTCTCTCCCTTTCTGACAGTCGGCCGCATGACCGGCAAACGGGGTGGCCGCACACGACACGTGCAGCAGCAAGCCAACCCATAAGAGGGAGGGTTCCATGTTGCTGAAGGTAGGAGAACTTGCCGCGCGCACCGGCCTGACCGTGCGCACCCTGCACCACTACGACACCATCGGCCTGCTCAAGCCCTCGGCCCGCACCGATGCCGGCTACCGGCTGTATAGCCGCAGTGATGTGGCGCGGCTGCACGGCATACAGGCCCTGCAACAGTTCGGCCTGCCGCTTAGCGACATCGGCAGCATGCTGGACGGCGACGGCGCTGCGCTCCCCCACATCATTGCGCGGCAAATCCAGGTGCTGGACCAGGAAGTTGCCAAGGCAGCAGAACTCCGAGCCAGCCTGGAGCTGCTGCAGGAGCGGCTGGCCAAAGGTGATCAACCGGAGATTTCAGACTGGCTGGGTACGCTGGCCCTCATGACCACCTACAGCAAGTATTTCAGTCCGGCCGAGCAGAAAACCATTTTCGACAACTGGAAACACATCGCCGACAAATGGCCGCCCTTGATAGCGGAGATTCGCAGCGCCATGGACCGCGGCGTGCCGGCAGACAGCCTGGAACTCCAGCCGCTGGCTTACCGCTGGATGAACCTGATGCTGCACTGGATGGACGGTGACTTCGACCTGCTCGAACGCTGGGGGCACATGTACAACCAGGAACCGGTGGCACAGCAAAAAGAAGGCCCCAGCCAGGACATGGTGGAGTACATCAGCAAACCCATCAAGCAGCGTCTGGCTGTTCTGGGCAAATATCTGGAAGAGGATGAACTGAAACGGCTGGGCAAGGTTTCCGAAGACGAGTGGAAGCATATCTCAGAGAGCGCCCGAAGCCTGATCCAACAGGGCACATCCGCCCACAGCCCCGAAGCGCAGAAGCTCGCCCGGCAATGGAACGCACTCATGGACAGATTGACTGACCACGACAACACCCTACGTGCAAAGCTAATGGCAGCCCATGCCGCCGAGCCCTTGTTGCGGGCGGCCGCCGTGCTCGATACCGAAACACGCGATTTTTTGCGAAAAGCCTTGACCCTCACGTGACGTGAGGGTCTACATTGCGCCCATGACTTCTCCAATCCATGGGCGCCTGCATGCGCTAGACAACCTGCGCGGACTGATGATGTGGCTCGGCATCGTGATGCACGTCGCCGCCATCCACGTAACCAATATCTCTCTTTTGCCCTGGCGCGACAACCAGACCGCGCCCTGGGTCGATGGCCTGGCCATCATCATTCATGCCTTTCGCATGCCGGTTTTCTTCATCCTGGCTGGCTTTTTTGTCGCGCTGCTGGTGCAAAAGCGCGGCCTGCGCGCCATGCTGAAAAACCGGCTGCAGCGCCTGGGCCTGCCGTTTGCCATTTTCTGGCTGCCGGTTTTCGTGCTGACGGTGGTGTTTGCCTTGCTGTTCTTGCACCGCATGGTGCGCGGCACCTGGGGGCTCGACCCCACGCTGATGCCCAAGAGTCCTACCGTACCGACCGGGCCCAGCACCATGCATCTGTGGTTTCTGTGGATGCTGCTGTGGTTCAGCGTGCTGACCGCGGCCATTCTCCGGCTCGCTGCCTGGTTGCCGCCGGCCGTGCCGCAGGCCATCGCCTCGCTGTTTCATCGCCTGGGTGCGGCCTGGTGGGGTTTCGCTGCCCTGGCCCTGCCACTGGCGCTGGTGGGTTCCTTCTACTGGAACGGCATCGTCGCCCCCAGCGGCAAGTTCATTCCACCGCTGGCGGAGTGGCTGCACAACGGCTTGTTCTATCTGTTCGGCTACTGCCTGTATTCGCGGCAGCAGGAACTGTTCGCAGTTTTCATGCGGCGCTGGCCGGTGTACGCCGTGCTGGGAATGCTGTTCTTTGTTGTCACCGGCGTGCTGGCGGAGCAGTTGGGTCAGGTCCCGCGGCCCGGGTCAACCCTGCCACTGTGGATTGCCCTGGCCTACAACTGCACCTCCTGGCTCTGGTCTTTCGCATTGATCGGCGCCTTCCTTCGCTACGTGCCTGGGCAGCAGGCATTGCTGACCTACCTGGCGCAGAGCTCGTATTGGGTCTACCTGGTGCACATGCCGCTGACCGTGGGCTTCGGTGCCCTGCTGTACGGGCTGGACTGGCCGGTCGCGGCCAAGATGCTTGTCAACATCACTGCAACCACCCTGGTCTGCCTCGGCAGTTACCAGCTGTTCGTACGCGGCACGGTCGTGAGCGTGCTGCTCAATGGTCGCCGTTTTTCATCCACCCCTTCTGGAGCCCTGGCCCATGCAACGCCCCAGTAGCCCCAATTCCTCCCGGGCCCTTCTTTTCCGTGATCGCAATTTCCTGTGGATGCTCGGCGGCGCCGTCATCTCCATGCTGGGCGACCAGTTCACACTGATCGCCCTGCCCTGGCTGGTGCTCAAGATGACCGGCGACACCCTGGTTTTGGGCACGGTGCTGGCGCTCATCAGCGTGCCGCGCGCCCTGTTCATGCTGATAGGCGGCGCCCTGGTTGACCGCCACTCCCCCAAGCGTGTGCTGATGCTCACCAAGTATGTCAACACCGTGTTGCTCGGCCTGCTCGCCGCGCTGGTGCTGTGGGGAGGCCTGACGCTCTGGATGGTCTACCTGCTGGCGTTCGGCATCGGCCTGTCCACAGCCTTCAGCATTCCTTCAGGCACGGCCATGTTGCCCTCGGTCGTCAAACCCGACCAGCTGCAGGCCGCCAACAGCATCATGCTGGGTTTGCGCCAGGCCTCCATGTTCCTGGGGCCGCTGCTGGCCGGCCTGCTGATTGCGCTTTCCGGCGACGGCGCGCCGGGCTCGGCCGAGGCCACCCGCGGCACCGGCGTGGCCTTTGCGCTGGATGCCTTCAGCTTCGCCCTGTCGACGTGGACCCTCGCCAAAGTGGTGCCTCTTGCGGGCCGCAGCCAGGCCGCACCTCAAGCTGTGTTTTCTTCCGTAGCAGAAGGTCTGCGCTTTTTCTGGCGGGACAACGCGCTGCGTTCCTGCTTTCTTTATTGGGGCGCCATCGCCCTGCTGATCCACGGCCCGGTACAGATTGCCCTGCCACTGCTCGCCACCCAGCTCGACCTGGGGGCCGCGGCTTTCGGCATCATGCTGGGCGCGCACGGCGCGGGCACGCTGGCCGGCATGGTGGTTTCAGGAATCAAGCCCCGTCTGCGCGTGGGAACCCTGGGGCTGACCCTGCTGTTGGTTGACGCGGTGATTGGCCTGCTGTTCATTCCCATGGGGCAGATCTCCACCACCTGGCAAGGCGCCTTGCTGATGGGCGTCATCGGGCTGCTCGGAGGCTTCATGCAGGTGGCGGTCTTCACCTGGATCCAGCGGCGCGTGCCGCCGGCCATGCTGGGCCGCGCCATGAGCCTGTTCATGTTCATCTTCATGGGCCTTGCACCCATGTCCGCCGCAGTGGCCGGGTGGCTGATGCGCAGCATCACGCTGGGCCAATTGTTTGCTGGAGGCGGCATTCTTCTGGTGGGCCTGGTGCTGGTGGCACTGGCCACGTCACGGATACGCGACCTCAGGGATCCAGAACCCGCGGCCGCCGCCAGGGCTTAAGCGCGGGATCCGGCGGATTCACCAGCGGGGCGCGCCGCGAAGCACCGCGGCAACGGTGGGAATTCCTGACGCATCAAGGTTTGTGGGCGATCATCCGCCCCACCACCTTGAAGCGGCCACCGCCCTGCGGCGTCAACACCACCATCTCGCCGGTGTCTGGCGAGATGCCGGTCAACGCAACAATGGTCGAACCGTGCGACACCATCACCGTATTGCCATTCGCCGGCTTCTGGCCGGCAAGAGGCCGGAGACTGGCCATTTGCCGGTCAGCCTCCGCGCTACGGCCGAAGAGATTACCCAGCGCCGGCGTTAACTCCGGCATTTTTCCGAAAGCCAGTTTCGCCGTCTCGATGGATCGGCACCACGGGCTGGACAACAACCGTCCGACAACAATGCCGCGCTGGCGGAAGGCTTCGCTCAACTGCCGCGCATGCGCCCGGCCTTCGTCGCTCAGGTTGCGCTGCGTGCTGCAGTCATCGAGCCGCATGCCTTCCGGATCACCCACACCAGGCGTCGTCAAGGCGTGCCGGATCAGCACCACCTGCCCGCCCCCTTTGAGCAGCGTCCACAAGGCGTCGTCCGCCAGCGCGAGCGGCGCCCACACCAGCACCGCGATCAAGGTCAGCATCCGCGAGCTTCGGTTCAGGGTCATCGTCCATCTCCACGGGTTTGCAGCCATGCTACGCCGCGCCAGTTCTCCCTGTGAGGCGGTGGGGCAATGAGATGCCGTGACCACTGCGGCCTGCGAGAAGCCGCTTATTCCCATGCCAATGGCGCCACCAGTCAGCGGACCGCGCATCGGTATCTCAAAAGTGGTGGAACAACCCTGGTGTTTCGGACTGGCAGGCTCACGCTTTCTCAGCCGGCCGTTTCGCTAGAGTTTTTTTTGTTTAGGCCGATGCCATGGTTGCCAGTGCCGTGCGGCGAACGCGCCGCACATTGAAGGCGCTAAGTACAAGCAGGCCCTGCGCGGCAACGAGGCCCAGCCAGACACCTCGATATTGCCCGTGGTCCATCAGCGTGCCGAAAAACAGCGGCGCAAGCGCCTGGCCAATATCCAGCCCCGAGTACACGATGCCGTAGACGCGGCCGGTGGCGTTTTCGGGCGTGGACTTCTTGACCAGCAGGTCGCGCGAAGGGCCCGAGATGCCGGTGGCAAATCCCATCACGCCAAACAATGCCGGTACCGCCAGTCCCGGCACAGGCCCGAAGCCGATCAGCAGCGCTACGCCGGCGGCAACACCAAAAGCCATACCGACCACACGCTCGCAGCGCGCAGGGTCGGAGGCCAGGAAGCCGCCCAGCACCATGCCGCCCGCGCTGCACACCATGTAGACCGTCAGGCACATGGCTGCAAGTGTCATGGGTACGCCGTGCAGTTGCCGGGCAGCTTCGGGTGCAAAAGCCTGCACAACGCTGATGATCACGGCGTACAGGAAGAAGAACACAAAACACATCCAGACCGCCGGTATGCGCAGGAAGGTAAACGTGCCCTCGGTAGTCGCCTCGGAGTCCGCCTGTTTCGGCGCGACGGCCGGCAGGTCGAACTTGCTGCGGTTGAGCATCAGCACGGCCAGCACCACGAAGGCCAGCGTACCGGCACCCATCAGCGCCACTCGCCAGGAGAACATGATCGCCAGCGGCACCAGCATCGCCGGGGCCAGCGCCCAGCCCAGGCTGCCGCTGATCCCATGAAAGCTGTAGGCATGGCCCAGGCGCGGCGCGCTCACCTTGCGGTTGATCAGCGTGTAGTCCACCGGGTGGAACACACCGTTGCCGACACCGGCCAGCACGGCAAAACCGGCGAGCATCCAGTAGCTGGTGCTGATTGAATAACCGAACGCCGCAACACCCAGCAAACTCAGGCCGGCAAACAGGATGGGGCGTGGACCAAAACGGTCCACCCAGAAGCCGGACAGCGCCTGCACCGCACAGGACACGATGAAAAAAATCGTCATCAGAAAACCAAGCTGCGCGTAGCTAACCGCGAACTCCTCCTTCAGCCAGGGAAACAGCGGCGCCAGCAACAGCTGACTGAAGTGGCTGATCATGTGTGCCAGCCCGACCAGACCGATGACCCCGGCATCCTGGCGCAGGCTGACCGCATTGAAAGAAGGCGTGGAGGCGGTGCTTGTGATGCTCATGCGGCTATCGTAATATCCGGGCTGGATTCTTGAATGCGACAGAAAGACATCATTTAGCGAATTCCAGCCAAACATGCGACGCCACTCGACCCCATCCAAAAGCAGCACCGTCCTGGTCTCCGCGGACGGCATCGGTGCCTTTGTTCCGAGCCGCCAGCGGCCGGTGCGCGTGCGCACCCGCAACATGCCGGCCGACACCCACTTCGAGCCGCACCGCCATGCGTGGGCGCAACTGGCCTATTGCTCCACCGGCATCGTGCAGGTGACCGCCTCCACGCCCGAGGAAGTGACCTACATCGTGCCGCCCTCGCGCGCGGTCTGGATCGCACCGGGCGCGCTGCACACCATCAACGTGCTGGAGGCCGCCGAGTTCCGTACCCTGTACATCGACGCGAGTGCCACGCCTGCGAGCTGGGACAACTGCCGTGTGCTGGTGGTGTCGCCACTGCTGCGCGAAGTCATTCATTCGCTGGACAGCCCGCGCGAGGCCCTGAGCGTGGCGCGCGAACAGTTGCTGACTGGCCTGGTGCTTGACGAACTCACACGTGCTGACACCCAGGCATTGGGCGTGCCCATGCCGAATGCGCAAACCGGTAACAAGCGCCTGCGTGCGCTGTGCGAAGCAGTGCTGCGCGCGCCGTCGGAGCGCGCCACGCTGGCCGAATGGGCAGCCGACATTGGCGCCAGCGAACGCACCATGGCGCGGCTGTTTCGTGAAGAATTGGGCACCAGCTACCAGCAGTGGCGCCAGCAAGCCATCCTGGCGCATGCGCTGCCTCTTCTCGCACGCGGCCAGCCGGTCAGCCATGTGGCCGCTGCCAGCGGCTACGCCAGCGACAGCGCGTTTTCAGCCATGTTCAAGGCTGCCATGGGGCAGTCGCCCAGCCATTTTCAGAATAAAAATGGCCTCTAGCCCATGAAACACGGGCGCCGACAGCTATCAAAAATGGAGCACACTCGCACAATGCAAGAGGCGCAACACGCAACGTTTCGGGCTGTGGTCTGCTTCGCGCTGTCCATTCTGCTAAACGCTACAGGCCATGCACAGACGAAAACGAGCGGCCACGCCGCGCTGCTGGGTGCGCTGAACACGCTGCGCCAGCAGGGTTGCACAAAGGGCGACCGGCCGGCAAAGCCCTTGCGCGAAAACGCCGAACTCTCACGCGCGGCATCGCTCATCGCAGGTGGCCGCAAACTCGAAGACGCGCTCAAAGCCTCTGGCTACCGCGCTGTGCGCGCGGCGCAAATCACCGTACGCGGCGCGGCTGGTGCGGCCGCGCTGGCTCGCAGCACCTTGGGCAAGTCATGTGCCACAGCCCTGCATGGCGAGCTGGCAGAAGCTGGCTTCTACCAGCGCGGCACGCAAACCTGGGTGGTATTGGCTGCACCGTTTTCCCCGCCAGCCGCCGCGCAGGCTGGCGACGTGCACGCGCGTATTTTGGCGCTGGTGAACGAAGCACGTGCACAGCCCCGCCGCTGCGGCGCCGAATCGTTTGCTGCAGCGCGCCCATTGCGCTGGAGCAGCACACTGCAAGAAGCCGCCGCCGGCCACGCCGCCGACATGGCCCGCCACAGCTATTTCAGCCACACCGGCCGCGACGGCAGCAACGTGGACGACAGGGCCAGCCGCGCCGGGTATGACTGGCGAGCCATCGGTGAAAACATCGCCGCCGGCCAGATGCAGGCCGACGCAGCGGTACAAGGCTGGATCAAGAGCCCCGGGCACTGCGCCAACCTGATGGCGCCGGCCTATACCGAGATGGGCGCCGCCTTTGCGGTGAACACCAACAGCACCGCGGGAATTTATTGGGTGCAGGTGTTTGGCGCGACCAGATAAAAGAGCTTCTGGCCTCGGAGCAGGTTTCTGCCGATTTTTATAAAGAAAAACAGCCGTTAGCCCTTATCCCACCAGCGCGAGTAGCTATCAAAAAGAGAGTTACTCAGCGTCACTCTGTGTCGCGGCAGAATCATTGCGTCGCCATCCTCTGGGCGGAAAACGCACCCATGCCGCGATCACCAGCAGGCCGAACACCGAGTAGCCAACAGCAAACACCCACCACGGCGCTTCGTAATACAGCACGCGCTGCAACCAGTGTTCAATAAAACTGCCGCCGTAAACAGACACGCCCGCCTTCGCGCGAAGCCACAGCTCCAGCGTGGTCAGCGGGCAGACCATGCCTAGCCAGGTTTCAGCCACCACAAACAGGATGGCGCCCAGATGTGCCAACCTGAACCAGAGGGCATTGACCCATCGCCAGCCCCGCAGGTTGCCCGCAATCACCAGCACCAGTCCGCCCACCACAAAAGCCACGATGGCGACGTGCAGCGTGAGCACGATGTCTGCAAGCAAGGCGTAGGGCATGTCGGCACGCATCGGGTTTCCTGGCACTCAGAACGTCGAATTCATTCCCAACGCCACGAATTCGCCTTCAAGGCGCCCCGCTACCGCGCCGTCAAAGTGCAGCACCGAAGCCACGGTGATGCGCGCCTTGCCTTTGCGTTTGAACATGCGCAGGAACTGGCTCCAGGCTTGTGCATCCGGCGCTTCCGCCGTCGCGGTAAAGGTGCCGACGATGGGCTCTTCGTAAGACATGGTGTTGCGCTGGATCACCAGCCGGCTGGCCAAACCTTCGGCGCTCATGCGCGTGTGCAGCAAGGACCACGCCGCAAGAATGGCGATGGCCGAAGCGCTGCCGCCAAATACGGTGTCGCGGTGGTTGATGTTGGGCGCCAGCGGCGCGCTGAGGACCACAGCCTCCGGTGATGCCCGTACCACGCTGGCCTGCATGGCCAGCGACATCGGGATGTGCGCGTGGAGATAGGTTTCGAGTTCGCTGGGTGACATGGCCGGTGCAGATGTTGATCAGCACCAAAGAATATCAGCCCACACACGTACTCGTCTTGTGCTTCCTTATAGCCAGCGTTTGAGCAAACCCATGATCTGGTCGAAGCGCTTGCCATATGGCGGGTAAAACAAGTCACCACGCGCCCACTTTGACGACACCAGCACCGGCTTCTGCTGGGTGAAGCGCAGAAACCCGGTTTCACCGTGGTAGGCGCCCCAGCCGCTCTCGCCCACGCCGCCGAAAGGCAGGTTGTCGTGGGCGATGTGCATCAGCGTGTCGTTCACCGTGACGCCACCGCTTACTGTGCGTGCCAACACGGTATCGCGTGAGGCCGTGTCGGTACCGAACCAGTACAGGGCCAACGGCCGCGGCCGGTCATTGATATAGCGAATGGCTTCGTCCATCGACGCGTAGGGAAGCACCGGAAGAATGGGGCCGAAAATTTCCTCGTCCATCAGCTTCATGGCCGGTGTGGCGCCAAACACCAGCACCGGCGCCATCTGCCTTGCATCGCCTGCCGCGGCGCCACCGGGATTCACTACCTGCAGGCGCGCACCTTCGCCTTCTGCCTGCGCCAGCAGCGCCTGCAGGCGCTCGTGATGGCGCGGGCTGATGATGGCTGCGTAGTCGGGGTTGCCGGCGATGATTGGAAACAATTTGGCCACAGCGCGTGTGAAGGCTTCGCCAAAAGCAGCTTCGCGGCCTGCGGGCACCAGCACGTAGTCAGGCGCAATGCAAGTTTGCCCCGCGTTGAGCAGCTTGCCATGTGCGATCTTCAGCGCCGCACTGTTGAGGTCGCACGATGCGTCAACGATGCATGGCGATTTGCCGCCCAGCTCCAGCGTGGTCGGTGTCAAGTTGGCGGCAGCGGCTTCGGCCACCTTGCGGCCGGTCGCCGTCGAGCCGGTGAAGACCAGGTGGTCAAACGGCAGACTGGTAAAAGCCACGGCAAGCGCCGCATCACCCTGAACCACACAAAACTCGTCGCCTGAAAAAGCCTTGCCAATCAGTTCACCCATCAATGCCGAGGTGCGCGGTGTCAGCTCGCTCGGTTTGAGCATCACGCGGTTGCCGGCAGCCAGGGCCGTGATGGCCGGCGCCAGCGCCAGCTGCAGTGGATAGTTCCAGGGCGACACCACGCCGACCACGCCCACCGGCTGGCGCTGCAGGTAGGCGCTTGAAGGCTGCAAATACAGCGGTGTGGACACCTTCACCGGCTTGATCCACTTCGGCAAATGTTTGAGCGTATGCGACAGCAGCGTGCGCAGCACAAAGAGGTCCGCGATCTCGGTCAGTTGCGCAGAGCGCACGCCAAAATCGGCTTGCACTGCTGCAGCCAGCGCGCTTCCGTGTTCATCAAGCAAGGCACGGATGCGCAGCAACCTGTCGCGCCGCAGCGCCAGCGGCACTTCGACCTGCGCACGGCTGGCGTGGAACTGGGCATCAAACAGGGGGCGAAGGGAAGGTGTGCTGGAATTCATCCGGCAATGATAGGGGGCGATGCGCTTGTACATTAGGGGCTCAACCTCACTCTCACCCTCAGGAGATCGCGCGATGAAACGCAGACAGGTACTGGCAGGCGCAGCCGGCATGGCGGCAGCGGGATTGTTGCCCCTGCGGGCATCCGCCGCTGACCCATGGGGGGCCGACGCGGGCTACCCCACCGGCTGGGGCGGCGGGTTCGAGAAAGGCACGGCCTTTCGCGTCGGCAACTATTCGGGTGGCTTCGAGCAGATGTTCAAGCACCGTACCATCGCGGCAGCGCCGGCAGCCAGTCCGCTCACTGAGGCCCTACGGCCGGACTTCAACTACCGCTGGGGCGTGTTCAGCCGCCGTCCGCAAGAGTACCTGGACCAGTGGCCCGTGACCGGCCTGCTGATTGCCCGCAAGGGAAATATCTGGCACGAAAGTTACCGGCATCAGCGTACCGCGGCCATGCGCCTGACCAGTTGGTCCATGGCCAAGAGCGTGACGTCGCTGCTGTTGGGTATTTGCATAGACCGCAAGCTGATCGCCTCGTATGACGACGAGGCCCAGCGCTACGTGCCCGAGTTGCAGGGCACCTTGCACGGTGGCGTCACGCTGCGCCACCTGTCGAACATGTCCAGCGGTGCAGAGGTGCTGCACGACCGTGACAACCCAGTCATCTATCCCGCCGCCTTCATCGGCGCCAACACCGACGTAGCGCGAACAGTGGCGGGCTGGAACCAGCGCCGCGAAGACGCCGGCCGCACTTTCAATTACAACGAGCTGTGTCCGTTGACCATCGGTATGGTGATCCGCCGGGTCACGGGCCAGAGCCTCTCCGAATTTGCACAGGCTGCGCTGTGGCAACCCATGGGCGCGGAGGCGGCAGCCACCTGGTCGACGGATTCCCGGGGTAATGAATTCAACTGCATAGGCGTGGCGGCGCGTCTGAGAGACTGGGCGCGGCTCGGTCAACTGGTGGCCCAGCGCGGGCAGATGAACGGGCAGCAGATTGTCAGCAGCGCCTGGATAGCCGAATGCTCGCGCTGGACAGACAGCGACAGGCAGGTGAGTTACGGCTCCGCCCGGCCCCGCCCCGCTTTGCTGGCCGGTTACAAGGCCTTCATGTGGCACGCCAAGGCGGACGGATCGCAGATGGTCTTCAATGGCCACCACGGGCAGCGGGTATTTGTTGACCTGCCGACGCAGACCGTGCTGGTGCAGACCGCTGTCAATCATGAGGGCAATTGGCAGGCCGAGCTGTATGCCATGTTCAGTGCGGCCGTCAGCCTGCAAGACTGACCTTCCAGGGAAAACGGCCATCAGCCCACGGTGAGGAGCACCGGAAAGCAATGCGTTAAGGTACGGCCCCATGAGCATGATCACCTCCACCCAGAAACTAGAGGCGGCGCTGACCGAGATTGCGGCCGCCGGTGACGAAGGCCGCCGCATCTTCACACGCGTGTATGCGAATGAAGCCCGGGCGGCTGCAAAGGCCGCCGACGCGAGAGCCGCCAGTGGCAAACCGCTAGGCCCACTCGACGGTCGCATTGTTTCGATCAAGGATTTGTTCGACGTGGCCGGCGAAGCCACCACCGCCGGCTCGGCCTTGCTGCGCGATGCCGAACCTGCCGCGCGTGACGCGGTGGTGGTGAGCCGCCTGCGTGCAGCCGGTGCCGTCATCATCGGCAAAACCAACATGACCGAGTTCGCTTTCTCGGGTGTCGGCATCAATCCCCACTACGGCACGCCCGGTAACGCAAAAGATGCCATGTGCATTCCAGGCGGCTCGTCTTCGGGCGCGGGTGTGTCCGTGGCGCGCGGCATGGCCGAAATCGCCATCGGCTCGGACACTGGCGGTTCGGTGCGTATTCCCTCGGCGCTCAACGGGCTGGTGGGTTTCAAGCCGACGCAGGCCCGCGTCACGCGCGAAGGCGCTTTTCCGCTTTCGTTCACGCTCGACACCATCGGCCCGCTGTGCCGCAGTGTTGCCGATGCGGCAGCGGCCGACAGTGTGCTGGCCGCAACGGCGCATGAGCCCCTGCCACAACGCAATGTGCGCGGCCTGCGCCTGGGTGTGGCACGCGGACTGCTGTTCAGCCAGGCGGATGGCGAAGTTCTGACGGCGGTCGAACAGGCGCTGGAGCGCCTGGCCAAGGCCGGTGCCAATATCAGCAACGAAGCCCTGGATGATTTGCTCGGCGAGCCCTTCCGCCTGCAGGAGCGCGGTACCCTGGTTGCGGCCGAAGCGGCCTGGATTCACCGCCAGTGGGCCGACAGCCAGCCTGACGCTTACGACCCCATCGTGCTCGGCCGCATACGCCGTGGCCAGACGCTGGACGCGGCCAGTTATGTGGGCATTCAGCAGGCACGCGCTGCCCTGCTGCCCGCGCTTGACGCCCGCATGGCCGGCCTGGATGCCTTGCTACTGCCCACCGTGCCGATGCTGGCGCCCCGGATTGACGCCGTGCAAAACGAAGAAGTGTTTTTGCGCACCAACGCCTTGCTGCTGCGCAACCCTTCTGTCTTCAACTTCTTCGACCTGCCTGCGCTCTCGCTGCCCTTGCCGCGCGGCAACGGGCTGGCCGTGGGCTTGATGCTGGTGGGCCGCCGTGGCGCTGACAGGGATCTTCTGGCGTTGGGCGCCGCGGTTGAGCGGGAACTCGGCCAACACTGACCGGCGGTCCGAAAGGTGCCAAAAGGTACAGGCGCTGTCAGCGCATAAGCAAAAACCGCATGGAGCCTTTATCGGCCGGGCGCAAGCAGCTACTGATTTAATAGCATTTTGCCTACCCCAGGGTTAACCGTGGCTCTGCGTTTTTTTCGCGTCTGGGCTACAGTAGGCAGCCCATCAGCAACCCCTCCAGCAGAAAAGTTTTCATCAACATGCCTGATCTTTCCAATTTTCCCATCACCCAAAAATGGCCGGCCCAGCACGCTGACCGCATCCAGCTCTACTCCCTGCCCACACCCAACGGCGTGAAGGCATCCATCATGCTGGAAGAAACCGGGCTGCCCTATGAAGCGCACCTCGTGGACTTTGCGACCAACGACCAGCTGTCGCCCGCCTTTCTTTCGCTGAACCCGAACAACAAGATCCCCGCCATCCTCGACCCCAACGGCCCGGGCGGAAAACCGCTGGCACTGTTCGAATCCGGCGCCATCCTGATTTACCTCGCTGAAAAAACCGGTCAGTTCATGCCTGCGGATGCGGCGGGCCGTTATGAAACCATTCAGTGGCTGATGTTCCAGATGGGCGGCATCGGCCCGATGTTTGGCCAGCTCGGCTTCTTCCACAAGTTTGCCGGCAAGGAGTACGAAGACAAACGCCCGCGCGACCGTTACGTGGCCGAGTCCAAACGCCTGCTGGGTGTGCTGGACCAACGCCTGGCCGGCCGCAGCTGGATCATGGGCGACAGCTACACCATCGCCGACATCGCCACCTTCCCCTGGGTGCGCAACCTGATCGGGTTTTACGGAGCCGGTGACCTTGTCGGCATCAACGACTTCCCGAATGTTCAGCGCGTGCTGGAGGTTTTTGCGGCGCGTCCGGCGGTCGTCAAGGGTCTGGGTATTCCGGCGCGGCCTTAAGCAGCTGGCAAGGCGCTCGTTCAACCCTGCGCCAGCAAGTCTATGAGTCGCAGCGTGGCGGCTGAAAGGTACCCCTTCTCGCGGTAGGTCACCACAAACCGCCGCAGCATGGTCGTCTCCTTCAAAGGAACTTCCTTAAAGCCTGAACCCGAGCCTTTTGCGCCGAGATGGCGACGGGAGAAGAAGCTCAGGAGACCGGTTTCTGCGATGAGGGTCGGAAGCATCAGTAGCATCGTGCTTTCGACCTGCACATCAGGTCGCGGCAACCGGCGTCTGTCGAATGTGTGGTCGAGCCAATCTCGCAAAGGTGCGCCGGGAGGCTGTAGTGCCCACCGATACTTCGTCAGATCTCTCAGAGTCGGCTTGCCGCTAAAGATCTCGTGCTTGGCGCTCGCGGCGACGACGACGACATCTTCCGCCAGGAGCCTGGAGACCATTCCCGGTGCAGTGGGAGTCTCAGTCGCTACGACGATGTCCAGCTCTCCCTGTTCCAGCAACGAATTCAACTTGTCGACAAGCCCCACGACCGTCCGCAGCGTGATGTCAGGCCCCTCCTGCAGCAGTTGCCGCGCCGCGGCAGGCAGAAGGAACCGGGCAGCTGTCGGCACAATGCCAATTCGTACATGCCCGGCAAGGCCGCTTCCGATGGCGGCAATCTCAAGCTTCGCATCCTCCATGTCGAAGCGCATGCGCTGAGCCCACTTGAGCAGCACCTGGCCTGCCGCGGTCAGTCGAATTCCGCGCCCGGCACGCTCGAAAACAGGAAAGCCGCAGTCCTCCTCCAGCCGACGGATGCAGCTGGTCAGCGCGGGCTGCGTGCGATGCAGTTTCTCGGCTGCACGTCCGACATGCTGCAGTTCGGCAATTGTTTCGAAATAGCGCAGGTCACGAAAATCCATTGCAAAAGTCTTATTTATGAAAATGAAGAAATTATCAATTGGACCGTAGATTAACACCTGCTGATACTGGTGGTACAAAAACTAAGGAGACAAACTCAATGAACACCCGCCGCCTCTTGCTGGCGTTAATCGCCTGCACCGCCTGTACCGTCTCGTTCGGCCAGACATGGCCGTCCAAGCCCATTCGACTCGTCGTTCCCTTCCCCCCAGGCGGGGGCACCGACATCCTTGCGCGCGAGGTGACCCAGAAAATCACTGAGGCCACCAAATGGTCCTTCATCGTCGAGAACAAGCCTGGTTCTGGCGGCGCCATCGGCCTGGACAACATCGCCAAGTCGCCAGCCGACGGTTACAGCCTCGTGCTCGGGCAAACCAGCAACCTGGCCATCAACCCGAGTCTGTACAAAAAGCTGCCTTACGACCCGGTCAAGGATCTGGCGCCCATCTCAATGGTTGCGAGTTCCCCCATGGTCCTGGTCGTGGCGACGGATTCGCCATACAAGACCCTCGCGGACGTGGTGTCCGACGCCAAAGCCAGGCCCGGCACCATCAATTTCGCGACATCGGGAAATGGGACGGTCGGTCATCTGGCGACTGAGCTGTTTCAGAAAGAAGCCGGGATCAAGCTGGTGCACATCCCCTACAAGGGCGCTGCCATAGCCATCACCGACGTCATCGGCGGCCAGGTGCAAATCTACGTGTCGTCCATCCCCACCGTGATCGGGAATATCAAGAGCGGAAAGATGCGGGCGTTGGCTGTGACTTCCCTCAAGCGTGTCGACGACATTCCGCAAACGCCCACGATCGCGGAGTCAGGTTACAAAAACTTTGAAGTAGCGACGTGGTTCGGCATTCTCGGCCCGGCCAAACTACCAAAGGAAATAGTCGTCAGGTTGAATGCCGAAATCAACAAGGCGCTCAAAAATCCCGAACTGCAGAAAAAGCTGAGCGACCAGGGGGCTGACGTCGCCGGCAGCACGCCTGATCAGTTTGCAAAATTTATCGGTGGCGAAATGTCCAGGTGGGGCAAGGTCGTCAAGGAATCCGGCGCCACGATCGACTGACCCGCGAAGCAAACATCCAAGGTCAACGGATCTCCGCATGTCGCAACTAGTCTCTTCCGGGGCTGCGCCGACGGTGACGCGCCTGCCGCCGGTAGCACGTCCCGCCGCGCCGCCGGGCTTGCGGAAGTTCCTGTCGTTGCAGGATTTTGAGACAAGCGCTCGGCGCCACCTGCCGCGCCCGCTCTTTGAATACATCGCCGGCGGAGCGGAAGACTCGGCCTCGCTGCACGACAACCGCACGGCATTCTCCGAGTTCGGTTTCGTCACGCGAGTGCTGCGCAACGTTTCCGGTCGCAGCCAGGCAGTCGACCTTTTCGGGAGGCGCTACGCATCACCGTTCGGCATCGCGCCCATGGGCATCAGCGCGCTGAGCGCGTACCGCGGCGACCTTGTGCAGGCCCGCGCAGCGGCGGCCGAGGGCGTGCCGATGATCATGAGCGGCTCCTCACTCATCGCGCTGGAAGAGGTGATCGCCGCGGCCCCCGACACGTGGTTCCAGGCTTACCTGCCTGGCGAGACCGCCAGGATTGAAGCCTTGATCGATCGCGTCGACGCTGCGGGCGTCAAGACGCTCGTGCTGACGGTGGACACCGCCGTGCTCGCCAACCGCGAGAACAATATCCGCGCAGGCTTTTCCACGCCCCTGCGACCGAGCTTCCGCCTGGCGTGGGAGGGGCTGACCCACCCGCGCTGGACGATAGCGACCTTCCTGCGGACGCTCGTTACCCACGGAATGCCGCACTTCGAGAACTCGTATGCCACCCGCGGCGCCCCCATCCTCTCGTCGCGGGTGGCACGCGACTTCGGGGCGAAGGATCACCTGGATTGGGAGCACCTGGCCCTGATCCGCCGCAAGTGGAAGCGCACCCTGGTGGTCAAGGGCATCATGAACCACGAGGACGCACGAAAAGTGCGCGACATGGGCGCCGACGGCCTGATCGTGTCTAACCATGGCGGCCGCCAGCTCGATGGCACGGTCTCGCCGCTGCGCGTGCTGCCGGAAATCGTCCAGGCCGTGGGTGGCGACTTCCCAGTCATGATGGACAGCGGCATCCGGCGCGGGACGGATGTCCTGAAGGCGCTCGCACTCGGCGCAAAGTTCGTGTTTGTAGGCCGCCCCTTCAACTATGCGGCCGCTGTGGCTGGCGAAGAGGGCGTGCGCCATGCGATCCGTATCCTTGCCGACGAAATCCAGCGCGACCTGGGCCTTCTCGGCCTGATGTCGATTTCTGAAGTGACGGGCACACAGCTGCGTGATGTCCGTCGCTCTCTATTGAACCCTTTTCTCACGCCAGAAGCCTGAGCTTGCCATCCGATTCTCTCTGCCAATAACAGATATACAGATATGACCTTACCCGACATCAACCGCACGTTCGACCGGGTCCCGGCAGCGATTGTTCAACAAGCCTCCGGGTACCAGGCCGCCATCCTTGCCGATGTCGCTGGCCGTCGCGGTGCAATGCATGGGCGTATTCGCGCCTTGCGTCCCGACATGAAAGTCGTGGGAACAGCCTTCACCGTGGACGTTCGCCCCGGCGACAACCTCATGATTCATGCCGCCATGTCCTTGGCCAGACCAGGAGACGTGCTGGTGATCGATGGAAAAGGCGACCAGACCGCGGCCTTGATGGGCACCATCATGATGACCGCCTGCCAGAAGCTGGGCATCGCCGGTGTCGTGATCGACGGCGCAGTGCGGGATGCGCTGGAGATCGAGGAGATGAAGTTCCCCGTCTTCAGCGTCGGCACCAATCCGAATGGCCCGACCAAGCTGGTGTCTGGCCGCATCGGCCACCCCGTCACTGTGGGCGGCGTGACGGTCAACCCCGGCGATTTCATCCTGGGCGATGCGGACGGCGTGGTGGTGGTCGAGCGGGAAAAGATCGAGTCGCTTTTGCCGCTGGCCGCGAAGAAGGTTCAGGACGAGACCGACCGTATAGCCGCCATCAAGCGGGGCGACACAGCCGCCAAATGGCTGGACGCCGCATTGCGGGCTGCCGGCGTTCTCAAGGTCGGGGAAAGCCTGTGACTGCAGGCCAGCACAAGCCGGCCATATTGGTCACGGGTGCCGACCTGGCTCCGCAGGCGCTGGAACTGCTCAGCGAGTACGAGGTGATCTTCGCTGGCAAAGCGCCATTGCCTGCCGACATTCAGGCGCTGGCCAAGCGGCACAACCCGGTTGCCATCATCGTTCGTTATGGCGCGGTGACTGCTGAAGTCATGGACGCGGCGCCGGCGCTGAAAGTGATTTCCAAGCACGGCAGCGGCACCGACACCATCGACAAGGCAGCCGCCGCCGCACGCGGCATAGAAGTGACTGCGGCTGTCGGAGCGAATGCTGCCGCTGTGGCGGAACATGCGCTGGCTCTGTTGCTCGCCTGCGCGAAATCCGTTGTAGAGCTTGACGCACGCATGCACGCCGGCCATTGGGACAAGGCAACACACAAGAGTCTTGAGCTGGACGGTCGAACCATAGGCGTGATCGGGCTCGGCGCGATCGGGCTTCGCTTCGCCAAAATGGCAGACGCGCTGGGCATGCGCGTACTCGGATTCGATCCCTTTGCCAAAAATCTGCCGGCTTATGTCCTGCCGTCCGGGCTGGAAACCATCTGGAAACACTCAGATGCGATCTCCCTGCACTGCCCGCTCACACCGGAAAACCGCAACCTGATCAACGCCACGACTCTGGCGCAATGCAAGAAGGGGATGATTTTTGTGAACACGGCGCGCGGCGGGCTGGTGGACGAGCAAGCGCTGCTGGAGGCTGTTCGGTCAGGCCAGGTGGCCATGGCTGGTCTGGACAGTTTCGCCACCGAACCGATGGCTGTGCCGCACATCTTCCAAAAGGAGCCGGGCTTCGTTCTGAGCCCGCACATTGGCGGCGTGACCAGCGACGCCTACGTGAAAATGGGTGTCGCGGCGACTACCAACACGCTGACGGTGCTTGCCCGGCGCGTGTTGAACACGCAGGGAACCGCATCAGCCCCATCAAACTCATCACCCCCACAAGGCCTGCATGGCCTCAACGAACTCACTGGCCAGGCGCGGCCATTGGTCTAGCTGTCCGCCACTGACCACCTTCTTGCCTGCCACAAACACTTCGCTGAAACGCGCGTCGGGGCTGGAAAACACCAGCGCGTCCAGCACATGGTCGGCCGGAATACCCAGCAGCGCGGGTGAAGTGGCATCCACCACCAGAAAGTCGGCGCGCTGACCGGGATGCAGGCCGCCCAAAGGCAAGCCCGTAGCTGCGCTGCCGCCCGCCAGCGCGGCGTTGAACAGGTTGCCTGCCGAGCCTGGGCCAGCCGGCATGCGCGCCGCAATATTTCGCTGGCGCAAAGTCAGGCGTTGCGAATATTCAAGCAGGCGCAGCTCTTCCTGCCAGCTGCGCGTCACGTGACTGTCGGAGCCCACCGACCAATTGCCTCCGGCCGCTGCGTAAGCCGGCAGGTCAAATACGCCGTCACCCAGATTGGCTTCGGTGCTGGGGCAAATCACCACCGCCGCCCCGCTTTTTTTCACACCTTCCAGCTCTGCTGCGGTGGACTGGGTCGCGTGCACCAGGTTCCAGTGCGCGTTGGGCGCTGCGTGCGACAGCAGCCATTCGATGGGCCGCTCCCCATGCGCGGCCACGCAATCCTTCACCTCCTGTATCTGCTCGGCAATGTGAATATGAACCGCCATGCCTTTGGCCCTAGCCGCTGCCGCCACCTCGTGCAGCGCCGCCTCATCCACCGCGCGCAGCGAATGAAGGGCCATACCTGTGTTGATCTGATGGCCACCCTGATGCAACACCCCCTCAGCCAGACGCAGCACCGATTCGGGCGTTGAGGCAAACCGCCGCTGGTCCTCACGCAAGCCGGTGGCCCCGAAACCCGAACGCATGTACAGCGTAGGCAGCAGGGTCAGGCCCATGCCCACGCGCTGCGCTGCACGCACCAGCGCCAGAGACATGGCCAGCGGGTCCGCATAGGCCTTGCCGTCGGTGTTGTTGTGCAGGTAATGAAACTCGCAGACCTGCGTATAGCCGGCCTGCAGCAGCTCTGCGTAAAGCAGCGCCGCCACTGCTTCCAGCTGCTCGGGCGTGATGCGCAGCGCAGCGCTGTACATGCGGTCACGCCAGCTCCAGAAATCGTCGCTGCTGCCCTCCGAGCGTTCGGTCAACCCGGCGATGGCACGCTGAAAAGCATGGCTGTGCGCGTTGACCAGGCCCGGCAACACCGGCCCTTTCAGTTGCACCGCGCCATGCCGCGCTTCCTCCACCGCGTTGGGTTCAATGCTGGCCCAGGTGCCGTCCGCGGCCACCGCCAGAAGCACATCCTGGGTCCACGCACCGTCCACCCACGCCTGTGGTGCGAAATAACGTGTCGCTTCAGCAACCATACAGTTTGCGCGCAGCGTTCAGGCTGGCCATGACCATCGTCTCCAGAACCGACTGGATCTTGCGTGCCCGTGCCTTGTCGTAGGCAAAAGGCGCCGTTTCCTGCATGTACAGGCTCTGGCATTTTTCGAGCTGGATCGCGTGAACATCACTTGCCGGCTGACCGTAATGGCGCGTGATGTAGCCGCCCTTGAAGCGGCCGTTAACCACGCTGCTGACGCCACGCGCACCCGCACAGGCAGCCGCAGCCGCCTCGGTGATGGAGGCATGGGCGGCGGCACCATTGGCCGTGCCGATATTGAGGTCGGGCAGACGGCCTTCAAACAGCCAGGGAATCTCGGAGCGGATGCTGTGCGCGTCCCAGAGCAGGGCAAACCCATGCTCAGCCTTGATGCGGGCCAGTTCATCGGCCAGGGCTGTGTGATATGGCTGCCAGTAAAGCTTGCGCCGGTGCAGGCGTTCGTCAGGCGCGGGCGCTTTCCCCTCTCGGTATAGCAGGTCACCGTTGAAAAAATGCGTGGGGCACAGCTCGGTGTTGGATGCACCGGGGTACATGGGCGCATCGTCTGGCGGGCGGTTCAGGTCAATCACGTAACGCGAATACTGGGGCCTGAGCACACTGGCGCACAGGCCCGGCAAAAAGTCGTACAGCTGGTGCAAATGCCAGTCGGTGTCTTCCACGCCGAGCGCGCGCTCGACGTAATCGCCCGTCAACTCCGGCGGAATAAGGGTGCCGGTGTGCGGCATGCTGACCAGCAAAGGCACCGAACCGCGGTGCAGGACAAAACTCATGCGAGCTCACCTTTGAAAACAGTCTGGAGACGCGGATTGGCGCCGATGGCGTAACTAAGCTGGGCCGGGTGCGCAACATCCCAAAGTACAAAATCGGCACGCTGGCCTGCCGCAAGCGTGCCGCGGTCGTGCAGCCCCAGCGCCCTGGCCGCGTGCCGCGTGACACCGGCCAGAGCTTCCTCGGGCGTCAGCCGGAACAAGGTGCAGGCCATGTTGAGCATCAGCAGCAGCGAAGTGCAAGGCGAGCTGCCGGGGTTGCAATCGGTGGATATCGCCATCGGTACGCCCTCCTCGCGCAACTGGCTTATCGGGGGCAACTTTGTTTCGCGCAGAAAATAAAACGCACCCGGCAAGAGCACGGCCACGCTGCCGGCCTGCGCCATCGCCGCCACACCCGCGTCACTGAGCCACTCCAGATGGTCGCAACTGATGGCGCCATAACGCGCCGCAAGTTGTGCACCACCGCTGTCGCTGAGCTGCTCGGCATGAAGCTTCACCGGCAAACCCAATGCACATGCAGCCTCAAACACACGTTCGGTCTGCACAGTGCTGAAAGCAATGCGCTCGCAAAAAGCATCAACAGCGTCAACCAGGCCTTCGGCATGAAGCGTTGGCAGCATGCGCAACACCTCGTCGATGTAGTCGTCGCTCCGGCCGGTAAATTCAGGGGGAATTGCATGGGCACCCAGAAACGTCGTGCGCACTTCAACGGCTTGGCCCTGCCCCAGTGCACGGGCCACGCGCAGCGTCTTGCGCTCATGTTCAAGCGCCAGCCCATAACCAGACTTGATCTCCACCGTCGTCACACCTTCAGCCATCAACGCCTGCAGCCGCTTCATGCTTTGCGCGGCCAACTCCTGCTCGCTTGCCAGGCGGGTCGCCTTCACGGTCGATGCGATACCGCCACCAGCGCGCGCCACATCTTCGTAGCTTGCACCCTGGAGCCGCAGCTCGAACTCATGGGCGCGGTCACCGCCATACACAAGATGGGTATGGCAGTCGATCAAACCCGGTGTGATCAAAGCACCGCCGGCGTCATGCTCGCGTGTGCTGCGTTTTTTGACCTCGGCCGGCAGCGCGGCAAGAGGCCCCACCCAAAGGACTTTGCCATCCTCGACGGCCAGCGCTGCGTCTTCGATCAAGCCGTAAGGCGCCGGATCCGCCGGTTGCAGCGTCGCAACCCTGCAATGGCGCCAGATCTGCACCGTCATCGTGTCATTTCCATCCAGAGTGCCGTTGCCGCCTGGATCCGCACCGAAGCGCCGTCGGCGATCGCACGCCAGGCCAGCGTGTGCGGCGCCACGGTGACAAATTTCTTGTCCACCTGCACCGTCACCGGCTCGTCCCAGGCGTACACGGCAACACGTGCGCCAGGTGGCACCTCTACGTTCAGTGCCTCCCGCACACGCACCACGCGGGCGTGTCCACGCCCTTTTTTCAGCATCAAATTGAAGTCTTCGGTGGGCCCGTCGATCAGCTCGCACTTGCAGGGCTGGTTCCCGTCAAAACAAAAGGGTGCGCTTTCAGCGGTGAGTTCGTGGTCTTTTCCGTCCAGCGCCAGCCGCACACCCGCACCACCGAGCACTGCAAACCACCGCTCCACGCCCTCATAGCGCGAGAACGGCCCGTTCTTCTCGACCTCGGCCACCGAAATGCGCCAGTCCCAGTCCTGCGCCGTAGGCCAGGCCAGAAGTTCGCGGGTAATGCCACCGCCATTGCGCCATGGCGTGGGCGCGACCTCTTCGAGGGGAATGATTTGCCAGCTCATGGGGTCATCTCCGCGTTGGGAATGCTTGTGCACTCATGCCTGGAATTGTCCTGCAAAGCTGTAACGCGTGCCAGGGTAAATCAGGCGGGCCACGCTGGCCACATGGGCGCCACTGACGGTACGGCGCATCATGGCCAAACAGGGCTCGGCGCGCTTGATGCCCAGCTCTTTCGCCTCGTGCGCTGTCGGCAGGCAAGCCTCTATGGAATAACTGGCTTCGGTCAGCGGCGCATGCAGCAGCAAGTGGTGGGTGGGCGTTGTGCGCGTGAAGTCGGTTTCCAGAAAATCCGGTGCGGCCGCCGGGTTGACGTAACGGTCTTCATACTGGATGGGTACGCCATTTTCCAGATGCACCAGCAAGGTGTGAAAAACACGCGCGCCAGTGCGCAAGCCCAGCGTTTTAGCCAGGTCGGCGCTGGCTTTCTCGGCCTCCACCTTCAAGACCCGCGTGGTGTGCACATGGCCGCGCTCGGCCACCTCTTCGTGAATGTCGCGAATCGTCAGCCGGGAAGAAATGCGGTGCAGCTCGGCCACCCGTGTGCCGGAGCCCTGCACCCGCGTCACCATGCCCTCGGCGGCCAGCTCGCGCAGCGCGCGGTTGACCGTCATGCGGCTGATACCGAACTGCGCCATCAGCGCCGCCTCGCTGGGCACCGGATCCCCCGGCTTCCAGGTGCCGGCACTGATGCGTGTCTTGATAAAGGCCTTGACCTGCTCATAGGCAGGCAATACAACTTTTGCCATGTCCGTAGATTACCCCAGTTGACACAAGTTGTATAGACAACTACGATTTGCCGGAATAAATAATTTTCGATGTTTCGCCATCGCCGGAGTTGTGCCATGTCAGATCTTTCGCAAACCCCCTTCCTCCAGAGCAAAGCCAGGCCGGTACGCGCACCGCGCGGCAACACCCTCACCTGCGCCAACTGGCAAATCGAAGCGGCCTACCGCATGATTCAAAACAACCTCGATCCAGAGGTTGCAGAAAACCCCGATGAACTGGTGGTGTACGGCGGCATCGGCAAGGCGGCGCGCAACTGGCCGGCGTTTGACGCCATCCTGGATTCGCTGCGCAAACTCAAGGCCGACGAAACCCTTCTGGTGCAGTCAGGCAAACCGGTCGGCGTATTTCGTACCCACTCCGGCGCTCCCCGCGTGCTGATTGCCAACTCCAATCTGGTGCCCAAGTGGGCCACCTGGGAACACTTCAACGAGCTCGACCGCGCCGGGCTGATGATGTACGGCCAGATGACAGCTGGTAGCTGGATTTACATTGGCACACAAGGCATTGTCCAAGGGACGTACGAAACCTTTGTCGAAGCGGGCCGCCAACACTTCAAGGGAGATTTGGCCGGCCGCTGGGTACTGACAGCCGGCCTGGGCGGCATGGGCGGTGCCCAGCCGCTGGCCGCCACCTTTGCCGGTGCCTGTTCGCTCAATATTGAATGCCAGCAGTCGCGCATCGACTTCCGCCTGCGCACCAAATACGTGGACAAGCAGGCCAAGGACCTCGACGAAGCGCTGGAAATGATCAAGCACCACACCAGCCGCAAGGAGGCTGTATCGATTGCCCTGTGCGGCAACGCGGCCGAAATCGTGCCCGAGCTGGCACGCCGCGCCGCAGCCGGCGGCATGCGCCCCGACCTGGTGACCGACCAGACCTCTGCACACGACATCATCAACGGCTACCTGCCTGCGGGCTGGAGCGTGGCGCAATGGCAAGCCGCGCAAAAAGACCCGGCGCAACACGCGGCACTCACGAAGGCAGCAGGCGAATCCTGCGCGGTGCATGTCAAAGCCATGCTTGAGTTTCACGCCATGGGCATTCCCACGGTGGACTACGGCAACAACCTGCGCCAGGTCGCCAAAGACTTCGGCGTGGCCAACGCGTTTGACTACCCCGGCTTTGTACCGGCCTACATTCGCCCGCTGTTCTGCCGCGGCGTCGGCCCGTTCCGCTGGGTGGCGCTCTCCGGCGACCCGGAGGACATTCGCAAGACCGATGCGAAGATGAAAGAGCTCTTCCCCGACAACAAGCATTTGCACCGCTGGCTAGACATGGCCGAAGAGCGCATCAGCTACCAGGGCCTGCCGGCCCGCATCTGCTGGATAGGCCTGGGCGAGCGCCACCTGGCAGGCCTGGCTTTCAACGAGATGGTGAAAAGCGGCGAGCTCAAAGCCCCCATCGTGATCGGCCGCGACCACCTCGACAGCGGTTCGGTGGCCTCCCCCAACCGCGAAACCGAAGCCATGAAGGATGGCAGCGACGCCGTGAGCGACTGGCCCTTGCTCAACGCCCTGCTCAACACCGCCAGCGGCGCCACCTGGGTCAGCCTGCACCATGGCGGCGGCGTCGGCATGGGGTATTCACAGCATTCGGGCGTGGTCATTGTTTGCGACGGAACGCCCGAGGCAGCGGAACGCATTGAACGCGTACTGTTCAACGACCCGGCCACCGGCGTGATGCGCCACGCCGATGCCGGCTACGACATTGCCAAAACCAGCGCCCGTGAGAACGGTTTGAACCTGCCCATGATTGGCTGAACACCCCCACCGTTCAGGCTGAGCCTGTCGAAGCCTGTTCCGAGCTTGCCTGCGCCCCTTCGACAAGCTCAGGACGAACGGAGATAAGAAAAACACGATGTCCAACAAAGAACTTCTCATTCCCGGCGAACTATCCATCGCCCAACTACGCCGTCTCTGCGGCGCAGAGCCTGTACCGGTAACGCTGGACGCAGCCTGCCGCGCAGGCGTGCGCGCCAGCGCCGCACTGGTGCACAAGGCCGCCAATGGTGGCGCGGCGGTGTACGGCGTCAATACCGGTTTCGGCAAGCTTGCCAATACGCGCATTGCCAAGGAAGACCTGGCCATTCTGCAACTCAAGCTGCTGCGCTCGCACGCGGTGGGTGTCGGCGAGCCGCTGCCCAACCGCGTGGTGCATTTGATTCTTCTGCTCAAGGCGGCCAGCCTGGCGCGCGGCTATTCGGGCGTGCGCGAGGAGGTGATTGATGCGCTGCTTGCCCTGCACAACCACGGCATTTGCCCCGTCATTCCGTGCCAGGGCTCGGTGGGCGCTTCGGGCGACCTGGCGCCGCTGGCGCATTTGTGCCTGCCGCTGGTTGGCGAAGGCGAAGTTTTCTACAACGGCCAGCGCCTGCCGGCAGCCACCGCGCTCAAGCAAGCCGGCCTGCAAGCCCTGCAGCTCTCGGCCAAGGAAGGCCTGGCGCTGATCAACGGCACGCAGGTCTCCACAGCACTGGCACTGGACGCGCTGTTTGCCACCGACAGGTTGTTTGAAGCGGCCGTGATCTCGGGCGCACTGACGCTGGACGCCGCGCGCGGCAGCGACGGCCCGTTTGATCCACGCATTCATGCAGTGCGCGGCCAGCCGGGGCAGATCGACTGCGCCGCCGCTTACCGTGCGGTGACGGCCGGCAGCGAAATCCGCCAGTCGCACCTGGAAAACGACGACCGCGTGCAGGACCCGTATTGCCTGCGCTGCCAGCCGCAAGTCATGGGCGCCTGCCTGGACCAGATGCGCTACGCCGCCCGAGTGTTGGTGATTGAGGCGAATGCCGTGACGGACAACCCTCTGGTGTTTGCCGACGAAGGTAGCTTGCTCTCAGGTGGTAACTTTCACGCCGAACCTGTCGCGCTGGTTTGCGATGCACTGGCCGTGGTCATTGCCGAAATTGGTGCCATCACCGAGCGCCGCATCGCCATGCTGGTCGACACCGTGGTTTCGCGCCTGCCGCCCTTTCTCACACCCGATGCGGGTCTCAATTCGGGTTTCATGATCGTGCACGTCACCGCCGCTGCACTCGCTTCGGAGAACAAATCGATGGCGCACCCGGCCAGCGTGGACAGCCTGCCAACTTCAGCCAACCAGGAAGACCACGTGAGCATGGCCACCTTTGCCGCGCGCCGCCTGCAGCCCATGCTGCGCAACACCGCACACATCGTCGGCATCGAGCTGCTGGCCGCGGCGCAGGGCATTGAGTTTTTGCGCCCGCTCAAAAGCTCGGCGCCGCTCGAACGCGTGTTGCGGTTGATTCGCGTGGTTTCACCCGCCATGATGGAAGACCGCAGCCTGGCCCGCGACATGGAAGCGGTGCACCATCTGGTGGCAAGCGGCGACATTGCGGCGGCATTGGATGCCCAACTCCCGGAATTACATGCCCTGCGGCTGGCATGAACACTGCATGCAAAGTTTGATCACCCGTCCCATCACAAGTTAACCCTAGGAGCCCACCATGAAGAAGCTACTGACTCTCTCGCTCGTCGCCTTTGCCTGCGCCACCGCGCAAGCGCAAGTGCAGGAAACCAAAATCACGCTGGGCATGTCAGGCTGGACGGGTTTTGCCCCGCTGACCCTGGCCAAGGAAGCCGGCATCTTCAAGAAAAACGGTCTTGATGTGACGATCAAGAAAATTCCGCAGAAAGACCGCCACCTCGCAATTGCCTCGGGTGACGTGCAATGCGCCGCCACCACTGTGGAGACCTGGATTGTCTGGAATGCCAATGGTGTGGCCACCACGCAAATTTTCCAGCTCGACAAAAGCTACGGCGCCGACGGCATGGTGGTCAAACCCAACATCACCAAAATCAGCGACCTCAAAGGCAAAACCGTTGCCGCCAGCGCCCCCGGCACCGCACCCTGGTTCACCCTGGCCTGGATGCTCAAGAAGAACGGCCTGAGCCCGAAAGACGTGAAGATCGTCAACCTGGAGCCGCAAGCTGCGGCCAACGCGATGATTGCCGGCACCGACGGCATCGACGCCGCCATGACTTACGAGCCCTACCTCGGTGCAGTGCGCGCAAAACCTGAAGCCGGCAAGATCATCGCCACCACGCTGGACTACCCGATGATCATGGACACGGTAGGCTGCACACCCAAATTCCTGACGGACAACCCCAAAGCCGCCAAAGCCCTGGCCGACAGCTATTTCGATGCGCTGGAAATGATCCAGAAAGATCCGCAAAAGAGTTTTGAAATCATGGGCGCTGACGTCAAGCAGCCAGCCGACAAGTTCGAGGCCAGCCAGAAGTACCTGCGCTGGCAAGACCGTGCAGCCAACCAGAAGTTCTTTGCCGGCGAGCATGCCGCTTTCAGCAAGGAAGCTGCAGAGTTGCTGCTGGAAGCTGGCGTCATCAAGGCCCTGCCCGACATGAGCAAGCTGGCTGACACACGCTTCTTGAAATAACCAGTTTGTCATTGCGGGCTTGACCCGCAATGACAAGCCAAACCTGTAAACCCATGCGCCCTCTCCAACCCGTCGCCCCCGGCGCCCGCATCGCGCTGGGCATTTCCTTCTTCGTGCTCTTTTTTGCGGTGTGGGCCTTCGCCACCTTTGGCGGCTATGTGTCCAAAACCTTTTTGGCCGACCCGGTGACCATGGTGCGCTCGGGTTACGACCTGCTCGTCAACCAGGGTTTCATGAAGGACATCGGCATGACGGTGTGGCGCGTGCTTGGTGGCTTTTTGATTGCCGCCGTGCTGGCCGTGCCACTGGGCGTGCTGATGGGCGCCTACAAGCCCATCGAGGCGTTCTTCGAACCCTTTGTGAGCTTTGCGCGCTACCTGCCTGCCTCGGCTTTTATTCCGCTGCTGATTCTCTGGGCCGGCATTGGCGAAGCGCAGAAGCTGGCCGTTATTTTTATCGGCTCGTTTTTCCAGCTGGTGCTGATGATGGCGGTGAGCGTGGGCAACACCCGGCGCGATCTGGTTGAAGCGGCCTACACACTGGGCGCGGGTGACCGCGGCATTGTCACGCGTGTGCTGCTGCCAAGCAGCGCACCCGAGATTGCCGAGACGCTGCGCATGGTGCTGGGCTGGGCCTGGACCTATGTGATCGTGGCGGAACTGATAGGCGCGTCCAGCGGCATTGGCCACATGATCACCGACAGCCAGGCGCTGCTGGCGACCGACCAGATCATCTTCGGCATCATCGTGATCGGCGTGATTGGCCTGGTGACCGACTTTGCTTTTAAAGCCCTCAACAAAAAGCTCTTTCCATGGGCGAGGCTGTAAGCCCTTATGAATATTCTTGAAATCTCCCAGGTCTCCAAAACCTTCGCCGGCGCCAACGGCGGCACGGTTGCCTTGCAGGCTACCGACCTCAGCGTGGCCGAGAACGACTTCATCACCATCCTCGGTCCCTCGGGCTGCGGCAAAAGCACGCTGCTGCGCATGGTGGCCGGGCTGGACACGCCGACCACTGGCAGCATCACGCTCGACGGCCGGGCCGTCAGCGGCCCCGGTGCTGACCGCGGCATGGTGTTCCAGAGCTACACGCTGTTCCCCTGGCTCACCGTGCTGCAAAACGTCTGCTTCGGCCTGCGCGAAAAAGGCCTGCCGCTGGAAGAGCAGCATGCGATTGCGCGGCAGTTCATCGGCAAGGTCGGGCTCAAGGGTTTTGAGAACCACTTCCCCAAGCAGCTTTCAGGTGGCATGCAGCAGCGCACCGCGCTGGCCAGGGCTCTGGCGAACAATCCGCGCATTCTGCTGATGGACGAGCCCTTCGGCGCGCTGGACCACCAGACCCGCGAGCTGATGCAGGAGCTATTGCAGGGCATTTGGGAGGCCGAGCGCAAGACGGTGCTGTTTGTCACCCACGACATCGACGAAGCCATCTTCATGGGCAACCGCGTGGTGGTCATGAGTGCGCGCCCCGGCCGCATCAAGTGCGACCTGCCGGTGGCTATCGAACACCCCCGCCACTACTCGGTCAAAACCACGCCGGTGTTTGTGGACCTCAAAGCCAGGTTGACTGAAGAAATCCGCGTTGAAGTGCAGCGGGCCGCCGGGCTGATGGCTGAGGCCGCTTAAGCCGTTTAAGCCCCAATCGCCATAAATTTCAAGCCAAATCAGCCCCTAGCCCTTTAAATACGGGCGCCAATAGCTACTCTTTTAATAGCAAAATCCGCCGCTCAATACAGCGTGGCGCGCTGGCGGGCTGGCAGCTCCTGGTCGTACTTCTCACCGTCAATGCTTGAGGCGGTAAGTGCCTGAAGAATGGCGCCCGGGCTGGGCACCTGGGCCCGCGCGTCAGCCGCTGGCGCATTCCACAAACCCGAGCGCTGAATGGCCCGGGCGCACTGGAAGAACACGGTGTCAATCTTCACCACAAGCACGCACCTGGGCAGCTGCCCCTGCATCTCAAAGCGCGCCAGCATGTCTGGCGCAGTGGTAATGCCGGCGCGCCCATTCACCCGCAGGGTTTCGCCTACACCGGGAATCAGGAAGATCAGCGCAACCCTGGGGTCGCTCAGGATGTTGTGCAGGCTGTCTACCCGGTTGTTGCCGCGGCGCTCTGGCACCAGCAGCGTTGTTTCGTCTTCAACCTGCACAAAACCTGGCGGGTCGCCGCGCGGCGAGGCGTCCAGCCCATCCGGCCCCACAGTGGCCAGCACGGCAAACGGCGAGGCTTCGATCAAGGCGCGGTAATGCGGGTGCAGGAAGGGGACCTCCTTCTTGATGGAAGCCTCCCCTACTTTCCCAAAAAGCGATGCAAGCTGGTCAGCGGTGGTGATGGCATGGGGATCTGCGGCTGGGGCACTGGTCATGGGGGACTCCATTTTTAGCTTTGAATTATCTGCGGACAAACTTGCCGCCCAATAAATCACCAGCGGCCATGAGGCCAGCCAGCGTGAGGCACCCCCCGGCTATAGGTGTATAAACAAAGCCCCCTGGCTGCGCCGCGCCATTGAGCATGCACGCAGCCCCTCTCACAGAACAGCAGGCGCCATGGAGCGCGGCAATACCAGGAAATCTCAACATGGGCGCGCAGTGGAAAGCAAAAGGCAAGGAACTGGCAGCCAATGCCAAGGGCAAGCTGTTTGGAAGGCTGGCCAAGGACATCATGATCGCGGCGCGCAGCGGCGCAGACCCGGCGTCCAACGCTCGGCTACGGCTGGTGGTCGAGCAAGCCCGCAAGGTCTCCATGCCCAAAGACACGCTGGAACGCGCCATCAAGAAAGGCGCCGGCCTGACGGGCGACACGGTTCACTACGAACACGTTATTTACGAAGGCTTTGCGCCGCACCGCGTGCCGGTCATGGTCGAGTGCCTGACAGACAACCTCAATCGCACTGCACCCGAAATGCGTGTCTTGTTCCGCAAGGGGCAGCTGGGCACCTCCGGCTCCGTGTCATGGGACTTTGACCACGTTGGCATGATCGAGGCCGAACCCACAGTAGCCGGTGCCGACCCGGAGCTGGCCGCCATTGAGGCCGGCGCACAGGACTTTGAGCCTGGCGACGAAGACGGCACCACCATGTTTTTGACCGATGCAACAGACCTCGACATCGTCAGCCGCGCGCTGCCGGCCCAGGGCTTTACCGTGCTTTCGGCCAAGCTGGGCTACAAGGCCAAAAACCCGATTGACCCTGCCAGCCTGAGCGCCGCGGAGCTGGAAGAGGTGGAAGCTTTTCTGGCCGCCATTGACGGCAACGACGATGTGCAGAACGTGTTTGCAGGCCTCGGAGGCTGAGGCCTTTTAATCAAGCACCCATGCGCCGCCCGGGCAATGGTCCCGGCCCGGGCGGATCATGGAAAATGGCTGCAGACTGCACCACCCAACCAAAGTACCCATGACCGAAACCACCGAACGCCCTCCTCTGCCCGATCGCCTGTCGATTGATCCGCGCAGCCCGCACCACATTGCCGCCGTGTTTGAACACCCCATCGGCATCCGCCTCAATGACAAGGAACGCAACGATGTGGAGGAATACTGCATCAGCGAGCGCTGGGTCAAAGTGCCCGCCGGCAAAACGCTGGACCGCAAAGGCCAGCCGCTGATGATCAAGCTGAAGGGCAAGGTCGAAGCGTTTTACAAATAGGCTCCGGCGCAGCGCGTGCCAACAAATTATTCACAAGAATCGCCCTGTAGCCCTTTGCTGACGGTCGCATTCAGCTATTAATTCAATAGCACTCCGATGGACTTGTGTGAGTCAATGCGCAGGGTTGAGCTGGGGATGAGTCTCTTCGCCCCAGTGGTAAAGCACGGCACCGGACAGCAACATCGCCACCGCAACGAACCAGAAAGCGCTTTCGATGCGGCCGCCCAAGGCCGCGGCCGCCCCCAGGCCCAGGGCACCGATGCCGTAACCCAGGTCGCGCCAGAAGCGGTAAATGCCAATCGCAGAAGCACGCCAGCTGGGGTGGGCAATGTCGGCCACCGCCGCGCTGAGGTTGGGGTACAGCATGGCCATGCCCAGGCCGGCAATTGCGGCGGAGGCACTCCACCATGCTGAACCCTGGCCCAGCGGCAGCAGCGCAACGCCAGCGCCGCACAGCCACATGCCCCAAGCGTTCAGGTGATGCCGCCCCACGCGGTCAGACAACCTGCCGGTGACAAGCTGGGCGCCACCCCAGGTGAAACCGTAAACACCAACGATCCAGCCGATGCCGGGCAAGCTGACGCCCTGCTGGTGCAGATAGAGCGGCCAGAACGCCCAGACCAACGCGTCAACAAACTTCTCGACCATGCCTGCCTGGCACAGCGCTGCCATGCGGCGGTCTCGCCAGCTCATGAGGGCAAATATTTCCCGGGTCGATGGCCGCGCACTGACGCCCGCCGGGTAACGCGGCTGAAAAGCTTGCGCCAAAGGTGCTGCCGCGTGGCTTTTAACTTCTGCCTGGGCCCAGGGCAGCGTCTCCTTCACGCCCAGCCAGGCCAGCAGCGTAGCCAGGCCGATGACGGCCGCACCAAACCACAGCAAACCCTCGCGCGGGCCTAGCAGCGAGGCCGCATAACCCGTGACCACACCGGCAATGGCCACACCCACATAACCGGCGAACTCATTGAGCCCGATGACCAGCCCGCGCTGGTCGGCGCGGGTGATGTCGAGCTTGGCCGTCTGTGTCATTGACCAGGTCAGGCCCTGGTTGATACCCAGCAGGATGGTTGCCAGCACAATCCAGCTCCAGGACGTTGCGAAGTAAACGATCAGCGGAATGGGCAGCGCCACTAGCCAGCCCACCAGCAGAACATGCCGGCGGCCCAGGCGTTCTGCCAGGCGGCCGGCGACGAAGTTCATTGCGCCCTTGACAAAACCGAAGGCCACAACAAAAGCCACCAGCAGCATGAAAGAGCCGCGCGGCACGCCAAACTCGGTCTCAGCCAGCGCCGGAACAACGTTGCGCATCATCCCGATGGTCATGCCCACGAACAGCACCTGCAGCAACTGCTGCAGCACCTGACCAAGGTTACTGCGAATACCGTAGTTCATCTGTGCTCAGGCAAGCGCCGGCTCCGGGGCCGTTCCATGAAGGTTGGCGTCCATGATGCGGGCCATGTCCTGGGGCTGCTGCGGAATGTCTGCCGTGACAGCGGCAACAAAGGCTTCGCGTGACATCGACAGCACGGGGTTGAAGCGTTTCTCGAAACCGATGGTCGATGCGGGCTTGCCGGACAAGCCGGCGCCACAAGCACTGCCGGCCTGGTGACCGGGGTAGATCTCAAGATCGGCTGGCAAGGTCAGCAGCTTGGCATGCAGGCTGTCGTGCAACTGGCCCGCCATCTCCTGCTCGCGGCCTGCGAGGTCGGGGCGGCCGACGGCGCCCACGAACAAGGTGTCGCCGCTGATGACGAACCAGGGCTCGTCGCCCCGGCGCAGGTCGCGCACCAGCAGGCAGATGCTGTCTGGCGTGTGCCCCGGCGTGTGCAGCACATCGACCACTACGTTGCCCGCCTCCAGGCGCTGGCCATCCGTCAGCGGCGCGAACCCGAAAGTAACCCGGCCCTTGTTGCTCTCGTGCAGGTAATACGGCGCACCGGCCCGCTGTGCCAATGCCGGACCGCCCGAGTAGTGGTCGGCATGCACATGGGTGTCAATGACATGGGCAATGCTGACGCCCGCTTTCTCAGCTTCGGCCATGAACCAGTCTTCGTCGCCGACAACAACGTCAACGGCCACCGCCTGTGCATGACCCGCGCAGCCGAAGAAGTACGAAAGGGTGGCGCTCTCCGCCGCTCGCTGTTTGAAGAACATGTTTGTCTCCTGAATCAGAACACCAGGGCTTTGTCAGCCCAGGCCGTCCATTGGGTGAGTTCATCCATGGTGCTTCGGTGCGCGCCAGGAACAAGGTCGTCGGTACCGATACCGCGTGCGTCCATGCAAGTGCCGCAAACACCAATGACGCCACCGTGGCTCACCACCGCGCCGAGCATGACTTCAAGGTTGTAAAAACCGGTCGGCACCTTCTGGAGCCGGTGCGCAGCCGACGCGGCGTCACCAATGAGGTACATACGAACCTCATTGCCTGCCTGTTTGGCCAGTGCACCGGCCAGGCGCGAGCCGTTGTAAGTACGCTCGCTACCGTAGGGTGCATCGTTCAGGATGAGCAGTGTCTTCATGGTGATGCCTCAGCTTGACTGTTCAATGGGCAAGCCGCTGGCGCGCCATTCCGCCACGCCGTCGGTCAGGTGAAATGCGCTGTAACCCTTCTTGCGCAACAGCTCGACCGCGTCCCTGGCCATCAGGCAGAACGGGCCGCGGCAATAGGCAACGACGGGCACGTCTTTCGGAAGCTCCTTCAGCCGCTTGCGGAGCTCGTCCATGGGCAGTGAGCGGGCATGTGGCAAATGGGCGGTGGCGAACTCCTCTTCCGGCCGCACGTCCAGAACCAGCACCTCACCGGCCTTTGCTTTCTTCAGGATGGCAGCGCGATCAATGCCCTCCAGTTCATCGCCGTGGTCGACGATGGAGGCCAGCGCAATCTGCAGCTCGACGAGCCGCTCCTCCGCCTCGGACCGCAGGTTCACCCAGAGGTCGGCCACGCTGTTGCTGGCCAGACGGTACAGGACGTATTTTCCCTCCTTGCGCGTCTCGGCGAGTCGCGCAAGGCGCAGCTGCTTCAGGTGGGCGCTCGCGAGCTTGACGCTGATCTCAGACTGCGCCGCGAGCACTTCAACGGTCTTCTCGCCCTGGCAAAGTAGCTCGATCAGCTCCAGGCGCTTGGGGCTGGCCACGGCCTTGCCGATGCGGGCAACCTGCTCGTACAAATGGTCTTTGATTTGTCTCATGCTAATATTCTAACGTTTTTTAGAATGTTGGCAATTAGATATCCCAAAACACCCTGTTCACCATGCGAGCCGAACCATGACCCACCCGATTTACCTGGACCATAACGCCACGACACCCGTCGCGCCGGAAGTAGCACAAGCCATCCTTCCCTTCCTCTATGAGTCGTTCGGCAATCCATCGTCATCGCACGCCTATGGCCAGGAGGCCGCCAGGGCGCTTGCACACGCACGCGGGCAGGTCGCGCGGTTGATCGGCGCAGAAGACGATGAAATACTCTTCACCGCCAACGCAACCGAGGCAAACAACATGGCCCTGCTGGGCGTAGCGTCGGCCATGGAAAACACTTCCAGGCGGCACATGGTTGTCAGCGCCATCGAACACCCTGCGGTCATGCAGCCCGCCCTGCAGCTGCGTGAGCGAGGGTGGGAGGTATCCATCGTTCCCGTGGACACGGCGGGCCGTGTTGTGGTGTCTTCGCTGGCGGAAGTTCTGCGCCCGGATACCGCGCTGATTTCGATCATGCATGCGAACAACGAAGTAGGAACCATTCAGCCCATCGCGGAGATCGGTCGCCTCGCCCGGGCTCGCGGAATCCTGTTGCATACCGACGCAGCACAATCCATCGGAAAGATCGATGTCAACGTCCAAGCGCTCGGTGTCGATCTTCTGAGCATCGCAGGACATAAAGCCTACGCCCCAAAGGGAATTGGCGCGTTGTACGTGCGTCGAAACACGCCGCTGCGAAGCGTTCTCTTTGGCGGCGAGCAGGAACGGGGTCTTCGCCCAGGCACAGAAAACGTTGCTTTTTCTGTGGGATTGGGTGCCGCTGCGGAATTGGCGCAAAACCGGCTTTCGCAATCCGGGCCCGCGATGCGCCGACACCGCGACGCCTTGCATGCGTATCTGTCCACCCAGATCCCTGGTCTGGTATTCAATGGGCACCCTGACGAACGCCTTCCCAACACGCTCAATGTTTCGTTTCCAGGGGTCGAAGGGGCCACCCTCCTGGCCTCGGTGCCGGAGGTGGCAGCCTCGACCGGTTCTGCCTGTCATTCAGGACGACGCGAAGTAAGCGGTGTGCTGGCCGCCATGAGCAAAAGCTACGAGGAGGCATCTGGAGCCGTGCGGCTGTCTGTGGGCCGTGGAACCACAGATGAAGAAGTCACGCGAGCGGCGCAGGGTCTCATTCAAGCATGGCATCAACTGGTGGCCACCTGAAAACCCTCAGCTCGTCGCGAGAGGGGCTTCAGAGCCAACGCCGTACCCGCGCTTGGTAGGCGGCATAGTCGGCACCGAAAAGCGATGAAAGCACGCGTTCCTCCGGTCCGATCTGGAAGCGGTTCATGTACAGCACGAAAACAACCAGGTAGACCAAGGCTGGCGGGCTCGACAGGAATGCAGCCCACCCCAAAAGCGTCAGCAGCAGGCCGATGTACATAGGGTTGCGTGTGAAGCGATAGACACCGTTCGTGACCAGCGACGAGGTTGCGCCTGGCGTGAACGGATTGACGGTTGTTCCCGCTCGCCGAAACAGAAGGATGCCGGCCATGCTGATGCTCTGGCCGACAGCCACAAGCACCAGCGCTGCGCCCAGCCGCAATCCGAACGGCATTGACCATGGCTCGAAAAGCAGGGAGGTGAGCCACATGAGAAGCGCCAGGCCCAGCCCCAGCACGGGTGGGGGAATTTTGAGTTCAAGTGTTTTCATGGCAGCTGGCCCACGGCGTTGACCTTGGGGTCGCCAAGCTGCGTCGTGGCGCTATGCGGAGTCTCGACAGCGCCGGCATGCGCCTGGTGCAGCCTGCCGGTCAGCGCCCACAGCCCGTCCTGATAACCGGGATGCTCGGTGCCGCACCAGCGGTCCCACCAGACGAAATACAGGCCATAGTTGGAATTCGCGTAGGCGTGGTGCATTTCGTGATGCAGCGTGGTGGTCAGCCAGCGCCCCCACCAACCCGCCAGCCAGGCCCGTGGTGCCAGCTCGACGCCGGCATGGCCAGCCACATTGCGCACGACCATGTGCGCCACCCACAAGAAAGCCACCGTCTGGTGCACCGGCATGGCCACAAGAAACAAGGGAAGAAAAATCGCCTGCACCAGGGCTTCAGCGGGCGCGAAGGAGTAGGCCGTCCAGGGCGTGGGAGCGAGCGACTGGTGGTGCGTGCGGTGCGCCCACCGGAACACCCCGCGGTGATGCATGAGCCGGTGCGTCCAGTAAAACCAGGCATCCTGCGCCACCACCATGACGAAGAAACTGGAAACCAGCCAAAGCCAGCCGTATTCATCTGCAGAGGCATAGATCTTCAGGCATCCCGCCTGGTACCCCAGGAACACGCTGGCGCCAACCAGGGAAAAAATGACAACGGTCAGCATGGAATGGCTGAATTCGCGCAACTGCTGCCCGCTGGCAATCTGGCGGATACGAACCGTGCGGCGAACCCGCCAGGCAGCGGGCGCCCAGGCCAAAGCCACGGCAAACCCACCCGCAACAATCAGGTAACGCAAAAGGTCTGCCAGCCAGATGGTTGGCCAGGCCGCAGCCGCGACGGCCCAATAGTCCTGGAAGTTGGTCATGGTGGTCTCCTTGGTGCTAAAAGGAGGCTGAATTTAGGAAAAATGCGGCAGGGTGTCTGCCCGATTCCGGTGAATGCTGGCCGTTTCATTGAAAAGGCCAGCAATTACAGGTTTTGGCTAGATAGGCCGCCCTCCTTGTGACATCCTCTGGACGCAATGAACCTGATTGAACCCTTGCTGCGCGGCGCAGGCATCGCCATGGTGGTCCTCCTGCTCCTTGTGATCGCGGCGCGTGGAGGTTGGCGCCTGCGCGCCGATTTGCTAGTAATGTTGTCTTGCGTGGCCGCCTACCTGGCCTGCTCTTCTCCCGCCTTGCGGTGCAGCGCTGAGCCCGGTGCATTGCCCCTGGTGCTGGCGGCGCTGGCATTCCCCTTCGTGTTTTGGCGGCTGGCCTCCGTGGTGCTGGAGGACGACCGGCATATCCCCTGGCAGGCCTGGACAGGTGCCGCGGTGTTGATCACCTGCGGCCTGCTGGCCGTGTTGGACTACCTGCCCGTGCCGCCGCATTGGCGGCCGGTGTTCGGCGGCCTGAGCAAGCTGATGGCGATTGGTTTTCTGGGTTCGGCCGGCGTCAGGGCCTGGCGCAGCCGCGAGGGCGACCTGATCGACGCGCGCCGCCGCCTGCGTTGGGTGGTGGTTGGCGCGCTCGGTTTCTACAGCCTGGCCGTGATCATGGTCGAGATCTACCTCCAGCGCGCGGCCCCTCCCCCGTGGCTGGATCTGTTGAACATCTCACTGATTGACCTGACCTTGCTGGCCAACGCGGTACTCCTGCTGGACATGAGGCCCCAGGCGCAGGAAGCGTTGTTCAAACCAGCCACGGTCTCCGGCAAGGCAGCCGAAGCCGAGCCCTTGTCAACGGCCACGGTGGATGCCGACGCGATGTTGGTTGAACGCCTTGCTATCTTGATGCGTGACCAGCACCTCTACCGCGACCCCGAACTTTCAGTAAGAAGTCTGGCCTCTGCCCTGGAGGTGCCGGAATACGTGTTGCGGCGGCTGATCCTTGCACGCCTCGGGCACCGCCACTTCGCAACCTTCGTCAACGACTACCGGCTGCGGGAAGTTACCGCACGCATGGCGGACCCGGCATTGAATCGCCGGCCCATCCTGACCCTGGCACTGGAGGCCGGGTTTGGATCCATTGGGCCTTTCAACCGGTTCTTCCGGGAGCGCCATGGCATGACGCCTTCCGAGTTTCGTGAGCGGTGCATGGCAACCCCGGCAAACTTGCCCTTGCCCTCCACAAGATGAGGCCTGGATTCAGGCCCCGTGCGGGTCAATGATCACCGGGCCAGATGCGCGCCCGTGTGTGCAGGGCCCTTCAACTCAACCGTATTGCCGTCCGGGTCTGAGATGTAGAGCGACAAGCCCTCTCCCTCGGCCCCAAAGTTCACGACAGCAGGCCCGTGGGTGGGTATGTTGTGCGCGGCAAGGTGTGCCGTCAGGGCGGCTTCATTAAAAGGCTCGACCCGAAGGCACAGATGATCAACATTGCGGCCCTCCTTCGCCGGACCGGCGCCACCCCGCAGCCCGAGCTTGCCGTCGAGCGCGATGAGATCAATCATGGAAGTACCGGCTGAAAGATGAACGAGACCGAGCTCATCTCGCCTTCTGGCGACTTTGCAACCCAGCACATCGCAGTAAAAGGCTCTGGCGCTTTCAAGGCTCGCGACACGAAGCACGATGTGGTCGATGTGCTGGATGGTGAAGCTGTGTGTCGGCGCGGACGCCATGCCTGACTCCAGGTACGTTTTTTTATGCCCGCGAGTATCCTCCGTTACATGCCGTGCAGCAAGTGGTGAGCTTCATGCGGCCTCGTTAACCGCGGTGCCTTCAAAGCACATCGGCAACTGTGCGCGTCCTCTATTCGAAGGATGCGTCAGGCATGGTTTCTTTGTACTCTGTCACGATTGTCTATCGAAAATATGTAGTTATCGATAGTTGGCCGCATAAGTAGTATTTCCGCTATCGGCCAAGAGCGGACATCTCGTAAAAAGCGCGAGGCAGACAATCCAACTGTACGTCCAGACAAGAGTCAAGGAGGAGGCGAATGTCGGAGAAGAGACTATTTCGTGTGCTAAGTCTAGATGGCGGTGGCGCCAAGGGGTTCTATACGCTCGGTATCCTGCGAGAGATTGAAGCGCTCATTCAGTGTCCAATCCACGAGCGGTTTGATCTCATCTTTGGTACGAGTACCGGTTCGATCATCGCCTCGATGTTGGCACTGGGGAAGAGCGTTCAAGAGGTTTGCGCGCTCTACGAGGAGCACGTCCCCACCGTCATGAAGCACAAAGACGCGAACGGGCGCTCTGGAGCTCTCGCCGAACTGTCGGAGACTCTCTTCAAGAACGCGATGTTCACGGACGTGAAGACCAATGTCGGTTTGGTTACGACAAAGTGGATGCTTGAGCAGCCAATGATCTTCAAGGGGAACATTGCCCAGGCGCACGGCCGACATGGCTCGTTCGTTCCTGGCTTTGGGGTGAAGGTGGGCGATGCAGTCCAGGCGTCATGCGCCGCTTACCCGTACTTCAATCGGAAGACGGTGGTCACGTCGAACGGTGACAATATCGAGCTTATTGACGGGGGCTTCTGCGCCAACAACCCAACGCTCTACGCGATCGCGGAAGCGACGGTCTCGATGCAGGTGCCGTTGGACGACATTCGCGTGGTAAGCCTGGGCTGTGGCACCTACCCGCCCAAGCCCCTGAGCAAGCTCACTTTTGATTACTGGAAGCAGCGGACGCCCGGTGTACAGCTTCTGCAGAAGACGCTCGAGATCAACGTGCAGTCGATGGAGCAGCTTCGAAAAATTCTGTACAAGCACATCCAGACTGTCCGTATCAGTGACTCATTTTCCGAGCCGGCGATGGCGACGGATCTGTTCGAGCATGATCTTAAGAAGCTCAACATCCTCACGCAACGCGGCGTGCATTCGTACGCTGAGCACGAGGAAACACTCAAGGCTTTTCTTTGCTGAGGGGAAATCGATGGCAATTCCAGAATCACAGCTTAAGACGTGGTCCGCGCAAGGTTCGATTACGCAATCTGCGGCCACCTACGACACGATCAAGGCGGTACTGGATGAGAGCTTGTCTCCGTACTACGTAAAGGACTTTTCGCTTTTCCTCCAAGGCTCGTACGGCAACGACACGAACGTCTGGAAGGACAGTGATGTCGACATCATCATTCGCCTGAACCAGACCTTCTACTCGGACTTGTCGCAGTTGGAACAGGGTGCGAAGAGCAGTTTCGGAACCAAGTACCCGGACGTGCAATATGGGGTCCATGAGTTTCGCGCAGAGGTAATCGATTGGCTCACAAGGCATTTCGGCACCGATGTAAAACCGGGAAAGAAGGCGATCTTCATCAAAGGCAATAGCGGGCGTCGTGAGGCTGACGTTCTTGTGTGTGCGAAGTTGCGCCGTTACCGAAAGGGAAGTACGGGAACTGATAACCAGTACGACGAGGGGATTTGTTTTTTTCTGCCTGACAACACTCGGGTCATCAATTTTCCAGAACAGCACCGGGACAACTGTACTTCGAAACATCAGAATTCGAACGAGTGGTTCAAGAAGATGGTCCGCGTTTACAAGAACATGCGGAATCGCATGGTCGAAGACGGCTACCTGGCAGACGGTGTGGCACCCTCGTATTTCATCGAAGGAATGCTGTGGAACGTTCCGGACAGCAAGTTCGGGACCAGCTTTGAAGATTCGTTCGTCAACAGCTTCAATTGGGTGAACAACTCTGACAAGACGCGGCTCGCGTGTGCGAACGATCTCTACTGGCTGATCCGGGAAGGCGAGGGAAACTGCTGGAAGTCGGCCGACTTCGAAACGTACATGGGGGCAGTAAAGAAATACTGGAGCGTGTGGAACACTTGAGTCACAAACACCCGTCACCTGAAAAGGTGATGTCTGCCTTGGGTCCGAAGAGGATTGTGACCGTGCCGGCTTCACATGTCCGTCTTTGCAATCGTCATCAGCAAGCAGGCGGCACCGCAGCTAGGCCCGCCGGATGCCAACCACCCGTCTTCATGCACTCGGTGACCTCGGCCCGATAGGCCGAAGGTTCGGGTGCATGCTGGGCTCGGCCGGCATGGCGGTGACTATTGCACCAAGCACAAGCCGCGACAACGTTCTCAGGGGTATCGGGGCCGCCCTTGGCCTGAGGCTTGAGGTGCTCGGCCGTACAGCGAAGGTGCTTGGCAAGCCGGATGGGTATGCCTAATTCTTTGGCTAGCTGCCTACCGCCTCGCTCCCAGATGCGGAGCCGGCAATAGAAGCACTGGCAGTTTTGAGCTAAGAAGGCTTCGCGTCGAAGCTGGATGAGACGTTTATGCCTTTTGACATTCATAGGGAATTCCACTTGGGTTAACAAGCAAATTCCCGGTGACGCATCACGCTCCAGTCGGGCACCGACGGTCATCCGTATCGGCGATGCCTAGGCTTAGCCTAGGACGGTCAGGGGCTGCATATCCTGAACGGAGGTAGTCTACAAAATTCAGCGTCCTCCGTCTATCCCCGCAACTGTCTCCTGGCCCACTTTCCGAGGTAGATCAAGTAGGCACCAGTGGCCAATATGATCGCCACTACTGTCCAATCTCCGATTGTCTCTGGCGTCAGCATGCGCATCCACCAAGGGAGCGCGCTCATCACATCAGGACCCTCTAGCCCATGCCGGCCAAAGATGCGCTCGACTCGCCGACCGAGGCGTCCCACGCGTAGCCCTAGGACCGCCATAGCGCTCCCCAAGCCAAGCAAGGCTTGACCAAGAGCAGTAAAGATCCATGGATGGTTCAGCAATCCAACCAACAGCCGTTCGTGCATGCGCACCCCCTTGCGTCAATGGTGCCACAGCATCCATGTCCTTAGAGCCTCCTCCAATTAGGGGAGGCATTGGGCATTGCAAAAATGCGTGTGTGAGGCTAGCGATTGCTTCGACCAGGTCCACCGCTGATACGATGACGGCTATCGGCCAGAAGCCGACGTTCCGTACTGCGTTCCGAAAAGGCATCTGAAGAACGATTGCCGGGTTTGAGCTTCAACTTTGCGCCCGTAACTTTTCTGAGAAGAAACAAGCCGAATGGAAGTTTTTAACAAGTCGTCCGAAGCTATTAAAGAAGCCCTCCGCGCGGCAGCATCTTGGTCGAGCAACAGGGAGGCCAAAAGCCGCTATCCATCTCTTCATCGAGAGCAGGCCATGAGGGCCTCGTACTTCACGGAGATAGCGAAAGTCATCCGAGACTTCGGGCTATCCAACGCTTTTGAGAAGACAGCATTGAGCCTAGAGCCTCCTCACCCGGTACCACCATCGAGAATCAACTCGGAACTATCCAAGCTAGCTGGCCTACGTGGACAAGGGCTCGACGCCGCCAAAACGAAGCTCTCACTTCTCTCGCTTCGGATGTTGTCGGCCTACTCGCCCCACTCAGATGCCGCTGCCGCCGCGTGGCGCAACCCTGCTCCGCTCTACGCACTTGACCCTCAGTATGGTTTTGGCTTTTTCATCCGCCAGGATGGAACGTTTGGCAACCACTGCTTCGCAATCGACTTTTGGCAGTCTAGGCTCAACTCTATGCCACTTGACCTGAGAACCAATCTATGGACAAAAAGGCCCGACAACATGCTCTCTGGCGGGGTACTTTCGGCGAGACATGTATTCAACGGGCTCCTGCCTCCTGCTCGCAGCGACTGGGAGAGAAGCATCGCACCCGAGATTCTTGTTCGCTCTCAATCGCACCTTGAAGAGATTGTTTCCGAACTCACAGAGGCGTCGAAGAAAGTGCCCAACCTCGAACTATGGTTTCGAGGTCAATCAAGAGACTATCAAACTCCAAATCGTGACGGCCTCCTAAAGCTCGGCTTGACACCCTATTCCAACGTTCCCGAATCTGACTTCACACCGTCGCTGTATCGTCGGTACGACGAGCATCTTGAAACAATCACCAGTTATGACGAATTGCTTCTTGAGTTGTCCGAATGGGTTGACGCCGCACAGGCCCTTTTGCCGGAAACCAATCACTTGCACAGCAACTTCTCTGAGCGAAATCACCACGCACTCCCCGACGTTGGGCTGACGACGTTTCAACGCGGATTGCTGCTTCAGCAGTACGGGGCGCCGTCCGCATACCTGGACATAACTAGCGCCCATCTGACCGCCGCTTGGTTCGCAACTAACAAGTGCGCACAAATGAAAGACGGCGAGTGGATTTTCTCGAGTCCCAAGTGGACCGGAGAGAACCCTGCTGAATGGCCGACCATCTTCGTATTTCCATTGGTCGAGGGAGCTCACCCATTTCTGCGGCTTAGCTCAATACTGCCGCCCGACCTTGCATTACGTCCTCAACGGCAGTCCTGCGGGCTCCTGGGCGGTGCGGGAAATTTGGCGCGCAACTATTGCGCCCGCTATTTGGGATTAAAGCTACGACTGTCACCCGAATTTGCCCTCAAAGACCCTGACCAAAAGAGATTTCTGGTTCCGTCAGCATCGGAAGACCCTGTGCTTGCAGCTTTGCAGAATGCAGGATTCTCAAGTGTAGGTCGCCGGTATCCTGCGACCTACGTTGCACATTAAGGCGAGGAAACGTCCAAAGAAGGCGTCAAAACAAAACTTCTTCTCACGCTTGCCGACCAGCTAGTGACGATAAGTCGTTCGGAGCATGCATTTTGGCCGCAATGTACTTTCTCGGGTGATTTTTCGGCGCCAGTCTCGACCTCATGGGAAATCTCGCCTCTTCGACGTTGGCATAAGACCTTTGGTGTCGGGCAGCTTGGCTACAAGCTAGATGATTACGGTCCGATGTATGGGCATTGACTGCTGCCGGCAGCGTAGGGCTCAGCTTTGGAACGGGCCGTACAGCCGCTTTGGGCCCATAGCGGAATCTCACTCGACCGAAGTTAGTTTCCGGAAAGCGGTCAATTGTTGAGCAAATGAAACTGCCGTCGGTGCCTTTTCGACACAACATACAGTGGCGAACGCTGCGTGTGCTGTACCGTCTTGCATGAGCATTTATCGCTATATAAAATTACATGCATGAACGCATTCGATCGTCTTGCAGAGCGGCAGCCGTTGCTAGATGGCCCGGTGCGGCAGCACTACGTATCAAAGTTCTATTTGAAGGGTTTCGCCGAGAACCGGCGCGTGGCTGTGTATGACCGAGTCAACAACGCCATCGATTCCTTGACGCCAAAGAAAACCGCAACCCTTGAGCATCCATACACCTTCTTTGATCACAGCGATCGGCAGCGATTCGAACTCGAAGCCTTGTTCGAAATCGTGGAGAGTCGCGCCGGAACTGCATTGAAATCTGCTGTCTGTAGATCGCCTCTTAGTTTCGAGGATCGCGAGTACCTTGCATTGTTCGTTGCAATGCATGCGATTCGAACTCCGGCGGCCCTTGAGGAGTCCCGTATCGTTCGCGAAAAGGCCGAGCATGCGAAGTTGAAGCTCACGGTGTCGAGCGAGGCCGCAGCGTACAAACTGCTCAAGGAGTCAAAGCCTGCCGACACAGGCGAGGCAGAGCTGCGCAGGCTAGCGGCGAAGTTGTTTGAAATGGTCAGCGGTAACCACTTTCGCATCAATGTTCCGAACGAAACGGCGCGCGCTACTGCGCTCAAGACATGGGACACCGTGGCCCGGACGCTATTCGAAAGAGACTGGATTGTTGTACACGCGCCCGGTGGTTCCGAATACATAACCTCAGATTCCCCGGTCGTTTTGTCACCCTTACCCGATACGGAACATCTGCCGCTTGGCTACGGGTCGCTTCACACTCACGTTCTCTTTCCCCTATCACGCACTGCGGCGCTGGTCATGAATGGGGACGAGTGCCGCATGCGCCATGTCGATGTACGACCAGAGCAAGTCAAGCGTTTCAATGCCGCAGTTGCTGCTGACTGCTATCGCTACGTGTTCGGCAGCAGTGCTGATCGGCTGCACGAGACAACCTCACCGCTTAACTTGACGGGAACACGTTGGTCGCCCCGTGTAGATGTCGGTATTGGAGTCCCATCTGGCGGAAAAGTATCTGCCGTGTTCATCAAGGGCTTGGGCAAGCGGCCCAATGTACCGGTCTAGTTTCTTCGTTGACGCGGAGCTAGCCACACCTTCAGAGTCTGCCCGTACTCAGCCATTGGTCGACGTCCGCTACTGGCCGTTTTCGGCCGAAAGCATTCGTAGCGGCTGACTATCGATAAGTACATATTGTCGCTAGCAACGAAAATTCACCCTCATAAAAGAAATCCGCCTCTCGCCTGCGCAAGAGCGGGTTTTCAAGTTTCTTTTGCATCAAATTGGCCTACAGCCCTTATAGAACAAACGCAAGCAGCTACTGATTCAATAGCGTCTAGTGCCCTGCGGTCGCCCTGCCTCGCTCTTCAAGTGCGGAGGCATGGATTGCGGATCGAGTCCGGAATGACAGATCAGGGGTCTGAAATAGCGGTGATTGAAAGCCGCCGAAGCGGCTAGTGCGCAGCAGCCTTAGAAAACACATTAAGCACCACCACCCCAGAAACAATCAGCCCCATTCCAACAATCGCAGGCATATCAAGCTTCTGATTGAAGAGCAGCCAGCCCACGGCTGAAATCAGGACAACCCCGACACCCGACCAGATGGCGTAGGCCACTCCGACGGGAATGTGGCGCAGGGTGAGCGACAGGAAGAAAAATGATGTGCCGTAGCCGGCAATGACCACAAGAGCCGGCCACAACTTGCGGAAGCCGTCGCTCGCTTTCAGCGCCGATGTAGCAATCACCTCCGCAATGATGGTCACGAAAAGATAAATCCGGCTGTTCATTGCGTTCTCCAGATACGAGAACTTCAAGATCATTCTTCGCCACCAAGCTTGTCGACTTCCCAAGCTACGCCTTCCAAGCGGGTGAGATTAGCAAGAACGCCCTCCTTAAATGCTTTCAGCTTTGCTTCAGGCAATTCCCCCTCCACCATAACCTGAACAAGCCAATGATTCTCTTTCATGCGAATGGCAACGCCATCCACATAAACCTTGAGAATTTTGTCTTCACCATTCTTTATCGGAGCATTGGATGTAAGTCCATCTACCCGGTAAATTGATGCTACGGCGTCGAGGTCAGGTTCATGGCCCAAACTTTCAGAAAGTCGCCGCATATCGTTCTGAAAATCTTCCTTCCAATTAGCATTGCGAGTCCAGAGTGCCTGTCGAATCTGCCACAAGTGATTCTGTTTTCGGTCGAGTCGCGCAAATGTCCATTGTGGCCAACGACGATCTGTGCTGCGCGTCCACACCCAAGTCGTGAGGTCAAGTGCCCATTCATCGATGTTTTCGAGAGGTAGTGCATTCAAACCTCGCTCGATTTCTCCTCCTGAAACAATGATGCGGCCTCGTCCATCGAGCTTGGCTTTGTGTCTGTGAATCCACCCAGGATGATCGCCACTGGTTTCAACCTCTTGAATTTCAAAGTTTGTGATATTCAAACGATAGACCGGCGTACGCCCAAACTGCCGATCTTCTGGGTAACCAAGACAACCAACGATGAGAATGGCATCATCAATCCGTGTGGCGGTATGAAAGTCAGTCGGACGAAAAACCTGCTCTGGATATCCAAATATGCGGATCGACCCATCTGCGTTGAATTCGGTCACATCGTTATAAATGCAAAAGTCTGGGTCGTAGTAGTCCTCGTGTTCGCCAGCGATTTCTATGATGCGACCATCGTCCAGAATGGTGGTGGACCTTCCGAATCGCTGGTAGCACCACACTGGTAGGCGTTCTCTGTTGCCTGAGTCTGCGAATTTCCGACTCGCCTTCCAAGCAGAAGCCCCTGAACGAACCATTGAAAGCCAGAACGGGTTTTCAATTTCTTCCGGGTTTCTAACGCCGAAACGACGGCTTCTCCCTGCGACATAGTCATCTGACGAAACTTCCGGTTCTGAATCATGCTCTACCCCGAGCAATCTGGCGTGCATCTCCACGTTGATGTCGTTGATGTCAGCTCCATGGCTCACCAATAGGCGCACAACTTCCATATTCGCTGCAACTTCAATTGGCCGCTCCGGAATGTGATTGGCCTTATGAATATCCGCCCCACATTGAATTAGAAATATCGCGCAGTCAACCATACCTTGCGAGGCGGCCGCTATCAAAGGCGTATCTAGGAATTCATCCGTGGATTCAATGTCGAATCCTTGATCCACCAGCCAATTCAGCATCGCCACATTATTGTGTTGAACGGCATACTGCATTGGCGTCTTACCGCATCGCCCTGTAGCCAATCGGTTGGCGCCTAGGTCTAACAATAACTGGGCTTTCTCAGTGTCGCCAAGCTGAACCGCAATCAAAAAAGGTGTTCGCTTCCAATAGTCAATTGACTCAAGGTCGTCATTTTTCTTAACCGATTTCTTGATGCTGGTATGTGTGCCATAGACAACTTCGTAAATCGTGCTACTCCATGCGAGCTGATCCCTATCTGCTGAGGCATTGAGCAGCACTGCAACGACGTCAAATCGACCATAGTTGGAAGCAACTCGAAGCGCAGACTCACCATACTCGGTGACCCTGTTAATGTCGTCTCCCTGAGCAATATAGGATTTAACCTTTTCAACGAGGTCAACCTCATTGCTATAAATCGAACCGAGTAAAGTTGTCATACGTTTGGAACTCCTTGTCCTGCTCCTGGCTGGGTATAGAGCTCATAAATCGGGGCTTGTTGATAATTCCGAAGTCGCCGCGTAGCTTACGCCCAATCGACACCAACTTCGGGACAACTGCGGACCCGCTGTAAATGTCAGTAATCGCCCATTGCCGGTGCTCAAGTTAAACCCGTTTCCCGGCTGGTTTGGGCTCATGGAGGACTGCTAGGATGACGACGGTCGGCGAACATGCAACGTCATCGGTAGCTTGTGGCGAGTTAAATTTTTAGTCGAGCTCCACGGAACGCGGCCGTCACAATTCAATTTAGAAACGGAGACATCAGTGCGAACGAATCTGTAAGTGACCGAGTCGTCGCACCCCCGCAAGATTTGCGGCGGGCTTTTTGCTGTTCATGGCGTTTATCGGTGCGTCGACTGTCACTCACTGGACGTCTGTATTGATCGCCCATATTCTTGCGAGAACCAACTAAGGCGAATCGATATTGGTGAGAAAGCGTCTCAATTTAGCAAGAAAATGATCGTCAAATGCCAATTGCTGTTTATGTCTGTTACGTCTTATATGCGGTCTATACGGGAATTTATTTCTACAACCGCGCGCATGGCAAGTCAGCGCAATTTGGTGTCACACGCGTCTTTCAAGATTGGTCCAGTGAATCCAAGAAAGTCGCCGATTTTTGCGTTGGGGGCGTCTTCTTATTTATATCAGGTGTCGTCATCATCAAAACACTCTTTTGATGGGTCTCACTGTTGAATTCCGTCGAAAACTGACCCACCAGAATGTCCGCCTACTAAAGCTCAGGCGTCCGTGCGCTCCAGGACAACTTCCCAAAGGGCTTTGGGCCTGACGTACTTCTTGGTGACAAAGTGCTCAAGCGAAAGCGTGTTCCAGCCTTCTGCAAAGAGTGAATTGATTGCGGCTTCATTGAAGAAGCGTTTGGGCTCGCCCTTGACCATGAAGAAATTGGGCTCGATTTCCGGGTGTCCGCTGGCGCCAAAGTTGTGGTCCTGGTCGGAGTTGAGGCGGCAGAGAAAGACGCCGCCCGGACGCAAGGTTGAACGGATGCGCTCTACCAGGGCTTGCGTCTCGGCCCAGGAAAAATAATGAATCGACAGGCTGGCGACGACGACTCCCAGCTCCCTTGCCACTTCGGGGAACGGCTCCCGAACGTCCCGGCACTCCACCACCGCCGCGGGTACACGAAGCTTCGCAATGCCGGCTGCAATACTGGACAGATCAAAAGCGTGAACCTTCAACCCGGCGCCGGAAAGGACAGCCGTGTCGTCTCCGTGGCCGCAACCAATCTCAAGCACGGTGCCCGAGCCCGCGCGCTCGCGCACAAGGGGAAGCCATCGGTTGAGCCAGGGGTCGGTGAACATTTTTTAGACGCTTTCGATATGTCCCGCAAGAAGTGCGGACTGAAGTCACGAAGCATGGCGTGACTTTACAGCCGCTGATACATCACCAGTGCGTCGACGTACCCGTGCACAGGGTGAAGAAATGCCTCCGGCACCCGGCCCACAGTCTCAAAGCCCATTCCTGTCCAGAGCTTGACGGCCCGATGGTTGCTTGCGATGACGAAGTTGAACTGCATGGCGCGGAAACCTTCTGCGCGGGCAACTTCAAGCGAGTGCGCGCACATGGCGCGTGCCACTCCTTTGCCGTTGGCATCACTTGCGGTCATGTAGCCGCAGTTGGCCACATGCGCCCCGCCGCCCTTGCGGTTGGGGTGCAGCACATAGGTGCCCAGAAGCCTCTCGCCCTCGCAGGCAACAAAACACTGGTTGTCGGGCGCCAGCCAGGCCCCAAGGGCATCTTGCCGGTTGGTATCGCGTGGGAAGTCGTAGGTTTCGCCCGCGCGGATGATGGGCTCCAGGATTTTCCATAGACCGTCTTCGTCTTCTGAAGTTGCTTTCCTTATCGACAGCGTCACTTTCATCTCCTCACCAGAAATGCCAGCAGCTTAACGCCGATATGAAAACCCAACCGGGTGACCGCTGTGCGAGCCACTCGCCCAAAAGAAAACCCGCTTTTGCATGCGCAAAAGCGGGTTTTAGAGGTTTTTATGCATCAAACAGGCCATTAGCCCTTATTCGACGGGCGCAAGCAGCTACTGATTCAATAGCAACCCGCGCCTCCCGTGCGGTTCAATGAGGGTTCAGTGCGTGGTGCGGTCGAACTTGAACACGCCGGGTTCGCGCACAGGGTCCACATCGACCGGGATCGTGCTCTTGGGCAGGAAACGGCCTTCGAGCAGCAGCTTGGATAGCGGGTTCTCGATACGCTGCTGGATCGCGCGCTTGAGCGGCCGGGCGCCGAACACCGGGTCGAAGCCGACCTTGGCCAGTTCGGCAATCGCTGCTTCCGACACCTCCATGTTCAGGTCCATCTTCTGCAGACGCTCGATCAGCGTACGCAGCTGGATGCGCGCGATGGACTCGATGTTCTTCGCGTCGAGAGAGTGGAAGACCACGGTCTCGTCGATGCGGTTCAAAAACTCGGGGCGGAAGTAGTTCTTCAGCTCGCCCTCCACCGCTTCCTTGACGTCTTCATACGGCTGGCCGACCATGGTCTGAATGATGGGCGAACCGATGTTGCTGGTCATCACGATGACGGTATTCTTGAAGTCCACGGTGCGACCCTGGCCGTCGGTCAGGCGGCCGTCGTCGAGCACCTGCAGCAGCACATTGAAAACATCGGGGTGGGCTTTTTCCACCTCGTCGAGCAGCAGCACGCTGTAGGGCTTGCGGCGCACGGCTTCGGTCAGATAGCCGCCTTCTTCGTAACCCACATAACCCGGGGGCGCACCAATGAGGCGGGCGACCGAGTGCTTCTCCATGAACTCGCTCATGTCGACGCGGATGAGGTGATCTTCGCTGTCGAACAGGAAACCGGCCAGGGCCTTGCACAGCTCGGTTTTGCCGACGCCGGTGGGGCCGAGGAAGAGGAAGGAGCCTGTCGGCCGGTTCGGATCACTCAGGCCCGAGCGTGAGCGGCGGATGGCGTTGGCCACCGCGCCTATGGCTTCGTCTTGCCCCACAACGCGTTCGTGCAGCTTGCCTTCCATGAGCAGCAGCTTGTCGCGCTCGCCCTGCATGAGTTTGCTGACCGGAATGCCGGTGGCGCGCGCCACGACTTCGGCGATTTCTTCGGCGCCGACCTGGGTGCGCAGCAGTGTGGGCGCGTTGGATTTGCCTTTGCTGGCTTCGCTGTCTTGCGCTTCTTTGAGCCGCTTTTCAAGCGCCGGCAGCTGGCCGTATTGCAGCTCGGCGACCTTGTTGAAGTCGCCCTTGCGTGTGGACTCCTCGATCTGGAAGCGGATGCGGTCGATCTCTTCCATCACGTCTTTGGAGCCGAGCGCCTGCGCTTTTTCGGCCTGCCAGATTTCGTCGAGGTCGGAGATTTCCTTTTGCAGCTTGGCGATTTCTTCTTCAATCAGGCCAAAGCGTTTTTGCGAGGACTCGTCTTTTTCGCGGCGCACGGCTTCGCGCTCGATCTGCAGCTGGATGAGGCGGCGGTCCAGCCGGTCCATCACTTCGGGCTTGGAGTCCATCTCGATCTTGATCTTGGCCGCAGCCTCGTCGATCAGGTCAATCGCCTTGTCGGGCAGGAAGCGGTCGGTGATGTAGCGGTGGCTGAGCTCGGCCGCGGCCACGATGGCCGGGTCGGTGATCTGCACGCCGTGGTGCACTTCGTACTTTTCCTGCAGGCCGCGCAGGATGGCGATCGTCGCCTCCACGGTCGGCTCGCCCACCAGGATTTTCTGGAAGCGGCGCTCAAGCGCAGCGTCTTTTTCAATGTACTTGCGGTATTCGTCAAGCGTGGTGGCGCCCACGCAGTGCAGCTCGCCCCGCGCCAGCGCGGGCTTGAGCATGTTGCCGGCGTCCATGGCGCCTTCGGCCTTGCCGGCGCCCACCATGGTGTGCAGCTCGTCGATGAAGACAATGGTCTGGCCTTCGTCCTTGGCGAGTTCTTTCAGCACGGTTTTCAGGCGCTCTTCAAATTCGCCTCGGAACTTGGCACCGGCCAGCAGCGCGGCCATGTCCAGGCTCAGCACGCGTTTGCCCTTGAGTGACTCGGGCACCTCGCCGGCCACAATGCGCTGGGCCAGGCCTTCAACAATGGCAGTTTTGCCTACGCCGGGCTCGCCGATGAGCACGGGGTTGTTTTTGGTGCGGCGCTGCAGCACCTGGATGGCGCGGCGGATTTCATCGTCGCGGCCAATCACCGGGTCGAGCTTGCCCAGGCGGGCGCGCTCGGTCAGGTCCATGGTGTATTTCTTCAGGGCCTCGCGCTGGCCTTCGGCTTCGGGGCTGTCCACGCCCTGCCCGCCGCGCACCGCGTCAATGGCCGACTCCAACGCCTTGCGCGTCAGCCCGGCTTCCTTGGCCAGGCGGCCTGCCTCGCTTTTGCTGTCGGCCAGCGCCAGCAAGAACAGCTCGCCGGCAATGAATTGGTCGTTGCGCTTGATGGATTCTTTTTCAGTGGCCTGCAGCAGCTTGCCAAGCTCGGGGCCGACCTGGATTTGCTCCTGGCCCGACACGGAAGGCAGCTTCTTGATGGCGGCGTCGGCAGCCGACTGCAGGGCCGCGACGTTGACACCGGCGCGCTGCAGCAGCGCTTTCGGGCCGTCTTCCTGGCCCAGCATGGCGGCCAGCAGGTGAACCGGCTCGATATAGGCGTTGTCGTTGCCCAGCGCGAGCGACTGTGCGTCGCTGAGCGCTTCCTGGAATTTGGTGGTGAGTTTGTCCTGGCGCATGGCGTCCCTCAAGAGAAGAGTTGATTGCAGATGATCTGGGGCTGGTGGCGTAACTTTTCAATAGCCCTGAGCGTAAGCGGGGTTATGCCTTGTTTATGCGCCGCCTGGCCATAAGGGCGGTTGACAGAGATCAAGCAACGGGAAACAACAGAATCGAAACCGCCCCGGGGCAAACCTATGCTGGCGCTGGAGTAAGCTCTAAAATCAAAGCATGAATATCCACCAGGTTTCCGTGAGTTACCTCCAGGAGCAAGACCGCCTGATGATCCGTATCAACGGCAAGGACGGTGGCGAACTGCGGGCCTTGCTGACCCGGCGCCTGGCGCTGGCGCTGCTGCCGATACTCAGCAGGACCGCGGCCACCGAAATACAGAAAATTGCCGCCCCGGCAGAAACACCCGCCAGCCTGGAAGAACAGCGCGGGCAGTTGCTGACAGCCTTCAAGAAAGAAGCGTCTTTGCGCAGCGGCGACTTTGAAACGCCTTACCGCGACCAGGCCGGGCAACCTGCCGACCTGCCGCTGGGCCCCGAGCCGCTGCTGCTGACGGAAGTGAAGGTTACCCCCATAGGCAACGGCCAGCTGCGCCTGCAGCTGTTTGAAAAATTGCAAGGCCAAGAAGCCGTGCGCAATTTCCAGGTCACCATGGACCCGCCATTGAGCAACGGGCTGCTGCACCTGCTGCACCAGAGCATCAAACTCTCCAATTGGCTGGAAGTACCCGCTGCCCTGACTGCAATACCGCAGGGCCTGCCCCCGGCCGACGCCCTGGAGCCGGCAGAGACGGAGCCCGCCGGGTTGGCCGTCGAAATCGACAAGCCCAAATACCTGAACTGACGGCTAGAACGCCCTTCGACAAGCTCAGCCCGAACGGTGGGGTGGCATGAATTGCGAAAAAATCCGGAGGAGCCCCGCCCTTAGCCTTTGGGAAGCTCCAGCGCAAAGCCGGCGACCTGCTTGTAATGGTCGGATATATCGCGCAATTCCTGCTGGCTAATCAAATCGTCGATGTTGTCAAACGGTTTGCCGCCGCTGAGCGCGTCGACCTTGATATTGATGAAGTCAGGCGGCACGGTTCGGTTGGTCAGAACGATTTTTGCCGTGGCATCGAGCCGCAATTTTTCGTAAACCTGCAGCGCAGCCCGTGCATCGCCGCCGGCATGGGCCGCCAGTTGCTCTGCCAGCACCCGCGCATCAATCAAGGCTTGGGCCGAACCGTTGGAGCCGCGCGGGTACATGGGGTGCGCCGCATCGCCCAGCAGGGTCACCCGCCCAAAGGTCCACTGCGCAACCGGGTCTTTGTCGACCATGGGGTATTCAAGAATTTGCTCAGCTCCTGCAATCAGGGCCGGCACGTCCAGCCAGGGAAAGCGCCAGTCTTTGAAAATGTCCTGAAAATCCTGGAGCTTGCCTTTGCGGTTCCAGTCGTTCATGGCGGCTTCGCCGTGCTGGATCTCGGCCACCCAGTTGATGAGCTGGAGTTCTTCCCCGCCCTGCTTGTCGACGATGGGGTAAATCACCATCTTGCCGGTGTCGATGGAGCCCACACGCAGGTAGCTTTTGCCGCCCAGGATGGGCTTGTGCCGGGTAACGCCGCGCCAGGTGTTGATGCCGGCGAAGGCGACTTTTTCTTCCGGGTAGAACTGGCGCCGCACGGTGGAGTTAACGCCGTCGCAAGCGATCACCACATCGGCCTTGACGGGCGGCAGCGCCATACCGCTGCTGGTTTGCGTGAAATGGAGGGTGGCGCCTGCCTCGGTTTGCTCCACGCCCGTGCAGCGATGGTTGGTATGCACAGCTTCCGGGCCCAGGCGCTCAAGCACTGCCTCGTAAAGAAGCCCGTGCAGCTTGCCGCGCGGAAGACCGATCTCGGGCATGGCGTAGCCAGCATGGCGGCCGCGCGGCTCGCGGTAAATGAACTGGCCGAAGCGGTTGTAAAACACGCTTTCTTCGTTTTCAATGCCCACCGCCTCCAGCTGCGCTTGCAGGCCCAGCGCCGCCAGCTCGCGCATGGCATGGGGCAGCAAAGTGATGCCCACGCCCAGTTCGCGCATTTCAGGCACGGTTTCAAAAACCTCGCTTTTGATGCCGCGCTGCTGCAGCGCGAGCGCCAGGCTCAAACCGCCTATACCGCCGCCAACGATGGCTATTTTCATGGCTCTCTCTTGGTTTGTACCGTTTTGAATGCTCAAACTGGCCTCTAGCCCTTATTCGACGGGCACAAGCAGCTATTAATTACGTAGCAGATCAATTCGCGGTGATGCCCTGGGCCTTGATCAGCTGGGCCCAGCGTTTGGCGTCGGTTTCAACCAGGCGCTGGAATTCAGCCGAGCTGCTGCCAATAGGGTCCATGCCTTGGGTCTGGAAGGCGTTCTTGACTTCGTCGCTCTGCAAAATGCTGCGGATCTCGCGGTTGTACAGGGCCACAAGTTCAGGCGGCGTGCCTGGTGGCGCAAAAATACCGTACCACATGGCCACGTTCACGTTGCCGGCTTTGGCCTCGGCCAGCGTGGGGACGTCTGGAAGCAGAGGGTGGCGCTTGTCACTGCCGATGCCCAGCGCCAGCAGGCGGCCCGCCTTCACATGCGGCAAGGCCACATGAATGGGCAAAAACATGGTTTCAATCTGGCCGCCCAGCAGGTCGGTCAAGGCCGGGCCGGTGCCGCGGTAGGGAATGTGCGTGACAAACACACCCGCTGTGGACTTGAACAGCTCCATCGACAAATGGTGGGGTGTGCCGACCCCGGGCGAGCCGTAGTTGATGCGGCCGGGCGCCTTGCGCGCAGCGGCCACCAGCTCTGCCGCCGTTTGAAAACCGGCCTTGGGATGCGCCACCAGCAGCAACTGGCCCCAGCTGGTGAGCGAGACCGGCATCAAATCTTTCACCGGGTCAAAGCTCAGCTGCGGGTACAGGCTGGCGTTCATGACCAGGGTGTTGACCGTGACCAGCAAGGTACTGCCATTGGGCGCGGCACGCACCACCGCTTCGGTGCCAATGTTGCCGGAGGCGCCGGCGCGGTTGTCCACCACCACGGGGCGGCCCAGGCGCTCCGACAATTTGGGGCCGACGGTGCGGGCAATCAGGTCAATGCCGGTGCCGGGCGTGAAAGGAACAATCAGCCGGATGGGGGCCTGCGGCAAGGCTGACGGCTGGGCCGGCAGGCTGGCTTGCGCATGCAAGCCAGCACCCGCCCCTGCGGTAACCAGCAGCACGGCCCACCTGAAGACGGTGCAGACAGCGCGGCGATTGCGGTCAATATTGATTTTCATCAAAGCGCCCTTTTGGTTTGCATGCTAACTATTATTCGTCAAAAGCAACAGGGCACAATCCCTACATTCCCTTAGCGTCCTTTACCGCTCCATAGCGCTCTACTCGCCTGAACCTGTGACCACCGTGCCCGCTTTCCACAATCTTTCCCAACTTTACGCCCGCCCCGGCTTTTTGCTGCGCCGCGCCCACCAGATATCGGCCGCTGTTTTCGAGGACGAATGCCGCAGCTTGGGGCTGACGCCCGCTCAATTTGGCGTGCTCAGCGTGCTTCGGGCCAATCCGGGCTTGGACCAGTCCAGCTTGGCGCGCGCGCTGGGCTTTGACAAGGTCACCGTGCTGCGCGTACTGCGCGGCCTGGAAACGCGGGGCCTGATTGATCGGGTGCCCGCACCCGCGAACCGGCGCAACCTGTCCATTACCTTGTCTGCCACCGGCAGGGAGATGCTGAAGCAGGCGCAAGAACCCGCCGACCGCGCGTATGACCGCCTGATGACGCCGCTGAACAAGACGCAGCGCGCCCAGTTGGTTGAGTTACTGCAGGTGCTGACCACCGGGCTGGAAAACGAAGCGCGAGCCGCTTTTGTGCCGCCAGGCCAGGAAGCCGACGCGGCAGACTGAGTTCTTCCGCGGCCCCGGGCTCCTGGCTCAGGCGTTGGAGGCCTGGATTCCCCACTTGGCCAGCGCTGCATCGTCACTGACGCGTGCATCCACCCAACGCGCGCCCTCGGGCGTTTGCTCTTTTTTCCAGAACGGCGCCTGGGTTTTCAGGTAGTCCATCAAAAACTCGCAGGCCTGAAAACTTTCGCCGCGGTGCGCCGAGGTCACGGCCACCATGACCACCTGGTCCAGCGGCTGCAGCAGGCCAACGCGGTGGATCACACGCACGCCGAAAATGTTGAAGCGCGTCATGGCCTCGTCGATCATGGCTTCGATGGCTTTTTCGGTCATGCCGGGGTAGTGCTCTAGCTCCATCGAAAGCACGTCGGCAGCTTCAGCCGTCGAACGCAGCGAAGGGCCGCCCCGAGCAAGTTCAGCCCCCTCGGGGGGCAGCGCAGTACGCGAAGCGACAAGCGTGGGGGCCAAATTCCTGTCCCTCACGGTGCCTGTGAAGGTGCACACCGCACCCACCCGCTTGTCGCCCGCGCGCAATGCAGCTACTTCATCGGCAAGGTTGAAGTCTTCGGTCGTGATCAGTACGCGGGGAGATACGTGGTGAGGTGCCATGGTTGCAATTTTGCCACTCACCTACCTGAAGGTGATACATGCAGGTAAGATTTAACGCATGACCGAACGCACCAACCGCCTGACCCCCTGGACGCCCACCGGCGCCCCGGGCCGGGACGCGTGCGCCGGCAAATCGAAAAAACCGTTGCTCATTTGACCGGGGCTGCGGTTCCGTCGTCGAATGAGCGATGGAACCTGCAATAGCCCCTTTCCCAGGTCTTTCTGCGCGTACCACCTCTTGTTCTGATGGCGGCCTTCAAGCCGGTCGTTTTTCAGGAGGTATTCATGCAGACCACAAACTCATCAGCCCCGGATTTTTCGGGCCTCTGGATTCCACTCGTTACCCCGTTTGAGGGGGACAACATTGACCACGCTGCCCTGAAGGGCCTGGTGGTGCACTACCGGGCCAGCGGCATCGCCGGGCTGGTGGTGTGCGGCTCCACCGGCGAAGCCGCAGCGCTGAGCGATGAAGAACAAATCGACGTGCTGCAAGCGGTGATGGCCGAAGCACCGGGCCTGCCCGTAGTAATGGGCGTGTCGGGCTACCACCTGGGCAAAACGGCAGAACGCATCAAAACGCTGGGGGCGCTGGGCATCAGCGGCACCTTGTTGCCGGCGCCCAGCTATATCCGCCCGTCCCAGGCCGGTCTTATCGAATGGTTTACCGCGTTGGCTGACGCCAGTGCCGTTCCGCTGATTCTTTATGACATTCCCTACCGCACCGGCAGCACGCTGGAGCTGTCCACCCTGCTCACGCTGGCCAGCCATCCGCGCATCTGCGCCATCAAGGACTGCGGCGGCGACCCGGCCAAGACGCGGGCCCTGATTGCCGACCGGCGCCTGCAGGTGCTGGCCGGTGAAGATGCGAACATTTTTTCGACCGTGTCTCAGGGCGGCCATGGGGCGATTGCCGCTGCCGCGCATGTGCACACCGAGCGGTTTGTCCGGGTACTGGCGCTATTGAAAGCGGGCGAGATTGCGCAGGCCAGCGCTTTATGGGCACCGCTGCTGCCGCTGATTGATGGCTTGTTTTCAGAACCCAACCCGGGTCCGCTCAAGGCGCTGTTGGCCCGGCAGGGTTTGCTTCAGAACGGGCTTCGCAGCCCGATGACACCGGCTTCTGCTGCGCTGGTTGAGCGGCTGCTGCGCCTGGACGAGGGAGTCGCTTAGCCGCCCGTCACCGGCGGGAAGAAGGCGACCTCGCAGCCTTCGCTCAGGGCTGCCGACTCGTCGCTCATCACCTGGTTGAGTGCCATGCGCACCGACTTGCCGCGCGCCAGGGCCTGGGCATAGGCCGGGCCACGCGTGATCAGCTCATCACGCAGGCCGGACAGGCTGGTTGCCGCTGTGTCGACCTGCTCACTGCCCTGCCCGATGGCTTCGCGCACAGACGCAAAATATTTGACGGTGATCTTCATGCCAGCCACTCCGAAAAAGCAATGAAGCGCACGGTGTCGCCGTGCGCAATGGTCTGCCCGGCCGGGTTGTCCACCACGCCGTCGCCCCACACGGCCGAGGTCAGCACGCCGGAGCTCTGGTTGGCAAACAGCTCCAGCCCGCCCGCGGCATTGCGCCGCACGCGCAAAAACTCGCGGCGTTTGTCGGCCCGGCTCCAGGTGAAATGGGCGGGAACAGCTATGGATTTGGTAGCAACATCCGCCACGTCCTGCAGCCTGAGCAGGAAGGGCTGCACCAGCAGCAGAAAGGTCAGGAAGCTGGACACCGGGTTGCCGGGCAGGCCCATGAAGTGGGCGCTGCCGACGCGGCCATAGGCAAAAGGCTTGCCGGGCTTCATGGCGATCTGCCAGAGGTCCAGCGAGCCGAGCTGCTGCACGGCGGGCTTGATGTGGTCTTCTTCGCCAACGGACACGCCGCCGCTGGTCAAAATCAGGTCGTGGTTCTGGCTGGCACTGCGCAGCGCGGCGAGCGTGGCCTCGCGCTGGTCGGGCACGATGCCGAGATCACTCACCTCGCAACCCAGGCGCAGCAGCAAGGCGCGCAGAAAGAAACGGTTGGAGTTGTAGATGGCGCCAGGCCGCATCTGCTCGGGTGCAACTTCGCCGGGCATGACCAGCTCGTCGCCGGTAGAAAACAACGCCACACGCGGCCGCCGGGCCACCTGCAGCTGGTCCATGCCAATACTGGCCGCGAGCCCAAGTGCAGCGGGCGTGAGGCGCTCACCTTTTGAGAGCACCGTGGCGCCGCGCGTGACGTCTTCGCCGGCGCGGCGTATCCACTGGCCGGGGCGCGGAAGCTGCTGGATGCGGACAAAACCTTCGCGGTCGGCCAGCGGCTGGCAGTCTTCCTGCATCACCACGGCGTCGGCGCCTGCGGGAATCGGCGCACCGGTAAAAATGCGCGCGACGGTGCCGGGCTCAAGTGCGCTGCCCGCGCTGCCGGCCGGAATGCGCTGCGAGACCTTCAGCACCACGCCCTCGTCAGCCAGCTCGGTGCTACGCACGGCATAACCGTCCATGGAGCTGTTGTCTTCGGGCGGTACCTGCAGCGCAGAGACCACGTCCTGGGCCAGCACGCGGCCGTCAGCGTCAAAGGTGGACACGGTTTCCTTGCCGCCCAGCGGCGTGGCACAGGCCAGCAGCTCGACCAGCGCGTCGTCAAGCGCCTTAAGTGGTGGGCGTGCAGCGGAGGTGTTCATGCATACAACTCGGAGCGGTAGACAAATCGTTCCTGATTGTCGACCAGCCAGTCTGCCACGGCATTGACGTTGTTCAAATCCAGCACTGGCCTGAGGGTGGCTTGCGGCAGCTGGCCGGGCGAGTCGGTGGCAATGGCAACCACAAAATCGTCGTCCGGGTAACGCACGGGTTGGCCGGAGTCGGCGCGCCAAACTTCGACCTTGAGCAGGTCGCTGCTCTTGAAGCCTTCCACCAGCACCCAGTCGACTCCCTCGTACAGCTCGGCAATCAGGTGGTGCACCGACTGCACCGTGGGTTTTTCGAACTCGCGGATCAGCGCCAGCCGGTTTTCCGATGCCACCACCACCTCGAAGGCACCGGCCTGGCGGTGCCGCCAGGTGTCTTTGCCGGGATGGTCGATGTCGAATTTATGGTGCGCGTGTTTGACCACCGAGACCCGCAGCCCGCGCTGCTTGAGCGCGGGAATCAGGCCCTCCACCAGCGTTGTTTTTCCTGAGCCGGAAAAGCCGGCAAATCCAACAACGTTCATATCAAGTTCACCGATCCTGGTTTTGCTACTGATTCAATAGCTGGTGGCGCCCGCGTCTAAAGGGCTGGAGGCCGATTCAGCTTGTATGCGCAGCGATGTAGGCTTTCACCTGAGCCACATCAGCCGGCATGCGCTGCACGCGCTTGGGCAGTGCTTCGATGCCTTCAAACTTTGCCGGCCGCGGTGGCAGCTGGCCCAGCGCCTCTTCAATGGTCTCGGCAAACTTGATCGGCAAGGCGGTTTCCAGCACGATCATGGGCACGCCGGCCTGCAGGTTCTGCCTCGCCACTTTCAGGCCGTCGGCCGTGTGCGTGTCGATCATGGTGCCGAAGCGCATAAAGGTGTCGCGAATCGTCTGCAGCCTGTCGGCGTGGGTGCTTTTGCCGCTGGTGAAACCGTAGTGCTGCGCGGCCGACTGGAAGGTGGCATCGCCGCTCAGGTCAAAGCGGCCCTGCTTGGACAACTGCGCACCGAACAGGTCGGCCAGGCGTGTGGCGTCGCGACCCAGCAGGTCGAACACAAAACGCTCGAAGTTCGAGGCCTTGGAGATGTCCATGGACGGGCTGGAGGTTTCATGCGTGTCAGCACTGGCACGCACGCGGTACACGCCGGTGCGGAAGAACTCGTCGAGCACATCGTTCTCGTTGGTGGCCACCACCAGCTGCGCAATCGGCAAGCCCATCATGCGGGCCACGTGACCGGCACAGACGTTGCCGAAGTTGCCCGAGGGCACGGTGAAGCTCACGCGCTGGCCACTTGCCGTGGTCGCCTGGAAATAGCCGGCGAAGTAATAAACCACCTGCGCCAACAACCTGGCCCAGTTGATCGAGTTGACGGTGCCAATCTTGTACTTGCGCTTGAAAGCCAGGTCGTTGGACACGGCCTTGACGATGTCCTGGCAGTCGTCGAACACGCCTTCGATGGCAATGTTGTGGATGTTGGCGTCCTGCAGGCTGAACATCTGCGCCTGCTGGAAGGGGCTCATGCGGCCTTGCGGCGAAGTCATGAAAACGCGCACGCCCTTCTTGCCGCGCATCGCGTACTCGGCCGCGCTGCCGGTGTCGCCGCTGGTGGCGCCGAGGATGTTGAGCTCTTCGCCGCGGCGCGCCAGTTCATATTCGAACAGGTTGCCCAGCAGCTGCATGGCCATGTCCTTGAAGGCCAAGGTCGGCCCGTTGGACAAGGCTTCGAGGTAAAGGCCGTCCTCCAGCTTGCGCAGCGGAACAATCTCCGGCGTGCCGAAAACTTCTTCGGTGTAGGTCTTGCTGCAAATGGCTTTCAGGTCAGCAGCCGGAATGTCATCGATGTAGAGCGACAGAACCTCAAAAGCCAGCGCGGCGTAACCCGAGTCGCGATAAACGGCGCGCCAGGTGTCGAGCAGGGCCGCATTGACCTGCGGATAGGTCTCAGGCAAATAGAGCCCGCCATCGGGCGCCAGGCCTTCGAGCAGGATTTCGCAGAAGCGCTTGCGGTCAGCATGGCCGCGGGTCGATAGATACTTCATCAGGCCAGCTCTTCCTTGCGGATACGCGTGATCGGCGAGAGTACGGTGGGCAGCGCCTGCATCTGGGCCAGGGCGTCGTTCATCTTTGCTTCCACGCAATCGTGCGTCAGGATGATCAGGTCGGTTTGTGTGGCGCCTTCACCGCCCACTTCATCGGCCTCGCGCTGCAGCATGGCGTCGATGCTGATGCCGGCACCGGCGAGGATGCCGGTCACGCTCGCCAGCACGCCGGCCTTGTCAGCCACGTTCAGGCGCAGGTAATAACTGGTGACCACTTCGCCCATGGACAGCACCGGCGTATCGCTCATCGAGTCGGGCTGGAAAGCCAGGTGCGGCACCCGCTGGGCGGCATCTGCGGTGTGCAGGCGCGTTACATCAACAAGGTCTGCAATGACAGCTGAAGCCGTTTGTTCAGACCCGGCCCCTGCGCCGTAATACATGGTGATGCCGGCCGCGTCGCTCTTGACCATGATGCCGTTCATGGAACCTTCCACATTGGCCAACAGGCGTTTGACCGGGATCAGCGTTGGATGCACTCGCAGCTCGATGCCATGCTGTGTGCGCTTGGTGATACCCAGGAGCTTGATGCGGTAGCCGAGCTGGTAGGCATAGCTGATGTCGGCAGCGGCCAGATGCACGATTCCTTCCACATAGGCCTTGTCGAATTGAACAGGAATACCAAACGCGATGGCCGACAGGATGGTCGCCTTGTGGGCTGCATCCACGCCCTCAATGTCGAAGGTCGGGTCGGCCTCGGCATAACCAAGCCGCTGCGCTTCCTTGAGCACCACGCCGAAGTCCAGGCCCTTGTCGCGCATTTCGCTCAGAATGAAATTGGTGGTGCCATTGATGATTCCAGCGACCCACTCGATTCTGTTGGCCGAAAGGCCTTCGCGCAAAGCCTTGATGATGGGAATACTGACGGCCACCGCACCTTCGAAGGCCACCATCACGCCCTGGGCCTGCGCCGCCGCAAAAACCTCATTGCCGTGGATGGCCAGCAAGGCCTTGTTGGCTGTGACGACATGCTTGCCATTTGCAATCGCCTGCATGACCAGGTCTTTGGCCAGCGTGGTGCCGCCCATGACCTCGACCACGATCTCGATATCCGGATGGTTCACCACCTCGAAAGGATCGCCAACAACAGTCACACCTCCCCCGACGATGCTGCGGGCACGCTCCACATTGCGTGCTGCCACCATCGAGATCTCAATGCTGCGCCCGGCGCGGCGGCGAATTTCTTCCTGATTGCGCTCAAGCACTCTGAATGTGCCGCTACCTACAGTTCCAACGCCCAGAAGGCCTACCTTGATCGGTTTTAAATTCGTCGATGTCATGTTTTTTTGGTTTATTTCAGAAGCAGTTCGGCCGATGGGACGCTGGCCGTTTTGCCGCTCTTTCTGCGGCTTTCAAGGAATTTGGCGATGCGGTTGATCGCCTCCCGCAGGTCTTCCTCATGCGGCAGGAAAACAATGCGGAAATGGTCCGGCGCCGCCCAGTTGAAGCCGGTTCCCTGCACCAGCATCACCTTGGTTTCCTTGAGCAGCTCCAGGAAAAACAGGCGGTCGTCGGTGATCGGGTAGACCTTGGGGTCCAGCCGGGGGAACATGTAGAGCGCCGCACTCGGCTTGACGCAGCTCACACCGGGAATCGCGGTAATCAGCTCATACGCCAGGTCGCGCTGGCGCCGCAGGCGGCCGCCTTCGCAGGTCAGGTCGTTGATGCTCTGGTAGCCGCCCAACGCCGTCTGAATGGCCCACTGGCCCGGCACGTTGGAACACAATTTCATGTTGGCCAGCATGTTCAGGCCCTCGATGTAGTCCTGTGCTTCCTTCTTCGGACCGGACACCACCATCCAGCCTGCGCGGTAGCCGCAGGAGCGGTAGCTTTTGGAAAGCGAGTTGAAGGTCAGCGTCAGAACGTCGGTAGACAAGCTGGCAATGGCCGTGTGTTTGACACCGTCGTACAGCACCTTGTCGTACACCTCGTCGGCCAGGATCACCAGGCCGTGCTCGCGCGCAATCGCGACGATGCCCTTGAGAAGGTCGTCGGAGTACAGGGCCCCGGTCGGGTTGTTCGGGTTGATGACCACAATGCCCTTGGTTTTGGGAGTGATCTTGGCGCGAATATCGGCCAGGCTGGGCATCCAGCCGTTGTCCTCGTCGCACAGGTAATGCACGGGCGTGCCGCCCGACAGGCTGGTTGAAGCCGTCCACAACGGGTAGTCCGGGGAAGGCAGAAGCAGCTCGTCACCGTTGTCCAGCAACGCATTGGTGGCCATGGAGATCAGTTCGCTCGCGCCGTTACCGAGATAAATATCGTCCAGCGTCACGCCCTTGATGCCCTGCTTCTGGGTTTCATGCATGACCGCCTTGCGCGCCGCAAAAATGCCCTTGCTGTCCGAATAGCCGGCCGAGGCAGGCAGGTTGCGGATCATGTCCTGCTGCACTTCTTCCGGCGCGTCAAAACCGAACACCGCCAGATTGCCCAGATTGAGCTTGATGAGCTTTTGGCCCTCTTCCTCCATCTGCTTGGCGGCATCCATGATCGGGCCGCGGATGTCGTAAAGCACATTGGCCAGTTTGGCGGATTTGGTGATCGGTTTCATGGTCTGTAGTCGTTCTTCAGTTCACGCGAAGCCCGCAAAAGCCCAATGGGCGTACGGATCAATGGAAAAATGGAGCGGAATCTATAATTTGACCACATAAAACCGCGGTTTCGCTGGCAGGCGGCCCCTCGACCGCCCCACTGGACCCCGCATGAAACTACAACCCGACCACCTCGACGTTCAATCCATCCTCGGCTACGGTCCGGGCTGGATCGGCGTCGCCAGCCAGGGGGTCGCCGAAAAGATAGAACACAGCTTCGTCATCGGTTCCCGCGGCGAAAAATTCGCCTGGATTTGCACACACTTCGAAGACCTGACCGCTGCGCACTTTGAACAGCTGGCCGAAACCCGCCCGGAGCTTGTGATTTTTGGCAGCGGCAGCCGTCTGCGGTTTCCGCCACCGGCCTTCCTGCGCAGCCTGATGCAGGCACGCATAGGCATCGAAACCATGGACACGCTGGCCGCCTGCCGGACCTACAACATCCTGGCGGGCGAAGGCCGAAACGTCATTGCAGCCCTGTTGATCGAGCCTCCACCCGCTGATGCGGAGTGAATCAGGCCCCGGTTTTGCGCAATACCTGGCGGAAGGCCCCAACACAGGCCCCAAACGCTTGAAGATGCTCACGTTCTGGCGGGTCTGGAAACACCTTGAAACCAGACACATGGCACGCCTTGGCAGTTGCGTGCACCCACACCCTCAGCATCGCGGGTACTTTCAGGGTAAAATCTAGGGTTGCATCAGGCGCGGCATCGGGGTTTTGGCCCAAATGTTGCTGCCTAAAGCCAACGGCTAATTACAACTACTTTCGTCAGGGTCCAAGCAGTATGGCAGTCGTCGTCAATAAACCACTCCCCGAATTCGAAGCCAACGCCACGAGCGGCGTCAAGGTTTCCAACCAAACCCACCTCGGCCACGTCGTGGTCCTGTATTTTTACCCCAAAGACAACACCCCCGGCTGCACCACCGAAGCCATGCAGTTCCGTGACCGCTACAAGGATTTCGTCAAGGCCGGCGCCACCGTATTTGGCGTTTCGCGCGACAACATGAAGTCGCACGATGAGTTCAAAGCCAAGCTGGAACTGCCTTTCGAGCTGATTGCCGACACCGAAGAAAAAATGTGCCACATGTTCGGCGTGGTCAAAAACAAGATCATGTACGGCAAAAAGGTCAAAGGCATCGAGCGCAGCACCTTCCTCGTGGGTGCCGACGGCACGCTTAAGGAAGAGTGGCGCGGCCTGAAGGTTCCAGGCCATGTAGATGACGTTCTCAAGGCCGTCAAGGCGCTGAAAAAAACGGCCTGAAAGACCCTTTGCACGCCATCGTCAAAGGCCTCCAGCCATGTCACAAGAGTCGTGCATAATGACTTCATGCTGTTGACCTTAGCGACTGCGCCCACCGAAAAAGCCGCCCTGGCCTCCAGGCGGCTTTTTCGCTTTTTGAACCCTTACTTTGTGAGCCTAAAGCACTATGCCCTTGCCACCCGCCCCGACAAAACGTGCCGCTTTGCTTTCTGCCGACGCCCTCGACGCGCCGGCCCGCTCGCATTCAAAAGCCACACGAAAAACGGATCAGGCCGGGCCTGCCCACCAGCCGGCGGCGCTGGAACTGTTTGACAACCGCTCGGCTGGAGGCGAGGCCGAGCACCACCCCGCCGCTTACCAGCCCAAAGAGCAGGCGCGTACAGGCACAACCGGCGCCAGGGATTACCATAAACAGGCCGCTCCCGCGCCGTCCAGGCCGGAACCAGTCGCGAAGGTGAAAAAACCCAAGCACACCGGCCCCACCAAGCTGTTTGTGCTGGATACCAATGTGCTGATGCACGACCCCATGTGCCTGTTCCGCTTCGAGGAGCATGACATCTTCCTGCCCATGATCGTGCTGGAAGAGCTCGACGGCCACAAAAAAGGCATGACAGAAGTGGCGCGCAACGCCCGCCAGACCAGCCGCACGCTCGACGCGCTTGCAGGCACCAACGGCGCAGACATTGCCAAAGGCCTCAAGCTCGACACCACCGGCCACCGAGAAGCAGGCGGCTGCCTCTTCTTCCAGACCAAACCGCTGGACTATTCCCTGCCCATGAGCCTGCCGCAGGGCAAGGCCGACAACCAGATCCTCGGCGTGGTGGAAGCCCTGCGCAAGGAATACGCACCGCGTGAAGTAGTGCTGGTCTCCAAAGACATCAACATGCGCGTCAAGGCGCGCGCGCTGGGCCTGGCGACTGACGACTACCAGAACGACAAGACACTGGAAGACGGCGACATGCTGTACGCCGGCTCGCTGGCCCTGCCGGCAGACTTCTGGACACGCCAGAGCAAGACACTCGAAAGCTGGCAGCAAGGCAGCCACACCTTCTACCGCATCACAGGCCCCATCGTCGGCAGCCTGCTGATCAACCAGTTCGTGTTTTTTGAAGCGCCGGGCGAACCACCACTCTATGCCCGGGTCACCGAAATCCGCGCCAAAACCGCCGTACTGAAAACACTGAAGGACTACACGCATCTGAAAAATGCCGTGTGGGGCATCACCACCCGTAACCGCGAACAGAACTTCGCAATGAACCTGCTGATGGATCCGGAAGTCGACTTCGTCACCCTCGCCGGCACCGCTGGCACCGGCAAAACGCTGATGGCCCTGGCCAGCGGCCTGACCCAGGTGCTGGACGACCGCCGCTACACCGAGATCATCATGACCCGCGCCACCGTCAGCGTGGGTGAAGACATCGGCTTCCTGCCCGGCACCGAAGAGGAAAAAATGGGCCCGTGGATGGGCGCGCTGGACGACAACCTCGAAGTGCTCGGAAAAAACGACAGCGGCTCCGGCGAATGGGGTCGCGCGGCCACCAATGAACTGATCCGCTCACGCATCAAAGTCAAGAGCATGAACTTCATGCGCGGACGCACCTTCCTGAACAAGTACGTGATCATCGACGAAGCGCAAAACTTGACGCCCAAGCAGATGAAAACACTGATCACCCGCGCCGGCCCCGGCACGAAGATCATCTGCATGGGCAACCTCGCACAGATCGACACCCCCTACCTCACCGAGGGCTCGTCCGGCATGACCTTCGCGGTGGACCGCTTCAAGGGCTGGCCGCATGGCGGGCACATCACGCTGGCGCGTGGCGAGCGGTCGAGGTTGGCGGATTTTGCGAGTGAAGTGCTTTAGGGAAACGCTGAACAAGTCCCTTGCGGCGCGCGATCAGCCGGGCTCGGGCGGTCTGCTGCGTTGAATTTCTTGCCAATAGCTGGCTATTGGCTGCGAAATCCGCCTTGCATCCCATCCCGATCCGGCTGCCGCGCATCCGCCAAGACTTATTCAGCGCTTCCCTAGGCAAAATACCGGGTATCGGGTGTGTTAACCGGCGAGGCAGCGCCTCGTCGGGCTGCGTCCTCATTTTTTGAAGAAACACACCGAAAACGGTTCAATTGCAAGACTTGGTAATCAGACCAAGGCTATCAAATCGGTCACGCCCAAGTCGCCCCCCGCCTGCGTCAGCAAGGTACCGGCTTGGGCGCGGTGGTGGGTCTGATGGTTGAAAAAATGTGTCATCGCTTGCCATGCCGGATGGGCACGCTGGACACCTTTGCTGTTGCTGTATTGCATGATCAACTGCGGGTAACCCTCGGGCATATCCTGAACCCATTGCTCGATGGCCGTATCCAGTTGCTCTCGCTTGTCGCGCAGGGCCTGCCAGTTATCGAAGACGACCGTGTCCAGCTGGGTGCCGGGCGCCAGGTCCAGAACAGCTGCATTCAGGCAATCAAATACAAAGCCGTGGTCTGCGCCGCATTGAGCGAAACGCCGCAGCCAGATCTGATCGGCAACAACCAGGTGATTTAACGTACGGTGGATGGAGCCAAAGAATGCACCGCGTTCCCGTTTGCGCTCTTCGTCAGACAGTGCGCCGCAGGCACTGTAAAGGCGTTGGTTCATCCACCGGTTGTAACGGGCCAGAAAACGATAGTTGTCAATGAAAGCGTTGTTCATGCCTGCCATTGTCGGGAATTTTCCCGCAGGCTGCAGCGCCCGGCACAGTGTTGGCAAACAGGGGGAGCAGCCCGTCGATCCGGCGCATCGCCTCCGACTCCCCGATATCTTGCGCAAGGTAATGAAAAAGATCAGCCCGCAATAACCACAGCGCCATGACCGAGCGCGCCTGCCCCATCTGGTAGAGCGCGCGCAAACGATGTGCCTCGCTGCAGGCCGACACCGTCAGGCTCATGGCCAAGCGGATGGCCTCGAGCTCCCTGCCCGTCTCATGCTCATCCGCCAGGTTTCCCGCGCGCGCGCGGGAAAGCCATGACAACACGGTTGACGTCAGGGCGGCCATAACTGCCCCTCAGGCCTTTCCGAAACCGCCACCGCCTGGCGTGTGGATCTCGAACACATCGCCAGGCATCATTTCAGCCTGGCCGATGTGATCCAGGGCCTCGATCTGTCCCCCGGAGCGGACAACGACATTCCGGCCCACTTGCCCCGGCTCACCGCCCGCCATGCCAAACGCGCCATGCTTGCGGCCATTTGACAAAATGCTGGCCGTCATGGGTTCGAGAAAGCGCACACGGCGCACACCGCCGTTGCCCCCCACCCAACGCCCCGCGCCGCCCGAACCCTGGCGGATTTCATAGCTTTCCAGCCGCACCGGAAAGCGAAACTCCAGCACTTCAGGGTCTGTCAGGCGCGAGTTGGTCATATGGGTTTGCACGACCGAGGTGCCGTCAAAACCCTTGGCGATTTTCCCATTCGCATCCATCTGGCCACCGGCGCCGGAACCACCCGAGATGGTTTCGTAATACTGGTGCCGTTCGTTGCCGAAGGTGAAGTTGTTCATGGTGCACTGGCTGGCGGCCATCACGCCCAACGCTCCATACAGCGCATTGGTAATGCAGGTTGAGGTTTCCACGTTGCCTGCCACCACGGATGCCGGGGGATTCGGGTTCAGCATGGAACCCGCGGGAATGATGACCTTCAGCGGCTTCAGGCAGCCAGCGTTGAGCGGAATGTCGTCGTCCACCAGGGTACGAAACACATACAACACCGCCGCCATGCATACCGCCGTCGGAGCATTGAAGTTATTGGTCTGCTGGGGTGAGGTACCGGTGAAGTCGATTTCCGCGCTGCGGTTTTTCGTGTCTACCCGGATGGCCACCTGGATCTGCGCGCCATTGTCCAGCGGCAGCGTGAAGGCACCGTCTTTCAGCTTGGTAATCACGCGGCGCACCGACTCTTCGGCGTTGTCCTGCACATGGCGCATGTAGGCCAGCACCACCTCCAAGCTGAAGGTGTCCACCATTTTGCGCAGCTCCTGTACGCCTTTTTCATTGGCGGCAATCTGCGCCTTCAAATCGGCCATGTTCTGCTGCGGGTTGCGGCTCGGGTACTGCCCGCTCTTGAGCAGGGCCACCATCTCGGCTTCGCGCAGCACACCGCGTTCGACCAGCTTGAAATTGTTGATCTGCACACCCTCTTCCTCGATGCGTGTCGAAAACGGTGGCATGGAGCCCGGCGTGGTGCCGCCGATGTCAGCGTGGTGACCGCGCGAGCCGACATAAAAGGTCGGCAAGTCCGCGCCGCCCAGGTAGACCGGCGTAATCACCGTGATGTCGGGCAGGTGCGTACCTCCATGGTAGGGGTCGTTCAGCACATAAACGTCGCCCGGTTGCATCTTGCCGGCGTTTTCGCGAATGACGGTCTTGATGCTTTCGCCCATGGAGCCCAGGTGCACCGGCATGTGCGGCGCGTTCGCAATCAGGTTGCCTTCGGTATCGAACAGCGCACAGCTGAAGTCCAGCCGCTCCTTGATGTTGACCGAGTAGGCGGTGTTCTGCAGCTGCAGGCCCATCTGCTCGGCGATGTTCATGAACAGGTTGTTGAACACTTCCAGCAGCACCGGGTCCACCGTCGTGCCCGCCGCAAACGTGATGGCGCGCTCCGCACGCCTGTCCAGCACCAGGTGATCCAGCGCCGTGAGCGCTGCTTCCCATCCCGGCTCGACCACCGTGGTGGCGTTTTTCTCGGCGATGATGGCCGGGCCGGAAATAATGTCGCCCGGCTGCAGGTCTTCCCGCACCACCAAAGCCGCATCGTGCCACTGGCCACCTGAATACATGCGCACGGTTTCGCGGCGCGGTACTTCACGGGGCTCATGGGTGTGATGGCGCGGCTCGGCTGGCGCATCCCCGGCGACCACAGCCTCGACCGATACAGCTTCAACCACCAGCCCTTTGCCCTGCATCAGGAACGCAAACCGCTGGCGGTAGGCCGCTTCAAAACCACCCTCGATTTGGTCCAGTGTGCCGAAAGACACCACCAGGGCCGAATCACTTCCTTCGTAACGAACATGCACGCGGCGGTGCATGGTAATGACGCCCTTGCTCACCTGCTGACGCTGAAGTTCGGCCTGCGCCGTCGCGGCAAGGCCTTCCAGCGTTGCGGCGATCTCTGGCACAGCTGCTTCCGTCAGCTTGAGCTCCACAGCCTGCTCGCGTATCACATTCTGATCAGCCAGGCCCATGCCGTAAGCACTCAACACACCGGCCAGCGGGTGCACAAACACCTTGGTCATACCCAGCGCGTCGGCCACCAGACAGGCGTGTTGCCCCCCTGCGCCGCCGAAACACTGCAAGGTGTAGCGCGTCACGTCATAACCCCGGGCAACGGAGATCTTCTTGATGGCATTGGCCATCTGCTGAACAGCGATATTGATGAAGCCCTCGGCCACCACTTCGGCGCTGCGGCCGGTCTGGCCGGCGAGTTCGTTGAACTGCGCCTGCACCGCCTCGTAACTCAGGGGTTCATCGGCATTCGGGCCGAACACCTTTGGAAAGTAACGCGGCTGCACCTTGCCCACCATCACGTTGGCATCGGTCACGGCCAGCCTGCCGCCGCGGCGGTAGCTGGCCGGCCCCGGGTTGGCACCGGCACTTTGCGGCCCGACGCGGAAACGCTCACCGTCGAACTTGAGGATCGAACCGCCACCTGCGGCAACGGTGTGGATACTCATCATGGGTGCGCGCATGCGAACGCCAGCGACCTGGGTTTCAAACTCGCGCTCGAACTCGCCGGCGTAGTGCGACACGTCGGTGGATGTTCCGCCCATGTCGAAGCCAATCACTTTTGCATGCCCCGCAATCGCCGCCGTGCGAGCCATGCCAACAATGCCTCCCGCCGGACCGCTCAAAATCGCATCCTTGCCCTGGAACACATGTGCATCGGTCAGACCACCCGAAGACTGCATGAAGAACAACTTGACGCCAGGCATCTCGCCGGCCACCTGCTCGACATAGCGGCGCAGGATGGGCGACAGGTAGGCATCAACCACGGTGGTATCACCGCGGCTGACGAACTTCATCATCGGGCTGGTTTCGTGAGACGTGCTGATCTGCGTGAAACCAACTTCGCGGGCAATGCGGCTTGCCGCTTTCTCGTGGTCGGTATAGCGGTAGCCGTGCATGAACACTATCGCAACACTGCGCAACCCTTGCTTGTACTGTGCCAGCAGCTCCTGTTTCAACAGCGCTTCGTCCAGCGCCTGGAGCATTTCACCCTGGGCTCCGATACGTTCATGCGCTTCCACGACGGCGCTGTACAACAATTCGGGCAACACAATATTGCGATCAAACAGGCGCGGCCGATTCTGGTAAGCAATGCGCAGTGCATCGCGAAAGCCTCGTGTGGTCACCAGCAGGGTTGGCTCACCCTTGCGTTCCAGCAAGGCGTTGGTGGCTACCGTCGTACCCATCTTCACGCATTCCACGACATCGGCGCGAATGGGTTCCCCCTTCTTCAGGCCCAGGAGGTGGCGTATGCCGGCAACCGCTGCATCGCGGTACTGCTCGGGATTCTCCGACAGCAACTTGTGCGTCACCAGTGAGCCGTCCGGTTTCTTCGCCACGATATCGGTGAATGTGCCGCCTCGGTCGATCCAGAATTGCCAGCGTTTGGTATCAAGAGTAGGGCTATTTTTTTGCATATATTTCAAAGTTTTCTGTAAATAGTGTTCGCGCCACGTTTAGCTTTTCAAAGAGGTGGCTTGATGGAAGTAGTTTGAATTGGCTGGCGCGGCCTCACCAATACCAGGCATGGAAACAAACCGTGCCAAGGTTTTGAATCGGGCCAGCCAGCGTCCAACGCCCGGATAATCCGCTAGGACGAAGCCCCCTTCACCCGCGAGAGCCACGTACGGGAAGCAAGCCACGTCAGCGACAGTAGCGCAGCCTCCAACCAGCCATTCGCGCTGACCCAGACGCCCTTCAAGCACCTCCAATGCCCTCCGGCCAGCTATCTGCGCAGCAGCCAGGTCACCAGCGTAACCAAAACGTTGCACCGCCCGTGCCAGAAAAAGGCCCGTGGAAATTTCGTTCTGCGCAAGCTCCAGCCATTGGCCGGTTTGGGGCAGCGCGACCGGTTCGACAGGCAGCCATTGCCGGGCATCGTCGTAGTGGCTGGCCAGGTACATCAGGATGGCTGTAGAACCCCAAAGCACCACGTCGTCATCTTTCAGGGTCGGCACCTGTCCACGCGGATTCAATTCGAAGTAGGCAGTATCGACCTTGTTGCGCCCCTCTTCAAGCTGCACCGGAATCAGCTCACAAGACAACTCCAGAAAGGACAACATCAGACGCACCTTGTAACTATTACCAGATGTGTTTCTGTCGTAAAGCTTGAGCCGGCTACTGCTCCGATCCGGCGCTTTGTCTTGCAGAGTCAACATATTCAAAGGTCTGAAGTTTTTTGTGAAGAAAGAAAATCTGACGGTCGGGTCGATTACGCCAGCTGCGTCCGAACGCTTTCTGCATCGATATATTCAAGCACCTTCCCCAGTTCATCCAGGGCAGGCGCCGCATTCAAGGCCTCTTCGGCGGAACACCACGGATAGGGCAAGTTGGACATCCAACCCATGACAGCATCAAGATCGCGTGACGGCAACGACTCCATGGTCTCGATAGTGATCGCCAGGCGTTCAACCAAATGGGACCTCGGAGAAAAGCACCAGTCATAGCGGCCGCACCCGACACGCACTGCACCGCTTGCCTTTTCCGTCATTGCCACCAGCCAGTCACACGTGAATGTTGCCACCTGCCCAGCCGGCGGAGAGGCCAGGCACAGGGTGTAGACATTTTCATAGGTCTGGGTAAACCGCCGCACCAGAACCTCGGCAATCGCGTCCCGCCCACTGGACAGGGGCGGGAAGGAAATGGTTCCTGTGTTGACGAGCATGGCCAGCGACGCATCATCGGTGAAAGCCTGAGCCATCAGGTGCGGACGGTTGCCATCCTTTGCGCGCAAATAGGCAACGATCGAATCGGCGGGTGTGTGCATTCAGTATGTCTCCCGAGTTGAAACCAGACGATAGCCCGGCATCTACCTGTTACTGTTATCTATTACTGGATGTAGTAAGGCACAAAGATGTCATTGGCTTCGTTGCCCACTGATCGTACCCATTCACGCGAGAATTTTTCGCCCATGCGTTTGATCTCCTGCTCCAGGTCCGCGGGGATACGTTCGATCTTGATGCCGTTCTGGCGCAGCTCCTCGGTGGCACTTCCTGCGAGCGCCTGGCTGGCCTGCCAACCGCGGGTTTCGGCATCTGCCGCTGCTTTCATGACCAGGTTGCGAGTTGCCGGCTTCAGGGACTCGAACGCCTTGCTGTTCACAAACACCACATTCTTGGGGAACCATGCATTGATTTCATAGTAATACTTGATAGGACCCCAGACCTTGTTTTCAACACCGGTCAGCGCTGAGGTGATCATGTTGTCCATCCGCCCCTCAGCCAGCGCCTTGCCCACATCCACCATGGCGACATCCACTGGCTTTGCGCCAAGCATTTCGGCAATGCGCAAGGTGGTGGAGTTGTAGGTGCGCATTTGCGTGCCCTTGAAGTCGGCCAGGCCACGAACCGGCTTGCCTGAGTGCAGACCCTGCGGTGGCCAAGGCACGGCATATAACAATTTCAAGCCGCGCTGGGCAAAGTGTTTTTCTATGCCCGGGCGCTGCAGTTTCCACAAGCGTTCGGCGTCCTTGTAGGAGCTCACCACGAAAGGGATGGAATCTGCACCCGCGAGCGGGATGTCCTTGACCATGCTGGTCATGATGGTTTCGCCGGCCTCGGCCTTGCCCTGCTGCACCGCCTGGCTGATCTCACTCAGCTTGGCCAGCGTATTGTTGGGATGCACCTGTATCCGCAACTGGCCAGCTGTCGCCTGGTCGATTTCACGCGAGAACTGCATGATGTTCTGCGTATGGAATGATTCGGCCCGATAGCCCGTCGCCAGCTTCCAGGTGGTCTGGGCCATCACGGTGGAGGCGTGACCCAGCGAAACCGCGCACAAGGCGGAGATCAAAAGCTTTTTCATGGGAACTCCTGAAAAGAAGTGGCTACTTGCTGTTGAACTACATATGACGTGGCAGCCACAGCACCACATCGGGAAAAAAGTAGGTAATCAGTACCGCGAGAATCATGAGAAAAAACAAGGGCAGCGCCGTTCGTGCGATCCAGGTCACCTCACGCCTTGTCAGGCCCTGGATGACGAAGAGATTGAAGCCAACGGGTGGTGTGATTTGAGCCATCTCGACCACCAACACGATGAAGATGCCGAACCAGATCAGATCGAACCCGGCCGCTTCCACTGTCGGCAGCAAGACAGCAATGGTCAGCACGACGACCGATATGCCGTCGAGAAAACAACCCAGGACAATAAAGAAGCCGATCAGCCCCAGCATCAGCATGAAGGGCGAGAGGTGCAATGCGCCTATGAATTCAGCCAGGTGCCGCGGCAGGCCGATAAAACCCATGGACAGGGTCAGGAAAGCCGCGCCGGCGAGGATCAGGCCGATCATGCAATAGATGCGGCAGGCGGCAACCAGCCCTTCCTTGAACTTGTCCCAGTTCAGCGAACCTTCAATGGCAGCCAGCACAAGTGAGCCTGCAACGCCCAGTGCAGCGGCTTCCGTAGCGGTTGCAATGCCGCTGTAAATACCGCCAAGTACGACCACGATCAGCGACACCACGGGAATCAGGTGACGCGAAGCGTAAATTTTCTGTCCAAAACTCATGGCCGCGTCAGCCGCTGGCACCTTGTCCTTGTTGAACAGGGCCCAGACCATGATGTATCCCATGAACAGCGCGGCCAGCATCAGACCAGGGATCACACCGGCAAGAAACAGCTTGGCAATCGACACATTGGCGGCCACGCCGTACACGATCATGATGATGGACGGCGGAATCAGGAGGCCCAGCGTGCCTGCGCCGGCCAAAGTCCCGATGGAAATGTCGTCGGGATAACCACGCTTCTTGAGTTCGGGCAAGGTGATCTTGCCGATGGTGGCGCAAGTGGCCGCAGACGAACCCGAAATAGCGGCGAAGATGGTGCAGCCCACGACGTTGATATGCAGCAGCCGGCCGGGCAAACGGTCCAGCCAGGGTGCGAGCCCCTTGAACATGCTGTCAGACAGCTTGCTGCGAAAAAGGATTTCACCCATCCACAGGAAAAGAGGCAGGGCTGTCAGTGTCCAGCTGGAGGTGGAGCCCCAGATGGTCAGCACCATGCTGTCCCCCACAGGGCGCTGGGTCAGCAGCTCCATTCCCAGCAAGGCCACGGCGAGCAAAGACAACCCTATCCACAAACCCGATCCCAGCGCCACAAAGAGCAGCACGATCAACCCGAAGGCAATAACGATATCCATTTTGTTTTCCTTTCCGGGACTTATTCGATGTGGGCGGCTTCAGTGGAGACAGCAATAAAACTGCCGCCGTACCAGCGCTCGACCAGCGCCTGGACAAAAGACAACGCAAAGCCGATACAGCCCAGCGCCATGGCAAGCTGCGGAATCCACAGGGGTGAGGCGTCTGCTGCCGGCGAGATGTCGTGCGTGCTGTACGACACCCAGACCAGCCGTATTGCGTACCAGGCCACATAAGCCGCCAGGGCCAGTCCGGCACCCAGAGACCACCACTCAAGAATGCCGCGCACCCTGGGGGAAACGCGTTCAAGCAACAAGGTCACACGGATGTGGTCGCCATGTTTGAGCGTGCCGGGCAGCGCAAGAAACAGGGCCGCCGCAATGGCGTAGCCGGCGTAGGCGTCGAGACCGGGAATGTCCCAGTTCGCCTCGCGCGCCAGCACACCCAACATGACAGTGCCGAAGGCCGCCAACATGGCCATGCAGGACAAGCCCATTAGCAGTTTGTAAAAATTCTGGACGAGTTTGCCCATCACGTGCTCCTGCATCGATCAAAAGAAAGGAAAAAGAAGAAGCGGCGGGCCTTCTGCCGACGGGTCTGCGTTGCACAGACCCGCCCGCCGCAGGGAAAGGCTTACTGCTTGCGGTAAGCGTCGATCACAGCCTGGCCTTCGGCGCCAGCAGTCTTGAGCCATTCAGCTGTCATGGTCTCACCGATGGCGGCGAGCTCCTTCTTGACACTGTCCGAAGGCGGGCTGATGGTCATGCCCTTGGCGGCAAGTTCTTTCATGTATTCGCCATCCAGCTTCTCACTGGTCGCCCAGCCACGCTGTTCGGCAGCAGCAGCAGCCTTGAGCAGCGCGTCCTGCGTGGGCTTGTCCAGCGCGTCAAACGCCTTCTGGCTCACCACTGTTGCATTGCGCGGCAGCCAGGCGCTGACAGGGTAGAAGTATTTGACCTGTTCATGCAGCTTGCTTTCCACGCCGCTGGCACTGGACGTCAGAAAGTTCTGCACACCGCCGGTAGCCAGCGCCTGACCCAGTTCGGCCAGCTGAATGGTGACTGGTTGGGCCTTGAGAAGTTGGGCGATACGCGTGGTCGCCGGGTTGTAGGCACGCATCTTGGTACCGGCAAAGTCAGCCGGCGTGCTGATGGGCTTGAGCGAATACAGCGACTGGCCGGGCCATGGCACAGTGAACAGGACCTTGACACCCTGAGACGCCAGCAGCTTGTCCTGCGCGGGTTTGGCAGCCACATACAGGCGCTTCGCATCACCGTAACTGGTGGCCAGGAAGGGAATGGAGTCCACACCAAACAACGGGTTCTCATTCGCAGCGCCTGAAAGAATGAACTCGGCAGCCTGCACCTGACCGGTCTGCACCGCGCGTTTGATCTCGTTGGCCTTGTACAGCGACCCACCCGCGTGCAGGGTGATCTTGAGTTTTCCGCCAGTGAGTTGGTCCACTTCGTTGGCGAACTGTTGCACGTTCTGGGTCTGGAAGCTGTTGGCACCGTAGCCGGTTGGCAGGTCCCATTTGGTTTGAGCCCAGGAGGCGCCGAAAGTGGCAATGGCAGCCAGGGAAACAAGCAGTTTTTTCATCATGATCTCCAGTTAAAAAAGTAGCCTCAAAGAGTGGCCAGGTGGTGGTTCAATAAATCGGTGATCAGCATCGCGCCCGGCGCGTGAGTGATGCAGAACTCGGGGCGGGCCTGCATGATGGCCGCCTGCGGCGTGACACCACAGGCCCAGAAAACTGGAATTTCATCAGGCAACACCTCGACGGCATCGCCGTAATCGGGGTGAGCCAAATCAGCAATTCCAATCTGTGCAGGGTCTCCGATGTGCACAGGCGCACCATGTACATCAGGAAAGCGCGAGGTGATTTGAACGGCGCGAATCGCATCAGCCGCCTTGAACGGCCGCATGGTGACAACCATCGGTCCATGAAACGGGCCTGCCGCTTCGGTGGCGGTATTCGTGCGATACATCGGCACGTTCCTGCCCTGATCGATATGCTTGATGCGCAGACCCGCCTCCTGCAAGGCCTGCTCAAAAGAGAACGAGCAACCGAGCACAAACGTCACCATGTCTTTGCGCCACAGCGCACTGATTTCTGTGGGCTCATCGACCAGCTCGCCGTGACGCCACACACGATAGCGCGGCAAATCAGTACAGATGTCGATATCGGCACCCAGTGAAGGAAGTTCTGCCTGGCCGGGCTCAGAAACCGCGAGCACCGGGCAGGGTTTGGGGTTGCGCTGACAGTAACGCAGAAAATCGCCGGCTTCAGCTGCCGGAAGGATGACCACGTTGCCCTGCACGTGGCCGTTGGCCAGGCCGCTCGTCTGCGAAGTCCAGCTGCCCTGCCGGATGACGCTGCGAACGTGCGCGGCATTGTTGATGCCGCCTGCGCCAAAAACCGAGAGTGCTGATTCAGTCAAAGTGCTCACCAGAAAATTCCCCGTTTGCGTATGTCATTTTCATGACGATGGGCGAATTGTGTAAGCGTCAGTGACCTTCAGCAAATTCAAAATTTTTTGCTTACGTCATCGATTTTTTCGATGGTAAGGGTTTACCTTTAGAGGGATTTTTGACGCCTTTTTGGTGCGTTTTTCCGGTTGCCAGCAAAGGCAATCGCCGACTGCACAACAGTTTCCACCGTCTTTGAGCTGGGATCCGTGCGGTAGCTGGCGTGGATAGGCAGGGACTGCAATTTCGCGTCGCAGGTCAATGGTTTCAGGCGCGCAAAACCGGTCAGCCGCTCGACCGCTGCACGCGGTAGCAAGGCCACGCCGAAGCCACCCTGGACCAATTGCACCATGGCCGAAATCGAGGAAATGGCATGCACCTTTTTGGGTTCCATGCGGTGCATTCTGAACAGGTCAAGTAACGTGACATGCGGTTGAGAGCCCTTTTGGAAAGTCAATAATTCCATGCTGGCAAGCTCGTCAAGTCTGTAATTTCTCTTCTTTTGCAGATCCGGGTGCCCCACAAACACCATTTCCATGGTTGGCAGCGCATGGTTTCTCACGCCTTCGGCTGAGGCAGGCAGCACCGCAAAAACCAGATCCAGCGTGCCGCGCTGCATCTGCTCGATCAGGATAGGCGTGGTTTCCACCGTCAACTCCAATTCCAGCCCCGGAAAGTCGGCACGCAGCTTCTCGAGCCACGGTATCAACCATGAATGCAGCACAGATTCGATGGCGCCTATGCGCATCGAGACCGCCATGGTCTGACCAGACCCCATCTCGGCCTTGACCTCCCGCTGCAGCGCCAGCAATTTCTCGGCGTACTGCAGGAAGCGCGCACCCGCCCCCGTCAGCTTGAACTGCTTGTCACGACGGTCCAGCAGCAAGATGCCCAATTCGTCTTCCAGCGTGGCAATGCGGCTGGACATGGCGGACTGTGTCAGGTAAAGCTTTTCAGCAGCACGTGAGATGCTTTTGAGTGTGGCCACCCAATAAAAGGCTTCTACAAAGCGAAGGTTCATTCAGCGGGGCCGGTGAGGCCGTTCAGTTTTTCGGGGTATGCCCGGGTCGGCTGGCGCGGGATTTGCGTCTATCCTATCCATACTTGTGATCCGCAACAATCTTATTGTCCAGGAGCTTCCATGAAATTCAGACTCGCCCTGATAGCAGCCGTTATCGGCCTCGGCACCTCGGCCTGGGCCCAGACCAAGTGGGACCTGCCCGCCGCTTACCCCGCCACCAACTTCCACAGCGAAAACCTGGTTCAGTTTGCCAGCGACGTTGACAAGGCCAGCGGCGGCAAACTGAAAATCACCGTGCATGCCAATGCATCCCTCTTCAAGGCGCCGGAGATCAAACGCGCGGTACAGGGCGGACAAGCCCAAGCGGGTGAAATCCTGCTGGTCAACTTCCAGAACGAAGCACAACTGTTTGGCGCTGACGGCCTGCCCTTCCTCGCCGACAGCTATGACTCGGCCATGAAGCTCTATCAGGCGCAAAAGCCTCTGCTGGAGAAAAAGCTCGGCGAGCAAGGCATGTCCCTGCTCTACGCCGTGGCTTGGCCACCGCAGGGAATCTATGCCAAAAAACCCATTGCTTCGGCAGCTGACCTCAAAGGCGTGAAATGGCGCGCCTACAGCCCGGCGACCGCCCGCATTGCCGAACTGGTCGGCGCGCAACCGGTGACCATCCAGGCATCAGAGTTGTCCCAGGCCCTGGCGACTGGTGTGGTCGAGTCCTACATGTCATCCGGCTCCACCGGTGTCGACAGCAAGACGTATGAACACCTGAAGTTCTTCTTCGACACCCAGGCCTGGCTGCCCAAAAACGCCGTCGTTGTGAACAAGGCAGCTTTTGATGCCCTGGACGCAGCGACCAGACAGGCTGTTCTGAAAGCCGCAGCCGACGCCGAGGTACGCGGCTGGGCGGCCTCCAAACGCGTCAACACCGCATCGCTGGACACCCTGAAGGCCAACGGCGTGAACATCGTCACGCCGTCCCCGGCACTGAAGGCCGACATGAAAAAAGTCGGTGATGTGATGCTCAAGGAATGGCTGGACAAGGCCGGCCCCGAAGGCCAGGCCGTGGTTGATGCCTACCGCAAGTAATAGACCGGAGATGCGCAAGCTCCTCGACGGTATTTACGACAGCGCCGCCGCTTTGGCGGCGCTTTTCATGGTGGGCCTGCTTGTCATGGTGCTGCTGTCCATTGTCAGCCGGCAACTCCATTTTCATGTGCCGGGAACCGACGCCTATGCCGGCTACCTGATGGCGGCCAGCGGTTTCCTGGCATTGGCCCACACTCTCAAGCGCGGTGAACACATCCGCGTGACGCTGTTGATCAATGCGCTGACCGGCCGCTGGAAGAAATCCATGGAGGTATGGGCACTGGCCCTGGCCACACTCCTGGCGCTGCTGTTCGCGTTTTACAGCTGCAAGCTGGCCTGGCAGTCCCGCGCGTTCAACGACATATCCACCGGAAGCGATGCCACCCCCCTGTGGATGCCCCAGCTCGCCATGGCTTTCGGCGCCGTGATCCTCGTCATTGCGTTCGTTGACGAACTGGTGCTCGAGATCACGGGCCGCCGCGTCACCACGACCAGCAGCGAAGCCCTGCGCAACGAATAGGGACCCCATGAGCGATCTTGGAATCATGGCACTGCTGGTGCTGTCACTCTTTCTTATTCTGGGCACGGGTGTATGGATCGGGCTGACGCTGTCGGGCGTGGCCTGGATAGGCATGCAGCTGTTCACCACACGCGTGGCCGGCGACGCCATGGCCGTCACCATCTGGGGTTCAGCGTCGAGCTGGACGCTGACCGCTCTGCCGCTGTTTATCTGGATGGGCGAAATCCTGTTTCGCACCCGTCTCTCGCAAGATATGTTCAAGGGTCTGGCACCGTGGATGCAGGGCCTGCCGGGCAGGCTGCTGCACACCAATGTGGTGGGCTGCACGATTTTTGCCGCGGTGTCGGGCTCCAGCGCAGCCACCTGCGCCACCATCGGCAAAATGACCCTGCCGGAACTCAAACGGCGCGGCTACCCCGAACACATGATTATCGGCACCCTGGCCGGCGCCAGCACTCTGGGGTTGCTGATTCCGCCCTCGATCATCATGATTGTGTATGGGGTCACCGCAGAAGTATCGATTGCCAAGCTGTTCATCGCCGGCGTGCTGCCCGGCCTTCTGCTGGCTTCATTGTTTTCGGGTTACATCATGCTCTGGGCACTGCGCAACCCCGGGCAAATTCCTCCGGCAGACGAGAAATCGACTTTTCCGCAGAAACTTTCCGCATCACGCGCCCTGATTCCGGTGGTACTCCTGATCGCTGCGGTACTCGGCTCCATTTACACCGGTATCGCCACGGCCACAGAAGCCGCGGCAGTGGGTGTGGTGGGTTCACTGGTGATCTCTGCCCTGCAAGGCTCGATGAGCTGGGCCACCTTCCGCGATGCATTGATGGGAGCCACGCGGCTGTACTGCATGATCGCGCTGATCCTGGCCGGTGCTGCTTTCCTGACGCTTTCGATGGGCTACATCGGCCTGCCGCGCCACCTTGCCGAATGGATTGCCACGCTGGGCCTGACGCAGGGCCAGCTGATCCTGGCGCTGACCTTCTTTTTCATTTTGCTCGGCTGCTTTCTGGACGGCATCTCCATGGTGGTGCTCACCATGGGCGTATTGATGCCCACCATCCAGAAAGCCGGCATCGACCCGATCTGGTTCGGCATCTTTGTTGTTCTGGTGGTCGAAATGGCGCAGATCACGCCACCCGTCGGCTTCAACCTGTTTGTCCTGCAGGGCATGACTGGCCGCGAGCTGACATGGATTGCCAAAGTCACTCTGCCCATGTTCTTCCTGATGTGCGCTGCCGTGGCGATTGTGTATGTCTTTCCCGGCATCGTCACCTGGCTGCCGCAACAAATGAGCCGCTAGGTCTCTCATGCCACCGCTGATTTATTCGGTCTTCGCCATTTGCCTCGGTGCTTCTGCCGGCGCGCTCGCCCGCTGGGGCCTGGGCCTGTGGCTCAACCCGGGTGGCCTGATCCCCTGGGGAACGCTGGCCGCCAACCTGATAGGCGGCTACCTGGTCGGCGTCTGCGTCGCAACCTTTCAGTCCATGCCGCAAATGGACCCGATCTGGCGCCTCCTGCTGGTCACCGGCTTTCTGGGTGCGCTCACCACCTTCTCGACCTTTTCCGCCGAAGTCATCGCCATGCTGCCGCATGAGCGCTACGCCATGGCCTTGGGCACCGCCGCCCTTCACCTGTTCGGCTCACTGCTGCTGACCGTGGCCGGCATCAAGAGTGCTCTGTTTTTGATAGCTGCGCGAGCATGAAGAATGTGGCTGCTAGCGGCAAAAAGCACTGACATCGTTTTTTGCGACTTCCAGGTCATATTTATCAGTAGGGGCGCCATTCGTGTGCCTGACGGCCCCGCTAAGAACGTCCCGGGCCAGGTTGCATTTAGAAGAAGCCGTGTCATCCGACCTCCCTCCCGAAAGCGACTTGACACGCGCTACTGGCACATCAGCCGTGCTTTCTCTCAACCTCTGTGCCTGTCGTTCCTTAAGCCTGTGTTCCTGCTCCTTCCAGTCTGGTGTGGATGAGTTGGGTGCCCGCGCGGATGTGGGTAGAGGCCTCACCTTGACTTCTTCCGGCTTGACCTTGCCTGCATCTTCTTTTCTTTCCGAATAATGCGTTTGCCCCTTCGCATCCACCCATTTGAAAATTTCGGCATGAATGGGTAACGGCAGGAACAGAAATGCCAGAGAGACGCCGAATACGTAGCGGTTGAAACTTGAAGTTTTCACGAGGCTTCCTCTCCGCTATTGCGGATCACTGGCAAGGTTGCTTGCAATCGGACACTTCCATCATAGCCAACCTGCACATGGCCTCGAACCAAAACTCTGCCCCTGCCGAGACAAACAGTCTGGCCAGCTGAGACATTTCAACAGATTGATTTGCTACCAAGTAGATAGCAAACTATGTCCGCAACGTATGGGCAATAGCTACTTTTTATGCAGTATCTGCATTGATGCCCGCCACACGGTCAATCCCGCACACCAGGCCTTCTGCATTGTTTTCCGCCACAGCACGCCCGTTTTTCGCCCGGATCCCTCCTTCAGGCCTCTTAAGGCTCTCTTAAGCCAGCCCTTCCTACACTCGCGCATCTCTTATCCAAAGGATGCAACATGCAGAGTGCGCTGAGCAAGGTGTTTGACTCGCCCGTCGCCCCCATTACCGTGACCCACGCCCCGCCAGGCGCACCGCGCCGCCGGGAAGCCGAGGCCTATATCCGCTCGATTTTTGCAAGCCGGTATCAGGCCGATCCGGCGGCCTTCGCACCCAACCTCGTCATGCTGGAGCAGCACCAGCGCATCATCGCCGCCACGGGATGGCGCGGCGCCGGCGCCGAAACGCTGTACCTGGAACGCTACCTCGATGCGCCGATTGAAGCGGCGATGGAGAGCCTGGCCAGCGAGAAGGTGGTGCGCGAGCGCATTGTCGAGGTCGGCCACCTCGCGGCCGACAAGCCTGGCGGCAGCATCCACGTCATCCTCACGCTGGGCCGGCACCTGCACCGCCTGGGCTTTGAATGGGTGGTGTTCACCGCAACCCAGGAGCTGATAGGAATACTCACCAAACTGGGCTTGCCCATGCTGGCCCTGGCCAAGGCCGACCCCGCCCGCCTGGGCGACGACGCCGCGGCCTGGGGCACGTATTACAACACCCAGCCCATCGTGGTGGCCGGCCGTATCCAGCTGGGGCTGGACCGCATGAGGCGGCAGGCATGAGCGCCGAACGCGTGTTCGACGCACTGGCCGCGCGCGCGCCCGGTGCCTTGGTGCTACGCGGCGAGAGCGACACCTGGCGCGCCGCCGACGTGCTGGACAACGTGGCGGCGCTGGCCATGCGGCTGTCCGGCCACCGCGTGCTGGCCGTGCTGGCCGACAACAGCCCGGCCTGGGTCATGGCCGACCTGGCCGCGCTGCGCACCGGCACCGTGCACCTGCCCCTGCCGACTTTTTTCAGCCCGACGCAAATGGCGCATGTGCTGGAACAGACCCGCACCGACGTGTTGCTGACCGACCAGCCCGAAAGAATCCTGGCGTTGAACCTCGGCTTTGTCGCCAGTTGGCAATGGAGCGGTCTGGTCTGGATGCAGCGGCAGTGCCCGGCCGTCCCGCTGCCCGCCGGGACCGCCAAGATCTCCTTCACCTCCGGCAGCACCGGCACACCCAAAGGCGCTTGCCTGAGCGCCACCGGACTGATGGCCACCGCCGAAGGGGTGGCCGCACGCCTGGGCAACCTGCCTATCACGCAGCACATGGCCGTGTTGCCGCTGGCCCTGCTGCTGGACAACACCGCCGGCATTTACGCGCCCCTGCTGCGCGGTGCCGAGGTTCACTTGCCCGGCCTGCAAACCCTGGGATGGCGCGGCATGGCTGGCTTCGACCCGGCGGCCCTGCAGCAGTCGGTCATGGCAAACCACCCGCACAGCCTGATTCTGGTGCCCGAACTGCTCAAGGCCTGGACGCTGTTTCTGATGATCAGTGGCCAGCGTGCCCCGGCCGATCTGGCGTTTGTGGCCGTCGGCGGCGCCCGCGTGGACCCGGCCCTGCTGGAGCGCGCCCGCGCGCTCGGCATTCCGGCCTACCAGGGTTACGGCCTGACCGAATGCGGCTCGGTCGTCTGCATCAACCGCCCCGGCGATGACGGCCCGGGCGTCGGTCGTCCGCTGCCGCATGTGCGCCTGCGCATAGCGGACAACGAGGTGCACATCGCCAGCCCCGCCTTCCTCGGCTACGTGGGCGACACTGCATCCAGTCAGGCAGCCGGTGCGCAAGACTTCGCGACGGGCGACCTCGGCGAGCTCGATGCCAACGGCCACCTGCTGCTGTCGGGCCGGCGCAAGAACCTGCTCATCACCTCCTTCGGCCGCAACATCTCGCCGGAATGGGTGGAATCGGTGTTGCTGGCCCAGCCGGCCATAGCCCAGGCGGCGGTCATGGGTGACGCCCGCCCCTGGCTCAGCGCCGTGCTGGTCGCCAGCCCCGGCGCCACGCCGGCCCAGCTGGATGCTGCCGTCGCGCAGGCCAACAACACACTGCCCGACTACGCCCGCGCGGGCGGCTGGATCGCCGGCCCGCCCTTCACGCTGCTCAACGGCCAGGCCACCGGCAATGGCCGGCCACTGCGCAGCGCCATCGCCACCCACCATGCCGCCGCCCTGGCGGCGCTTTACGAAACAAAGGAGTCTTCCCATGTCGTTTTATGAGCAACTCACCGCGGCCACCCAGAAAGAGCGCGACCAGCTGCTGACCGTGCCCATCATTGCCGACTGCCTGCAGGGCCGCGTCAAGCTGACGGACTACCACGCCTTTCTCAGCCAGGCCTACCACCATGTGCGCCACACCACACCACTGCTGATGTCCCTGGGTGGCCGCCTGCCCGAACGCCTGGCCTGGCTGCGCCCGGCAGTGGCCGAGTACATCGAAGAAGAAATCGGCCACGAGGAATGGATACTGAATGACATCCGCGCGGCCGGCGGCGACGCCGATGCCGTGCGCGACAGCCGGCCCGAGCTGCCGGCCGAACTGATGGTGGCCTACGCCTACGACCTGGTGAACCGGGGCAACCCCGCGGGCTTTTTCGGCATGGTGTATGTGCTCGAAGGCACCAGCGTCGCGCTGGCCCTGATGGCCGCGGACCGCATCCAGCAGGGGCTGAAACTGCCGGATGCCGCCTTTTCCTATCTGCGTTCGCACGGCACGCTGGACCAGGAGCACACCAAGTACCTGGCTGAACTGCTGGAACAAATGGCGCCGGAAGACCGGCAGGACGTCGTGCGTTATGCCCGCGTTTTCTACCACCTGTACGGTGACATCTTCCGCGCCCTGTCGCAGCCCGAGGCCGTCTCATGCAACTGAACCAGGCGCGCATTCTGCTGACCGGCGCCAGTGGCGGCCTGGGCCGGGACCTCGCGCGCGAGCTGGCCAGTGCCGGCGCCGCCGTCCTGCTGGCCGGCCGCGACACGCTGCGGCTGGCCGCCATCAAAGCCGAGCTGGGCGCGCAGGCCGACAGTGTGATCGCCGACCTGACCACGGCGCAAGGCATCGCCGCAGCGAACGCCGCCGCCCGCGCCTTCGGTGTCAATGTGCTGATCAACAATGCCGGCATCGGCGCTTTTGGCTTGTTCGACCAGCAGGCCTGGCACACCGTCGAACAGGTGCTGGCCACCAACCTCGAGGCGCCGCTGCGCCTGACACATACCCTGCTGCCGTGGCTGAAGACACAACCGACCGCTGCCATCGTCAACGTCGGGTCCATGTTCGGCAGCCTGCCCTTTCCCGGCTTTTCCGCCTACTCGGCGGCCAAGGCGGGCCTGCGCGGTTTTTCGCAGGCGCTGCGCCGCGAACTCGCCGACACCCCGGTGGCGGTCATCCATATCGCACCGCGCGTCATCGCCACGCCGCTCAACACCGAAGCCGTCAACCAGCTCAACCGCGCGCTGAAGAACAACAGCGACAGCAGCCAGGCCGTCGCGCGGCAGATTGTCGCGGCCCTGCGCCACGGCAAGGGTGAACACCATTTCGGTTTTCCGGAACGCCTGTTTGCCTGGCTCAACGGCTTCGCCCCCTCACTGATAGACCGCGGCCTGGCCGGCCAACTGGCCATCGTCAAGCAACACGCCCCCTCTTCTGAACAGCCATGAAAGGACTTTCCATGCACCCCGTCATCCGCACCCTCCTCCTGCCTCTTGTGTTTGCCTTCGCCGGGCTTGCCGCCGCGGCCACATCGGAGGAACTGATACGCCCCATCCAGGACCAGTGGGCCGAGATCAAATACAGCAAGCCGGAAAAACAGCAAGCCGATCTGTACCACGCCCTGGCGCAGCAGGCGCACAAAATTGTTGAAGCCAACCCCGCCAGCGCCGAGGCGCTGACTTGGGAAGGCATCGTGGTATCCAGCGAAGCCGGTGCCAAGGGCGGCCTGGGCGCGCTGTCGCTGGCCAAAGAGGCCAAGCTGCGCTTCGAGGAAGCGCTGAAGATCAATGACAAGGCGCTCGCCGGTTCCGCCTACACCAGCCTGGCCACGCTGTACGCCCAAGTACCGGGCTGGCCGGTCGGTTTTGGCAACAAGGACAAGGCCGAAGAATATTTCAAGAAGTCACTGGCCATCAACCCGACCGGCATCGACCCGAACTTCTTCTACGGCGAGTACCTGCTCGGCCGCGACCGCCATGCCGAAGCCCGCACCCACCTGGAAGCCGCACTGAAGGCCCCGCCGCGCCCGGGCCGTGAACTGGCCGACAGCGGCCGCCGGCAGGAAATCCAGGCGCTGCTGGCGAAAGCAAACAAGTAAATTCGCTCTGCTTTTGATAGCTGCTTGCGCCCGCCACATATGGGCTGCAAGCCAATTTGATCTTGTAAAAGGCGAAAAACACGCTTGGCGTGATTTTCCATTGGACGCATCTGGACTAAAAGCTTTTTTCAGCTCGCCGGCGGGCAGCGTGCCGGCCCCAGGGGAGTCATAACTCTCGCGACATGAACACGCTGTGTGGGTCTTCCCTGTAGCTTCCGAAGGGGCCGCACAGGGAAAAACCAAAACTCGCGTAAAGCTCCTGGGCGGGTACAAAGGCGTCTACAGCCTCGGTTTCCAGGCTCAGGCGCTGGTAGCCCCGACCTCCTGCAACGCTGATGATGTGCGCGAGGACTGCGCGGCCGGCGCCCAGGCGGCGCAAAGCCAGCGGGGTCCTCATCGACTTGACCTCACCGTGGGACGGCGAGAGCTCTTTCAGCGCGCAGCAACCAAGAAGAACACCGTCGTCCCAAACCGTCCAGAAGGTGATGTCCGGGCTTCGAAGCTTCGCCACGTCAAGCGCATGAACACTTTCTGGCGGTGACAGCTCGTACATGTTCGACAGGTGCTCGTTGAGCAGCGCAATGACTTCGGGCCGGGTCAGGTCATCAGCTTCAATTTTCATGCAGAGATGTGGCTTTCACGTCTAGCTGTTTGGCATGCTCGTTGAAGCCTTCGAAGGTGGGGATGGCTACCTGCATGGCGGTGTAGTGAATGGAATCCGGGGTTCGACGGGAGCGAACCGTGGAGGCCAGCGAAGCCTGCAACAACGGGTCTGCCCGATGGAAGGGGGTAAGCACCTGGTGCTCAGTCTCTGGGCCAAAACCTGTTCGACAGCAGCTCGAACGCGGCGGGCTGACTGAGGCGAAGCCCTTCCAGTTGCTCTGAAAGTTGCTCAACCGTAGCCGCACCTTTCCTCTTCTTGAGCTCCTCGATCTGCTTTCGGATGCCTTCAAGGCGGTCGAGTGCTACCTTGGCTTGTTCAGCGGTAATGCTGCTCCGGCCCGAAAGACCGAGCAGGGCCTCGGTAAGAAGGCCGATTTGCTTGCCGTAGGAGGCGACGTCAAAGGCTTCACGCTCCACCGAACCGTCACCTGCATCTGGACGAATTGCCCCAAAAAACCAGCCCAGATTGGGCTCGATCTGCTGAGCCACGCTGCCACTCCAGGGGAAGTGAACCTGTGGCGCCCAAAACCAGAACCATGGAAACATAATGCCCCCCAAGCGGGATGGATGATGCGGATTGTGCCAAATATAAACTGGCTGACGCGCAGCCTCGGCGTCACATCGTATCTGCTATATTTTTTATAGCTACTTGCACAATATACACAATGGCTACAGCCCGATTTCCTTACGAAACTCAAGCACAACGGACTCAGGGCGATACCCGCGCCACCCCGCACACCAGTTCACCGGGATCGTTGGCCAACACCGCGCGTTCATTCTTGGCCTGTGCCACTTCCATGTCGCGCGGCAACACCACGCCGTTTTTCACGGCCAGCACCTCGGCCATGACGCTGACGGCAATTTCAGGCGGGGTCTTGCTGCCGATGTAGATGCCGATGGGGCCGCGCAGGCGGGCCAGGGCGGATTCTTCCAGGTCAAAATGCTCAGCCATGCGCTGGTGCCGTGCGTCGTTGTTGCGCCGTGAACCGATGGCGCCGACGTAGAACGCGTCGGTGTTGAGGGCTTCGAGCAGGGCCAGGTCGTCGAGTTTCGGGTCGTGCGTGAGCGCGATCACGCAGCTGCGCCTGTCCGGCTTGAAGGCAATGACCACGTCGTCGGGCATGTCGCTGAGCACCTTGGCGCCAGGTACGGACCAGGCACTGCGGTACTCTTCGCGCGGGTCGCACACGGTGACGGCAAAACCGCTGAACAGCGCCATGGTGGCCAGATACTCGGTCAGCTGGCCGGCACCTATGAGCAGCATGCGGTATTCGGGGCCAAAGGTATTGACCAGTTCAAGCGACGAAACGCTGAGTTCGGCCGGGGCCCTGGCCTCGGTGAGGGTGACCGCACCATCAGCGAGCCGCACCGTGCGCTGCATCAGTTGCCCGGCTTCCAGTGCGCTGACCAGTTGCGCCAGCGCCGTGGCGTCGGGATCGTATTCCAGCAGCAGCTCCAGCGTGCCGCCGCAGGGCAGGCCGAAGCGGTGGGCTTCGTCGGCGGTGATGCCGTACTTGACAAAGCCCGGCGGGCCGGAGGGGATGGCCTTGCTGCTGACGCCGGAAGCAGCCGAGGCGTAAGCCTGCGTATGCTGGTAGATCAAATCGTCTTCAATGCAACCGCCAGAGACTGAACCCACCACCATCCCGTCCTCGTTAAGCGCCATGATCGAGCCAACCGGTCGCGGCGACGAGCCCCAGGTGCGTACCACCGTGGCCAGCAAGGCGCGTTTACCCGCCGCACGCCAGTCATGCAGGGTACGCAACACCATGACATCTAGGTTTTCCATTTGCGCTCCTTTTTTTTGGGGGGGGTGCAGCCAGCCGTCAACTGCCCAGCCAGACTGCCAGTGCCAGCACTGCAGCACCCACAACCCAGACCCACACCGGAATGGCCGTTTTCCCGTCCTTGACGGGCGTGCCGCTTTCCACATTACCCATGACCATTTTGGCCGCATAACTCTCCGGATGCTGGCGCTGCATTTCCTCGTCGAAGCGCTTGAAAAAATCTTCGGCCATGGACTTGGCTGCACCGTCGATCAAGCGCTGCCCCAGCTGGGCTATCTTGCCGCCGACGGAGGCATGCACAAGGTACGACAGTTCACAGCCGCCCTCGTTGGGCGTCAGCGTCACTTCGGCACTGCCCTTGCCAAAACCGGCCACACCGCCCTGCCCGTCAAACGACAGCTTGTAGCTTGCCGGTGGATTCATCTCGGTCAGCGAAATCTTGCCGGTAAATTTTGCCGAAACCGGGCCGATCTTCAAGGCCATGGCGACGGCGTACTGGTTCTCGCCGGTGGCCTCCACCTTGTCGCAGCCGGGAATGCAGGCCTTGAGCACGGCGGGGTCGTTCAGCGCGTCCCAGGCCTGTTGTTGCGTCACAGCCAGTTGGCGGCTTCCTTGCATGTCCATGTGTTTTCCCTTTTTTTGGTTTTCGAGTTTTCCTTGAATCCGTCTCGCCCGAATGCAGCGTTACTTCTTCATCAGAGCGGCCAGGCTGGCCGCCAGTTCCTCAAGCTTGCTTAAATTGTGAACAGCCAGCATGCCGTGCGCATGTGCATGCAGCACCGCCGCGCCGCGCGCCAGCGGCGCATAGCCGTCAAACCGCAGCAGGGGATTGAGCCACAGCAGGCGGCGGCTGCGCCGGCGCAGCCAGGCCAGCTCGCGCGCCAGATCGGCCGGCTCGCCGGTATCCAGCCCGTCCGTGATAACCAGCACGATGGTGCGCCGCCCGACCAGGCGGCGCGCATGATGCTCACGCAGGCTGGCCAGTGACGCTCCCAGTTGCGTGCCGCCGGCGAAATCTTCGATCGCCAGGCTGGCATGGGCCAGCATCTCGTCGGTGTCGGCTTGGCGGAAGGCGGGCGTCAGGTCAGTCAAATGCATGCCGAAGGCAAACACGTCGCGGTGCGGGTGGCGTCGCGTGGCCGCATGCAGAAAGGCCAGCAGCAAGCGGGCATAACGCTCCATCGAACCCGACACATCGACCAACACCAACAAAGGCAGGGCCTGCTCGCGCCGCTGCAGCCGTGGCAGGTGCATGAGTTCACCGCCGGTGCGCGCCGCCTGGTGCATCACACCGGGCCAGTGCATGCGTGCGCCCGAGGCTGCGGGCCGGCTGCGCCGCGAGGCAAACACCGGCAGGGGCAGCTTGATGTCGCGCGCCAACCTTTCGACCAGCCGGTATTCGGTGGCCGAGAGCGCATTGAAATCGGCGTGCTGCAGGCGGGCAATGTCGCTGGCCGTCATGGCTGCATCGAACTCGACCTTCTGGTCTTCGGTACTGGGTTTGGCCTGCTGGCCAAAAGCCTTTTGCGGCGCCAGCGCCTCACGCACGCGCGGCCGGCGCTTGCTCGGTTCGGCCCGGCCCTCGGCGCTGGGCAGCAATTGCGCCAGCAACTTGTTGGCCACTTTCGGATCCTGAAAATAAACGTCGAACAGTTCCCGAAACACCATGCGGTCCTGCTCGCGGCTGACCATCACGGCTTCGAAGGCGGCGCTAAGGTCTTCCTTTTCACTGATGCCGACGGCGAGTGCAGCTTCCTTGGCGAGAGCAATGCGCTGGCTGTCCACCTTCACGCCAGCGCGGCGCAGGGCACGTCCGAAGCCGGCAATGTTGTCGGCGAGTTTGCCGCTTCTTGAATCACCTAAGAGCATAGGCCCCCACGTTCGCTCGCTGCGCGTAGCTCTCTGCCCCCCGAGGGAGCTGCGTGCCGCGGCTCCGAGCCTGCAGGTGCAGGCTTGGACGGCACGCAGATGGGATGCGTCTCGCATCCTGGCGGCCTGCAAGGCCTGCGCCTGCGGACTGGCAAAGCCAGATCCGCGGCCCCTGCTGGTAAAGAGAGAGCCCCAGTGTTTGTCAGAGCAGATACTGTTCGAAGCTCTGCGGGAAATGGCGCTGCATTGACGCCTTCCATCTCATGCACCCGCCTCTTCAGGCTTGAGCAGCTCCACAGCCAGCTCGTGCGTGAGTGCCGCCACGTCTTCCCGCTGCTTGAACAGAATGCCTGCGGTATCGGCCACCACCTCGGGGTCGACCACCAGGGTGTCGAGCGCCACCAGCGCTTTCGCCCACTCCACACTTTCGGCAATGCCCGGCGCGCGCTGGAAGGCGTTGCCAAACGGTGAACGGCGCAACCGATCCACAAAGCTCGCCACCTGGGCCGACAGCTGCTCGCCCGCTTCCGGCACCTGGGCACGCACGATCGCCAGCTCGCGCTCACGGTCGGGGTAGTCGAGCCAGTGGTAGAGGCAGCGGCGCTTGACGGCATCGTGGAGTTCGCGCGTGCGGTTGCTGGTGAGAATGGTCACCGGCGTCACCTCGGCGCGCACCGTGCCGATTTCCGGAATGCTGACCTGGTACTCGCCGAGGTACTCCAGCAGAAAGGCTTCAAAAGGCTCATCTGCTCTGTCCACCTCGTCGATCAGCAGCACGGCACCGGGCGCGGGCGTTTGCAGTGCCTGCAGCAACGGCCGGCGTATCAGGTAACGGTGTTGGTAAACCTCGCGCTCGACGTCGACATTTTCCTGACCTTCGCTTTGGCCTTCGACGGCGCGCATGTGCAGCAACTGGGCGGCGTAATTCCACTCGTACAAAGCTTCGCGCTGCTCCAGGCCGTCGTAACACTGCAGGCGTATCAGTTGCCGTTGTAATGCCAGCGCCAGCGCTTTCGCCAGTTCGGTCTTGCCGACACCGGGTTCGCCCTCCAGCAGCAAGGGCCGCTGCAGCTTGAGCGCCAGAAACACGGCCGTGGCCAGCCGGCGGTCGGCAAAGTAGCCGGCGCCCTGCAGCGCCTGCGTCAGGGCATCAATCGTGGGAAAAGGTGTCATCGGATCAGTTTAGCCTGCGCTTCAAACGCTATCAATTCAGGAGCTGCTTGCGCCCGTATTTAAAGGGCTGGAGGCACAAAACATCACAAGATAGCGGCATTCCCGGTGTCAGGCAGGCGTTCGGCCGCCCTCTGCTCAACCCAACGCCTTTGCCACACCGCGCTGCGCCTGCACGCTGATCAGGTTCGCACGGTAAGCCGCCGTTGCGTGAATGTCGCTGTTGAGGTCTGTCGCATCAATCTTCACTGATGCAGCAGCCTCGGGCGTGAAGCTTTTGCTCAACGCCACTTCCAGCCCCTTGTGGCAGAACACGCCGCTGGATGCGCCTGTGACGGCTACGCGCACGCCGGCATCAAACTGGGCCACAAACACGCCCACCAGCGCAAAGCGCGAGGCCGGCTGCTTGAACTTCATGTAGGCCGCGCGCTTCGGAATCGGAAAGCTGATGGCGGTGATCAGCTCGCCTTCTTCCAGCGCCGTGGAGAACATGCCCAGGAAGAAATCGTCGGCCGCTATCTTGCGTGAGGTGGTGAAAATGGTCGCGCCCAACGCCAGCACCGCCGCCGGATAGCAGGCCGAGGGGTCGTTGTTCGCCACTGAACCGCCTAGGGTCCCCATGGCGCGCACCTGCCGGTCGCCGATGTGGGCGGCCAGTTCGGCGAGCGCTGGCAAGGCCGCCTTCAGTTCGGCACTGTTGGACACGTCGATGTGGCGCGTCATGGCGCCGATGACAAAGGCATTGCCATCGCGCTTGATGCCGGTCAGCTCCTTGATGCCGCTGAGGTCGGCCAGCTGGTCCGGGCTGGACAGGCGCAGCTTCATCGACGCCAGCAGGGTCTGGCCGCCGGCCAGCGGTTTGGCGCCAGCGGCGGCAAGCTTCACGGCAGCGGCCAGGGAGGTGGGCCGTTCCAGGGTGAATGCATACATGGTGGTTTCTCCTTGAATGTCTGGTTTATTGCTTTTTGGCGGACTGGATGGCTTCCCAGACGCGGCTGGGTGAGGCCGGCATGTCGAAGTCGGTCACACCCAGCGGTTTGAGGGCGTCGAGCACGGCGTTGATCACGGCCGGCGGCGAGCCGATGGCGCCCGCCTCGCCGCAGCCCTTGGCGCCCAGCGGGTTGTGGCTGCAAGGCGTGCACAAAGTGTCCAGCTTGAAGGTGGGCATATCGTCGGCGCGCGGCAGCGCGTAGTCCATCAGCGAGCCGGTCAGCAACTGGCCGGATTCCGGGTCGTACACGCAGTTTTCCAGCAGGGCCTGGCCGATGCCCTGCACCAGACCACCATGCACCTGGCCTTCAACAATCATCGGGTTGATGATGTTGCCGAAATCATCCACGGCGGTGAACCGGTCCACCCGAACCACACCCGTCGCCGGATCGACTTCGACCTCGCAGATGTAGGTGCCTGCGGGGAAGGTGAAGTTGGTGGGGTCGTAAAACGCCGTTTCGTTCAGGCCGGGCTCGAGCTTGTCGAGCGGGTAGTTGTGCGGCACATAGGCCGTCAGCGCGACCTGGCCGAAAGTCACCTTCTTGTCGGTGCCCTTGATGGTGAACTCGCCGTTGGCAAACTCGACGTCGGCATCGCTGGCTTCCATCAGGTGCGCGGCAATCTTTTTCGCCTTGGTCTCTATCTTGTCGAGCGCCTTCATGATGGCCGTGCCGCCGACGGCCAGCGAACGCGAGCCGTAGGTGCCCATGCCGAAAGGCACACGCCCGGTGTCGCCGTGCACCACGTCCACCTGGTCCACCGAGATGCCCAGGCGCGCGGCCACCACCTGCGCAAACGTGGTTTCGTGCCCCTGGCCGTGGCTGTGCGAGCCGGTAAACACCGTCACGCTGCCGGTCGGGTGCACGCGCACTTCACCGCACTCGAACAGGCCGGCGCGCGCACCGAGCGCACCGGCAATGTTGCTGGGCGCCAGGCCGCAGGCCTCGATGTAGCAGGAGTAACCCATGCCGCGCAGCAGGCCTTTGGCGGTCGAGGCGGTTTTGCGCTTTTCAAAACCGGCCACGTCGGCCAGCTCGTTGCCGCGCTTGAGCAGCGCGTGGAAGTCACCCACGTCGTACTGCAGTGCCACCGGTGTCTGGTAGGGGAAATCTTTCACCAGGTTGCGCCGGCGGATCTCGTCCTGCGCAAGGCCCAGCTCCCAGCCGCAGCGCGTGACCAGCCGCTCCAGCAGATAGGTGGCCTCGGGCCGCCCGGCTCCGCGGTAGGCATCAACCGGCGCGGTGTTGGTGAACCATGCATCGACCTCGACATAAATCTGCGGCGTGGTGTACTGACCCGCCAGCAGGGTCGCGTACAGAATCGTCGGCACCGCCGGTGCAAAGGTGGAGAGGTAGGCGCCCATGTTGGCGTCGGTATGTACCCGCAGCGCGAGGAACTTGCCATCCTTGTCCAGCGCCATCTCGGCGTGGCTGGAATGGTCGCGGCCATGGGCATCGCTGACAAAGGCCTCGCTGCGGTCGGCCGTCCACTTGATGTTGCGGTTGAGCTTTTTTGAGGCCCAGGTCAGGCACACGTCTTCGGCATACAGGTAGATCTTGGAGCCAAAACCGCCACCGACATCCGGCGCAATCACACGCACCTTGTGTTCGGGCAAGCCCATCACAAATGCCGTCAGCAGCAAGCGTTCCACGTGCGGATTCTGGTTCGACACATACAGCGTGTATTCGTCCGACGCGCGGTTGTAGGAACCGATGACGGCGCGCGGCTCCATCGCATTCGGCACCAGCCGGTTGTTGGTCAGGTCCAGCCTGGTCACATGCGCCGCCTTGGCAAACACCGCATCGACCTGGGCCTTGTCGCCAATCGCCCATTTGTAGCAATGGTTGTCCGGCGCCGCATCGTGCAGGGCGGCGGCCTTGGCCGCATCGGTGACGCGGACCACGGCGCTCAGCACGTCGTAATCGACCTCGACCAGCTCGGCGGCATTTTTCGCCTGCTCCAGCGTCTCGGCCACCACCATGGCGACATGGTCGCCGACATAACGCACCTTGCCCTGCGCCAGGATGGGGTGCGGCGGCTCTTTCATCGGGGTGCCGTCGGTGCTGGTGATCAGCCAGCCGCAAGGCAGGCCGTTGATCTTGTCGGCCGCCACATCCTCGCCGGTGAACACATCGAGCACGCCCGGCGCGGCTTTGGCGGCTGAGGTGTTGATGCCGTTGATCTTCGCGTGGGCATGCGGCGAACGCACAAACACCGCATAACTCTGACTGGCCAGCGTGATGTCATCGGTGTACTGCCCACCCCCCGTGAGAAAGCGGTAGTCCTCCTTGCGGCGGACGGAGGTGCCAATGTTTGGCAAGTTGACGAAATCGGATGCACCCATGTGTGTACTCCTGAAAATGAAAGGGAGAAGCCTGGCGGCGCGCGAAGCGGCGATGCCTGAGGAAACGGTGAGGACCTGAGACGCTGGCTGGTTCAGGTCGCCATGGCGGCAGCACCCTGCTGCACCGCCTTGACGATGTTCTGGTAACCGGTGCAGCGGCAGATGTTGCCTTCGAGCAGCTCGCGGATTTCGCCTTCGCTGGCTTTCGGGTGGTGCTTGCACAGGTCCACCGCACTCATCACCATGCCGGTGGTGCAGAAACCGCATTGCAGGCCATGGCATTCCTTGAAGGCCGCCTGCATCGGGTGCATGGTGCCGTCGGCGGCCGCCAAACCTTCGATGGTGGTGATGTCAGCACCTTCAGCTTGGGCGGCCAGGATGTTGCAGGACTTGACGGCACGCCCGTTCATGATGACCGTGCAGGCGCCGCACTGGGCGGTGTCACAGCCCACGTGGGTGCCGGTCAGATGGAGCTGCTCGCGCAGCACCTGCACCAGCAATGTGTTGGGGGGCGTCTCGACACTTTTTGCCTTGCCGTTGACTTTGAGCTGAACTTGCATGGGCTTGTCTCCTGATGGCTGTTGTTTGGCTACGGATGAGCTTGGCGGATTAACCAGTCATTGTTGAATTGGCCCCCCTGGGGAACCCTAGGTAAAACCCTAGGACCTTGCCAAAGCCCGTTGAAATTCTCAAAATGGAACACTCCCCGCCAAACACGTAAGCCGACGTGTCTGCGGCAGGTCTGGTAGGCTGCCTCTTCCGCATTTCCACACCCATGCTGTCCGTCCTCCCGCCCTCCTCCGAGCAACGCCTGCAGCAGATTGCGCATGCGCGCCGGGCGGTGCTGCAGGAAGGCAAAAACCTCTCCGGCGTGCTGGCTGAACCGTGGATAGAACGCTCCTGGCAGCGCTGCCTGGCCAACGGTCAGACTCCCGAACAACCCATCAGCTTCGATGTGTTGCCCGCGCAGGCCCTGCGCCGCACCGAGGAAGCCAACCACATGCTGGTGCAGGCCGCGCGTCCGGTGCTGGAAAAGCTAGGCGCCGCCATCGCCAGCACACGCTACTTCGCCATCCTGACCAATGCACAGGGCGTGGTGGTCGACGTGAACGGCGCCATCGACCGGCGCGACCGCCGGGCCGACCTGATCACGCGCATCGGGGTGGACCTGTCCGAACAACGTGTGGGGACCACCGCGATTGGTGCCGCGCTGAGCGAGTTGCAGCCGGTCTGGCTGCACCGCGGCGAACATTTTTTTACATCCAACTCTGCCTACAGCTGCGCCGGTGCACCGCTGTTCGACCCCGATGGCCGTTGCGCCGGCATGCTGGACCTGACCGGCGTGGACACGGTGGAGCGCCCCGAACTCAAACACCTGGTCGTGCAGTCGGCACGCAGCATTGAAAACGCGCTGATGCAAAGCCGGCCGCACGAGTTGCTGATCCGTCTGAACTGGTCCAGCCAATGCCTGGGCGAAGACTCGGACGGCCTGGTCTGCGTGGACCCGGACGGCTGGGTCAGCGGCGCCAACCCGGCCGCGCGGCAAATGGTACCGGCGTTGCAGGTCGGCAGCCCGGCAGCGGTGCACTGCAGCGAGCTGTTTGCCATGCCTTACGAGATGCTGTTTGACGCCGCCAAAAGCGACACCTTGGGTTACGCCCAAGCCATGGACGTGCCCCTGTGGTCCGGCCTGCGCCTGCACGCGCTGCCGCTGCTGCGCGGGCGCGCCGGCGCGTCGGGCCGGCTCAATGGCCGGGCAGCGCCGGCCCTGCCGCTCAAGGACGTCGAAACGGCGCTGATACGCAAGGCCGTCAACGAAGCCAAAGGCAACGTCATGAAGGCGGCGCGAGCACTTGGCATCAGCCGCGCCACCGTTTACCGGCGGCTGGGCGGCAAAGCTAAATAATCAGTGCTTGTGGTGCATGGCATCGGCCTTGCCTGATGCCGGCGCGGCAGCAGCGCCCGGCGCCGAAGCGGCCACCGGCAGCTTCAGCTCCACCTTGCTCTCCTGGCCTTTCGCATCCTTGAAGGTCAGTGTCAGCGGCACGGTGCTGCCGTTGGGCAGCGCCTGCTTCAGCCCCATCAGCATCACGTGGTAGCCGCCGGGCTTGAGTTGCACGGTCTGGCCGGCCGGTAAATCCAGCACGGGCACGGCACGCATCCGCATGATGTCGCCTTCCATCTTCATCTCATGGACTTCCGCCACACCGGCCACGGGGGACGACGCCCCCACCAGCTTCGTGCCGTCTTTGGACGTCAGGGCCATGAAGGCGCCCGTGCCCGACTGGCCGGGCACCGCGCTGCGCACCCAGGCATTTTTCACGTCGACGGACTGGGCTTGGGCGAATCCGGCGGTCAGAGCCAGCACGGTTGCAATGGTTTTGAGTTTCATGCGCTTCTTTCTGAAGTTAGAAAATAAATGAGAGCTGTCGAATCGGATGCAAGGGCTCAATGATGGTGGTGAGCGGTTTCAGCGGGCTTGATTTCCAGCAGGGCAGCGGGTAACTTCAGGCCCTGGGTAGAGATGCCCGAGGCAGGAATCTCGCTCCAGTCGTTGCTGCCGTTTTCACAGGTCTGCAGCACCTTGAACCAGAGCGGGCCTGGGCTTACAGGCAATTTTCCGCGCAGCACGAATTCGTCAAAAAACGCGTCCGGCAGCCCAGCTCCCGGCGTTGCCGCTTTCCAGCTGACCACCGTCACGTCTTCGCTTATCTGTTTGCCATGGCTCTCATAGGGCTTGGCAAGCTTGCCAAGCTGGGCTGACACGGTCCAGCCGGCTTTCGGATAAGGCTTGGCGCCCAGGAAACCGGTCGGGATCTGCACCGACACGCCGGTGGTGGCCGAGCCCTGGCAGCCGTGGCCAACGAGGAACACGGCCTTGTAGCTGCTGCCGGCGGGTGCGCTCTTGTTTTCCAGAACAATATGAGAAAAAGCGGGTGCAGCCCCCGCCAACAATGCGAAGGAAGCTATTAATTTGGTAGCAAATGAAAAATGCACGGTGAAACTTTCTAAAACGGTAGGGGCCATCCTGGGGCTACAAGCTCACGCATCGTGGCTATGCCCAGGGATCTGGCAAGTGCGCCTGTTCATGCGCAAGCCAGGAAAAACACACGCGAAGGTGCGCGACGAAAATGTGGTGAAACTGCACCCTGGAAATTAAAAGGACGGTGTGAAGACCGAAAGACCATCACACGTCAGACCTCCGGGAGAGGCGCTTCAGTTCAAAGTACAGGCGGGCCGCGGCTGAAAGGCAGCCCCGGCGAAGACGCCGAGCGAACGGCATCGTCATGGAACACCGCCATCGCGGTGACGGCAGCAGAAACCACTTCGGTTTGCGGCAACGGCGGCAGACCGAGCCCAAGCGAGCCGCACAGGTCGCAGTGGCCACTGGTCAGGGAGGTGTCATCGGTGCCTGAACCGCCGAGCGCTCCGGTAGAGCTTGCCTGGGAAGCCACGCTGCACAGCCCCCCAAGCTTGCCAGTGCGCACTTCTTCGGCCAGCATGGACACGGGCGCCAGCAGCGCGGAGAAGACAGCCAAAAACCCCAACCACGCGGCAAAGCGAGCCCACAGCGGGCAAGAGGAAGAAGTGTTTGGCACCGCGCGATTATATAAAGACGCGGCACACTGCGACCGAAGCCGCGACCTCACACGGTTGCCAGGCGCTCGCTTGAGGCTGTCGCTATTTCCTGCCGCACACGCCGCGCCGCCTCCACCATGTTGACCAGTGCAGCCTCGGTTTCGGGCCAGCCGCGGGTTTTGAGGCCGCAGTCCGGGTTGATCCAGAGATTGCGCGCAGGTATCACGCTGGCGGCCTTTTTCAGCAGGGTGACCATTTCACTGACCGCCGGCACGCGCGGCGAATGAATGTCGTACACACCCGGGCCAATTTCATTGGGGTACTTGAAGTCACCAAACCCGCGCAGCAACTCCATGCCCGAGCGGCTGGTCTCTATCGTGATCACATCCGCATCCATGGCGGCGATCTCGGGAAGGATGTCGTTGAATTCCGAATAACACATGTGGGTATGGATCTGCGTGCGGTCGGCCACCCCGCTGGCGCTGATCCGAAAGGCGCGGGTCGCCCAGGCGAGATAAGCCTTCCAGTCCGCCCGGCGCAACGGCAATCCTTCGCGTATGGCGGGCTCGTCGATCTGGATGATGCCAATCCCGGCGCGCTCCAGGTCCACCACCTCGTCGCGAATAGCCCAAGCAATCTGTTGTGTTGTGATGCTGCGTGGCTGGTCGTCGCGCACAAACGACCACTGCAAGATGGTGATCGGACCGGTAAGCATGCCCTTCATGGGCAGCTCGGTCAGACTCTGGGCGTAGGTCGTCCACTCTACCGTCATGGGCGCGGGGCGCGACACATCGCCGTAAATCACCGGCGGCTTCACGCAGCGCGAACCGTAAGACTGCACCCAGCCATTGGCCGTGAAGGCAAAGCCGTCGAGCTGCTCACCGAAATACTCCACCATGTCATTGCGCTCGGCCTCGCCGTGCACCAGCACGTCCAGACCGATGGCCGTCTGCTTGCGCACGGCCAGAGCAATTTCGGCCTGCATTTTTCCGCGGTACGCAGCTTCGTCCAGCTGGCCGCGCTTGAAGGCCGCGCGGGCGGCACGAATCTCTGCGGTCTGGGGGAAAGAGCCTATGGTGGTGGTCGGCATCAGCGGCAGCCCGAGGCAAGCGGCCTGCACAGCCTGGCGCCGCGCGAAACCGGAGAGGCGGTGGTCGTCATCGGCGGTTGTGCGGGCCAGGCGCAAGGCCACGTCGGCGCGGTGCACACGCGGGCTCGTGCGACGGGCCGCGCAGGCAACACGCGCGCCCTCCAGCTCGGCCTGTACGGAGGCCTCGCCATCATTGAGCACGGCTTTGAGTGTTTTCAGCTCGCCGAGTTTTTCCACCGCAAAAGCCAGCCAGGATTTGATCTCGGGGTTCTGTGCCGTCTCGGCTTGCAAACTGTAGGGCGCATGCAGCAGCGAACAGGACGGCGCAATCCACAGCGCGCCCTGGTGCTTCTCGGCGATCGGACGGAGTCTGCCAAGCGCGGCATCAAGGTCGGTACGCCAGATGTTGCGGCCGTCAACAATACCAACTGACAAAACCTTGTAGCTGGGCAACCAGTCGGCAACGCCCAGCAATTCTTCTGGCGCGCGGACAGCATCCACATGCAGCCCGGCAACAGGCAGCTGGCAGGCCATGCGCAGGTTCTCCTGCAACGGCGAAAAGTAGGTGGCCAGCAAAATAGGCGGAGCGCGCCGGGACAGCTGCCAATAAGCTTTCTCGAAAGCATGGCGCCATGGCCCGGACAGGTCCAGCCCGAGAATGGGCTCGTCGATCTGCACCCACTGCACCCCCTGGGCCTTCAGGCGACCGAGGATTTGTTCGTAGACCGGCAGCAGTTGCTCCAGCAAGGAAAAACGATCAAAACCAGCCTCCTTTTCCTTGCCCAGCCACAAGAAGCTCAAAGGCCCGAGCAATACCGCTTTGACCGGGTGGCCGGCCTGCAGCGCCTCATCCATCTCCCCGAACAAGCGGTTTTCAGCCAGCTTGAACCGGGTTGCACTGGAAAATTCGGGTACCAGGTAGTGGTAGTTGGTGTCGAACCACTTGGTCATTTCCAGGGCGGGCTCGCCCTCGGAGCTGCGGCTGTGTTTACATGCCGGAGCATGGCTGTGTGCAGCATCGACCTGCACTCCGCGCGCCATCGAAAAGTAACGCGACAGAGCTGATTCATCGCCGTGAAAACCAAACCGGGCAGGCTCGCAGCCAAGCAGCTGGATGTGGTTGGCGACATGGTCATAAAAGGCAAAGTCGCCCACCGTGACAAAGTCCAGCCCGGCTTCGCGCTGGACCGCCCAGTGCCGCGCGCGCAGGTCGGCGCCGGCAACTTCCAGCGCTGCGGCATCGATGTCGCCTTTCCAGTGCTGTTCAAGCGCGAATTTCAGTTCGCGGTGTGCGCCCATGCGGGGAAAACCCAGAGTGTGGGAGAGAGTTGGCCTGGCGCTCATGCAAGTCTTTCTGAAGTGATTGGTGGATCAAGACAGCATGATCAGTTGAATTGATTTATTATTCAAACGAAACATTTAGCCCATTAACATGAAAATTATTAATGCATCAATCTGTTCTTGAAATCCGCCACCTGCGAACGCTGGTCGCGCTGCGCGATGCCGGCAGCCTGGTGCGGGCTGCGCAATTGCTCAATCTCACGCAGTCGGCCCTGTCGCACCAGGTCAAGCTGCTGGAGGACCGCTACGGCGCGGCCTTGTTTGAACGCAAATCGGTGCCGCCGCAATTCAGCACCACCGGCCTGCGGCTCTTGGCCCTGGCCGATGCCGTGCTGCCGCAGGTGGAAGGTGCCGAACGCGACGTGGCGCGGCTGGCCACCGGTCGCTCGGGGCAATTGCGCATCGCAGTGGAATGCCATACCTGCTTTGACTGGCTGATGCCGGCGATGGACGCCTTTCGCACGCGCTGGCCCGAGGTGGAACTGGACATCGTGTCAGGCTTTCACCCCGACCCGATTGCGCTCGTTCTGCAAGACCGCGCCGATATCGCCATCGTGTCGGAAGCGGACGCCGATGAAACAGTGGACTTTCATCCGCTGTTCCGTTTCGAAATCATGGCGCTACTGGCCAACCACCATGCACTGACGGCCAGGACGCACCTCACGGCCAAAGATTTCGCCAGGGAAACGCTGATCACCTACCCCGTGCCCGACGACATGCTGGACGTCGTGCGCCAGGTGCTGGAGCCGGCGGGCGTCAAGCCCGCACGCCGCACCACCGAACTGACGATTGCCATGCTGCAATTGGTCGCCAGCGGCCGCGGCATTGCCACGCTGCCCAAGTGGGCGGTGCAAAGCTATCTGGACCGGGGCTATGTCACCGCACGGCCAGTGGGCAAGAAGGGATTGACCGGCCGCTTGTACGTGGCTTGCACCGAGGCAACATCAGCCCGCCCCTGGCTGGCTGACTTTGTGGCGATCACGCGCGAGAGCTGCTTTTTGACTTTGAGTGAAATCGAGCTTCTGTGAGAAAAATTATGCCCAGTGGCCAGCGGCAACTGCCGGAACACACCAGGCAAGCCGGCGCATGGGCATACAAAATGCTACCAAATTAGTAGCTACCTTTGCCCGTGTTTAAAGGGCAAGAGGCCAATTTTGTCTTAAACTCCTGACGAAAGAGCCCATTCCACATGTTCCCGCACAACGTCACTGGCATGATCGCGCCGCGCCAGCAAAGCTGCGCGCAGGTTGGCGTCGTCCCCCGTGCCGGCATGCAGCGCGTTACCCATGGCAACGGCGATATTGCGCAACCAGCGTTCATGGCCGATGCGCCTGATCGCACTGCCCTCGGTATGGCGCAAAAACTCCTCTTCCGTCCAGGCAAACAGTGTCGTCAGCTGCTGGCCGGTCAGGCCCTGGCGCTCGTCGAAGTCGGGCAAGGCACTGCGCTGCGCAAACTTGTTCCAGGGGCAAATCAACTGGCAATCGTCGCAACCGTAAATCCGGTTTCCGATCAGCGGGCGCAGCTCCAGCGGTATCGGGCCCGCATGTTCAATGGTCAGGTAAGAAATGCAGCGGCGTGCATCGAGCTTGTGCGGCGCAATGATCGCCCGCGTCGGGCAAATATCGATGCAGGCACTGCAACTGCCGCAATGGCCGGAAACGGGATCACTGGGCGGCAGGGCAATGTCCACGTAAATTTCGCCGAGGAAAAACATGGAGCCGGCTTCACGATTGAGCAGCAGCGTGTGTTTGCCGCGCCAGCCCTGACCGCTGCGAGCGGCAAGCTCCGCCTCAAGCACCGGTGCCGAATCAGTGAACACGCGGTGCCCGAAAGCGCTGGCCTCCGCTTCAATCCGTTCGCTGAGTTTTTGCAGCCGCGCTCGCATGATCTTGTGATAGTCCCGCCCGCGTGCATAAACCGACACAATTGCTTCATCCGGACGTTGCAGCCGCGCAAGCTCCCTGGCTTGCCACTCGCCCGGCTCAGCAGGTGTCGAGGCAGGCAGGTAGTCCATGCGCGCGGTGATCACGCTGACGGTGCCGGGCACAAGCTCGGCAGGACGAGCCCGCTTGAGGCCATGCGCGGCCATGTAATTCATGTCACCATGAAAGCCTGCGGCCAGCCATGCAGACAGTCCCGCCTCAGCCGATGACAGGTCCACGCCGGCAATGCCGATTTGCGAGAATCCAAGCTCACGCGCCCATGTCTGAATTCGAGAAACAAATTGATGGCTATTGAAGATCACCAGGACATTGTAAAAAGTATCGCCTGGGACACCGAAGTCCAGACCCGGGCTTTCGCCGAAACACTGGCGGGCAAGCTGCACACTTCCAGGACAGACAGCCAGACCTTGATCCAGCTGCATGGCGATCTGGGCGCCGGCAAGACCACCCTGGTACGGTATGTACTCAAGGCCCTGGGCGTGCAGGGGCGAGTCAAAAGCCCGACCTACGCGGTGGTTGAGCCCTATACGGTCGAAGGTGCGGCATCAGCCGGCGACCTCAATATCTGGCATTTCGATTTTTTCCGCTTCAACGATCCCGACGAATGGGAAGAAGCAGGTTTTCGCGACATCTTCGCCAGCCCCGGACTGAAGCTCGTTGAGTGGCCTGAAAAAGCCGGCAGCCACCTGCCGCCGGCCGACCTGGACATCCATCTGGAGATGCTGGCCAACGAAACGCGCGCTGTCACGCTCACCGCCCACACGGCCGCAGGTGCGGCCCTGATGCCATGAGCAGCTTGACGCCTTCGCCGGTCAGCCGGCGCAATGTGCTGCAGATGGGCAGCCTCGTGCTACTGCTGGGCACCCAGCATATTGCGCGGGGCGCGACCATTCTCGCGGTGCGAGTCTGGCCTGCCAAGGATTACAGCCGCGTCACCATCGAGTCAGACACAGGCCTGAAAACCAAAACCTACTTTGTGGCCGAACCGCCGCGGCTGGCGGTGGACATCGAAGGCATCGAGCTGATACCGGCTCTGCGCGAGTTGGTGGCCAAGGTCAAACCAGACGATCCCAATATCTCCGGCATACGCGTCGGGCAAAACTCACCGGGCGTGGTCCGCCTGGTGGTTGACCTCAAGCAGCACATGCGGCCTCAGGTGTTTTCGCTGCAGCCGGTGGCAGCCTACCAGCATCGGCTGGTGTTCGATCTCTACCCCACCCAGGTGGCAGATCCGTTGGAAGCACTGATTGGCGAGCGCCTGAAAGAAAAGCCCCAGGCGCCTGCTTCTGCGCCGGCCACTGACCCGATCGGCGACCTGATTGCCAAACAGACCGACAAGCCGGCGCCAGCCAAACCTGCCGACAACACGCGCCCTACCACGCCGGACGCCGACAACGAACGTACGCCGGCCCGCGCGCCCAAAGCGCCTTCGGAATCTGGGGGCGCCGCGCCGCGCAGCAAAACCGATCGCCTCATCATCGTGGCACTGGACCCGGGGCACGGCGGCGAAGACCCGGGCGCCATCGGACCCGGCGGCACGCGAGAAAAAGACGTGGTCCTGCAGATTGCACTGCGGCTGCGCGAGCGCATCAACCAGATCCCGAACATGCGTGCCTTCCTCACGCGCGATGCCGATTTTTTTGTACCGCTGCATGTGCGCGTGCAAAAAGCCCGGCGAGTGCAGGCCGATCTGTTCATCAGCATTCATGCCGACGCATTTTTCACGCCGCGACCGCAAGGTGCCAGCGTCTTTGCGCTCAGTGAAAAAGGCGCGTCCAGCAGCGCGGCGCGCTGGATTGCAGACAAGGAAAACTCTGCAGACCTGGTGGGCGGCGTGAATGTCAAAGTCAAGGATGCGCAAGTGCAGAAAGCGTTGTTCGACATGAGTACGACAGCGCAAATCAACGACAGCCTCAAGCTCGGCGGGGCCATGCTCGGTGAGATCGGCAATGTCGGCAAGCTGCACAAGCCGCGTGTCGAACAGGCCGGCTTTGCCGTCCTCAAGGCGCCGGATATACCCAGCATCCTGGTGGAAACCGCCTTCATCAGCAATCCGGACGAAGAGGCCAGACTGCGCAGCGAGGTTTACCAGGTGCAGCTCGCCGATGCGTTGATGCGCGGCATCAACCGCTACTTTGCTAAAAACCCGCCGCTGGCGCGTAGCCGTCCGCTGTAGCGAGACAGTTCCTGCGGATCGGCCGCAATGAAAACCCGCCTTCGTCCTGGATCCATGCACATGACTCAGCGGCCTGGCAAATCGCCAGCCGCCTCGAAGAAAAATCTGGCGATGGCCTCCTGCTCCTTGCGATCGCTCCATTCCAGGTCCGGGGCCAGGAGAAATCTGGACAGGAGGTACCCAAGGTTCAGCGAAAGAAACATCCGCACAAGGGAGTCCGCCGGGAAGGTTTCCGACATCTTTCCCTCCTGCTGCAAGCGCTTGAACAATTGCAGCAGGGGCTCCCAGACTGCAGGACGCCATTGGTCCGCGAACCGACGAAGCAGATCCTCATCGCGCAGCATTTCCACCAGTAGCAGGCGGGTGAGTTCGGGAGCATGCGAGAGGCTGTCCGCGCGGGACTTCAGCAGCGCCATATGCCAGGTCGCGAAGTCATCTCCGTGCGACTCGATTACCTGCCTCAGTGCCTCAAGGGAGGTCGGCGCCAGATGCGGCAAGACCGCCTCCTGAATCACCGCCTGGACCAGGCCGTCCTTGGTGCCGAAATGCTTGAAGAGCGTTCGCTCGGTAGTGTTGGCGGCAGCTGCAATCTCGCGCGTGCTGGTCTGCGCCACGCCGCGCGCGGCGAACAGCCGCGCGGCTGCCCATAGGATGTCGATGTGCTTTGTCGGGACGGGGCCGCGCCGGCCTGCGGGGGGTGGAGAGTGCATCTGCCGAGTTTAGGGCCGCGAACTCACTCGGCAAAGCCCGTCTCCTGCCGGTACAAGCCCGGGAGGAAATGTTCGAACAATCCCACCTCCTCGATGTTATGGCGCAGCCACGCCAGCCCGTGCGCATGGTCGAACCCGAAACGCTGCATAAGAGGCGTGACCCAGCGCCGCCACCCGCTCACGCCGCCGACTAGCAGGCGATTCTCGTACAGCGTGCCCGCGGGTACCGAGATGAAACGGTACTCCATGCGCACCAAGCCGCTCACCCCGAACAGACGCGGGTTGTGGATAAAGCCCTCCTCGTCCAGCTTCTCGATGTCGGTTACGGTGTCGACGTTATAGCGGGGGTTGGCGCCCAGGTATTCCCGCAGCCGGATCGCAGCGCCGGGGCCGACGCTTCCGTCGGGGCGGCGCCTCGCATAGCTGGCGTGCACGTGGTCGTAGGGATGCCAGGCGCGGTAACGGTTGATGCGTTGCCCAGCCACCATGATGTCGCCCTCAAGGTGGGAGAACCACCAGGCGAGCATGCGAGGCGTAACGCCGCTGACGATCTCGTGGCGAATCCAGTAGCTCAACCGGCCGTCAGGAAGGCGTTCGGCACCGCACTCGGCGGACCCCAGTGGTTTAAGCGGCCACGGCACGGTGACCGGCTCGGCTGGCACGGGGTGGTCGTCCGGGTAGGCGGGAAAGTCCCGCTGCTCGGACAGGGAAAAACGGACAGGTAGGGTTGTTGACATGGGATCTCCAAAGAAAAGGGGCGAGCCGAACCCGGCTCGCGGAAATTCAGGACACGCACTCGACCCCATGCTCGGCCATCACAGCCTGCATACGGTCCAGGTCGCGCGGCAGTTCGTGCACCGACTCGGCCATCTTCACGAAGAAGCGGTCCATCGGGCCACCAACGGTCCATGCCAGAAAGCACGCTGGCTGCTCGCCGGGATTGCGGTACCCGTGCGGCGTGAGCGGCGGCAAGTGGACCATGTCCCCGGCTTGCAGATGATGGCGCTCCGTGGGCGTGTGCATCAGCAGCTCGCCCTCAAGCACGAAGTAGACCTCTTCCTCCTGCGCGTGTGTGACGCAAGGAGTGCCGCTGCCTGGCGGCACGTGGACGGTCACGATAGACAGCCCGTGAGTCGACTGGTCTGAAGGCAGCTTGATGGTCACGCGGTCACCCAGGACCTGCACCGTTTGGCCTTCGTGGCTTCTGGTCACATTCATAGTGTTTTCTCCTTGGCCAACGTGGCCATTAAACAATATAGCCGTCACTATATCATTGTCGAAATCATTTGTATAGTGTCAGCTATATTAATTAAGGAGCTGCGCTAGCCGGCGCAGCAAGCACATGAGGTCATTTCACGTAGAGCGCAGCCATCGACGCGGCTCCTCCCTTGCTGGTGCAGGACTCGTCGTTCATACCTGCTAGGCGAGCCATGTGCAGTGCACAAGCGTGAATCAGTCGTGTCCCGAGCGACGGGGAGCGAGACCTTGATGCGCGGCATCAACCGTTACTTTGCAAAGAACCCGCCACTGGCGCGTAACCGCCCGCTGTAGGTCAGCGCCTTTCGCGGCAAGCCGACAGGCAGGCTGGCCTCTTTCCTACAACCTGGGAAAGCACTCAAACTAAAGTGAAAGCACAGACAACGGTGCGCGCGTGAGCGCACATGCGTTCGCGGCACCGTGACTGCACAAACACGAAAGGTGAACGCCATGAACAAACTATTGATCGCCCTCACAGCGGCCCTGGTCACACTGGCCGGCTGTAGCACTCCCCCGACGAATGCCCAAATAGGCACAGCAACCGGCGCGGTGATTGGCGGAGCAGCTGGTAGTGCGCTGGGCGGCGGCACACTGGGCACGGTGGGTGGCGCGGCTGCCGGCGCCGTGATCGGTAACGAAATCGGTAAACGTCAGGACCAGAGGCGTTAAGCCCGTCTTGCTTGCGATCTTCGACTTCTTTGCCCTGATTTTTCAGTACGGCATCGGCCGTAGCCGTCACTCAGTCACTCGAACACGCAGCTTGCCTGTTCAATCCTGGCCTGCACTTCCGCGCCGGTCGGGGGCACACAGCCACGCCGCATAACGCACAAGCTGGCGCTGGCCATGGCGTGGGCCAGCAAGCTGCGTCCTGCATCGTCCGGCAGTGCGAGCAGGTCGACCGTGCCAGTCACGCCGTTTTTTCGCGCGAGCAAAGCGGCCATGAAGCCGGCGAGAAAACAGTCGCCTGCGCCCACGGTATCCACCACCGCCAAGGGCCGGGATTCGCGGGCTCGCCACTGCCGGCCATCACGCGTCAACAGACAAGCCCCATGCGGGCCGAGAGTCAAAACCAGCAAACTGGCGCCGCTCGCGTCCAGCAGATGCCGCGCCCTCGCGAATACATCAGCGCCGGGTATCTCCAGGTTTTCGAGATCTTCATCACTGACCTTGACCACGTCAGCATGCTGCAGCGCGGCGTGCACGTTGCGTCTGTAGGCCTGCAAGTCCGGCATGACCGACGGCCGCAGGTTGGCATCAACCACCACCACGCTGCCGGCTTGATGCTGGGCGCGCAGCCACGGCAAATAGCGACCGGAGTCCTCCGGCGCGAGAGCGAGAGCGCCGGTGTACACCATCTCCAGCGCGGGAACGCGTTGACACGACTGGATCAGGCTGTCCGCCGTGACAGCGCGGTCCGCCACATCCTGCCGGTAAAAAACATAGTCGGGATGGCCTGCGTCATCCAGGCCCACCACGGCCAGTGAAGTGCTTTGCGCCACAGGCTGCGGACAGGCCAGCCGCACACCATCGCCAGTCAACGCTGCAGCCAGCTGGCGGCCGAAGCGATCATGCGACAAAGGGTTGAGGTACAGGGTGTTGACGCCCTGTCGCGCCAGCGCACGCGTCAGGTTGAAAACAGCGCCGCCCGGACAGGGCTCATAACGTCCGTCCGGTTGAACAATCAGGTCAATCAATGCTTCACCAGCGGTTGCAACTTGCAGCACTTGCTCAGGGTTTTCCATGATCTCAGGGTAATCCATAACTAAAACAACTTGATTTAATAACTCAAGCGCCACTATAGTTCACCAACGCCCATCACTCATGGGTACTTTCCCGCGAACCCGGGCCTGAATGTCGATTCAACAAGGAGACCATCTCATGAAAAAGACCACTCTTTCCCTTTTTGCACTGTCCAGCCTCGCACTGGCCACCTCTTCGGCCTTGGCAGCAGGCGAACCTGTGATCGGCCTGATCACCAAAACCGACACCAACCCCTTCTTCGTCAAGATGAAGGAAGGCGCAGAAGCCGAAGCCAAAAAACTCGGCGCCAAACTGCTGACCGCCTCCGGCAAATCCGACGGCGATACCGCGGCCCAGATCACCGCGCTGGAAAACATGGCTGCCGGTGGCGCCAAGACCATCCTGATCACCGCCAGCGGCGACGCCATCAGCCCGACCGTCAAAAAACTTCAGGCCAAAGGCGTGCAGGTGATTGCGCTGGACAGCCCATTCAAAGGCGCCGATGCCCTGTTCGCCACCGACAACTACAAAGCCGGCGTGTTGATTGGCCAGTACGCAAAGGCGGCGATGGCCGGCAAACCCGCCAAAATTGCCACGCTCGATCTGTTCCCTGGCCATCCCGTGGGAGCGCAGCGTCACAACGGCTTCATGAAGGGGTTCGGTCTGCCCGCGGCAGACGCGAAATCCAACGAGCTGTCCAAAGACCCGGCCGTGGTCTGCATGGCCGATGGTTTTGGTGACCGGGCCAAGAGCCAGACCGCCATGGAAAACTGCCTGCAGAAAAATCCCGACATCAACGTGGTCTACACCATCAACGAACCCGCAGCAGCGGGCGCGTTCAACGCCCTGAAAAAAGCCGGCAAGGAAAAAGGCGTGACCATTCTCTCGGTCGACGGCGGCTGCCAGGGCATCAAGGACACGCAAGCCGGCGTGATCACCGCAACCTCGCAGCAATACCCCCTGACCATGGCGGCGCTGGGCGTCGCGGCGGGCGTGAGTTATGCCAAGGGCGGCAAAAAGGCTTCAGGCTACACCGACACCGGCGTGACCCTGATTTCGGCCAAAGCCCTACCGGGTGTCGACAGCAAGGACATCAAGACGGGCATGGACCTTTGCTGGGGCGCGAAGTAAGCGAGCCATTGCTTGCCGCCTCTCATCCCGGGCCGGATTCGGTGCGGGATGACAAAATCATTTTTTTCCTCCTGGGCCCTTACCGATGAACCTGTCTTCGCGCCACATTCCGTGGGGGGCGCTCGGCCCCTGGCTGGCCCTGCTGGCCACCTGCATCTTTTTTACCACCCAGTCAGACCGCTTCCTGACCGGTGAAAATTTGTCCCTGGTGTTGCAGCAGGTGATGGTGGTCGGCGTACTGGCCATTGGGCAGACCCTGATCATCCTGACGGCCGGCATCGACTTGTCCTGCGGCATGGTGATGGCATTGGGCGGCATGGTGATGACGAAGTTCGCCGTGAATTACGGCATCGACCCCTACGCGGCGATTGCCTGCGGCCTGGCAGTCACGACCGGCTTCGGCCTCCTCAATGGCTTGCTGGTCACCCGCATCAAATTGCCTCCTTTCATCGTGACGCTGGGCACACTGAACATCGCATTTGCGATCACTCAGATTTACTCCAACGCACAAATCGTTTCCAACCTCCCGACGGAGTTGACCGCGCTGGGCAACACCTTCGATCTGGGCAGCACAGAAGTCAGCCTGGGAACCGTCGCCATGATTGGCCTCTACCTGCTGGCGTGGTTTGTCTTGCGGGACACCGCGCCGGGCCGACATCTGTACGCCGTGGGCAACAACGCCGAAGCCGCACGGCTGACCGGCATCCGGGTCGACCGCGTGCTGGTGGCCGTCTACGCGCTGGCCGGTCTTTTTTACGGCATTGCCGCGCTCCTGTCGGTGGCGCGCACCGGCGTCGGCGATCCGAATGCCGGGCAAACCGAAAACCTCGATGCCATCACCGCCGTGGTGCTGGGCGGCACCAGCCTGTTTGGCGGGCGCGGCATCATTCTGGGCACACTCGTGGGCGCGGTGATTGTCGGCGTGTTCCGCAACGGCCTGACCCTGATGGGGGTTGCCTCCGTCTACCAGACACTGATTACCGGCATTCTGGTGATCCTGGCGGTCGCGGCTGACCAGATGTCGCGGAAAGGGCCCCGCTGATGAACACCCCAACACCCCTCCCCACTTTCGCGCCTCTGGTCATGCAGGCCAAGGGACTGGTGAAGCGCTACGGCCAGGTCACCGCACTGGACGGCACCGACTTCGAATTGCGTGCCGGCGAAATCCTGGCCGTGATCGGTGACAACGGTGCCGGAAAGTCCTCGCTGATCAAGGCCCTGTCGGGCGCCACAGTGCCCGACGAAGGTGAGCTGCTGCTCGACGGCAAGCCGATGCGCTTTAAGTCCCCCATCGATGCGCGCCGCGCCGGGATCGAAACCGTCTACCAGGACCTGGCCGTGGCCCCTGCCATGAGCATTGCGGAGAACCTCTTCCTGGGCCGCGAACTCCTCAGGCCCAGCCCCCTGGGCCGCTGGCTGCGTGTGCTCGACAAGAAGAAGATGCTGGAGCAGGCCATTGCCCGCATGCAGGAGCTCAAGGTCGGGATTCGTTCGATGACGCAGGCCGTGGAAACACTCTCTGGCGGCCAGCGCCAATGTGTGGCCGTGGCGCGCGCCGCCGCCTTTGCGCAGCACGTGGTCATCATGGACGAGCCCACGGCCGCACTGGGCGTGAAAGAAGGCAACATGGTGCTGGAGCTGATTCGCCGGGTGCGCGACAAGGGCCTGCCCGTCATCCTGATCAGCCACAACATGCCGCACGTGTTTGAAATCGCCGACCGCATCCACATCCAGCGCCTGGGCCGCCGTGCAGCAGTCGTCAATCCCAAGACCATCAGCATGAGCGACACCGTGGCCGTGATGACGGGCGCCAAGACGGCCGAAGAACTGCCGGAGTCCGCGCTTGCCTGAAGCAGCCCCCACGCTTGTCGCTTCGCGTACTACGCTGCCCCCCGGTGGGGCGCTGCGCCTGCGGCCCGGCAAAGCCGGTTCCGCGGCCCCGGCTGGTGTGAAGAAGACCTCCATGCTTGTCGCTCCGAGGCTCGCCCATGCTTAAAGGCATCGACCCCCTGCTAACGCCCGACTTGCTCAAGCTGCTGGCCGAGATGGGCCATGACGATGCGCTGTTGCTGGCCGACGCCAACTTCACGGCCATGAGTCTGGGCGCGGGCAAACCCGTGCTGCGCCTGCCTGGCCACGGCATGGCGCGGACTGTGCGAGCCGTGGCTTCGCTACTGCCTCTGGCTGAAGACGTGGATCATCCGGTGGCCTACATGCAGGTCAGCGGTACCGAGGCACCCTACCGTTCAGATTTGCAGCGCGAAGTCCTGGGGCTGCTGGCCCCGAACTGGCTGCCACGCCAGCAGGCCGAGGCCGTTGAGCGCTATGCGTTTTATGAGCGGGTACGCCAAGCCTATGCCATTGTGGTGACGGGTGAGTTGCAGCCTTTTGGCAACTTCATCCTGCGCAAAGGGGTCATCGGCGAAAATCTGCGTCCATGACCGAATCTTCTGCCACCGCCGCTGCAACAGCTACCCCTGCGGAATCCGAAGCAGCCACGCCCGTGTGGCTGCGCCAGCGTGGCTCCAACCACGTGGGCATGCGCCAGTTCAATGAACGCGTGGTGCTGCAGGCCATCCGACTGCATGGCAGCGTGCCCAAGGCCGAACTGGCCCGCCTGACCGGCCTCACCGCACAGACCATCGGGCTGATCACTACGCGGCTCGAAGAAGACGACCTGCTGATCCGGCACGACCGCGTGCGCGGGCGCATTGGCCAGCCCTCGGTGCCACTGGCGCTGAACCCCGACGGTGCTTTTTCCGTAGGCATCAAGATTGGCCGGCGCAGCACCGACTGGCTGCTGGTCGACTTCACCGGGCAGGTCCGCCAACGCCTGTCGCTCGCCTATGCCTTCCCCGATGCCGACACCCTGCTCCCCGTGATCGGCCAGAACCTGCTCGCCCTGCGTGAACAACTCGGTGCACTGGCTCCGCGGCTGGTAGGCGTGGGGGTGGCCGCGCCCTTCCAGCTCGGCGGCTGGCACCGGATGCTGGGGCTATCGGCGCAGCAGTCGGACCGCTGGAACCACATCGACCTCAGCGCCGAGGTGCAGGCCATGACCGACCTGCCCGTGAGTTTTGCCAAAGACACCTCGGCGGCCTGCGTGGCCGAACTGGTGTCGGGCCGCGGGCGCGACCTCAAGAGTTTTCTCTACCTGTTTGTCGACACCTTTGTGGGCGGCGGCCTGGTCATCAACTCACAACTCCACGCCGGCATCCACAACAACGCCGGTGCCGTGGCATCGCTGCCATTGCAGGTAGCCCAGGGGCCGGACACACCGCCACAGCTGATCAGCCAGGCCTCGCTCTGGGAACTGGAGCAGTGTTTCAAGGCGCGCGGGCTTGACCCGGCTGCAGCCTACGACGAACGCGCCATGCAGCCGCCGTTCGAGTCCGACACCCAGGCCTGGGTGGCCAGCGCCGCCAATGCACTGGCCCACAGCGTGGTCAGCGCAACGGCCGTGCTGGATATCGACGCCGTTGTGATGGACGGCTCCTTTTGCCGCCCCCTGCTGCAGCGCCTGATTGACGCCACGGGCGCTGCACTGGGCCGCTACAGCTGGGAAGGCCTCTGGCCCGCCCAGGTAATGGCCGGCAGCATTGGCTCCGACGCTCGCGCACTGGGCGGTGCCATGCTGCCTTTGCACGCCAACTTCGCCCCCGACCGCGACCTGTTTCTCAAGGGTGGTCGCTGATCCGCGTTTCGGGACGGTACATCGCCTCGATCTCGCGCGCATAACGTTTCATCAGGTTATTGCGCTTGAGCTTGAGCGTCGGGGTCATCAGGGCGTTCTCCATCGTCCAGGGCTCCATCGTCAGCAGCACGGCACGCGGCTGGGCGTAACGCGGAAAGTTGCTGCACTGAACCGCCATGCGCTCCAGTGCAGCCCGCCGCACCGCCGGCAGCTTCAAACTGGCGGCGTCATCGGGGTCGACCTTCAACGTCTCTGCCAGCCGGCGCCATTCAGCCGGGTGCACAACGGCCACGCAGGCGATGAAAGACTGATTCTCGCCGACCACCAGAACCTGGGCGAACAGCGGATCGACGGCAATGGCCAGCTCCAGATCGCCCGGCGGCACTTTCTCGCCGGTGGACGTCACGATGATCTCCTTGATGCGGCCGATGATGCGGATACGCCCGCCCTCCATGTCTGCCTGGTCACCGGTAGACAGCCAGCCATCGGACGACAGCACGCGCGCCGTGTCGTCGGGCCGCTTCCAGTAACCCTTCATCACCGACGGACCGCGCACCTGCAGCTCGCGGTTGTCGCCCAGGCGCACTTCAACGCCGGGCAGCGCGCGGCCCACGGTGGCCGGGTCGTTGTCTTCCACACCATTGGCCGCCACCACCGGTGAAGTTTCCGTCATGCCGTAGCCCTGCAGCAAGGGAAGGCCCAGCCCCAGGAAGCAGCGCGCCACGGCATGTGACAGCGGCGCACCGCCACTAACGGCCACACGCACACGCCCGCCAAACTGCGCCCTCAAGGTCTGTGCCACCAGGCGGTCCAGCAGCGGCCACGCCAGCGGGTCCAGCCAGGACCAGGCACTGCCCTCACCGGTTGCCAGGGGCAAATCCTGCGACCGGCAAAAACGCCGCCAGCCCACGGCCTGGGTGGCTTCGAACAGGCGGGTCTTCAGCGTCGAGCCAGCGAGGGTCTCCTGCAGTTTGGCAAACACGCGCTCATAGATGCGGGGCACCGACACCAGCACCGTGGGCCGCACCGTTTTCAGGTCCTCGGCCAGCAGTGCTACCGAACGCGCATAGGCCACGCAACTTCCGGTAGCCAGGGGCAGGTAGTAGCCGGCGGTGCGCTCGAAGGTGTGCGACAGCGGCAGAAATGAGAGGAAGACGTCGTCCACGACGGGTGCCACGCGCTGGAGGATGGCCTGCACATTGGCCACCACGTTGCGATGTGTGAGCATCACGCCCTTGGGCTTGCCGGTGGTGCCCGAGGTGTAGACGATGGCCGCCAGGTCCCCGGCGGTCGGCGGCGACCACGCAGCGTCATGCCCCTGCCCTGCTGCCAGCCAGTCGGCCAGCGAACACACCGGCACAGCCGTTGCAGAAGCGCCGGCAGCCACTGCCTCCCCGGCAATCACGACACGCCGCAGCGCCGGCATGGGAACACCGAGCACCTCTATGGCGCGCCATTGCACGAGCGACGAAACCATGAGCATCGCCGCTTCGCAGTCAGCCAGGATGTAGGCAATGCTGCCGGGATTGTCCAGCGCATGCAGCGGCACCGGCACATGGCCCAGCGCCAGCGCCGCCTGGTCAAGGCTGACCGCATCCAGTCCGTTGGGCAGAAGAATGGCGATGCTTGCCTGCCGCGGCAACTGCATGGCCGCCAGCGCATGGCGCCATTGGGTAAAGCGCTCGTTCGCCTGCATCCAGGAAGTACTGACCCACTGGCCGGCGCCGGCGTCAAATTCACGGTAAGCCTCGGCCTGCGGGCTGTTGGCCACACGGAAAGCCAGCAGCTCTGGCAGGGTCTGCGCGGCAGAAAGATTCATCTCGAAGGCAGTCATGGGCAGTTTTTTCCAGGGAGCATGTCTGACCAAGTTTGCACCGGCAAAGCGTGGCCGCCTTGCCCCGGATCAATGTATCCGTGAAAACCCTTCAGCGTGCCGGCTGGCGCGTGGACCGGCTCGTCTTCCAGGCGCCATACAGCACAAACACCCCGGGAATGAGAATCATGGCCCAGATGATTTTGTCGAGATGGGTTTTGACAAACGGGATGTTGCCAAAAAAATAGCCGATGGTGACGATGCCGCCGACCCAGAGCGCGCCGCCACCAACGTCGTAGAGCGTGAACTTGCTGCGCGTCATCTGGGACACACCTGCCACAAAGGGCGCAAAGGTCCGCAGGAAAGGCATGAAACGCGCCGCCACGATGGTGATCCCGCCGTAGCGCTCGTAAAACTCATGCGCCTGGTTGAAGGCCTTTTTGTTGAAGAACTTCGAGTCTTCCCACTGGAACACCTTGGGCCCGAAATAACGGCCGATGGTGTAGTTGGACTGGTTGCCCAGCACTGCGGCGGCAAACAGCAGACCAACGGACAGCGGGTAATTCATCAGGCCCACGCCGCACATGGCGCCCACCACAAACAGCAACGAGTCACCCGGCAGAAACGGCATGACGACCACCCCGGTTTCCACGAAGATGATCAGAAACAACAGTGCATACACCCAGGCGCCGTAGCTGGTTACAAAGGCCTCCAGGTGCTTGTCGACATGAAGAATGAAATCAATGAGAAAGGCGATAAGTTCCATGCGGCGATTTTGACACGCGACTCCGAAGGGCCAACTCGTTAAACCTTTTGCCCACCAGGCCTTCCGGTGGCATCGTGATAACCGGTTCGACCCTAGAATCCATCCTGTGACGCCTGCCTCCCCCCTTTCTGCCGCATCCTCTCTTCGCCGCCCCATCCGCGAGCTGCCCGACGAACTCGTCAGCCAGATTGCCGCCGGTGAAGTCGTGGAACGCCCGGCCTCTGTGGTGCGGGAACTGGTGGACAACGCACTGGACGCCGGTGCACAACAAATCACCGTTCGCTTGCTGGCCGGCGGTGTGCGCTTGATCTCTGTTGAGGACGACGGCCAGGGCATTCCACGCGAGGAATTGGCCATTGCGCTCAGGCGCCACGCCACCAGCAAGATCGCCTCGCTACAGGACCTCGAAGCCGTCGGCACCATGGGTTTTCGCGGTGAAGCGCTGGCCGCCATCAATTCAATTGCCGACATGAGCCTGCTCTCCCGTACCGCGGACGGCGCGGGCGACGCCCATGCCTGGCAGCTGGACGGCCGCTCCGGTGAACTGACACCGGCCGCACGCACCCGGGGCACCACGGTGGAAGTGCGCGAGCTGTTTTACGCCACACCGGCACGCCGCAAGTTTCTGAAAACCGACGCCACCGAGCTGGCGCACTGCATCGAGGCCGTGCGGCGCCACGCGCTGGTGCGGCCCGATGTCGGTTTTGCGATCTGGCACGAAGGCAAGCTGGTCGAACAGTGGCGCGCCTGTACGGACGATGCCGCCCACGAGCAGCGCCTGGCCGACGTGCTGGGCAGCGAGCTGCTGGGGCAAAGCATCGCGGTTGATTACAGCGCGGGCTCGGTGCGGGTCACCGGGCGCGCGGGCATTCCCGACGCGGCGCGATCACGCGCCGACCAGCAGTTTGCCTATGTCAACGGGCGCTACGTGCGCGACAAGGTGCTGACCCACGCCGCGCGCAGCGCTTACGAAGACGTGCTGCACGGCCACCGCCAGCCGGTGTATGCGCTTTACGTCACCATGGATCCAACACGGGTGGACGTCAACGTTCATCCGACCAAGATCGAAGTACGCTTTCGTGACAGCCGCGAAGTGCACCAGGCGGTGCGCCATGCGGTTGAAAACGCCCTGGCAGCACCACGGGCTGCAGCAGCGCTGGCGGCTGCCAACGGAGCTTCCACGGAAATCCTTGAGTCAAATCGCCCCCCTGCCCTTGTTTCATGGGCGCAACCAGCTATCAATTTCGGAGCGCCTCAGTCGTTCCGTCAGAATCCGCAAGTCTCTGACTTCGAGGCCATGTGGCCATCGCCAGCCACCGGCGTTTCCACCGTTCGCCCTGAGCTTGTCGAAGGGTCTTATGCAGCCGGGGGTGAAGCAAGCCCCGCCAGCATGGAAGTGGAAAACAACCTGCCCCCGGGCGACTGGCCATTGGGCCGCGCCGTGGCGCAGCTGCAGGGAATCTACATCCTGGCCGAAAACACCCAGGGCCTGGTGATTGTCGACATGCATGCCGCCCACGAACGCATTGTTTACGAGCGCCTGAAAACCCAGATGGACAACGCCAGCATCGCCAGCCAGCCACTGCTGATTCCAGCCACCTTTGCGGCCACGCCGCAAGAAGTCGCCGCATCCGAAGCCCATGTGGACACCTTGAAAGCGCTGGGCCTGGAGATCACCCCGTTTTCACCGCGCACTTTGGCCGTGCGTGCAGTACCGACCAGTCTGGCCCAAGGCGATGCAGTGGAACTGGCACGCAGCGTGCTGGCGGAACTGGCGCAGCACGACGCCAGCACCGTGATCCAGCGCGCGCAGAACGAGTTGCTTTCCACCATGGCGTGCCACGGCGCCGTGCGCGCCAACCGCAAGCTCACCATCGACGAGATGAACGGCCTGCTGCGCCAGATGGAAGGCACCGAGCGCTCCGACCAGTGCAACCATGGCCGGCCGACCTGGCGCCAGGTCACCATCAAGGAACTGGACAACCTGTTCCTGCGCGGGCGTTAAGGGAGCGCTGAATAAGTCCTGGCAGATGGGCGGCAGCCGGATCGGGATGGGATGCAAGGCGGATTTCGCAGCCAATAGTTGACTATTGGCAAGAAATTCAACGCAGCAGACCGCCCGAGCCCGGCTGATCGCACGCCGCAGGGGGCTTGTTCAGCGCTTCCTTAAACCCTGCCCTTTCAGGCAGGCACATCGGTAATAGGCGGCGCGGCCGCTTCTTCCAGCCCCAGCGTCTGGATGCGTGCCAGGTAGGTGTGCAGCCGGTCGGTATCGCAGTGCACCTCCAGTGAGCGCACCTTACCCCAGGCAATGCGAAACGCATGCACGCCCTGGTTGTTGCCAACCGAGCCATCGGGCAGTGTGAAGCTGTCTTTCCAGCTCACCAGCGCATGCGTGTCCCAGGGCCAGCCGCTGACGGCGACGGATTCCAGCTCAAACCGAAGGCCGGGCAACAGGCGCTGCAGCCGCGCATACCACCTGCCGGTCGCCGCCGGGGTGCGCCGCTCGCCGGACAGCGCATGGCGGCCCACCATGAGGTGGCGATGCGGGCCGGCAAACTGCGCGACGATGGGTGCGTAGCGCCCCGCGTTGAGGTCGCCAAATGAGCGCCTGAGTTTCTGGCGAACGATGAAGTGGTACATGACAGCTCCTTTTGACTGGACGCAACATAATCTAGACAAGCGAAAGATGAGGCGATGGTAAGAGCCAAACTTTCTCATGTCAAGATGACGCCCATGACCGCAAAAACCTACCACCACGGCAACCTGCGCGAAGCCCTGCTCGACGCCGCCGAGCAATTACTGCCCGAGCGCGGCGCCGAAGCCCTGACTCTGCGCGAGGTGGCGCGGGAGGCCGGCGTCTCCCATGGCGCGCCGTACCACCACTTCGGCAGCCGCGAGGCCCTGCTGGCTGCCATTGCCGAGCGCGGGTTTGACGGCCTGACCGCCGCGATGCAGGCAGCGGGTGGAAGCACGCCGCGCGATCAACTGATTGGCATCTGCGAAGCCTATGTGGCTTTCGCGGTGCAGCATCCCACTCGTTTTCGCCTGATGTTTGGCCCGCTGCTGGCGCACAAAGAGTCCTACCCTGGACTGCAGCAAGCGGCGAATCGCGCTTTTTTTGTACTGCAGCAATCCGCCGAAACCGTCAGCCCGTCAGAGGCCATGCCGCTGGCACTGGCCGGCTGGAGCCTGGCGCATGGCCTGGCCCATCTGTCCATTCACGCGGTGTTTGACAGCCTGCCGGTTCCGGTGCCTACGGGCACTGTGCTTAGCCGCCAACTGGCGCATTGGCTGCTCGACAGCAAGTTCGGGAGCCCCGGCAAGTCAAGCACGGCAAAACGCGCCTAAAGCTTGACGGGGCTTGAATCAAGAACGAAATATGCCGTTGGCCCAATGGTTTCGGGCGTCAACAGCTACATTTTTAATAGCAATTCTTCACAGCATGGCAGTCAAGCGTTGCAACCGCCATCGTCAGCGGTCGCGCGCCTTCACGGCTGTGTCAGGAAAGTCGCTGAACACGCCGTCCACACCCATTTCATAAAACTTCCTGTACTCCGCCGCCGCATCGCCGCGGTAGTCGGACACCAGCCGCTTGGCCTCGCTGCGGAAGGTGAAGGGGTGCACAAACAGGCCCGCCGCGTGGGCGTCTTTCACCACCGGTGTGGCCGGCAGCTGCACACGGTCACGTTCATCGATGACACCGTCACCAGTAAGGTCGTCAGGCTTGCCATCGCCGTTGGCGTCCAACTGCCGCGCCGGCAGCAGGTAGGCCTTCCAGGGCCCAATGCCGTCGGCATAGGTCTTGATCTCTTTCAGACCTGTGGGGGTCAGCAGATCGGCAAAAGTGCGGCTGTCCCTGGCCACGGTGAAGTCGTACGGCCTGTCAGAAGGTGGCGCCAGCGTCACCTTGCCCTGGGCATTGACACCATCACCATCGATCAGTTGCACCAGGCGTACCGCCGTCTTGCCGCGCAGGTATTTGAGATTGCCCACTTCAAACGACTGCACGATGACCGGCGAATTTTTTGACGTGTAACCGTACTCCGCCAGCAGTTTCAGCAGCCGGTCTTCCAGCGCCAGCCCTGCGTTCACGTGGTAGGTCGGGTGTTTGGTCTCGGGGTAGACACCGATGGTCCGCCCGGTGCGCGCGCTTTCGCTGCGCGCAAGGTCCAGCACCTCGCGCAGGGTTGGAATTGCGTATTTGCCGTTGTGGGACTGGTCGCGCTCGGCCATGGCTTGTTTGGCGCGCAGCGTTTTGAGCTCGGCCAGTGTCAGATCAGTGGTGAACCAGCCGGTCTCGGCAATGCCGTCGACCATGCGCGTGGTTTTGCGGCTGGCAAATTCGGGGCGTGTGGACACGTCAGTGGTTGCAGTGATGTTGGGCTCGTGCCGCACCACCAGCTCGCCGTCTTTGGTGGCCACCACATCGGGCTCGATGAAGTCGGCGCCCAGCTCGATCGCCCGTTTGTACGACTCCAGCGTGTGCTCCGGCAAATAGCCGCTGGCCCCGCGGTGTCCGATGACCAGCGGCGCTTTGCCATCCAATGTCGGATATCGCCCTGAAGCGGCTGGCGAACCGCCGGCACAGGCGGCCAGACCCAGGATGCCAGCCGCAGCCAGCCCGGCCGCCAGGATGCGTAATTGATACATGCGTTTCCTCCGTGAATTTGAATGTCCCACTATGGTGCAGACAAATGACGGTTTGATGAAGCGCTGTTGCAAGGGCTTACCCTCTCAACCACGGTAACTGCGCGCGCGTTTCACTCAATGGACACGTCCCAAAACCGACTTCCTGAGGGCAACCCCTGAGGATGCGAACTTTTACATCCGTTGCCACTCAGTCATTGCTATGAAACGCTGGACCCTGATTGCCGCCCTCCTCCTGTCTCTTGGTTTTGCCATCCTGTCTGGCTGCAGCACGCTCGACGAGCGGCAACGCGCCTGGATCTTCCAGCCCAGCGACCGCAGCTGGAGCGGCGGGCTGGCGGCAGCCGAAGGCATGGACGATGCCTGGATTGACTTCAAGAGCATGTCCGGTGGCGATGTCCGGCTGCATGGCCTGTGGCATCCTGCCGAAGAGGCCAAGGCGCCCATCCTGTTGTACCTGCACGGTGCCCGTTTCAACGTGACCGGCTCGGCACCGCGCATGCGCCGCATGCAGGAGCTGGGCTTTTCCGTGCTGGGTGTGGACTACCGCGGTTTCGGCAAAAGCACGCAGGCGTTGCCTTCCGAAGAATCGGCCTACGAAGATGCGCGCGCAGCCTGGGACTGGCTCGCCAAAAAGTACCCCGACCGGCCGCGTTACATTTTCGGCCACTCGCTGGGCGGCCCGATTGCCATCCACCTGGCCACCGAAGTCACCGACGAACGCGGCACGATTGTGGAAGGCACCTTCACCTCCATTGCCGACGTCATCAGCACCACCAAATGGGGCTGGGTGCCGGTATCGCTGCTGATCACCCAGCGTTTCGAAGCGGCCCGCAAGGTCAGCAAGATCGGCTCGCCCCTGCTGGTGGTGCACGGCGGTGAAGACCGCCTGATCCTGCCCGACCTGGGGCGCAAACTGTACGAGGCGGCCGTTCTGCCCAAGCTTTTTGTGCTGGTGGAAGGCGGCTCGCATCACAACACCAACTCTGTCGGCCAGGCGCAGTACCGGCAGGCCCTGGCGCAGCTGTTCAGCTTGAACAGTCTCGCAGTATCCGCAGCGCCCTGATACCGAAGCGCATCGGCTCTCCGCTCTTTCGCACCTGTGCCTCGATCAGTGTGAAAGAAACTCTAGCGCCTTGGGCACAAAGTCGGCGTGGAACTGGAACACCGCGCCGTGTCCGGAATCGGGATAGATGATGAGTTCGCTGTTCGGAAGACGCTGCGCCAGATCGTGCGTGTTCTTGCTTGGGACCATACGGTCACTGTCGCCGTTCGCGACGAGGACGGGGTGATGCACCTTTGACAGATCCGCAGGCTTCTTCTCGCCCCACTGGCGCAGCGCTTTCAACTGGGCCTGCAGCGCGGCCACAGTGATTTTCTTGTCACGGTTTTCGGAACGTTCCTTGATACGCAGCAGGAACGCCTTCCCCGCGCGGATTCCTGCCGGTGTCCTGGTAAAAAAGAGGAACTGCTTCGGATCCTGGAAGGTGAGCCAGCCTCGGATCATGTCGAGGTAGGTCACGCGGGCCACCTTGCTGATGCCTTCGCCGCCGGCCGGGCCTGTTCCGGTGATGACCATCCTGCGCACAAGCTGCGGCTCCATCAGCGCAATCTCCTGCGCAATCATCCCGCCCATCGAGAACCCGAAAAGGTCCACCTGATCGAGGCCCATGGCCTTGATGAAGGTGATGGCGTCGCCGGCCATCTCTTCGATGGACGCTGCCGGCGCGCCACTCGACGCGCCAACACCCCGGTTGTCGAAGGTGATCACGCGATGCTTCGCAGCCAGTCCGTCGATGACCCGGGGATCCCAGTTGTCCAGAACGGCAGCCAGGTGGATGAGGCAAATCACCGGCGTGCCGGGCTTGTCTGCTCCAAGTTCCCGGTAGACGAACGTTACGCCACTGGCGGTGACCGTCCGCGTGGGAACATCTTTCCAGGTGACTGTCGGGTTTTGCGATGCGCTCATGTCTCTTCACCTTCTCGATATTTGTGGGGTTTCGGATTCAGGATGTCTGCGGCAGGTAGCTGGGCCTGGCCGCCGTCATCCCTTGCTTGATTTGCAGGGTGATTTCATCGGCCAGCACTTCATCCACGCCTGCTTCGAGCCCGTCGAGCGCACGCCTGACGATTTCCTCAGGGCTGGACTTTGGGACGTCGAAGCCGCGTGTGAGATCGGTGTCCACGTAGGCCATGTGCAGCCCCAGCACTTGCGTTTTCTGCGCCGCCAGTTCGCTGCGCAAGGCATTGGTGAGCGACCAGGCTGCGGACTTGCTGGCCGAATAGGCGGCCAGCTCGCCGCCGTTCATCCATGAAGCAACCGACAGGACATTGAGCAAGGCGCCGCCGTCGTTGGCTTTGAGGACGGGTGCGAAGGCCTTGCTCATGCGCAGCACAGCGAAAAAGTTGGTCTCGAAAATGCGTCGTGCAATCTCCTCGCTATCGGCTGCGAGAAAACCTCCCGGCTGGGCAATACCGGCGTTGTTGATCACCAGCGTGACATCGGGGGCTAGCGCTGCAGCGGCTTCCACGTCTTCCGGCTTGTTGACGTCGAGCCGCAGAGCTTGAACGCCAGGAAGGGTGATGGTTGAGGGATCGCGTGCGGCCGCATAGACCTTGCGGGCACCGCGGGCGAGCAAGTCGCGCGCGAATGCCAGGCCAATGCCGCGATTGGCGCCCGTGACGAGGACAACAGAATTTTCAATCTTCATGACAATCTCCAAAAAAAGGGAAAACAACCGACTCAGCCGCCGGCGCTCAGGCTTTCAGGCCTGCAGCCGCGCTGAAGCGAATAACTCATCGAACCTTGATGACAACCTTGCCCTTGGCTCGCCCTTGGGCAAGGTATTCAAGAGCTTCCTTTGCATGCTCGAACGGAAACACCTTGTCGATCACCGGCCGAATGCGCTCGGTCTTGAGGAGTTCGCTGATTTCAGCGAGCTGATCGCCGTCGGGGCGCGCAAAGAGAAATGAGTAAGTGACTCCCCGCTTTTTCGCAAGGCGCATGATCTTGCGGCTCATCAACCCGAACACGAACGTCAGTAAGAAGTTCAGCCCTCGGGCGCGAGCGAATGCTGCGTCCAGCGGTCCGACCAGAGAGACCATGGTGCTGCCAGGCTTGAGGATGCCCACAGACTTCTCCATCGCGTCACCCCTCACAGTGCCAAGCACAGCGTCATAGCCGCGCAAGACTTCCTCGAACCCCTGCTTCTTGTAGTCGACCACCTCGTCTGCGCCAAGGCTACTCACCAGTTGGACATTGCCCGTGCTGGTAGTCGTTCCCACCTTCGCGCCAAGGTGCTTGGCCAGCTGGATCGCAAACGTGCCAACACCGCCGGAACCCGCCGGGATGAACACCTTCTGACCAGCCCGAAGATTCATGCGTTCCTTCAACGCTTGCCACGAGGTGAGCCCGACCATCGGGATTGATGCCGCCTGCACAAAGTCCAGATTGGCTGGTTTCAGCGCGGCAACGCCCTCTGGCACCACCGCGAACTCGGCAATCGAGCCCGTACCAAGATCGAAGATGTTGGCGAAGATGGCATCGCCTGGCTTGAAGCGGGTCACGCGGCTGCCGACCTCCGTCACCACACCGGCCAGATCGCTGCCCATCACAGCTGGAAGCTGGAATCGCAGGACAGCTTTGAAGAGCCCGGTCGGGATCATGTTGTCGATCGGGTTGACGCCCACTGCGTGGACCTGAACCAGCAGTTCATCCGGCGCCAGCGCCGGGCGAGGAACATCGGCGAAGCCGATATCGGGAGATTTTCCATAGCGTTTGAAGGTGAGTGCTTTCATTTTTTTCCTTATTCCTGGCGTACCCAGGCCTTGTCGCCGATCTTCGAACGCTGCTCCGCACTCGTCTCGGCTATGCCCGCAAAGGCGCCGGTTACGAGGGCAATCATGTTTTTGATGCTCATGGTGTGTTTTCCTCCAAAAAGTTTTCGGTTGATCGACACGTTGGGATTTGTTGATATTTGTATGATGATCGTCATATTAAAATTCGAACAAAAAGAATAGTGTTTAAAGATCAGGTTTTGGTTAGCTGCGTCAACGCCGCTTCACACAGGCTGGTCGCCAGTGCGGGCTCGTCGACCGCCCGGGCAAGCATCAAAGTTCCGACCATTGTGGCAATGGTCACAAGCGCCCGTTCGTGGGCACCAGGCTGCCCCCAGTCAGGCGACTGGCGAGCAATTGCATCAATCATTTCCTTGATATGACGGGTGGTAACACGGCGTACTTCGGGCGCCTGGCGCGCCGTCTCCGAGCCCAGCGCGGCCAGAGGACACCCCATTTCGACCTGTTTCAGGTGCTCCGGCGAGAGATAGGCGCGAAGCATGGATGCCAAAGCTTGATCTGCAGGTACGCTGGCCACAACATCCGCCGTCAAAGCGGCTGCTTCAGCGCAGGCCCGGGTCGCTGCTTCTGCCAGCATGGCCTCACGCGAGGGAAAGTGTGCGTAAAAAGCGCCATGGGTCAGGCCGGCCTCCTTCATGATGTCGGCGACGCCAGTACCGTCGTAACCGCTACGACGGATTGCCCGCGCAGCGACAGACACGATGCGTTCGTGGGAAGCCTCCTTGGCTGCTGTTCTGGCGTTGAGTTTTGTATTTCGCATGATGTTCATCATACATAATTTCATAAAAACATGCAAGGGTTCCCGCCCGGCGTGAGACCACAACGTCTTTACGCCTGTTGCACAGAAGGCACGTCCAGAAAAAATTCCGGGAAAAACAAAAATAAGGCAGGTAATTAATACCAAACGCCAAAAATCTTGTAACAAAGTAAGACTATTTAATTTAAAGTCGCACAGACCCAACAAGAAAGACAAAGAGAGACATCCATGATCTGCCTGTCAAAACGCCTAGTGTCCGGGCTGCGTCTGCCCGCTGCAGCCGTCGCACTGCTTTCTTTCACCTATGTCCAGGCACAGAGCACAGTCGCCGCGACCCCTGCTGCTGCCCCCGTCTCTTTCAGCAGCGGTGACACCGCATGGATGCTGGTGTGTACCGTGCTGGTGCTGCTCATGACAGTGCCGGGCATCATGCTTTTTTACAGCGGCATGATGCGCGCGAAAAACGCCCTGTCGATTGTTGCGCACGTGTTTGCAGCCACCACGGTGGTGACCCTGACCTGGGTCGCCATTGGCTACTCCCTGGCGTTTACGCCGGGTACGCCGTTGCTGGGCGACTTGACCCGGCTTTTCAGCCAGGGCCTCATTGGCGCCAAAGTCGGCGCCCATCCGTCTGCGCCCACAGTTCCGGAATCCGCATTTTTCCTGTTTCAGCTGGCTTTTGCCGTGATCACATTCGCCCTGATCATCGGCGCAACCGTTGAGCGCATGCGCCTGAGCGCAACCATCTTTTTTGCAGGCTTCTGGACCGTGCTGGTTTATGCCCCCGTGGCGCACTGGATCTGGCAACCGTCCGGTTGGCTGGCGGCCATGGGCCACATGGACTATGCCGGCGGAACAGTTGTGCATATTGCGGCCGGGGCCAGCGGCTTGGTTGCCGCGAAGTTTGTCGGACCACGCCGGGGCTTCGGAAAAGAGCCCATGGTGCCCCACAACCTGATGATCACGATCATTGGCGCGGGATTGCTGTGGGCCGGATGGTTTGGCTTCAACGCAGGCTCGGCCTTTGAGGCCAGTTCCCGCGCGGTAGGTGCGCTGCTGGCAACCCAAGTGGCCGCGAGCGTGGGCGCTTTTGCCTGGGGTCTGGCCGAATTCACACAGCGCGGAAAATTCAGTGTCCTGGGCATGGCCACGGGCGCCATCGCCGGCCTGGTGGCAGTGACACCGGCGTCCGGCTTTGTGGGGCCGCAAGGCGCCGCCGTGATTGGCGCCGTGTCAGGCGTGCTGTGTTTCATCGCCGTGACGCAGTTCAAGCGCCTGACGGGCATTGACGACTCTCTCGATGTGTTTGCATTGCACGGCGTGGGCGGCTTCATCGGAACCGTTCTCACACCGGTATTTGCACTCAAGGAAATCGCCCCCGTCACCGCGACCATACTGACCAATCTCACAGGCGCCCTGGCTGTCACCTTCTACGCTGGCGCCATGACCTTTATTATCCTGCTCGTCGTCAAGCCTCTTGCAGGGCTGCGCGTGACGGCCGAGGAAGAAGCGTTGGGCCTGGATCTGGCGCAACACGGTGAAATGATTTCCGGCGCGTGAACCTGGCGTCGCCTACCCATCCAACACTTATGCAGCTAGCCATGGATCCCCCAGACTCCGAAACGATGAGTTACTTGGTGCGCATGGTCACTCCCATGAAGCGGGAGTTCGGCCGATCACTGGATGTGCATCAGTTTTTGCACGACCTTCCCTACGCGACGGAAGTTGTTCAGGAAGCGCTGAAAAGCAAGGACGAACGCCTGCGGTCCTACGCCGCATACATGGAAACCAAGGTTCTGGGCCCGCGCAACAGCAGTGCTTCTGTACTCAAGAAAGCTTCCGCGGCCAAGCCCGCGCAACCCGCGGTTGGCGCTCCCCATGAAAAGGAAATCGAGCTCAGCGACGACCTGCGGGCGCAAGCCATCGCCCGGTACCGCTCGGGCTTACGTTAAGAGGGAGTCTGCGCGGCTGCTTTGTCTGATACGCTCAGACAGATGTTCCGCTTCCTCTCGCACCGCCTGAACAGCGCTGCCGGCGCGCACAAAGCCGCCGGCCCGGGCATGTCACCTCCCTTGATCGTCCTGGTGCTGACCCTGCTGCTCGGCATCCAGCCCATCACCACCGACCTGTACCTGCCAGCGCTGCCCGCGCTCACCGAGGGTTTCGGTGCGCCGATGCCTCAGGCCCAGCTCACGCTCACCGGCCTGCTGCTGGCGTTTGGCATTTCCCAGCTGTTCTGGGGCCCGCTGTCCGACCGTTTTGGCCGCCGGCCCATCCTGCTCTGCGGCCTGGGGGCCTACGTGCTGGCGGCCATAGGCGCGGCGTTGGCACCGTCCATGGCACTGCTGATCATCTGGCGCATCGTGCAGGGCGCGGCCATGGGGGCGGCCGTCATGTGTGCCCGGGCCATCGTGCGCGACCTCTACACACCGGTGGCTGCCGCGCGCGCCATGTCCAGAGGCCTGAGCGGCCTGGGCGTGATCGCCTGCCTGAGCGCGCCGCTGGGTGGCCTGCTCTCGGACCTTTTCAACTGGCGCGCAGCGCTGCTGGCGCTGGCGGTGTTCGGGGCGGTGGCGCTCGCCATGATTGCATTGCGCTTTGAAGAAACCCTGACGCTGAAAAACCCGCGTGCACTGGAGCCGCGCACCTTGGTACGCACCTGGTGGACGATTGTGCGCAACCCGACCTTCGTCGCGTTCTCGGCGCTGTCCACAGCTTCCTATGGCGGGCTGTTCACTTTTCTGGCTGCCTCGTCTTTTGTTTTCATCAAGGTGCTGGGCCTGTCCAAGACCGAATACGGTCTGGTGATGTTTTCAATGTCGTTCGTCTATGTGCTGGGCACCTTCTGGTGCCGCCGCCTGCTGCCGCGCTTTGGCGTGCGCCGCTCGGTGGCGATGGCCGGTGTGCTCACGCTCAGCGGCGGCCTGCTGATCAGCGCGCTGGCCTGGGCCGGCATCCACAACGTCTGGGCCCTGCTGCTGCCCTATTACCTGTTTGTATTTGCGCACGGCGTGCACCAGCCCTGCAGCCAGAGCGGTGCCGTCAGCCCCTTTCCCGGCGCGGCGGGCGCGGCCTCGGCGCTGAACGGTTTTCTGATGATGATCGCCGCCTTTGCCATGGGCGGCTGGCTGGGCAGCCACATGGACGGCACGGTGTTTCCGCTGGCCTACGGGGTGCTGTTCTGGAGTGTCTGCATTTCCCTGGTTGCCTGGACGCTGGTCCAGCGACATGGCGAACCGGCCGTGCTGGCCGCGCCTGCACGCCCATGACCGCCGCGCGCTGGATCGGATTGGCGGGGCCGACCGCGTCGGGCAAGACCGCGGCGGCGTTCGCCATTGCCAAGCGTCACCTGGTGGAAATCGTCAGCGTCGATTCCGCGCTGGTCTACCGCGGCATGGACATCGGCACGGCCAAACCCACACCGGCCGAACTGGCCGCCGTGCCGCACCACCTGATCAACATCCGCGACCCGCTGCAGGCCTACAGCGCGGCCGAGTTTGCTGCCGATGCCACGCACCTGATCGAAGAGATCAGCGCGCGCGGCAAACTGCCGCTGCTGGTGGGCGGCACCATGCTGTATTTCAAGGCATTGTTGGACGGGCTCGACGACATGCCCCCGGCAGACCCGGTGATTCGCGCAGCCTTACTGGCCGAAGCTGGCGATAAAGGCTGGCCCGCGCTGCACGCCGAGCTGGCCGCGGTGGATGCCACAACGGCAGCGCGACTGGCGCCGAACGACTCGCAACGCATCTCCCGCGCGCTGGAGGTGTTCCGGCTCACCGGCCAGCCGCTGTCTTTCTTCCATCAGAAAAATGCTATCGAAAAAGTAGCTGTTAACGCCCGTTCCATAAGGGCTGGTACCCTTATTTCCCTTGAACCACAAGACCGTGCATGGTTGCATGAACGCATCGCCCAGCGCTTTGACGCCATGCTGGCTGCCGGTTTTCTGGATGAAGTGAAGGCTTTGCGCGCGCGCGGCGACCTGCATGCCAATCTGCCGTCCATGCGCTGCGTCGGCTACCGCCAGGCCTGGGAAGCACTGGAGGGCACATCCCCCATGGCCGAGCTGCGCGACAAGGGCATTTTTGCCACGCGCCAGCTGGCCAAGCGCCAGATCACCTGGCTGCGCTCCATGCCTGAACGGCAGGTGGTCGCATGCGACGATCCCGCGGCCGTGCAACAGGTGCTTGATCTCGTGAGTCGGGCTACATGAGCCTCAGCGTGCGCAATCTCGGCAAACACTACGGTGAGGCCGCGGTGTTCAGCAATGTTTCCCTGGACGTCGCACCCGGCGAGTTTGTCGCCATCGTCGGCGAATCGGGTGTCGGCAAGTCCACGCTCCTCAACTGCATGGCCGGGCTGGACAACTGGGACGCGGGTTCGGTCAGCCTGGACGGCGTGGATCTGGGAACCCTCAGTGACGACCAGCGCGCACTGCTGCGGCGCGAAAAAGTCGGCTTCGTCTTCCAGGCCTTCCATGTCCTGCCGCACCTGGACGTGGCTCAAAACATTGCCCTGCCCCTGCTACTGCTCGGCCAGCACGACGACGCGCGGGTGCAGGCCATGCTCGCCGCCGTAGGCCTGGAAGGCCTGGGCGAACGCCTGCCGCAACAACTCTCGGGCGGGCAGTTGCAGCGCGTGGCGATTGCGCGCGCCCTCATCCACCGCCCCAGCCTGCTGCTGGCCGACGAACCCACTGGCAACCTGGACCCGAGCACTGCAGCAAAAGTGATGGACGCGCTGGTGGCGCAAACGCGCGAACACGGCGCCTCGCTGGTGCTTGTCACTCACTCGGAAACTGCTGCGGCACGTGCCGACCGTGTGCTGCACCTCAGCAGCGAAGGCGTCAGCAGCTGACCTTCATCTGCCTGAAAATCACCCTTCATGAATCCCAGCCCCTTCGAAACCCTGGAATTGCTGCCCGCCACCCCACCGCGCCAGTTGTTTGTTCTGCTGCACGGCGCCGGTGGTTCGGCGATGGACATGATGGAGCTGGCCAACCTGATCGGAGACTCGTTTGCCGAAGCAGCCGTCGTGATGCCCGAGGGAATCGAATCCATCCACCTCGGCAAGACCGAGCGTCAATGGTTTCCGACTTTCGAGTTAACCGATGCCAATCATCCGGAGCGGGTGGCCAAGGCGGTGCCGCCACTGGCCGAATTCATTCGCCAGCAGCAGGAGCGCTTCGGGATTCTGCAGTCCGACACGGCGCTGGCCGGTTTTTCTCAGGGCGCAACTCTCGCACTGACGCTCAGCGACCAGCATGACGGGCTGGTCGGCCGTGTGCTGGCTTTTTCGGGGCGCTACGCGGCCTGGCCCGAGAAGGCGCCTGGCCTTACGACCATCCACCTGCTGCATGGCCAGCTTGACACGGTGGTACCGGCACAACTGGCCCAGCGCGCCTATGCCGAACTGATGGCACTGGGCGCTGACGCCACCTGCGACATTGCATCCACCGTGGGCCATGAGCTGCATCCGGCGCTGATGGCGCAAGCCGTGCACCGCCTGCAGACCTGCGTGCCGCTGCGCTTCTGGCGCTCGGCCTGAATCCATTCAGCGCCCAGACAGCAGCTCGGCGTAACGCAGCAAGTCGACATTGCCACCGCTGATGATCACGCCAACGCGCGCGCCTTTGATTGCTTCCGCGTCAACGCAAGCGCCGGCAAAAGCCAGGCAGCCTGTCGGCTCCACCACCATCTTCATGCGCTCGGCAAAAAGGCGCATGGCCTCCACCAGCTGCGCATCGCTCACGGTGAAGATGTCGTCCACGTCGCGCTGGATGATGCCAAAGGTGTAGTTACCCAGCTGCTGGGTCTGCGCGCCGTCGGCTATGGTTTTGGGCACAGGAATACTCACGATACGCCCGGCGCGCAGCGACTGCTGCCCGTCGTTGCCGGCTTCGGGCTCCACGCCATACACCTTGCACGCGGGCGACAGCGCGCGGGCGGCAAGTGCCGAGCCGCTGGTCAACCCGCCGCCGCCCAGGCAGACATACAGGCGATCCAACGGGCCGATTTCCTCAATCAACTCTTTCGCGGCCGTGCCCTGGCCGGCAATCACGTCAGGGTGGTCATACGGCGGAATCAGGGTCATGCCGCGTTCTGCTGCCAGCTGCAGGGTCAGCGCCTCGCGGTCTTCGGTGAAGCGGTCGTACAGCACCACTTCGGCACCGTAGTCACGCGTGGCCGCCAGCTTGGCAGCAGGAGCGTCCTGCGGCATCACAATGAGCGCGGGCATGCCCAGCATGCGTGCCGACAACGCCACCGCCTGCGCGTGGTTGCCGGAAGAAAACGCGATGGCGCCCGACTTGCGCTGCGCGGAATCAAACTTTGACAACGCGTTGAAAGCACCACGAAACTTGAAAGCCCCCATGCGCTGGAAGTTTTCGCATTTGAAAAAGAAATTCGCGCCCCAGCGGGCGTCAGCGGTACTGGACCGCAGCACGGGTGTGCGGTGCGCATGGCCGTCAAGCCGCGCGGCAGCGGCGACGACGTCATCGTAAGTGGGGAGTTGCATCGTGAACAAACTTTCGTTCCGGGTGGAAAAATCAAAAAAAAATCGGGACCGCCAGAAGACTGCAAGCTTATAGGACAAGGAGCTTTCCCGACAGAAACAGAAAGGCAGATTCTGTACCGATACAGATGGCGGGTTCGTCATTTACCCTTGCCTGATTCCACCGCGACACTCAAAGGCACAATGAGGCGCATGCGCGCCCTGCTCTCAAGCTTCTCCTGGCGGGAATTGCAACACAACCCCTGGCGCAACGCCGCCGCCGTGGTGGCAGTCATGCTGGGAGTAGCGCTGGCGTTTTCTGTGCACCTGATCAATGCCTCCGCGCTGAGCGAGTTCTCCCAGGCGGTGCGTTCTGTCAACGGCCAGCCCGACCTGGAGTTGCGCGCGGTGCGCGGCGCCTTTGATGAAGCCGTCTTCGCGCGTGTGGCCAACCATCCCCAGGTGGCGCTCGCCAGCCCGGTGCTGGAGCTCAACACCTACGCAGTCGGCGCCGGCGGCAAGCGTGTTGCGCTGCGTGTGGTCGGCGTGGATGCGCTGGTGGTCGGCTGGCTGGCACCTGCCCTGATGCCTGTGCCTGCAGCAGGGTCCGAGCGGCTAGCGCTGTTTTCGCCCGGCAACATTTTTCTTAATGCGGCAGCGCGCCAGAGCCTGCCGGACGAGCAACTCCAGCTGCAAAGCGGCCTGGCGCTGAAAAGTGTGCGGGTGGCAGGCAGCGTTGTTGCCGGCGGCAGCGCGCTGGCGGTGATGGACATCGGAGCGGCGCAGGAACTGTTTGAGCGCACCGGGCAACTCTCGCGCATCGACCTGCGCCTTCAGGTCGGTACCAACCGCGCAGCCTTCATCACCTCCTTGCAACTCCCGGCCGGCATCACCGCAGCCGAACCCGGCGACGACGCGCAGCGAGTAAGCAATCTCTCGCGCGCCTACCGCGTCAACCTCACCGTGCTGGCGCTGGTGGCCTTGTTCACCGGCGCGTTTCTGGTGTTTTCGGTGCTGTCACTGAGTGTGGCCAAGCGGTCGCAGCAATTTGCCTTGCTGGGAGTTCTGGGCCTGACCGGCCGCGAACGCCTGCGCCTGGTGCTCTGGGAATCCGCCATCCTGGGCACCCTTGGCAGCGCCGCTGGCATTGGCTTGGGCACCGCCCTGGCCGCACTGGCACTGCGGTGGCTGGGCGGTGACCTCGGTGGTGGTTATTTCTCCGGCGTGGCACCTGCTTTGCAATGGGATGCTGGTGCGGCGCTGGTTTACGGCCTGCTGGGAATTGCGGCGGCGCTGGTGGGCGGCTGGTGGCCGGCACGCGCCGCGCAAAAACTTCCGCCCGCCCAAACCCTCAAGGGTCTGGGCGCGCCACCGGCCGGTGGCACGCCTTATCGGCTCAGCCTGCTGCTGATGGCGGCGGGCGGCCTGCTTGCGCTGAGCCCGCCGGTGGCCGGTATCGCGCTGGGCGCCTATCTGTCGGTCGGCTTGCTGCTGGTCGGCGGCATTGCCGCCCTGCCCTGGCTGATTGCCCTGCTGTACGACCGCATCGCACCACGCGTAACGCGGCACCTGCTGCCGCTGCTGGCGGTGGAACGCGCGCGCCGCGTGCGCGGCAGCGCGGCCATTGCCGTCAGCGGCGTGGTCGCTTCACTAAGCCTGGCGGTAGCATTGACGGTGATGGTGGCGAGTTTTCGCGACTCGGTCACGCACTGGCTGGACGTGGTTCTGCCTGCCGACCTGTATGTGCGCACCGCCAACAACACAGCAGCCGGCGACACTGTTTTCTTCACACCGGCTTTTGTGCAGGCATTGGCGCAACTGCCGGGTGTGGCGCGCGTCAGCACCCTGCGGGTGAGCTCGCTTCTGCTGGACGCCAACCAGCCCGCCGTTGCACTGATAGCCCGCGACCTGCAAGACCCGGCCCAAAGCCTGCCGCTGATTGGCCGCCCGCTTGTTGTGCCGGCGGGCCACGTGGCCATTTATGTCAGCGAACCCATGCTTGATTTGTACGGTGCACGCCCCGGCACCGAATTCACCCCGATTTCAAGGTCTTTTGAGGCCCTAGCCCTTGAAACACGGGCGCCAGCAGCTATCAATTCAGGAGCAGAGGCCAAGCAATCCAAGTTTTATGTAGCCGGTGTCTGGCGCGATTACTCCCGCCAGTTCGGCGCCATTGCCCTGGACCGGCGCGATTTCGAAACCCTGACCGGCGACCAACGCGTCAACGACGTGGCACTGTGGCTAACCCCTGGCGCCAGCGACACGCAGTTGCAGCAGGCAGTGCGCGCACTGGCGCAGGCGCAGTCTGGTTCGGGCGAGCTGATTGAATTTGCGTCCAGCAGCCAGATCCGCGCCACATCGCTGCGCATTTTCGACCGTAGCTTTGCCGTTACCTACTGGTTGCAGGCGGTGGCCATTGCCATTGGACTGTTCGGCGTGGCGGCCAGTTTCAGCGCGCAGGTGCTGGCGCGGCGCAAGGAATTTGGCTTGCTCGCCCACCTGGGCCTCACACGGCGGCAAATCCTGATGCTGGTTGCCGGCGAGGGCGCAGCGTGGACGCTGGCCGGTGCCGTGGCCGGGCTGGGCCTTGGCCTGGCCGTATCTCTGGTGCTGGTGCATGTGGTGAATCCGCAGAGTTTTCACTGGACCATGGACCTGGCCCTGCCATGGGCGCGCCTGCTGGCCCTGTGCGCCGCTGTGGTTCTGGCGGGCACCGTCACAGCATGGCTGGCCGGGCGTGCGGCGGCCGGCAAGGACGCGGTGCTGGCGGTCAAGGAAGACTGGTAGCCAGGAACGACTCCACCCCTGTCAATTCTGTCTGCTATCCGTTGAAGCACCGCGATTTGCTTTTTCATTTGCTTACCAAACTCCCTGCGGCAGAGCGTGAAATTTTGTGAATTGTCATGACTTCGCCGCACAAGCGGCGCAACATGAAGTCTCACTCAAGGAGTTTCAATCATGGCAACCGCTCACGCCCAGTTCCGTATTGAAAGTAGCGACCCTTTGCGTGGCAGCCTGTTGCCCCCGGCGCCCCTCCAGCGGCTTTACTCCGATCAGTCGCTCGCGGTGGCTGTGGCAGTTAAAAGCCTGACCGACCCCACGCGCCAGGACATCCGCGTGGTGCACATTCCCACAGGGGAAATTGTTTTCCAGACCTCACAGTACTAGGGTCCTGAGGCCGGTTGACATTCACGTGCCAGCGCCCGACCCCTGGCGAAATTCCATCAATGTCTTGAGCAGGTTGCGCGTAGCGCCATCCACCGCTTCCAGCGCCCTGTGCACCACCAGGGTGTGGCGTGTCAGCAGCGGCTTGAGCGGAACGACCTGAATGCCCTGGTGCACTTGCGGCTCCCCCGGGTGTTCCAGCGGAAGCACCGCCGCACCATAACCGGCGGCCACCAGGCTTTTCATGGCTTCGTTGTAATTGAGTTCGATGCGTGTGCGTGGGCTCAGGCCCGCGTTGGCAAACCACTCCATGGTGAGGTGGTACATGTGGGTGCTTGCATCGTTGAAAATCAGCGGCCGCGCAGCCAGCCATTGCGGCGTGATGCGCTTGGGTACAGGCCAGTGCTTGGGCACAAACGCCATCATCGGATCGCTGCGCCAGTGCGTCATGACCACACCGGGCCGAGGGAGCTGCGGCGAAGCCACCAGCCCGACGTCTAGCGTACCCTGGCTAAGCCGCTCCATCGCTTCCCCGGAGCCGAGGATGCTGACCTCCACGTCAATGTTCGGGTGAGCCCGCTCCATAGCCTTGAGCACCTCGGGCAGCAGGTAAACCAGCACGCCGGTCGAACTGCCCAGCCGCACGCGGCCGGTACGGCCCTCGACATGACGCTGCACCGCATCCACCGCATCGTCCGCATCCCGGAGCAGTTGCCTGGCACGGTGAACCAGCACAGCGCCGGCGGCCGTGGGTTCGACCTTTCTGCCGCCGCGCACCACCAGCGGCGCACCCAACCGGCTTTCCAGCTCGCTGACATGCAGGCTCACCGTGGGCTGGGCCAGATGCAGCGCGCGCGCCGCTGCCGAAAAAGTGCCCAGGTCGGTGATGGCCACGAGGGTGCGAAGTTGGTCAAGGTTCAATTCACGCATCAGATATCCTGATAGTTTTGATCAGAAAACTCAACTTTCACAATAGCACGAAAAACTGCACCATCAGGTCTTCCACTTCAGGAGACCTTCATGGTGTTCAAGATTGCCCTTCCCTTTCACGGCCTGGTGCGCGGGCTGGCGCAGCTGATGCCTCGCGGGCAGGTGACAGACAAGTGCCTGCAGCAAGGCCGGGAAGAACTGTTGCAAATGAGCGCGCGCGAACTCAACGACCTCGGCATCAGTCGCGGTGACATTCCGGCCTTGCTTGAAGATCCGCAGGCCTGGCGCAGGGACAGGCGCTAAACCGGCGGAAGCGCAAAATTTTCGTGCGCAAAACACTCAACCGGCGTAGCATGGCGAAAGAACTCTCCAGGACTTTTCAGGAGGTACTGCACCATGAACATCGTTTTGGTTGCCATTGTTCTGGCCCTCGTCTGCCTGCTGGTGATCTGGCTTCTGCCAAGCTGGCGCGCCTTGAGCGTGCAACTGACCAGCCTGTTTCCCAACTCACCGGCCGACGCCGTGCTGACGCCCGTCCAGTTGCCGAAAAAACTGCGCGCCGGCAAACAGCCGCCGGTGCATGCATCAGCCCGTCTGCACGGCAGCAAGCGACACACTGTGCTGCCGCACCAGGCACGGGGGCGTTAAGCCCGCCCGGCGGCGGGCAATAAACCGCCGCACGCCGCTGTCAGCCGCTCAGTGGGTAATGACCACCAGCACGCTGCAGGGTGCATGCTCGATCAGTGACTTGGACACCGACCCCCGCCACCAGCGCGCTGCCCAGCCGTCCAGATGTTTGTGGCCCACCACAATCAGGTCCGCGCTGATTTTTTTGGCGTATTTGGTGATTTCATCTACCGTCTCACCCACCACCACCTCGCCCTTGGCCTGATGGCCCGCAGCAGCGAGCTGGCTCAGCCCCTCGTTCAGAACAGCGGTGTATTTTTCCTTTTCGTGCTCGGCCAGGCTTCTGTCGTACACGCCGCCTTCCACACCAATCAGGTCCATATAAAGCGGCGTCACGGCAATCAGGGTGAGTGAGGCCTGGCTCCACTGCGCAATCTCCTGACAGTCCAGCAAGGCCTTCTGTCCGGCCTTGGAGCCGTCATATGCCAACAAAATTTGCTTGTACATGGTGTCTCTCCCGCTTGGTCAAAAATGGGGGCAGGGGCAATGCCTGACCCAAGGATAGACCTTACATCCCGGCCTCGCAACAGGAGTAGTCCTACAAAAGGCCGGGCCTGCTGCGAGAATGTTTCGATGCCGCCACGGATCACCCTCGCCCACACACCCAGCTTGCTGCGCCGCCGCATGCTGCTGCTGCTGGCAGCAAGCCTGTCCGCAGCCGGCTTGGGGACAACCCATGCATTGCCACGCAAGGCGCTGCAGTTTCCGCGCGACTTTGGTGCGCACCCTGACTTTCGCACCGAATGGTGGTACATCACCGGTCACGCAAATACGGGCGCGCGCGAGTTTGGTTTTCAACTCACCTTCTTTCGCTCACGCGTGGATGGCACACAAGGCATGGCGTCCAAATTCGCCGCCAGGCAGCTGATGTTTGCGCATGCGGCCCTCACTGACGTGCAAGGCAAGAAACTTTGGCATGACCAACGCATTGCACGCGAGGGTTTTGACGTAGCCACCGCCAGCACGCAGGGCATGGCCATCAAGCTGCGTGAGTGGACGCTGCAAAGCCAGGGCCGCACCCACAAAGCGCATCTGGCCGCCAGTGACTTTGCACTGGACCTGCAATTCACGGAAACCCAGGGTGTGCTGTTGCAAGGCGACCAGGGCCTGTCACGCAAGGGGCCGGAAGCAAAACAGGCGAGCTATTACTACAGCCTCCCGCAACTGGCGACCGCGGGCAATCTGCAGCTCAAAGGTCAAAAATTTGAAGTAACGGGCAAGGCCTGGCTGGACCACGAATGGAGTGAAGAAGTGCTGCACCCCAGCGCCACAGGCTGGGACTGGATAGGCATGAATCTCGACGACGGCAGCGCCCTCACGGCCTTCCGGCTGCGTGACAAGGAAGGCAATGCCCTGTGGGACGGCGGCTCTTTCCGTTCTGCAAAAGGAGATCTCTTTGCCTTCAGCCGCGGCGAAGTGATCTTCAGGCCGGTGCGCCGATGGAAAAGCCCTCTAAGCCAGGCCAGCTATCCGGTGGAATGGTTGGTGCGCACGCCGGCCGATATCTACACCGTGCGTGCCGTCATCGACAACCAGGAACTCGACAGCCGTCAGTCGACAGGCGCGATCTACTGGGAAGGCCTGAGCGAGCTGATTGACAGCAATGGCAAGCGAGTCGGCCGCGGTTACCTGGAAATGACGGGGTATGCGGCGGCGTTGAGGCTTTGATGAATGATTTTGGCTGTTTAACCCCGATGTCCGCTTATCAAAAGTTTTTGACATTAGCACCCGACGTCCACTCTGCGACCCAAAGCAGAGGTCATGCCTTCTTTCGTTGCACTCGATTTTCTCGGATGGTGCGAACATCCTTGCGCATTGATCTGGGGATCAATGCAACAGCGAAAACCGCGAGGGCAAATTGAAACCAGAAGGCCAGCCAAAACATAGTTGGCTCGCTTTCCAACCGAATCCATCGATTGGCCTTGCTGAACTTGATTTCACCAGTGAGTGTCGCATTGAGACAAGCCCATCCCAGAATAAGCGCGAGGCAAAGTCCAGCAATATTGCCAATCAAGGAGAGATAAGGGCTATTCCACCAACGCTTCACGATTCTGAACCTAATGTCCACCTCCGACAGGTTGTCGTCATCCCAGCTGCAGCAGAGGTGGATTCGAAAGACTCACTCTACCTCGGTAGACCATTTGAGGGTTCCCTTTGTCCAAGCGACGCTTTCCGCATACTCAATTGCCGCCTTGAGCGTCGCAAAGTTTGCTGACTCACGGTTGGCGTAATCAACTGGTGAGGTGGGTGATGCCCACTGCACGTCGAATCCTGCAACCTTGAGATCGTTGCAGACCTCAGGTAGATCCTCCCAATCGCCCGTGCCCCATCGTATGGAACAACTCACAATCCGTACACCAGTAGAAATCTGGCCGTCATACAACCAAGTGCCTTCTTTAATAATCGCAATGTCATTCATGGGAGCCTTAGCTGATCTCCGCTTCTGGCCGAAAGCGGACGTCACGACGCACAATCAGGCAGGAAACCAACGCAAAAACACACCCTGGCAGTTACGCGGTGCTCAGGATGCGCCAAGCATTCCAGGAAATCTTTCCGGAGTTGCTCGAACTCTTCTCCGGCGGTCATCTGCAGCGATTTCATCCTGTCGAAACGGTCTGCCCAAGCATCCAGTATCTCGCGGCTTGCCGGCCCCGTGAAGGACAGCTCCTGGTCGTTCAGCGAGAGTTCCTTCACGTCTTGAAACCCTGCCAGTTTCATCTGGGACGCCAGCTTGCTTCCCATCGAGAAGTCGTATCGTTTGGCAATCAAAGCATCCTTCGCGAAGGCGTTCAGAATTTGCGCGGCCCGTACCGATAGCGGCTCGTGGCCGAACATGTCGTCAACCTCTGTCAGCGCAAGCCAACCGCCCGGCTTCAGCGCAGAGCGCCACTTCCGCAGCACAGGTTCCAGATCCGGAAAATACGCGGTAACGAAGCTGGACCAGATTCCATCAACTGGCTCAGTCGGAAAAGCGTCCCTGATATCACCGAGAAGGAATGTTGCACGTGGAATGTTTTTGCTTCGCGCTACCGCCAAAAGCTTCGGGTCCAGCTCAACACCGACAACGGCAGCGCCCAGTTCAGCCAGATCTCTTGACTGAGTTCCAACGGCGCAGCCTAAGTCCAGCACCTTTTTCCCCTTCAGGTCTGGGAGGGCGCGATAAGCAGTTCGCCAATCACGCCACGCGGACTGGCGTTCGTACTGAGTTGCGATATCCATGCCACACTTTACCGCGACATACGCTTGGTGAAATGCAATTCTGGCGCATGGCCAGGGGGCATCACGGGCATGTACCAGCTTTCCTACACGCTGGCTGCGCAGGACTTGCGTTAGGCCCCGGTTGCCATCCCGGACCCGGATCAAGTCCGGAGCAGGCCTGATCCGGGGATCCATGCCGCATCAACCGCAGCCCCACGCTCAAATCTGCACCCGCGTCCCCAGTTCAATCACGCAATTGTTGGGCAGGCGAAAGAAGGCAGCCACACTTCCGGCGTTGCGCGACATCACCGCAAAAAGTGCTTCACGCCAGTGCGCCATGCCGGCACCTTTGGTCGGCACCACAATCTCGCGGCTGAGGAAATAAGACGTCTCGAACAGGTTGATGGGCAGGCCTTGTGCCTGGCAGAGTTCCAGCGCTTTCGGAATGTCGGGTGTATTGATGAAGCCGTAGTTGATCTGTACCCGCCAGAAGCCCGCCACCAGCGGCGTCACCTGAACCCGCTCCTCAAACGGTATCCACGGCACATCCTGAAACACCACCGTAAGAATCAGGTTGCGCTCGTGCAGCACCTGGTTGTGTTTGAGGTTGTGCATCAGCGCCTGTGGCACGGTGTCGGGGTTCGCCACGGCGTAAACCGCGGTGCGCGGGATGCGATGCGTGCGATCCGCAGCCAGCGCCGTAATGAAAGGCAAGAGTTCGGGATCATCGCGCCGCATGCTCTCCATCAGCAGCTCACGGCCGCGCCGCCAGGTGGCCATGATGATGAAGATGGCTGCGCCCAGTACCAGCGGGAACCAGCCGCCTTGCCAGAACTTGAGCGAGCACGAAATCACCAGCAATAAATCGAGCGCCAGAAAAACGCTGGTTGCTGCAATCGCCACAGGCAACGGGTAACCCCAGGCATGGCGCACCACAAAGAACGTCAACACGGTGGTCACCAGCATGGTCACCGTCACCGCAATGCCATAGGCCGAGGCCAGGGCTGACGAACTGCCAAAACCGACAACTGCCAACAGTACCGCCACCAGCAGCAGCCAGTTGACTTCAGGCATGTAGATTTGCCCGGCCTCTTTGGCCGAGGTGTGCTGCACCTGCATGCGCGGCAGCAGCCCCAGCTGCATGGCCTGCTTGGTCATTGAATAGGCGCCGGAAATCACCGCTTGCGAGGCAATCACCGTAGCCAATGTGGCCAACACCACTGCGGGAATCAACCAGCTCTCAGGAAACAGGCGATAAAAAGGGTTCTCCAGCGCGGACGGGTCACGCATCAACAGGGCACCCTGCCCCATGTAGTTGATCGTCAGTGCCGGCAGTACCAGCCCCATCCATGCGAATTGAATAGGACGCTTGCCGAAGTGCCCCATGTCGGCATACAGTGCCTCGGCACCGGTGAAGGCCAACACGATGGCCCCAAACGCAACAAACATGTGCCAGCCCTGTGCCCGCAGAAAGGCAAACGCATGCAGGGGATTGAGCGCCGCCAGAATGGCCGGCTGCTGGATGATCTGCAGAACACCCACCAGGGCGAGCACACCAAACCAGACCACAATCACCGGCCCGAAGAGCTTGCCAACCGTTCCCGTGCCGTAACGCTGGACGGCAAACAGGCTGATGAGTACCGCGATGGAAACAGGAAGCACGTAGGGCTTGAGTACCGGTGTCACAACCTCCAGCCCTTCGACCGCGCTGAGCACCGAAATGGCCGGCGTGATCACGCTGTCACCGTAGAACATGGCGGCGCCAAAAACACCTGCCAGCAGCAACATCACTCGCCTCCTCGGCGTTTTGCCAGCCGCCTTGGCCGCCAGCGCAGTCAGCGCCATGATGCCGCCTTCACCGCGGTTGTCGGCGCGCAGGATCAGCAGCACGTACTTCAGCGTCACCACCATCATCAGGCCCCAGAAGATGACAGAGGTGGCACCGATGAGATGCGCCGCGTCCAACGGAATGCCGGTGCCGTGGCTGAAAATCTCCTTCATGGTGTACAACGGGCTGGTGCCGATGTCGCCGTACACCACACCCATGGCGCCCAAGGTAAGCGCTGCCACGCCCTCGCGGCTTGAAGTCTTGGTCATAACCATCCATCAACAGTGAACAAGGTCTCACTGTCGCCGCAGGAGCATCAGGAACGCATAAGGATGCGCTGGATCAAGCAGACGCCAGGCGGTAGCCCACGCCGGTTTCCGTCAGGAGATGGCGCGGTTCGGCCGAATCGCGCTCTATTTTGGCGCGCAGCTGGGCCATGTAGAGCCGCAAGTAATGGGTGTGTTCGGTAAATTCCGGACCCCAGACATCCACCAGCAACTGCCGGTGCGTGACCACCCGGCCGGCGCTGCGCACCAGCCGTGCCAGCAGCTTGTATTCGGTTGGCGTCAAATGTACCGCCTCGCCCTCTAGCGTCACCACGTGTGACTGCAGGTCGATGCGCAAGCCGTCCAGCTCATGCACAGTCACTGCTGCAGCCAGGGCTGTGCCACGGTGACGCAGCGCCACGCGAATGCGTGCCAGCAATTCGCCGACGCTGAAGGGTTTGGTCAGGTAGTCGTCAGCGCCCGCATCGAGCAGCTGGATTTTCTGCGCTTCCTGATGGCGGGCTGAAACCACGATGATGGGAATGGCTTTGCTCTTGCGCAGCTCGCGTACCAGCTCCACGCCATCGCCGTCGGGCAGGCCCAGGTCCAGCACAACCACATCGGGCAGGTGATGGGCCAGCATGGCGCTGGCCTCGCTCAGTGACACAGCGGTCTGCACCTCAAAGCCCTCCACGGACAGGGATGACCGCATCAGGGCCCGGATCTCCCGGTCATCCTCGACGACCAACACGCGCAAGGTCATGGCAAGTCCCCTTGTGGCGGCTGCGCCTCAACCGGCAAGGTCAAGGAAAAATTGCTGCCGCCGCCATTGCGCCGCCTGAGCGTCAGGCGCCCGCCATGCGCCTGGGCGATGGCCCGGCACACCGCAAGGCCCAGACCCGCACCACGCGAGCCCGGGTGGTCACCACGGGCATAAGGCTCAAAAACGGTGTGCTGCTCGGCCTCGGAGATGCCGGGTCCCCTGTCCTTGACCGAGACCACCAGTTCGCCAGGCCCGGTGCGGACGACCAGGTCAATCGGACCTTCGCTGTACTTCAGCGCGTTTTCAAGCAGGTTACCAAGCAACTGCGCGAGCAGCACCGGGTCGGCCCTCACCAGCGGCAAGCCCTCGGGCACACTGGACTTGATACGGCGGCCCGGGTCACGCTGGCGCACCCGTGCCAGCACCGCGCCCACGATCTCCTCCATGGCTTCCCAGTCGCGTTGGAGTTCGTGCGCCGAAGTCGTGAGCCGCACGAGTTGCAAGGTGTTCTCGGTCACCGTGGACAGGTGAGCTGCCTCGCCGGCGATGCTGCCCAGCAGGCGGTCCTGCTCCGCCAGGCTGAGTTTGTCGCGCTGGGTCTGTAGCGATGAAGCTGCGCCAACAATGGCCGCCAGCGGTGTGCGCAGGTCGTGCGATATCGCCGCCAGGAAGGTGTTTTGCAATTGCTTGTGTTGCGCCTCGTTTTGCGCAGCCAGCATGGAGGACGTCAAACGCAAACGCCACGCGGCTTGCGCCAACAGGGAGCACAGCGCCTGCGCATGCTGCCGGCCATCCTCATCCGCAGCCAGGGCAGGCTGCACGCAGGCCGCGCCGGTAACCTGTCCCTTGTCGCCCAAAGGCAGGTACCAGGCGTTAAGGCCCGGCCAGCGCCCGGTGCCCGGCCCAAGCACTGCCGCTTCGACCATGCAATGGCGCATGCCGTCTTTCACAGAAGTATCCAGCGCATCTGCATGTATCAGTTCATTGTTGGCATCCGCCAGGGCCAGCGAACAAGGCCCTGCAAAGGCGGCGCTCAAGGCCGCCCGGCCAAGCACCAACACTTCTTCCGGCGAACCAACGCCGGCAAGCTCCGTCGCCAGGGCCTGCAACTGTCGTGCCCGCCGCTCGTTCAGACGGGCTGTTTCCGTCTCACGCCGCAGCCCGGTGGCCAACCGGCTGATGACCAGGGCAACCACCAGCATGGTGGCCAGCGCAATAAAGTTCTCCCGGGTGTCAACCACAAAGGTCCAGCGCGGTGGCATAAAAAAGAAGTTCAATGCCGTGACAGCCCCAACCGCACAGACGGTCGATTCGATCCATCCCAGCCGGTAGGAGGCAATCACCACGGCAAGTACATACACCATGGCCAGACTGGTGAGCGAGACATGGCGGTCCAGTACAAGCCCCGTGGCAGTGGCTGCGGCCAGCAGCAACGCCACGACAGTCCAGCTTCTGGCAGAAGGGGTGCCTGATTCAGGAAGCTCGTGCGCATTCATGGTGAGCCAGCGTAACACCGGGGGCGTCAGGATCGCATTAGGACATTAGGAAGAAGCGTGCGCCACCGCAAAGTGCAGCTGACGGCAACCGGCGATGAACCGGCGCGCAACGGGAAAGGCCTGAGGTAGCGATTTGCTATGCTTGTTCTGGCGCCTCAGCCACCCATGTGGCAACGAGCAGACCATGGCGTCATTTATTTGTATGCAGGTCGATGATGGAAGAAAGGCGGCACGGTCGTTGCTTCCATGATTCAAAAACGTAACTGGTCCCGTACAAGGAGAAGATGACGTGCGATTCAAGCTCTTACCATGGCTGGCGGTTTCAACTCTTGTTGCGGGCCTTGCCGGCTGCCAGACCGCAATGGCCCCCGCAGGCGCCGCAAAATCATCAACGCCCCCGATCGAGTCCATCGGCCTGAGCCTCACCTGCCCGACATCCAGGTCAGCCGTTCCCAACGCCGACTACATCGGACCCTACATGGGTGTTGAGAATATTGTCCCGCTGAAGGAAGTGGCCCAGGACGTGTATTGCTCCGACACATTCAAGGCCCGAAATTTCCCCCTCGGCTTCGTCACTATCTATGGCAGCTCTCGTATCAGGGAAAAGAATGTCCCCTGCGATGCGCGTGGAGAAAACTGCAACGAGGCGGTCAAGGTCGCCAACGACGTGATCTACCGGGACACCCGGAACTTTGCCTACGCCTGGACTCAACGACACGGCAAGAAGTACCCGATCATGACCGGAGCTGGCCCTGGGCTCATGGAGGCCGGAAACAAGGGGGCCGTTGAAGCGGGTGGAGCAAGTGTTGGCTACACGACTTACTACGACCGCAAAGCTGGCAGCGATCCTGCAAAGCCTTATGGCGGCGACCCTAAACCGGCGCTGAATGCTTACGTGACACATGGCTTGATTTTTTCCAGTGTGGCTGTTCGCGAGTCGGCCATGATCAAGCACTCAGCAGCAATGGTCATTGCGCCGGGTGGAACCGGTACCGAGTGGGAGCTGTTTCAAATCATTGAAACCATCAAGAGCAGGCAACTGACGAAGGTGCCCGTTTACCTGCTGGGCAATCGCCAGACCCACTGGCGCAGCCTTGAGGCGCGCTTGAAGGACATGGTGGACCGGAAAACCGTCAACGCAGAAGAGTTGTCGTTTTTGAAGTACGCGGAAACCAATGACGACCTGATCAGGCAGCTGAGTGCTGATCTGGGCCTGAACTGATAGAGCGCACGCCCTCTGCCGGGGAAGAGAAGATCGAATGAAGATTGGATAGCCGTCGCCTGGAAATCCGAGGCAGGCGCAACACGTCTAGGGTGTCGATCGGGCAGGTTGCTCAGTTTCTCAAAAGCTTGAAGCCTTTTGAGCCCCCAGCCCTTATCCTTCCTGCGCAAGCAGCTATTAAATCAATAGCGCTCTGGCAGTCCTTCTCGTTGCAGGACCTGGCGCCGCATCAAGCGGATAGCCGGCCAGCGGAGTCACCCCCGCCAGCGGCTGCCTGAAAACTGCTTAGTAGTCGGCGCGCATCAACCGCTGGGCGCGAACGCTCATGTTGCGGCGGATGGAGGGCATCAACCAGGCGGAAGGCTGCCCGGCATCGTTCGCGAAGGTCAGCGTCGCGAGCATGACTTTCGCCGAATCCAGCACCTGGCGAACCAGGGAGGAAGACGGCGAGGAGCGCCGGCCAGCAGATGATCCGTTGGCTTGGGCATTGGCGAAGAGTGCGGTGCGAGTCATGGAGCTTCCTTTCAAATTGGACCTGAACGGGTTTGCCGGTCCAGCGGCATGAAAGAAAGTATAGGGTTTACTCTGATAGAGGTAAAACGACTTATATTTGATTTCAATGCAAAAATATTGTTTTAAAAATACCATCGGCAACGGAGTTTATTGATGGATATCAACCTCGCCCGTACCTTTCTGGAGATCGTTGCCAGCCACAGTTTTGCCCAAGCTGCCGAACAGCTGCACGTCACGCAGACGGCCGTCAGCGCACGCGTGAAGACACTGGAAGATTTGCTGGGCCGTAAACTTTTTGTGCGAAACAAGGCCGGCGCATCGCTGACGGCGGCGGGCGAGCAGTTTGTTCGCCATGCCATGACGCTGGTGCAGGTCTGGGAGCAAGCCCGCCACCAGATGACAGTGCCACCCGGGCGTCGGGCGCTGGTCACAGTGGGCTGTGAAATCAGCCTCTGGCATCCGCTGCTGCTGGACTGGCTGCTATGGATGCGCCAAGGCGCACCTGATCTGGCCCTGCGAACCGAAGTTGGCGTTGCAGAAGACTTGCTGGAGCGGGTGGCTCATGGTGCGCTGGACATCGCCATCGCCTACGCGCCGCGGCAACGCCCCGGGCTCCGGATCGAGCTGCTGATCGAGGAAAAACTGGTGCTGGTCACGACCACGCCTGGCGCGCAGACGCCCGAGGCGGCCGACTATGTGTATGTGGACTGGGGCCCTGAATTTGCGGCGCAGCACAGTCTGGCGTTTCCCGAGTTGTCCAGCGTCGGTCTGTCGTCCAGCCTCGGACCGCTGGGGCTTGAATACCTGCTGGCCGTGGGCGGCGCTGGTTATTTCCGGCAGAACGTGGTTCGGCCGTATATCCAGGAAGGCCGGCTGCACCGCGTGACCGGCGCGCCGGAATTTTTGTACCCGGCCTATGCGGTGTATGCGGCCGATGCCGACATGACGGTGCTGGCGCCGGCGCTGGCCGGCTTGAGACAGGTCGCCGCGGGCTCCCAGACCAAGCCGCCGCCTGCTGGCAAGCCCCGAAAAACCCGGAAGCCCGCCGCATCCTGAAAGAGACGGCTCACCGCCACGGCTAACTCCCTTGTCACAGACGCCGACTAAACTCGGTCATGGCCACTTCCTCCCTTTCTAACGTACCCAAGGGTGCTCCCCGCTCGCTGTCGGGCCTGTTGCCGTTTCTGCGCCCTTACCGTGGCCGAATCGGGATAGCCATGTTTTTCCTGGTCATGGCGGCTGTGGCCACGCTGGTGTTTCCACTGGCACTGCGCGGCCTGATCGACGGCGGTCTGGGCGCGGGGGACAAAGGCCAGCAACTGATGGCACTGCGCACTCACTTCTTTGAGCTGTTTGCGGTGGCGGCGGCGCTGGGCCTGTTCTCGGCGGGCCGCTTCTACATGGTGAGCTGGCTCGGTGAACGTGTGACGGCCGACCTGCGCAACGCGGTGTATTCGCATGTGGTGCGGCAGAGCCCGGAGTTTTTTGAAACCACGCAGACCGGCGAGGTGCTGTCGCGCCTGACCGGCGACACGACGCTGGTGCAGACGGTGGTGGGCTCGTCGCTCAGCATGGGGCTGCGCAATGCCGTGATGGGCGTGGGTGCGCTGGGCATGCTGGTGGTGACCAACCCCTACCTGATGGTGCAGGTGCTGGGCGGTCTGGTGCTGATCGTGCTGCCCACGGTGTGGTTTGGCAGGCGTGTACGCAAGCTCTCGCGCGCCAGCCAGGACCGGGTGGCTGATTCCAGCGCCATTGCGGCCGAAGTGCTCAATGCCATTCCAGTGGTGCAAAGCTACACCGCCGAAGCGCGCGAGACTGCGCGCTTTGATGAGTCCACCACCAACGCCTTTAACACTGCCGTGCGCCGCAGCAAGGCGCGCTCGGTTCTGGTGGCCTTCATCATCATCGCCACCTCGGCGTCGCTGTTGTGGGGACTGTATGAAGGAACGCAGGCGGTGATGCGCGGCGAAATCAGCGCCGGCCACTTGGGCCAGACCGTGGTGTACGTGATCATTCTGGCCAGCGCCACCGCGGTGCTGGGCGAGGTGTACGGCGACCTGCTGCGCGCCGCCGGTGCCACGGAGCGCCTGATGGAGCTGCTGGAGACGCGTTCTCGCGTGACTTCACCATCAAATCCGGTACCAGCCCCCGTGGTACGGTCGGGAAGTGCTATCAATTTCAAAGCAGTGACCTTTCACTACCCGTCGCGGCCGGTGCAGGCTGCACTGACAGATTTTTCGCTTAGCGTGGCGCCCGGTGAGACCGTCGCCATCGTCGGGCCCAGCGGTGCGGGCAAGAGCACAGTGTTTCAGCTGCTGCTGCGGTTTTACGACCCGGCCTTGGGCAGCATCGAACTGGACGGCGTGCGAACCGCCGACATGGCGCTGCATGACCTGCGCCAGCGTATCGGCATCGTGCCGCAGGACGCGGTGATTTTTTCGACCAGCGCGCTGGAGAACATCCGCTACGGCAAACCCCAAGCCAGCGATGACGAGGTGAAGGCCGCGGCCCAGGCTGCATTTGCGCATGACTTCATCACCGCCCTGCCCGAGGGCTACGCAACTTTTCTCGGCGAGCGCGGCGTGCGCCTCTCCGGCGGGCAGCGTCAGCGCATTGCGATTGCGCGCGCCATGCTGAAAAACCCGCCACTGCTGCTGCTGGACGAGGCCACCAGTGCGCTCGACGCCGAGAGCGAACGCATGGTACAGGCCGCGCTGGAGTCGGCGATGAAGGAACGCACCACACTCGTGGTAGCGCACCGCCTGGCCACAGTGCAGAAAGCCAACCGCATCCTGGTGCTGGACCATGGCCGGCTGGTGGAGCAAGGCACCCACGCTGAATTGGTGGAGCGCGGCGGCATTTACGCGCGGCTGGCCGCGCTGCAATTCAACGTCTGAGGTCATACCGGGCTGCACGGACCCTGTCAGGCCAACCACCGCCAAGGCTTGTGCGGCAGGAATTGCGGCTTACGGCCCCAACACAAGTCTCGGTGGTCCTTGCCAAAAACACCTGTTATGCGTTTTATGCATGACAACCCCGGCAACCCGGCCTTGGACAGCCGGGCGCGGCAGGCCTAAGCTCCGTCCATTGATCTTCCACAAGGAGTTTTTTAATGTCGCGAGCGTCCAGCCCCTCAACCGTTGCCCCCGCTGGCAACCATCCCCTTCCCTCTTACCTTCAGGCCGACAATCTCGGGCCTTGGGGCAACTACCTGCAGCAGGTAGACCGGGTCATTCCTCATCTGGGCAGCCTGGGTCGCTGGGCCGAAACGCTCAAGCGCCCCAAGCGCATCCTGATCGTCGACGTGCCTATTCATATGGACGACGGCACGGTGGCCCACTTTGAGGGCTACCGCGTCCAGCACAACGTGTCGCGCGGGCCAGGCAAGGGCGGCGTGCGTTTTCACCAGGATGTCACGCTGTCGGAAGTGATGGCGTTGTCGGCCTGGATGTCCATCAAGAATGCCGCAGTCAACGTGCCTTATGGCGGTGCCAAGGGCGGCATCCGCGTGGATCCCAAGAAGCTCTCGCGCGGTGAGCTTGAGCGCATGACTCGCCGGTACACCAGCGAGATCGGCATCATCATTGGCCCCAACAAGGACATCCCCGCTCCCGACGTCAACACCAATGAGCAGATCATGGCGTGGATGATGGACACCTACTCAATGAACACCGGCTCCACTTCTACCGGCGTGGTCACCGGCAAACCGGTTGATCTCGGCGGCTCACTGGGCCGCCGCGAGGCCACCGGCCGCGGCGTATTCACCGTCGGCGCGGAAGCGGCCAAACACATCGGGCTGGACATCGCGACCGCACGCGTGGCGGTGCAGGGTTTTGGCAACGTGGGTGGCGTGGCGGGCAAGCTGTTTGCTGAAGCCGGCGCGCGCATCGTGGCAGTGCAGGACCATGGCGGTACGATTTACCGCGAAGCCGGCCTGGATGTGCCTTCACTGCTCAAACATGTGGCCGAAACCGGCAGCGTCGGTGGTTTTCCGCAAGCCGAAAAAATCGCCGACGACAAATTCTGGGAAGTCGACTGCGAAATCCTGATTCCCGCCGCACTTGAGCAGCAGATCACCAAGGACAATGCCGGGCGCATCAAGGCGCGCATGATCATCGAAGGCGCCAACGGCCCCACCACCCCTGAAGCCGATGACATCCTGCATGACCGCAATGTGCTGGTATTGCCCGACGTGATTGCCAACGCCGGCGGCGTGACTGTCAGCTATTTTGAGTGGGTACAGGATTTCTCAAGCTTCTTCTGGGACGAAACCGAAATCAATGCGCGCCTCGTACGCATCATGAAAGAAGCCTTTGCCGGTGTGTGGCAGGTCGCACAAGACCACAAAGTCAGCCTGCGCACCGCAACATTTATCGTGGCCTGCAAACGCATACTGCACACGCGCGAGTTGCGTGGTTTGTATCCTTGATTTGACAGGCACTTGGGCGGTTATAGTACAGGATGATCACCTGCCGCCGCCCGATAACGGCGCTTGTTCTGGGCGCCTTGCTGGCCAGCCTCGCAGCGTGGGTCGGGCCCTTGCTTGACCCGCCGGCGCTCGCGCGCTGGACGGTTCAGACGCATGAAGAAAATGATTTCCGTGCGGCTTATGCACTCATAGCGATCCGTCACCTGCCGATGTTCCTGCTCGCCGTGGTGGCGGGTCGCCTGATCTTCCGGGTGCTGGAAAAACCCTCGGTACGCCTTGTGGCGGCAAGCGCCCTGCCCTGGCTGTTGTACGTCGTTGTAACCGGCGTGCTGGAATCTGTCGCCATCGGCGAAGATCCTTTCGAGTGGATGGTTTACCAGCCCGCATATTTCATCTGGCCGCATTTCATCGCCATTCCAGCGGGACTCTACGCCGCCAGCCGCATGGTCAACCGGCGCAAGTGAATGCAGATGCCCGGCCGCTCTTGGCAGTGCCAGAGGCCTGCCTACTGAAGGGTTTCCTTGACCGCCTCGACCAGCGGCAGCGGCATGACGTCAATGCCCTCTTCCAGCAACTCAATCGCCTCGGTCCGGCTGGCCTGGCCGCGGATGCTGCGCTGTTCGGCATCGCCGTAATGCATGGCACGCGCCTCGTCGGCGAAACGCTGGCCCACATCTTCGGTATTGGCCAGCACGTGGCGCAGGGCCTTAAGAAACTCCGCCTGCCCTGCGGGGCTGCCGGCGGCAGCGATCACTTCGTGGGCCGGGCTGGCCGGCAAAGCCGCAGGCACGGACAGCTCGCGCGAAGGCGAAACCGCTGCGGGCACCTCGGCTACCGCCCCGAAATTTAGCCGAGGTGCACTGGGCATTTTCCGGATGGCGGGGTCGCCGCACAGCGGGCAGGAGACCAGGCCACGGCCGAGCTGGCTTTGAAAATCATCTTCCGACGCGAACCAGCCCTCAAAGGCATGCTGGTCCGAACACTGGAGGTTGAGAACTTTCATGTGCCAATTATCAGGCCTGGCCCGGGCGGGCGCCATCCTGCCAGTCCAGCGTCCATGCGCCCGACAAAACGTTTTGCAACCACAGGGTGCCAGCCAGCGTCTTGGCGTCGGTGACGCGACCGTCGCGGCACCACTGCAGCAGCTCAGCCGGGCTGGCCGTGAACACGTCGAGAAACTCGCCTGCGTCGAGCTTGCGCTCCCCGGCAGTCAGGTCTTTGGCGAACCAGACGTCGATGAATTCGGTGGAGTAGGAGATCACCGGGTGCATCACGCCGGCTTTGGCCCACGAGGCGGCGCTGTAGCCGGTTTCTTCCAGCAGTTCACGCTGGGCACAGGCCAGCGAGGCTTCACCGGCATCGAGTTTGCCGGCCGGAAACTCCAGCATGACGGACTGCACCGGGTAACGGTACTGTCGCTCGAGCACCAGGCGGCCATCCTCGAGCTGGGCAATGATCATGACCGCGCCCGGATGACGCACATATTCGCGCAAGGCCTCGCGCCCGTCAGGCAGGCGCACGGTGTCCCGGAATGCGTGCAGGAAATGGCCGCGCAACAGCTCCTGGCTGCTGAGCTGGTGTTCGCGCAGATGATCGTCAGCCGGATCGCCAGGGTCTGGGGATTGGTCAGGCATGTCGAAAGATCCGGCTGTCGCGATGGTCAGCGGTGTTTGAACAGGTAGCGAAACACAAAGCCGGGAAAGGCGAAGGTGATGAACAGCGTGCCCGTGATGGCGTAAAACTCCCAGCCCTGCGGTGCAATTTGGCCGAGGCGCTGTTCAAGAAAAAGGGCCAGGCCGCCGACCACGAAATACCAGAACACCAGCTCCGCTAGGCGTATTGCGAGATTTTTGGGAGCAACCAGCCGGTAAACCAGCAGCAGTCGGTTGCTGATGAAAGGCAGGTTCGCCGCCAGCAGGGCCAGCGCGACCACCAGCCACACCGAAGCTGTCTGGTTCATGTACCCAGTGACTTCACCACGCTGGCAATTGCCTGCTGGCACAGCGTCATGAGGCCTCCCGGCATGATGCCCAGCAGCAACACCAGTGCGCCGTTGATGGAAAGCACCACACGGGCATCAGCCGGAGCAGTGATGGCCGTGGGCATGTCGACATTGGGTGCGTCGAAATACATCACCTTGACGACACGCAAATAGTAGAAAGCGCCGACCAGCGACATTGCCACCGCAAAAACCGCCAGCACGATGTAGCTGGTCTGCTGCGAGGACACCAGGGCCTGCAGCACACCGAGCTTGGCGTAAAAACCAACCACAGGCGGCACACCGGCCAGCGAGAACATGCTGACGGCCATAACGCCGGCGAACAGCGGACTACGCTGGTTCAGGCCAGCCAGGTCAGTGATTTCTTCGGACTCATGGCCGGCACGCGCCAGCAGCAAAATGATGCCGAACACCGCAAGCGTCGTCAGCACATAGGTGACGGCGTAGAACATGGCCGCACCATAGGCATATTCGGCGTTGAGTTGCTTGCCGGGAACCACAGCGGCCAACAGGGCCAACAGCAAAAAACCCATTTGCGAGATGGTTGAAAACGCCAGCATGCGCTTCAGGTTGGACTGCGCCACCGCTGCCAGGTTACCGACCAGCAACGAGCCGATGGCCATGAGCGCCAGCATTTGCTGCCAGTCAATGGCCAGAGGCAGCATGCCCTGCACCAGCAGGCGGATGCAGATGGCAAAGGCAGCCAGCTGCGGCGCCGCGCCAATCAACAGCGTGATGGCCGTGGGCGCGCCCTGATAGACGTCCGGCAGCCACATGTGGAAAGGCACGGCGCCAAGCTTGAAAGCCAGGCCGGCGACGATGAAGACCAGACCGAACACCAGCACCTGGTGGTTCACCTGGCGGCTCGCAATCGCCTTGTACACCTCGTTGACATCCAGCGAACCGGTAGCACCGTACATCATGGACAGGCCGTAGAGCAGCAAGCCTGAGGCCAGGGCACCCAGCACAAAATACTTCATGGCCGCTTCGGTGGCCGTGGCGTTGTCGCGGCGCAGCGCCACCAGGGCGTAGCTGGAAAGTGTCATCAACTCCAGGCCCATGTAGAGCACCAGGAAGTTGTTGCCGGAAATCATCACGAAGATGCCGAGCAGTGCAAACATACCCAGCGTGAACAGCTCGCCGCCGCGCAACATGTCACGATCTGCCGCGTAGCCGCGGCCATACACCAGGGTGACCATCATTGCGATGGCAGCGAAACATTTGAGCCAGTTGCCCATCGGGTCGCTCACAACCATGTTGCCGAAGCCATAGAAAGTATTGCCCTTCACGGCGTACACGGCCTCCAGCGTGGCGACAGCGGCCAGGGTCAGCAAGGTCAGCACATAAGTCAGGGTGCGTTGGGGGCTCTTTACGCCAAGGTCGACCAGGGCGATCACACACGCCATGACCAGGAGCACGATCTCCGGGTAAACCGATAGCCAACTGAGTTTGTCAATCATCTGAATTCTTTTGAATGGTTGCTTATTGCAGTTTGGAGATCGCCACGTGCTTGAGCAGGTCGATGACCGAGCTGTCCATCACATCGGTGAAAGGCTTCGGATAAATACCCATGAACAGCACGGCAATGGCAAGCAGGGCCAGCATCAGGAACTCACGGCTGTTGATGTCGGTCAGCCCCTTGACGTCGTCATTGGCAACCGGGCCGAGGTAAACGCGCTTGAACATCCACAGCGTGTAGGCCGCACCGAAAATCAGTGCCGAAGCAGCGGCCGCGCCGATCCAGAAGTTGAACTTGACCGCGCCCAGGATAACCATCCACTCGCCGACAAAACCGGCGGTAGCAGGCAAGCCGCAATTGGCCATGGCAAACAGCAGCGCAAACGCGGTGAATTTGGGCATGGTGTTGACCACGCCACCATAACTTGCGATCTCGCGCGAATGCACACGGTCGTACAACACCCCAATACACAGGAACATGGCGCCCGACACAAAACCGTGCGCAATCATCTGCACAATGCCGCCGGACACACCGATGTCATTGAAGATGAAGAAACCCAGCGTGACAAATCCCATGTGCGCCACGGACGAATAAGCCACCAGCTTTTTCATGTCCTGCTGAACCATGGCCACCAGACCAACATAGACCACGGCAATCAGGGACAGCGCAATCATGAGCCAGGCCCACTCCCGGGCGGCATCAGGCGCAATGGGCATGGAGAAACGCAGAAAGCCGTAGGCGCCGAGCTTGAGCATGATGGCCGCCAGCACGGCCGACCCTCCGGTGGGCGCCTCGACGTGCACATCGGGCAGCCAGGTGTGGACCGGCCACATCGGCACCTTGACGGCAAAAGCGGCAAAGAAGGCAAAGAAAAGGAAGGTCTGCGCCGTATCACCCAACGGCAACTTGTACCAGGTGGCCAGATCAAAACTGCCGCCCGACTTGACATACAGGAAGACCAGCGCGATCAGCATCAGCAGCGAGCCAAGCAGCGTGTAAAGGAAAAACTTGAACGCTGCGTAAATCTTGCGGGGGCCGCCCCAGACGCCGATGATCAGGTACATCGGAATCAGCGTAGCCTCGAAGAACACATAAAAAAGCATGCCGTCGAGTGCGACGAACACACCTATCATCAGCCCGCTGAGAATCAGGAAGGCGGCCATGTACTGGTTGACGCGGCTGGTGATGGACTCCCAGCTGGCGATGATGACCACCACATTGATAAAGGCCGTCAGCAGCACAAACCACAGTGAAATACCGTCCACACCAAGGTGGTAATTCACATTGAAGCGCGCAATCCAGGGTGCGTTCTCGACGAACTGCATGGCCGAGGATCCGACCTCAAAGCCGCCATACAAGGGAAGGGTCACAAGGAAACTGACGACGGCACCGATCAGTGCGATCCAGCGCACACTGCGTGCCTGGTCGTCACGTCCAAGTGCCAGCAGCACGACACCGAAAAAGACCGGCGTCCAGATGGCAAGGCTCAACAATCCCATTTTTATTTTTCTCCTTGTCGCTTATTTGCTGAGCAGGTCTTTGATGACAGGCCAAGTCGAAATCAGGGGCCAGGTCGAAAAGTAGGTGATCAGAATAAAAATACCCATGATCATGGCCAGCGCATAGTGGTAGATATAGCCGGTTTGGACCTTGCGCACCACACCCGACACCCAACCGACCAGTTTCCAGGACCCATTGACCAGCGCACCGTCGATGAGCTTTTCGTCACCGCCTTTCCACAAGCCGATACCGAGCCCGCGCGCACCGCGCGCAAGAACGTTTTCATTGAACCAGTCCATGTAGTACTTGTTCTCGAGCAGCGTGTAGAGCGGCTCGACACGGCGCTTGATCGCTGCTGGAAGGGCCGGATTCAGCATGTACATGTAATACGCGGAACCCACGCCTGCGAGCGCCAGCCAGAACGGTGCAGTCGAGAGGCCGTGCAAGGCCATCTGCGCAGGCCCATGGAACATCTTTGCCAGCTCGGCCATGGCCGGATGTTTGTCGGCGTTGACGATGATCGCGTCTTTCAGGAAGTCGCCGAACAGCATGGCGTCGATGCTCATGAAGCCGATCACCACGGAAGGGATGGCCAGCAGCACCAGTGGCGCGGTCACCACCCAGGGAGATTCGTGCGGTGCGTGCGATCCATGATGCGCATCGTGGCCGTGGTGATCATCGTGATGCGCGTCTGGATTCTGGTCAAAACGTTCCTTACCGTGGAAGACCAGGAAATACATGCGGAAGGAATAAAAGGCGGTCACGAACACGCCGGCCAGCACCGCGAAGTGGGCAAAACCGGCGCCCGGCAGATTACTGAAATGCACCGCCTCGATGATGCTGTCCTTGGAATAGAAGCCGGCAAACAGCGGCGTACCGATCAGGGCCAGAGAACCGAGCATCGCGGTGATCCAGGTGATGGGCATGTACTTGCGCAGCCCACCCATCCAGCGGATGTCCTGGTTGTGGTGCACACCCATGATGACGGAGCCCGCCGCCAGGAACAACAATGCCTTGAAGAAAGCGTGCGTCATCAAGTGGAACACAGCCACCGAATAGGCCGAAGCCCCCAGCGCCACGGTCATGTAACCCAGCTGCGACAACGTGGAATAGGCCACCACACGTTTGATGTCGTTCTGGATGATGCCCAGAAAACCCATGAACAGGGCCGTGATGGCCCCAATTACCATGACGAAACTCAGCGCGGTGTCGCTCAGCTCGAACAACGGTGACATGCGCGCCACCATGAAAATGCCGGCGGTCACCATGGTTGCCGCGTGGATCAGCGCCGAAATTGGCGTCGGGCCTTCCATCGAATCGGGCAACCAGACATGCAGCGGGAACTGGGCCGACTTGCCCATGGCACCAATGAACAGGCAGATGCAGATCACGGTAATCAGCATCCAGTCGGTGCCGGGGAATCCGAGCTTGGCGATGTCGCCCGACTTGGCGAACACCTCGGTGTAGTTGAGCGTGCCGGCATAGGCGGCGAGCAGGCCGATGCCGAGAATGAAACCGAAGTCACCGACACGGTTGACCAGGAAGGCCTTCATGTTGGCGAAGATGGCTGTCGGCTTGTTGAACCAGAAGCCGATCAGCAGGTAGGACACCAGGCCCACAGCTTCCCAGCCGAAGAACAGCTGCAGCATGTTGTTGCTCATCACCAGCATCAGCATGGAGAAGGTGAACAGCGAGATATAGGCGAAAAAGCGGTTGTAGCCTTCGTCTTCTTCCATGTAGCCGATGGTGTAGATGTGCACCATCAACGAGACAAAGGTGACGACGCACATCATCATGGCCGTCAGGCCGTCGACGAGGAAGCCGATCTCCATCTTCAGGCCGCCCACGACCATCCAGGTGTAAAGCGTTTCATTGAAACGCGCGCCGTCGAGCGCCACGCTCTTGAGCGTCATGGCGGAAATAACGAAGGCCACCAGCACACCGAGGATGGTCAGCGTGTGCGACAGGCGGCGGCCAATCCAGTTGCCGCCAAACGCGGTACCGAAAATACCGGCCAGCAACGAGCCCGCGAGGGGCGCCAGGGGAACGGCCAGCAGAGTGGCGGCCGAAAGGGTTTGGCTCATGTTCTTGTTATCCCTTGAGCGTATTGAGTTCATCCACGTTGATGCTGGACTTGTTCCGGAACAGCAGCACCAGGATGGCCAGGCCGATGGCGGACTCGGCAGCAGCAACCGTCAGAATAAAAAACACAAAGATCTGACCATGCATGTCGCCCAGATAGTGGGAGAAGGCAACGAAATTCGTGTTTACGGCCAACAGCATCAGCTCAATGGCCATTAGCAAGACGATCAGATTTTTACGGTTGAGAAAGATGCCGATCACGGACAACGCGAACAGCATCGCTCCCAACGAAAGAAAGTGTCCCAGGGTCAAAGTCATGCCTTCTTCTCCTCGACGGGCGACTGGGTTGCAGCGACCTCGGTCGCGGCCCGTGTAGCCGCCACCTTGACCAGCGTGACACGGTCACTTGCTTTCACGCGAATTTGCAGGGCCGGGTTGATGTGCTTACTGTCCTTGCGCTGACGCAGCGTCAGTGCAATGGCGGCAATCATCGCCACCAGCAAAATGGTTGCAGCAATTTGCAGAGGATACAGATACTCTGTGTAGAGCAGCTTGCCCACCGCCTTGGTATTGGACGGCTGTATGACCTGGCCTGCGGCATTGACCAGCGCAGCACTCTTGGGCTCTTCGGTCAGTCGGAAACCGCCCATCAGCACGGCGGCCATTTCCAGCGCAATAAACACGCCCACCGTGGCGGCCAATGGGAAATGCTTCCAGAACCCCCTGCGCACGGCATCCATGTTGACGTCAAGCATCATGACCACGAACAGAAATAGCACCATCACCGCGCCCAAATACACCAGCACCAGCGTAATGGCGAGGAACTCTGCCTTGAGCAGCAGCCACACTGCCGCCGCCTGTGAAAAGGCGAGCATCAGATAAAGCACGGCATGCACGGGGTTGCGCGCCGTGATTACCCGGAAGGCGGCAAACAGCAGCACCAGGGCAAAAAGATAAAAAAGACCTGTTGTAACGTCCATGTTCTGCGAATCTTTCTTGAGCCAACTACGTTGCGGCGGTTTCAGCGGTACTTGGCATCCGCGGCGCGATTGGCGGCGATTTCTTTTTCATAACGGTCACCGACCGCCAACAGCATGTCCTTGGTGAAATAGAGGTCGCCACGCTTCTCCCCGTGGTACTCGAGGATGTGTGTTTCAACGATGGAATCCACAGGGCAGCTTTCCTCGCAGAAGCCGCAGAAGATGCATTTGGTCAGGTCGATGTCGTAACGCGAGGTGCGGCGGCTGCCGTCTTCGCGAACATCCGACTCGATGGTGATCGCCATCGCGGGGCACACGGCCTCGCAGAGCTTGCAGGCAATGCAGCGTTCTTCGCCGTTGTCGTAGCGGCGCAAGGCGTGCAGGCCTCGAAAGCGCGGCGAAAGAGGTGTTTTTTCTTCCGGAAATTGCACGGTGATCTTGCGCCGGAAGGCATAACGGCCGGTCAAGGCCATGCCCTTGAGCAGTTCCACGAGCATGAAGCTCCTGAAAAAATCCCTGAACGAAAACATTGAAGCGGTTGCGCTGGCCATGATGATTTTTCGCTTAGTTCCAGATATTCCAGGGCGTCTGCATCCACACACCCACAACGACCAGCCACACCAGGGTGACCGGGATAAAAATCTTCCAGCCCAGCCGCATGATCTGGTCATACCGGAAGCGCGGGAAAGTGGCGCGGATCCAGATGAACATGGACACGACCAGGAAAGTCTTCAGCCCCAGCCAGATCCAGCCGGGAATCCAGTTGAACAGCGCGCTGTCCACCGGCGACAGCCAGCCGCCGAGGAACATCAGCGCCGCCAGGATCGCCACCAGCCACATGCTGGCGTATTCGGCCAGGAAGAAGATGGCAAAGCCCATGCCCGAGTACTCGACCATGTGGCCGGCCACAATCTCGGCCTCGCCTTCCACCACGTCAAACGGGTGGCGATTGGTTTCAGCCACGCCGGAAATCATGTAGACCATGAAGATGGGCAACAGCGGCAGCCAGTTCCAGGACAGGAAGGTCAAACCCTTGTCGGCTGCCATGCCCCTGGCCTGACCCATGACGATGTCCGTCAGGTTCATGCTGCCCGATATCATCAACACCACCACCAGGCAAAAGCCCATGGCGATCTCATAACTGACCATCTGGGCTGAGGCGCGCAACGCCCCCAGGAAAGCGTATTTCGAGTTGGAGGCCCAACCGGCAATGATCACGCCATACACCTCGATGGAAGTGATCGCCATGATGAGCAACAGCCCAGCGTTCACATTGGCAAGCGCAATGTCGGGGCCGAACGGAATCACGACCCACGCCGCAAGCGCGGGCATGATGGCCATGATGGGACCGAGTGCGAACAGGCCCTTGCTTGCAGCCGTCGGGCTGATGATTTCCTTGGTCAGCAGCTTCACCGCATCGGCGATGGGCTGCAACAGGCCAAACGGACCCACGCGATTCGGGCCAAGCCGCACCTGCATGAAACCCAGCAGCTTGCGTTCCCACAGGGTCAGGTAAGCCACCGCGCCCATCAAGGGCAGCAAGACACAGACGATCTTGATCAGAATCCACAGGACAGGCCAGACCGTGCCCGGCCAGATGCCGCCCATCAAACCCTGGCCAAAGCCGAAAATGCTGTCAATCATGCTGCTGCTCCCTCACCTGCCAGCGCCTGCCGCGCATCGGCGGTCAGTTGCAGCGAAGTCGCACGTCGGACCAGGCCGTCGAGCTGGTAAATGCCGGCAACCACCGGGGACCGGCCTGCCGCCGACAGATCAATGCCAGCCTGAGTGCTGTTGCCCAGATGCTCTGCGGGAACCTGCGCTGCTGCGGCAGCGGGAACCTGCTTGAGCACGTCCTGTGCGGATTCAAAGTCAAAGCCCGGCAATTCGAGCAGGTTGGCCAACACACGCAAGACTTTCCAGGCCGGCCGCGTTTCGCCGAGCGGCTTGGCCACAGCATGAAAACCCTGCACCCGCCCTTCGGCGTTGACAAAGGTGCCCGGGGTCTCCGAGAACGGTGCAATCGGCAACAGGACGTCGCTGAACGCCATGTTGGCTTTGAAGGGGCTCAGGGTCACCACCATTTGCGCTGCACTGAGCGAAGTCCCGGCCGACGCGCCTGCCGCGGAATCGAACTCGGGTTCGTTGTTGAGCAGCAGCACCGCCTTCAGGCCGCCTGCCAACATCTGCCCCGCGTTCAAGCCCTGGCCTGACGGCATGGCACCCGCTAGCTGTGCGCCCACGGTGTTGGCCGCTTCTGTCAGGAACCCAACACTGGCCCCGGTTTGGGCGCCGATCCAGTTGGCCAGGGCCAGCAGGCTCTCCGCATGCGCATGGTGCGCAGCGGCGTTGCCCAACAGGATGACCTTGCGTTCGCCACCCTGCAGGGACCTGGCGATGGCCTTGGCGGCATCCGTGACCTGGCCGGCAGCCGGCGCCGCTACGCCCTTGTCTGCGGCAATCGCAGCGGCCACGTCGGCAAGAGCCTGTGCCCAGGCGCCCGGTCCGGCCAGCACGCTATGGGCCACGGGCATGGCCCAGGCGTCGGCAGACACCAACTCCGCTACGGAAGTGATAGCACTCAGCGCACAGCCTTTGCGGACGGACTGGCGAATTCGCTGTGCAAACAGCGGGTGGTCCTTGCGCAGGTTGGAGCCGACGATCAACACACGCTGCAACTGCGACAGCGATGCAATCGAGGTGCCCAGCCAGCGCACGGACGGCGCAGGCGAAAATTCTGCGTTGCGCAGGCGGTAGTCGATGTTGTCGCTGCCGAGGCCACGCATCAGAGAAGCGGCGAGGTACAACTCCTCCAATGTACTGTGCGGGCTGGCGAGCAGTCCTATGCTTTGGGCGCCATGGTCGACCTTGATCTGTTTCAGGCCGTTGGCAACATATTCGAGCGCCGTCTGCCAGTCCACGGCCTTCCATTGGCCGCCCTGCTTCAGCATCGGGCTCGTCAAACGCTCAGTGCTGTTCAGTGCTTCGTACGAAAAACGGTCGCGGTCAGCAATCCAGCACTCGTTGACGTCTTCATTCTCAAGCGGCACCACGCGCATGACCTGGTTGTTCTTGACTTGAACGATCAGATTGGCGCCGGTGGAGTCATGCGGGCTGACCGACTTGCGTCGCGACAGCTCCCATGTGCGGGCGCTGTAGCGGAACGGCTTGCTGGTCAGCGCGCCCACCGGGCAGATGTCTATCATGTTGCCGGACAATTCGGAGTCCACTGACATGCCGACAAAGGTTTCAATCTCGGCATGTTCGCCCCGATTGGACATGCCGAGCTCCATGACGCCGGCTACCTCCTGGCCAAAACGCACACAACGGGTGCAATGGATGCAGCGGCTCATCTCCTCCATGGAGATCAACGGGCCAACGTCCTTGTGGAAGACCACGCGCTTTTCTTCTTCGTAGCGCGAACCGCTGCCACCATAACCCACTGCAAGGTCTTGCAATTGGCACTCGCCACCCTGGTCGCAGATCGGACAGTCGAGCGGGTGATTGATCAGCAGAAATTCCATCACGCCCTTCTGGGCCTTGATGGCTTTGTCACTCTTGGTATGCACGACCATGCCCTGCGTCACGGGCGTGGCGCAGGCCGGCATCGGCTTCGGGGCTTTTTCCACATCCACCAGGCACATGCGGCAGTTGGCCGCGATGCTGAGTTTCTTGTGATAGCAGAAGTGCGGAATGTAGGTGCCAGCTTTTTCGGCAGCATGCATCACCGTGCTGCCTTCGGGCACTTCCACTTTCTGACCGTCGAGTTGGATTTCAACCATGTGAATCTGCTTTATTGGAGCGCTGTTATGCGTAAACCGGGACCAGACAGGTCTTGTGGGTGATGTGATGCTCGAATTCGGCGCGGAAGTGCTTGATCATGGCGCGCACCGGCATGGCCGCTGCGTCGCCAAGCGCGCAGATGGTACGGCCCTGGATGTTGTCGGAAACCGAGTTGAGCAACTCCAGGTCGCTCTCGCGGCCGTGGCCGTGTTCAATGCGGTCCACCATGCGCCAGAGCCAGCCCGTGCCCTCGCGGCAGGGTGTGCACTGGCCGCAGCTTTCGTGCATGTAGAAGTAGGACAGGCGCAGCAGGCTCTTGACCATGCAGCGGGTCTCGTCCATCACGATCACCGCGCCGGAGCCAAGCATGGAGCCGGCCTTGGCGATGGAGTCGTAGTCCATGTCGGTGGCCATCATGATGTCGGCCGGCAACACTGGCATTGACGAGCCGCCGGGGATCACGGCCTTGAGCTTGCGTCCGCCGCGCATGCCGCCCGCGAGTTCGAGCAGTTTGGCAAACGGGGTGCCCATCGGGATTTCGTAGTTGCCCGGACGCTCGACATCACCGCTGATGGTGAAAATCTTGGTGCCGCCGTTGTTGGGCTTGCCGCAATCCAGGTAGGCTTGGCCGCCGTTGCGGATGATCCAGGGCACGGCCGCGAAGGTTTCCGTGTTGTTGATGGTGGTCGGCTTGCCGTACAGGCCAAAGCTGGCGGGAAACGGCGGCTTGAAACGCGGCTGGCCTTTTTTGCCTTCCAGCGATTCGAGCAAGGCGGTTTCCTCGCCGCAGATGTAGGCGCCGAAACCGTGGGCCGCATGCAGCTGGAAGCTGTAATTGCTGCCGAGGATGTTGTCGCCCAGCAAGCCGGCGGCGCGCGCTTCTTCCAGCGCCTCTTCAAACCGCTTGTAGGTCGTGAAGATTTCGCCATGGATGTAGTTGTAGCCGACGCTGATGCCCATCGCGTACGCTGCAATCGCCATGCCTTCGATGACGATGTGCGGGTTGTACTGCATGATGTCGCGGTCTTTGGCGGTGCCCGGTTCGCCTTCGTCCGAGTTGCAGACCAGGTATTTCTGGCCCGGGAACTGGCGCGGCATGAAGCTCCACTTCAGGCCGGTCGGGAAACCAGCCCCCCCGCGGCCGCGCAGGCTGCCGGCCTTGACCTCGGCAATCACCTGGTCAGGCGTCATTCCTTCGCCACCGTCCTTGCCGAGGATCTTGCGCAGCGCCTGGTAGCCGCCGCGCGCTTCGTAGTCTTTCAGGCGCCAGTTGGCGCCGTCCAGGTCCGCCATGATCTGCGGATTGATGTGACGGCCGTGAAAGGAGGTCTGAACGCCGGTGGCTTCAAACTGGGAGAGGATGCTGGAAGCAGACATGGTTATTTTGCCTCGCTCGATTTCAGGCCATCGATCAACTGGTCGAGTTTGTCGTTGCTCATGAAGCTGCACATGTGCAGGTCGTTGACCAGCATGACCGGCGAGTCCGCGCAGGCACCCAGGCATTCGGACTGTTGCAGGGTGAACAGGCCGTCTTGCGTCGTGCCGCCCATGGTGACACCGAGTTTGTGCTCAAGATACGCCAGCGCCTTGGTGCCATCGCGCAACTGGCACGGCAAGTTGGTGCAGACGTTGATCTTGTACTTGCCCACCGGCTTCTGGTTGTACATGTTGTAGAAGGTCGTGACCTCATGCACGGCAATCGGCGCCATGCCCAGGTACTCGGCCACCAGCTTTTCGCTCTCGGCGCTGACATAGCCCTGCTCTTCCTGGATGATCGCCAAGCAGGCCATGACGGCCGACTGCTTCTGGTCCGCGGGGTATTTGGCGACTTCTTTGGCGAAGCGCGCTTTGGTAACTTCAGAGATCATCGATCAATCTCTCCAAAAACAATGTCCATGGTTCCGATGATCGCCACGGCATCGGCCAGCATGTGGCCACGCGCCATTTCGTCCAGCGCGGCAAGGTGTGCAAAACCGGGCGGACGGATCTTCAGGCGATAAGGTTTGTTCGCGCCGTCGCTCACGATATAAATACCGAATTCGCCCTTCGGGTGCTCAACCGCGGCATAGGCTTCACCCTCGGGTACATGAAAGCCTTCCGTGAAGAGCTTGAAATGATGGATCAGCTCTTCCATGTTGGACTTCATGGACTCACGATTAGGAGCAGCCACCTTGTGGTTGCTGGTGATCACGGGACCCGGGTTGTCGCGCAGCCAGGCCACGCACTGCTCAATGATGCGGTTGGACTGGCGCATCTCTTCGACCCGCACCAGATAGCGGTCGTAGCAGTCACCGGTCTTGCCCACGGGAATATCGAAATCCATGCGGTCGTACACCTCGTAGGGCTGCTGCTTGCGCAAATCCCACGCGATGCCGGAGCCGCGCAACATCGGACCGGTCATGCCCATGCTGAGTGCGCGTTCCGGTGATACCACACCGACACCCACCGTGCGCTGCTTCCAGATGCGGTTGTCTGTCAGCAATGTTTCGTACTCGTCCACATAGCCCGGGAAGCGGCGCGTGAAGTCACCGATGAAATCGAGCAGCGAACCCTGACGGTTCTCGTTCATCGCCTCTATCGCCTTGGCATTCCTGATCTTGCTGACCTTGTACTGCGGCATGGTGTCCGGCAAGTCGCGGTAAACACCACCGGGACGGAAATAAGCCGCGTGCATGCGCGCTCCGGATACCGCCTCGTAGATGTCAAACAAGTCTTCACGCTCACGGAAGGTGTAGATCAGAATGGTCGAGCTGCCGCAGTCGTTGCCATGCGAGCCCAGCCACATCAGGTGGTTGAGCAGGCGCGTGATTTCCGAAAACATGACACGGATGTATTGCGCGCGAATCGGCACGTCGACACCCAGCAGTTTTTCGATGGCCAGGCAATAGGCATGCTCGTTGCACATCATGGACACATAGTCGAGCCGGTCCATGTAGGGCAGCGACTGGATGTAGGTCTTGCTCTCGGCGAGTTTTTCGGTGGCGCGGTGCAACAGACCGATATGCGGGTCGGCACGCTGCACCACTTCGCCGTCCAACTCAAGGACAAGGCGCAATACGCCGTGGGCAGCGGGGTGCTGCGGCCCGAAGTTAAGTGTGTAGTTTTTGATTTCAGCCATGTGGATCTCTCACGGCGCTCCTTACTGGAGCCCCCCGTAGTTATCTTCGCGGATCACGCGCGGTGTGATTTCACGGGGTTCGATCGTCACCGGCTGGTAGATCACGCGTTTTTGTTCGGGGTCGTAGCGCATCTCGACATATCCGGTGGTCGGAAAATCCTTGCGGAAAGGATGGCCGATAAAACCGTAGTCGGTCAGGATGCGCCTCAGGTCGTTGTGGCCTTCGAAGATGATGCCAAACAGGTCAAACGCCTCGCGCTCAAACCAGTTGGCTGAATTCCACAGGTCGTTGAGGGAGTCCACCACCGGAAAATCATCATTCCCACAGAAAACTTTCAGGCGAACACGCTGGTTCAGGCTGACGGAGAGCAAGTGGGAGACCACACAAAAACGCCGGCCATCGTATTGACCGTCAGCATATTCGGAGTAGTCGACACCACAAAGATCCATCAACTGCTCAAATTGGCAGCCTTTGGCGTCGCGCAAGATCAGAGCCGCAGCCTTGTAGTCGGCAGCATCGACAACAACAGTCAACTCACCGAGTGCGACCGTGACACGTTTGGCTTTTTCGCCCAGGGCGGCGGTAACGATGCCGGCGAGTTCTTCAGCAGAAGCAGGATGCAAAGGACCCATCAAGCCCTCGCAATGGTGTTGGTGCGGCGGATTTTCTGCTGCAGCTGGATGATGCCGTAGATCAGGGCCTCGGCCGTGGGCGGGCAACCCGGGACATAAACGTCCACCGGCACGATGCGGTCGCAACCCCGGACCACCGAATAGCTGTAGTGGTAATAGCCGCCGCCATTGGCGCAGGAGCCCATGGAGATCACCCAGCGCGGCTCAGCCATCTGGTCATACACCTTGCGCAGGGCCGGCCCCATCTTGTTGCACAGCGTTCCGGCCACAATCATCAGATCACTCTGGCGCGGACTGGCGCGAAACACCTCGGCACCAAAACGGCCGATGTCGTAACGCGCAGCGGCCGAATGCATCATTTCCACCGCACAGCAGGCCAGCCCAAACGTCATGGGCCAGAGCGATCCGGTCTTGGCCCAATTGACCACCGAGTCGTAACTCGTGGTCATGAAGCCTTCGTTAAAAACACCTTCTAGTGACATACCTGCCCTTTGTGGCGACCGCTTGCGCTGCCGCTGAAATCTTGGTGAGCTATTCCCAGTCCAGGGCGCCTTTTTTCCATTCGTAGGCAAAGCCCACGACCAGAATACCCAGGAAAATCATCATGGCCCAGAAACCGACGGCGCCGATTTCCTTGAGCGCAACCGCCCAGGGAAACAGGAAAGCAATTTCAAGGTCAAAAAGAATGAACAGGATGGCGACCAGGTAGTAGCGCACATCAAACTTCATGCGGGCATCCTCGAACGCCTCGAAGCCGCACTCATAAGGGGAATTTTTTTCGCTGTCCGGCTTGTTCGGGCCCAACAGACGCCCGAGCAACTGGGGTACCACGCCGACAGCCACGCCGACCAGGATAAACAACAGGACGGGGAGGTATTGGTCGAGGTTCATCGTCGATTCAACTTCTGCAAGCCGCTTGTGCTGTGTGCCAGTTTGCTGTTCCAGGCCCTGAGCCCTGCTCGTGCAGCGCGCTGACCAGTACCTGTAAGTGGTGCGGACGGCGAGACTCGAACTCGCACAGCTTTCGCCACTACCCCCTCAAGATAGCGTGTCTACCAATTTCACCACGTCCGCGGTTTTTTTAATGCCCGGATGGCATGAGGAACCTTGCGGTTTTGGCTTTCCGGGCAGTCTCAGAGTTTACCCTGAAATTATGTCGCTCCCTTAGCGAAGCGGCACTCTATTTCGTCGGAATTTGACCTGCGCCAGAAGCGGCTGGTGCAGGCGGCACAGCAGTGGCGCCAGATGCTGGCGCTGGAGTTACGGTACCTGGAATCTGTCCGGCTCCCGGGGTTGCCGGAGCAGGTGCCGTGATCGCTGCGCCTTCCAGCACGCTGGTGCCAGTCTGCGGGCCGGAATTGCCGAAGTATGCCAACGCGAGAGTGCACACAAAAAAGACACCGGCCAGAACCGCCGTGGTGCGCGACAGAAAATTGGCACTGCCGCTGGCACCAAACAGGCTGCCGGAACCGCCGCTGCCAAAAGCCGCACCCATATCAGCGCCCTTGCCGTGCTGCACAAGAATCAGGCCAATCATGCCCAGGGCAGAAATCATCTGGATCGCAAGGACAATGGTCAATAAAACGTTCATGGTTACTCCTAATTTAATAGCACTTTTCGCCCGTCAGACGGCGGCTGCAGCAATAATTGTCAAAAAGTCATTGGCCTTCAGCGAAGCACCGCCAATCAGGCCGCCATCAATGTCGGGCTGCCCCAGCAGGGAGGCGGCATTGGCGGCATTCATGCTGCCGCCGTACAAAATCTTCACGCGATCGGCGTGATCCGTTGCAGCCTTGAGCTGGGCCCTGAGCACGGCATGAACAGCCTGCGCCTCTTCAGGCGTGGCTGTCTTGCCAGTGCCGATGGCCCAGACAGGCTCATACGCCACAACAATTTCGCTAATGCAATGACCGTTGGTATGGATCACCGCCGCGAGTTGGCGCTTCACAATGTTTTCAGTCTGGCCCGCTTCGCGTTCGGCCAGCGTTTCGCCGACACAAACAATCGGCGTGATGCCTGCAGCCAATGCCTGCTGCGCCTTCTCAGCCACCAAGGCATCCGTTTCAGCGTGGTATTGGCGGCGCTCTGAATGACCGACAATCACATAGCGGCAACCAAAATCCTTGAGCATCGCCGCGCTGACCTCACCCGTGTAGGCACCGGAGGCTTTTGCAGAAACGTCCTGAGCTCCCAAATCTATAGCAGACAACCCACGCACAGAAAGGGCCAAAGCCTGAAATTGTGCGAGATAAGGTGAGGGAACACATACAGCGACAGCGCAAACAGGCTGTGCCGGCATGCCCGCCGCCACAGCCGTCAACAAGGCTTCATTGGCAGCCAGGCTGCCGTTCATCTTCCAGTTTCCTGCAATGAGCTTTTTCATGAGACTGCGTATTACCAGGTCAAAACGATTTTGCCGACATGCTGGTTCGACTCCATCAGCGTATGCGCTTTGGCAGCATCGGCCGCGGCGAAAGTGCTGTGAATGACGGGTTTGATGACGCCACTGGCAATCAGCGGCCAGACTTTTTCCTGGAGCGCCCTGGCAATGGCTGTCTTGAATTCCAGCGGCCGCGGCCGCAAGGTGGAGCCGGTGATTGTCAGGCGTTTGCGCAACACCAGGCCGGCATTGAATTCTGCCTTGGTCCCGCCCTGCACCGCGATGAATACCAGGCGACCGTCTTCAGCCAGGCAGCCGATCTCACGCGCCACGTAGCTGCCGGCCACCATATCCAGAATCACATCGACGCCCTTGCCATCGGTGAGCTTTTTGACTTCTTCGGCAAAGTCGCTGGTCTTGTAATTGATGGCGTGATCAGCCCCCAGCGCCAGACAGGCCGCGCATTTCTCATCACTGCCGGCAGTGACCAGCACCGTCGCACCCATGGCTTTGCCGAGCTGGATTGCCGTCACGCCGATGCCGCTGGAGCCGCCCTGAATCAGCAGCGTCTCGCCCTTTTGCAGGCGCACCCGATCGAAGACGTTGCTCCAGACGGTAAAAAAGGTTTCGGGCAAGGAAGCTGCCTCGATATCGGTGAGCCCCGCCGGCACCGGCAGGCACTGCCCGACAGGCGCCACGCACAACTCGGCATAACCGCCACCAGCCACCAGCGCACAGACCCGGTCGCCGACTTTCAGACCTGCCTGCGCCATGGCTGCGGCATCACCGCTGACAATGACGCCGGCAACTTCCAACCCCGGAATATCCGAGGCGCCTGGTGGCACCGGGTAGTTGCCGGTGCGCTGCAACACATCAGGCCGGTTCACGCCGGAGGCAGCCACGCGAATCAGCAACTCACCGGCACCGGCAACCGCGTCGGGCCGCTCGCCCAGGCGCAGAACGTCCGGCGCGCCGTAGGAAGTGATTTCAACTGCTTTCATGGAATTTTCTGATTATTTGTGGCTGCAGCCCCCGGTTAGCGGGCGCGAGCAGCTACAAAATAAATAGCAAATTAACCTTGGTCCTGGCCTTGGGCAGGACGGTCCAGCAGTGCTTTCATGGACAGCTTGACGCGGCCCTTTTCGTCGGTTTCCAGAACCTTGACCTTGACGATCTGGCCTTCGCTCAGGTAGTCGGTCACACGCTCGACACGCTCGTGGGCGATCTGGCTGATATGCAGCAGACCGTCCTTGCCGGGCAACAGGTTGACCAGGGCACCGAAGTCCAGGATCTTGGTGATCGGGCCTTCGTAAACCTTGCCGATTTCCACTTCAGCCGTGATCTCGGCGATGCGGCGCTTGGCTTCGTCAGCCTTGGCGCTGTCGTTCGACGCGATGGTGATGGTGCCGTCTTCCTCGATGTTGATCTGCGTGCCGGTTTCTTCGGTCAACGCGCGAATCACAGCGCCGCCCTTGCCGATCACGTCACGGATTTTTTCGGGATTGATCTTCATGACATACAGACGCGGTGCGAAGTCAGAGACCTCGGCCTTGGCTTCGCCCATGGCTTCCTGCATCTTGCCCAGAATGTGCATGCGGGCTTCCTTGGCCTGAGCCAGTGCGACCTGCATGATTTCCTTGGTGATGCCCTGGATCTTGATGTCCATCTGCAGCGCGGTGATACCAGCGGTGGTGCCGGCGACCTTGAAGTCCATGTCGCCCAGATGATCTTCGTCACCCAGGATATCGGTCAGCACGGCAAAGCGGTTGTCTTCCTTGATCAGGCCCATGGCGATGCCTGCCACGTGGGCTTTCATCGGCACGCCAGCGTCCATCAGCGACAGGCAGCCACCGCAGACCGAAGCCATCGACGAAGAGCCATTGGACTCGGTGATCTCGCTGACCACACGCATGGTGTACGGGAATTCTTCCTTGGTCGGCAGCACGGCGATCAGCGCGCGCTTGGCCAGACGGCCGTGGCCGATTTCGCGGCGTTTCGGGCTGCCGACACGGCCGGTTTCGCCAGTGGCGAACGGAGGCATGTTGTAGTGCAGCATGAAGCGGTCTTCGTAGTCGCCCGACAGTGCGTCGATGCGCTGTGCATCGCGCTCGGTGCCCAGCGTAGTGACGACCAGAGCTTGGGTTTCGCCGCGCGTAAATAGGGCCGAACCGTGGGTACGTGGCAACACGCTGTTGCGGATTTCAATCGCACGCACGGTACGTGTGTCGCGGCCGTCAATACGTGGCTCGCCGGACAGAATCTGGCTGCGAACGATTTTGGCTTCGATGTCGAACAACATGCCTTCGACAGCAACGCTGTCAAACGCAGCGCCGTCGGCCTTGAGCGCAGCCATGACTTCGGAAGTCACAACGCGGCAGGCTTGTGTACGAGCCTGCTTGGCACGGATCTGGTAAGCGGCCTGCAGCTTGGCAGCGGCGAGTTCGTTGACCTTGGCGATCAGTGGCTCGTCCTTGGCAGGCGCCTGCCAGGCCCAGACCGGTTTGCCTGCGTCACGAACGAGTTCGTGAATCGCATTAATGGCGATGTTGCCCTGTTCATGGCCAAACACCACGGCGCCGAGCATGATTTCTTCGGACAGTTGCTGGGCTTCGGACTCGACCATCAGCACGGCGGCTTCGGTACCGGCCACTACCAGGTCCATCTTGGAATCCTTGAGTTGGGTCTTGCCAGGGTTCAGCACGTACTGGCCATCAATGTAGGCCACGCGAGCTGCACCGATGGGGCCATTGAACGGGATGCCGGAAATCGACAGCGCAGCGCTCGAAGCGATCAGCGCGGGAATGTCGCCCTCAACTTCAGGGTTCAACGACAGCACATGAATGACAACCTGCACTTCGTTGAAGAAGCCTTCAGGGAATAGGGGACGGATCGGGCGGTCGATCAGGCGCGAGGTCAGCGTTTCGAATTCGCTGGGGCGGCCTTCACGCTTGAAGAAGCTGCCGGGAATACGGCCGGCGGCATAGGTTTTCTCGAGGTAATCAACAGTCAGCGGGAAAAAGTCCTGGCCGGGCTTGGCATCGCTCTTGGCAACTACGGTGGCCAGCACCACGGTGCCGTCCATGTCCACCATGACAGCGCCGCCGGATTGGCGGGCGATTTCGCCGGTTTCCATCGTGACCTTGTGCTGGCCCCATTGGAAGGATTTTGTGACTTTATTGAAAATGCTCATGTTTTATCTCCACTAGTTTCAAGCACTTGAGGCAGCGCTGGAGGCCCGGAGTGGTGGCTGGCAGAACACGATGCCATTCCACAAAATGCCTGCAATTTCAGGTCTTTTCTTGTGGAATGACACAGCGCGTGATCGTTTTGCCTTGCTCCGAAGTAAGTCAGCGGCGCCGCTGGCGCTTCTGAAATTGGTTTTTTGGTTCTTTAAAGTGCAAAGCGCCTGAGCTAGTGAACTAACTCAGGCGCTTTGCAGTCGTATCAGCGATTATTTACGCAGGCCAAGCTTGGCAATCAACGCAACATAACGAGCCGCGTCTTTGGACTTCAGGTAGTCCAGCAGCTTGCGGCGGCGGCTCACCATGCGCAACAGGCCACGGCGGCCGTGGTGATCCTTGGCATGGGTTTTGAAATGGGGCATCAGTTCATTGATGCGGCCGGTCAGCAGGGCCACTTGAACTTCTGGGCTGCCGGTGTCGCCGGCAGCGCGTGCGTTGGCCTGAACGATCTCGGCCTTGATGGATTTCTCGATCATGGATATACCTTTATGTACTTGCGAGCGGTACAGTGTTCCCGACGTGGGAGTTGACCGTGGCCGCCGTGTTCTGCGGTGTGCCGCTTCATGAATGAAAAAGCACGCCCTTGCGCAGAGCCTTGGATTATAGCCCAGACTGAAGAACTAGGCACCTGGCAGCCAGCGGGCCAGGCGTTCAACCCCCTGCCCCAACCGGTCCAGGTCCCGGCTGGCAAAGCACCAGCGCAGCCAGCCCCGGGCCTCAGCGGCCGGGTTGACCATGAAGGCATCGCCCGGCGCCAGGCCCAAACCAGCCTCCACCACCAGCCTTTTGGCCGTGGCCAGCGAATCGCCAAAACGAGACTGGTCTGCCAGCCTGAAAAACGCGTACATGCCGCCCCTGGGCGAAGCGAGTTCGACACCCGGAACCGCCTGCAGCATGGGCACCAGCGTGTCGCGGCAGGTTTTCAGGTGCGCCACCAGCTGCGGCGTGACGTCGGCGGTTCTTTCCAGCCCCACCAGGGCGGCCCGCTGGACAAACACCGGCGCGCAGGAGGTGTTGAATTCCACCAGTTTGCCCATGTGCGGCGTCATGGCAGGCGGCATGACCAGCCAACCAAGGCGCCAGCCGGTCATCAAAAAACTCTTGGAAAAGCTGTGCACGACCACCAGCCGGTCGTCCGGCTGGGCGAGGTCCAGAAAGCTCGGGGCGCAGCCATTTTCGGTGGGCTCGAAATAAAGCCGCTCGTAAACCTCGTCGGCCAGAATCCAGGTGCCGGTGGCGCGGCAATGCGCCAGCAGGGTTTCCTGCTCAGCTCGGCTCAAGGTCCAGCCGGTCGGGTTGTTCGGCGCGTTGACGATCAGCAGCTTCGTCTGCGGTGTGATCGCAGCCAGCAACTCGGCCATGTCGAGCTGCCACTCACCCTTCACGGGCCTGAGACTCACGCAGCGCAGCTTCGCACCCATGATCAGGGGCTGCGCCGTCAGGTTGGGCCAGACCGGCGTCACGGCCACCACCTCGTCGCCGGCATCGACCAGCGCCTGCACCGCCAGCATCAGGGCACTCACGCCGCCCGAAGTCACGGCAATGCGGTTTGCCCCAATGGGTGCGGCGCCCGCACAACGCATGGCTGTGGCGTAGCCGGCAATCGCTTCGCGCAGCTCCGGTAAGCCCAGGTTGTGCGCATAAAAAGTTTCGCCCTGCTGCAGCGATGCGATGGCCGCCTCGCGGATAAACGCCGGCGTGACTTCGTCACTCTCGCCAAACCAGAACTTGAGCACATCGCTGCGCCCCATGCCCGCGTTGGCCACCTGGCGGATCATCGATTCTTCAAGGTTTAAAACAGTCTGTCGCATCGGCATCTTTCTGGGGACTGGAATGAGCTCAGGGCCGCTGCATCTTGCAGCTGTGCGACTGCTCGGAACGCGCAGCGTCAATGGTCTTGATCACGCGAAAACCATAACCCGATCCCTCGACATCAAACTTCACCCCGGGCGCCCCCTGCTTGTCCATGACAGCCACCAGCAAGGGCTGCTGGAACTGGTGGTCGGCACCGCGCATGACGCCTTTGTGACCGGCAAACAGCACTGTCGCTTTTTCCAGCTGGGCAGCAACTGCGGCGGACTCTACCGTGCGGGCTTTTTCAATACTCTGCGCCAGGGCTTCAACCATCAATTGCATGCGCATGTGCACATAGTCATCCTGGGGCTTGGGAAAACGCTGGCGGAAGGACTGGTAGAACACTTCCGAAGCGCTGCCTGGTTCATTCGGGAACCAGTCAGCCACCGCAATGACCTTGCCCACACCGGCATCGCCCAGTGCGGCTGGCACACCCAACGCGTTGCCGTAGAAGGTATAAAAGCTGCCTTCAAAGCCCACTTCCCTGGCGGCCTTCACCAACAGGGTCAGATCATTCCCCCAGTTGCCGGTGAGCACAGCCTGCGCGCCGCTGGCCTTGATCTTCGCGGCATAGGGAAGAAAGTCCTTCACACGGCCCACCGGGTGCAGCTCGTCACCCACGATCTGCACGTCAGGCCGCTGGCCACCGAGTTGCTTGCGGGCTTCGCGAAGCACGGCCTGGCCAAAGCTGTAGTCCTGGCCGATCAGATAAATGCTCTTGAGCGCCTTGTCGTCTTTCAAAACTTCCATCAGCGCGGTCATGCGCATGTCGGCGTGGGCATCAAAACGGAAATGCCAGTAACTGCATTTCTCGTTGGTCAGCACCGGGTCCACCGCGGAATAGTTCATGAACAGCACGCGTTTGCCGGGCTCCCGTTCATTGTGCTTGTTGATCGCGTCCACCAGCACCGCAGCGGTTGATGAAGAGTTGCCCTGGGCCACCAGCGTGATGCCGTCGTCCATGGCCGAACGCAATGCAGACAGTGCCTCCTCGTTCTGCCCCTTGCTGTCGTATCGCACAAAAGCAAGCGGACGACTGCCGCCCGGCAGCTTGACGCCGCCGCGCGCGTTGACACGCTCAGCCGCCCAGACCAGGTTGCGGAACACGGCTTCGCCGGTATTGGCAAAGGGACCGGAAAGACTCTCGATCAAGGCAACCCGGATCGGCGCTGGCGCAGCCGGCGCTTGCTGAGCGTGCACGCCCAGTGACAACAGGCAGACCCCTAGGGTCGACACGATCCGTTTCAAGAGTGCTGGTGCAAAAAAATACATTCTGAAATTTCCTTGAAATAAGCTCTGCCACGCCTACCTGCTGTTCATGCGGCAATCACGGTTGAGAGCCGCGAAGTGTAAGGGGAAAAATTCCCCTCAACCCAAAGGAATCACACATGTTTTACTCATTGGCCAACCGTCCCGCACGCAGCTACCAGCGCCCTGCTTCGCAGCTGGTGAACAACCTCGCCCTTGACCGCTTCCTCGATGACACGTTGGGCTCTCTGGCCGGCGCACGGTCCGCGCCATCGGCCGCGGTGGAAGACAACGAGCAGGCTTACTCGCTGCAGATGGATGTACCGGGCCTGACCAGGGAACAGCTGGACATTGGTATCGAAGGAGATGTCGTTCGTGTGGCAAGCAAGGCCGACGCGGCGCGCAGCGTGAAAGCCGCCTGGCGTTTTCCGCTGGAAATTGATGCGGCAGCCAGCTCGGCGAAACTCGAAAACGGCGTATTGACATTGCAGCTGGGCAAAAAAATACCCGCAAGCAAAGTGATTCCCCTGACCATCAACTAAGAGACTCAACGCCTTCGGAGGCCCGCGCCTGCAAGCCCGCTGTGCACCTGCCAGCGGGCTTTCCTTTTGCCATGCCGCGCTGCAGGCGTTCTGTACAGCGAGTTCAGGTGTTAGATTGCAGGACACCCACACCTTGGACAAAAGGGACTCCTGTCATGAAAGCACTTTTTCTGTTACTTGTCCTGCCATCAGTCGCGCTTGCGCAGGCAACGCCTCTGCCCGGTTTTGCTGCAGAGGCCAAACCACTGGAAGCCGAGGCCCTGCGCACCCGGGTGAACGGCAAAGCCTTTTCCTATAAGACCGCAGCAGGAGGCACGGTGCGTGTGGAGTACAAGGACAACGGTTATGCCTTTGTCAACGTGGGATCGTCCAATGACAGCGGCAAGTGGCGAGTGGAGGAATCCGCCGTTTGCGTCGAATGGTCGCGCTTCCCGGCCGGCTGCAGCGAGTTCCGCAGCCTGGGCGAGACGCTGCAGGTCAAACTCCGGAGCAACGGTGAAATCGTGGTGTTGAGTCCGCGCTGATCACTGCTGCGCAGCCAGCATATCCAGAGGCCAACGCGGCTTGACATCAAAGCTGTAGGCGCTATTGGCCTCGGAGATGCCGGCCTGCAGCCGCATGCCGGCTGCCAGCGCAATCATGGCTCCGTTGTCGGTGCACAGGTGCAGCTCCGGGTAATGCACCCGAATCCCCTTCTTCTTGCATGCTGCATTGAGCTGCTCTCGCAACAGTGCATTGGCGCCAACACCACCGGCCACGACCAACCGCTTCAGGCCTGTCTGCTCCAGTGCCTTGAGGGATTTTTTCACCAGCACTTCCACAATCGCCGCCTGGGTCGACGCCGCCAAGTCTGCCCGCGCTTTTTCGCCGATTGGCTCACCAAGTTTTTTGGCCTGTGTCAGCACCGCCGTTTTCAGGCCTGAGAATGAGAAATCCAGATCGCCGCTGTGCAGCAAGGGCCGGGGGAGTTTGAAGGCCTCGGCGTCCCCGCCCTGCGCAAGTTTGGCCAAGTGCGGCCCACCCGGGTAGGGCAATCCCAGCAATTTCGCTGACTTGTCAAAAGCTTCGCCGGCCGCATCGTCGATGGTTTCGCCCAGCAACTCGTAGTTGCCAACACGATCGACGCGCATCAGCTGGGTGTGCCCGCCCGAAACCAGCAGGGCTACAAAAGAAAACGCTGGCGGGTCTGCACTCAAAAAGGGCGAAAGCAAATGCCCCTCCAGATGGTGCACACCCATCACCGGTTTGCCAAGCGACGCTGCCAGCGAACATGCAACGCCCGCGCCCACCAGCAAGGCGCCGGCCAGACCGGGGCCACGTGTGTAGGCAATCACATCGACCTGATCCAGCGAGCGCTGCCCCTGTCCCAGCACCTCATCAATCAGCGGAAGCACGCGGCGGATGTGGTCACGGCTGGCCAATTCGGGCACCACCCCGCCGTAGGCCTGGTGCATGTCAATCTGGCTGTGCAGGGCGTGCGACAACAGCACGGGCACGCCCTGCCCCGACGCGTCAACCAGCGCCACGCCGGTCTCGTCGCAACTCGATTCAATTCCAAGAACTAACATCGTTCGAGTGTAAGGTTTGGAGCTTGCCTCACTTTGGTTGACACTCTTACCTAACGGAGAGAGAGTCTATGGCAAGAAGAATCGGACCAGCGAAGATCAAGCAGTACAGCCTTGAATTCAAACTCGAGGCCGTGCAGTTAAGCGG
>NZ_MUNO01000048.1 GCF_002001015.1 Polaromonas sp. A23 | reverse complement strand
AGAGCAAGCGTTCGGACACCTCCCAAAGGCGCAACGCCAGGGCCGGGTCGGCGATGTGGGGCGAGTAGCCGGAAATCCGGTTACCCGGCTCGGCGGGCAAGCCTTGCCGGCAATCTTCAAGGTACAGTGCGCTCAGTGATCTGGGGTTGAGAGCAAGCGTTCGGACACCTCCCAAAGGCGCAACGCCAGGGCCGGGTCGGCGATGTGGGGCGAGTAGCCGGAAATCCGGTTACCCGGCTCGGCGGGCAAGCCTT
>NZ_MUNO01000023.1 GCF_002001015.1 Polaromonas sp. A23 | reverse complement strand
GGAACTTGATCCGCTTTAATTGACACTGGTTTCTCCGTTTTCACAGATTTCGTATGTGGCTGGTGGCAAGTATCGCAGCGACGAGTGCAACCGGCGCTCGTTGTAGAAGCGAATGTAGCTGCTCAGCGTGCCGCGCAGCTGCTGTTCGGTTTCGAAGATCTTGCCATAGAGTTGCTCGCACTTCATCGAATGGAAGAACGATTCCATATGCGCGTTGTCGTTCATCTTGCCTGGACGATTCATGCTTTGAACCATCCCAAACCGCTGCAATTGGCTTCTGAACTCGAAGTTGGCGAACTCAATGCCACGGTCGCTGTGGAACACAACGCCAGGCCTAACGTTCCGGCTTGCCGCTGATCGACACAGCGCACGCGTGGTCAACGCCGCGTCTCGCCTGGCGCCCAGGCTCCAGCCGACGATCTTGCGGGAGTGCTTGTCCATGACGGCCGCCATGTAGCGCCATTGACCAGCGACTTTGAGGTAGGTCACGTCACCGACCCACACCTGGTCGTGCCGCTGGGTAGCGGCTGATTCACTGCGGTAGGGCACGCCGGCGTAGAACGCACGCTGCAATACTTTGGAGTGGCGGTACAGCCGCGCGCTGCGGCCTTGCAGCCCAGCCTGTCGCATGAGCCGGGCGACCCGTCGTTTGCCCACGGTCAGGCCTTCCAGGCGCAATTGGCCTGCAACGCGCGGGCTGCCGTAGAAACCGCGGCTGTCTGCATGAATCTGGCGTACACGCTCTGTCAGCTGCTGGTCAAGCTGCTGCCTCTGGCTGGGCTGGCGCTTGCACCAGGCGTAGAAGCCCGCTCGCGTCACGTGGTGCAGCTCGCACATCATCTGGACCGGGTAGGTTTGCCGGTTTGCCTCGATGAAGGCAAAGACTTCATCTTTCGTTCGGAGGCAAACCGGATAGCTTTTTTTAGCAGATCGTGCTCCATCTGCAGCCGCTTGAATTGCTTTTCCAACTCTCGAAGCCGCTGCAGCTCGGAAGCTTCTTGCGTCGGCAAAGGTGCAATATCGCCGGCAAGATCGCCATCGCGTACTTGCTTGCGCCATTTCGATAGCATGAACGGATGAATGCACAGTGACTCCGCAACATCCTTTATCAGCACTCCAGGCTGGCCGCTTAACTGCACGGCCTCGAGTTTGAATTCAAGGCTGTACTGCTTGATCTTCGCTGGTCCGATTCTTCTTGCCATAGACTCTCTCTCCGTTAGGTAAGAGTGTCAACCAAAGTGAGGCAAGCTCC
>NZ_MUNO01000036.1 GCF_002001015.1 Polaromonas sp. A23 | reverse complement strand
GGATTCTGGAACGGATGCGTATACGGGGAGACCTGACGCGCGACGCGCGTCAGGTCTCCCCGTATACGCATCCGTTCCAGAATCCGATCCCGTCCCATTCCCCCACCCTTCTGTATGCGCCGAGGAGCGCAGGCAAAAGCGGATCAGGGCTCGCGATTGTCTGAGCCGAAGGCGAGTTCGAGCGAGACCCCGCTTTTGCCGAGCACCGCAGGTTGCCCGCAGCGAAGCGGAGGGACGCAGGCAGCAGGGTCGCCTTTTTCTTTGCTTACTTTCTTTTTGGCGACGCAAAAAGAAAGTGAGTTGCCACCGGGCAACCCCCGGCTTGCTGGCGCACCATAGGTTTCAGACCAACGCCAACTAGCCCCGCCCCACAAAAGGCATCTTCGTCGCCATGATGGTCATGAACTGCACATTGGTGGACAGCGGCAAGGCGGCCATGTGTACCACGGCATCGGCCACATGGTTCACATCCATCAGCGGCTCGATCGCAATCTCGCCATTGGCCTGCGGCACACCCTTGGCCATGCGCGCAGCGAGCTCGGTGTGGGCGTTACCGATGTCGATCTGGCCGCAGGCGATGTCGTATTTGCGGCAGTCCAGCGAGATCGATTTGGTCAGGCCGGTGATCGCATGTTTGGTCGAGGTGTAGGGCGCCGAATTGGGGCGCGGTGCGTGCGCCGAGATGGAGCCGTTGTTGATGATGCGCCCGCCCTGCGGCGACTGCGCTTTCATCAGGCGGATGGCCTGCTGCGCGCAGAGGAAGGAGCCGGTCAGGTTGATGTTGACCACGTTTTGCCACTGCTCGAAAGTCAGCTCTTCCATCGGCACGGCCGGCGCGCCCACGCCGGCGTTGTTGAACAGCAGATCAAGGCGCCCGAAGGCGGCCTGCACCTTGTCGAAAGCAGCGCGCACCGCCTCGGGCTGGCTGACGTCGCAGGGCACGGCCAGCGCGTCCTGGCTGCCCGACTCTTTGACCACCTCGTTCAGGGCGTCAACCCGCCTGCCGACCAGTGCCACGCGATAACCTGCGCGCAGCAGCGCCAGTGCCACCGCCTTGCCTATGCCGGAACCTGCGCCGGTAACCAGTGCGACCTTGCCGTTCGATGTCATGGGTGTGCCTTTGTCTCTTGGTGTGAATGGAATGGCGACTCGCCAGTGCATGGCGCCGCACCCTGCGAATTGTGCCCGAGCTGCACCGGCCGCGCTTGCGCTGCCACGGCGCTGCGCCCCAACTACTTTAGGTTTCAACTATTTTGAAAACTTGTTGGAAATAACCGACACCACGGGTTTTGCAGCGGTGCTACCTTTGCAC
>NZ_MUNO01000003.1 GCF_002001015.1 Polaromonas sp. A23 | reverse complement strand
GGGTCAGTGAGCCAGGCGATCTACAACGCCGACGGGACGGTGGCGGCGAGCGTGCAGTACATGACGCCGATGAACGGCATCAGCGGCACAACGACGGCGGAGGACATTGCCGGCACACTGGTAACCACACCCCTGACGGTGGATGTCACCAAAGACCACGTCGTCTTCAACGGCTACGACGCCGTGGGACGCCAGACATCGAGCGTGAACAACCTGGGCGAAGTAAGCGAGATCGTCTACAACGCCGACGGCTCGGTGGCGCAGACGATAGGCTACGGCACACGCCCGAGCAGCATCACGGACGTGATCACGGGCAGCGCGCTCACGGCCAGCGAACTGGCCACGATGAGCGCCACAGTGGGCACCAAGGTAGCGGCGCTGCCGGTGCCCAACCTGGCCAACAACGACCACCTCACCTTCAACCTGTACGACGCTGCTGGAAGACAGACCTACACAATCAACGGCCTGGGGTCAGTGAGCCAGGCGATCTACAACGCCGACGGGACGGTGGCGGCGAGCGTGCAGTACATGACGCCGATGAACGGCATCAGCGGCACAACGACGGCGGAGGACATTGCCGGCACACTGGTAACCATACCCCTGACGGTGGACATGACCCGCGACCATGTCAGCTTCAACGTCTATGACGCGGCCGGGCGGCTCACGCGCAGCGCCAACGGCCTGGGCGAGCAGGTCAGGCGCGCCTACAACGCGGACGGCACGGTGGCCTACAGCGTCCAGTTGGTCGATCGGATCAGTGGCCTGAACAATATGACTGGCCAGACGCTCTCGTCACAGGACTTTGCGACGCTGACGACCGACATGATGATAGCCATGAAGACAGGCTCCCTGCTGCTGGACATGACCCGTGACAAGGTCGTCTTCAACGTCTATGACGCGGCGGGTCGCCAGACCTTCAGCATCAACGGCCTGGGCGAGGTCAGCCAGAACATCTACAACGCCGACAGCACGCTGGCCGCGAGTGTTCAGTACGCCAGCCGCCCCTCCAGCATCACCGATACTGCCAATATGGGCAGCACGTCCATCTCCGCATCAGGGTTGCGGGCGCTGGGCAATGCATTGAGCACGGCCGCGGCCAGTTTGACGGTGGACCTCACCAAAGACCACGTCGTCTTCAACGGCTACGACGCCGTGGGACGCCAGACATCGAGCGTGAACAACCTGGGCGAAGTAAGCGAGATCGTCTACAACGCCGACGGCTCGGTGGCGCAGACGATAGGCTACGGCACACGCCCGAGCAGCATCACGGACGTGATCACGGGCAGCGCGCTCACGGCCAGCGAACTGGCCACGATGAGCGCCACAGTGGGCACCAAGGTAGCGGCGCTGCCGGTGCCCAACCTGGCCAACAACGACCACCTCACCTTCAACCTGTACGACGCTGCTGGAAGACAGACCTACACAATCAACGGCCTGGGGTCAGTGAGCCAGGCGATCTACAACGCCGACGGGACGGTGGCGGCGAGCGTGCAGTACATGACGCCGATGAACGGCATCAGCGGCACAACGACGGCGGAGGACATTGCCGGCACACTGGTAACCACACCCCTGACGGTGGATGTCACCAAAGACCACGTCGTCTTCAACGGCTACGACGCCGTGGGACGCCAGACATCGAGCGTGAACAACCTGGGCGAAGTAAGCGAGATCGTCTACAACGCCGACGGCTCGGTGGCGCAGACGATAGGCTACGGCACACGCCCGAGCAGCATCACGGACGTGATCACGGGCAGCGCGCTCACGGCCAGCGAACTGGCCACGATGAGCGCCACAGTGGGCACCAAGGTAGCGGCGCTGCCGGTGCCCAACCTGGCCAACAACGACCACCTCACCTTCAACCTGTACGACGCTGCTGGAAGACAGACCTACACAATCAACGGCCTGGG
>NZ_MUNO01000030.1 GCF_002001015.1 Polaromonas sp. A23 | reverse complement strand
TACGACGGCTTCGGCAGGAAGACCAAAGAAACCCGCGCCGACGCAACGTATACCACCTGGGCCTACCAACTGTGCACCGACGCCGGCATGAGCTGCCCCGGCCCGATTGCAGGCGCAACGATTACCTGGCTGGCCATCGAACAAAGCTTTGCCGCCAATGCAACGCCCAGCGCCCCCGAGAAACGCCAGTACTACGACACCCTGAACCGTGCCGTGCGCGTGCAGACCCAGGGTTATGACGGCGGCGGTGCCGGCACCGCCCCCACCTTGGTGCAAGACACCGAATACGACGCTTTGGGCCGCGTCGCCCGCAAGTCCAACGTCTACCAGCTCACAGGCGGCACCGCCTACTGGGGCAGCTATACCTATGACGTGCTGGGCCGCGTCACCCGCGAAGAAAGCCCCGACCCCGACGCCCCCGGCGGCGTGGCCGTCACCACCATCAGCTTCACCGGCCTGAGCACCACCGTCACCAACAGCAAAAACCAGACCAAAACCAGCACCCGCAACGCCCAAGGCCAGGTTGCCCAGGTCACCGATGCCCAAGGCCAGACCGTCAACTACAGCTACGACGCCCTGGGCCATCTGACCCAGACCAATGCCGCCGGCTCCATCACCACCGTGGTGTACAGCCAGCGCGGCCAGAAAATCAGCATGGCCGACCCCGCCATGGGCGCCTGGGAGTACCGCTACAACGTCTTTGGCGAGCTCGTCTGGCAACGGGACAGCCTGGGCCAGACCGTCAGCATGGCCTACGATGCTCTGGGCCGCATGACCCAGCGCACCGAGCCCGACCTGGTCAGCCAGTGGAGCTACGACAAGAAGTTTGACAACAGCGCCTGCGGCAAAGGCGTAGGCAAGCTCTGCGAAGCCGTCTCCGACAACGGCTACCAACGCGTGCACACCTACGACGCCCTGGGCCGGCCGAGCGCCACCTCCACCGTGATGGACAACCCCGCGAGCCCGGCCATCACCAGCGTGGTGTACGACGCCAACACCGGCCGCCTGGCCCAAAGAACCTGGCCCACCGGCTACCAGGCCAGCTACGTCTACAGCGCCACCGGTTACTTAAAACAAGTCAACGGTGGTGGCACCAACGGCTTTACCCAGACCGTCAGCTACGAAGTGCTGGCCGTCGACGCCCAGGGCCACATCACCCAGTACAAACAGGGCAACCAGGTCACCACCGTCAAGGCCTACAACGCCGCCACCGGCAAGCTCAACGGCCAGACCGCCACCAAAGACGGCCAGAGTACAGGCAATGTGCTCAACCAGAGCTACGGCTACGACTCATTGGGCAACCTCACCACCCGCGCCGACAACACCGCCGGCGTCGGTACCCAGGAAAGCTTCAGCTACGACAGCCTGAACCGCCTGAGCCTGTACACCATGCTGGGCGGCGCCGTCAGCCCGCCGACCAGCACCGAAGTGCTGTACGACGCCCGCGGCAACATCGCCTACAAGAGCGACGTCGGCCGCTACTGGTACGACGGCCAGCGCCCCAACCGCATGACCAACGTCACGCTGGAAACGGCCCCCGGTGCCCAGATCGCCTTCACCGGCACGCGCCAGCTGGTTTACACCTTTGACGACTACAAGCCAACGGCCCAAAGCGTCAATGGCGTCACCGTCGGCAACGGCAACCTGGAATACACCGTCAGCCTGGACACGCCCAACAACCGCCACACCTACCGCGGCGAGACGTATACCAGCTTCAACATGCCGGCCACCATCACCTTCGGCAACATGTCGGGCAGCACGGCAGGCCCGGTGGACCGCAACCTGGCCTTCGTCTACGGCCCCGAGCACCAGCGCATCAAGCAGACCGTGGTCGGCGGGCCCAAGCCCGGCACCACCTGGTACCTGAACGGTGAAGACAGTTTGGGCCTGAGCTTTGAGAAAGAGCTGCTGGCCACCGGCATCACCGAGAACAAGCATTACGTCAGCGCCGGCGGCCTGGTGTTTGCCATGTTTGTGCAGCGTACCGGCACCTTGGGCAGCACAGCGCCTACGGCAACCAACTACTTCCACCACGACCACCTGGGCAGCATGGTGGC
>NZ_MUNO01000046.1 GCF_002001015.1 Polaromonas sp. A23 | reverse complement strand
CCCATAACCCCGGCCCCCCATTCCCAACCTCCAGCTGCGTGCCATGAGCCTGCGCCACCAGCTGGCACAAATACATGCCCAGCCCCACACCGCCGGTTGCACGCTGGCGTGCGCTGTCGGTGCGGTAGAAAGGTTCGGTCAGACGGGCCAGCTGCTCGGCGTCCACACCCGGGCCAAAGTCACGCACTTCCAGTATCACGCCGTCGTCCTGGCGGGTGAGCGTGATGCGCGGCGGCTGGCTGGCCTCTTCGCTGTAACGCAGGGCGTTGTCCAGCAGGTTGCGTACTAGCAGTCGAATCCGCATGCGGTCCAGTGGCAGTGTGGGCAAATCTCCAGCCAAGTCCAGCGTTACCGCTGCGGCGTCGGGCATGTCGGCCACCACCTCACGCACCAGCGCGGCCAGGTCCACCGGCTCGCGGTGCAACGTGGCATGCGGGCTGGCCAGGCGTTCGCTTTCCAGCAGGTCGCTGATCAGGTCGCGCATCTCGCCCAGGTCGCGCAGCAGCGCGGTGCGCTCGCGTTCGCCCGGGCCGTTGCCGTCAGTGCTCGTCGGCAACAGCTCGGCGTTCAGGCGCGCGCGTGTCAGCGGCGAGCGCAGCTCGTGGCTCAGCGCCAGCAGCAGGCCGCGCTTGGCATCCAGCATGCCCTTGATGTCCTGCGCCATGGTGTTGATGCGCTGCGCCAGGTCGCCCAGTTCGTCGCGGCGACGCAGCGGAATGGGGGTGTCAAAGTCGCCACCGCCAAAACGCTGCGCCCCGGCACCGATGTCATCCAGGGGTCGCAGCAGGCGCCTGACATACACATAAGCCGCGCCAATCAGCGCCAGCAGCAGCGCCAGCGTAAGCCAGCCAAAAATGCCGTGCGGCCCGCGCTGCCATGGCACGGTGCCCAGGCCAAAACTCACGCGGTGGCCGTCGGCTGTGCTGCGGCTCAGCCAGTCACCGCCCGGCCCAAAACCGGGGCGTTCACGGTATTCAAACCGGTCGGGATGCGACTGCCAGTTGACCTGCGGCCCTTCGATGCGGATGGCGATCGGTAGCCGCGTTACCAGCACCTGGGCCTTGGTCACATCGGGCGGACTGCCCAGTTCGCTCACCACGCGGTCCACATAGTCGGCCACCAGCGGTTTGGCGGCGTCGCGCCATCCGGCGGAAAAAGCGCGCTGCACGCCGCCCATGAAAATCGCCGCCATGGCCAGCGCCAGCAGCAAAAACATGGTGACCAGCCGCAGCTTCAGTGAATGGCGCCAGCGCCGCTGCCAGCGGCCCGGGGTCAGCATGCGTTTGTCTTTTTTTCTCATGGCGCTTCGGCCTTGCTCACGGCAAGTGTGTAGCCCGCATTGCGCAGCGTCTTGATGCAGTCCAGCGGCTCCAGCTTTCTGCGCAGCCGGCTCACCACAATATCGACGGCCCGGGTGTAGAGATCAGCCTCATGGCCACGCAGGCGGTTCAGGATGTCGTCGCGGCTAAACACCTTGCCCGGCTCGGCCGCCAGCATGGCCAGCAGTTCAAACTCGGTGCCCGTCAGCTCCAGCCGCTCACCCTGGCGCAGCACCTCGCGCGTTTCCAGGTCAATCGACAGATCCTGAAACACGCGGCGCTGGTCACGTGCTGCGGGCACCCCGTTGCGCCGACGCCGCAAGATGGTTTGCACCCGCGCCACCAACTCGCGCGGCTCAAAAGGTTTGGGCAGGTAATCGTCAGCGCCCAGCTCCAGCCCCACCACGCGGTCCATCACGTCGCCGCGCGCGGTCAGCATCACGATGGGGATGTCGCTTTCCTTGCGGATCTCGCGGCACAGCGCAAAGCCGTCCATCTCGGGCAGCATCACGTCAAGAATGGCTGCGTCATAGGCCGTGGCCCGCAGTTTGGCCAGGCCTTGTGAAGGGCGCGTGGCGCTGTCGAGCACAAAGTCAAAACGCGCAAAGTAGGCCGCCAAAGGTGCGGCCAGGTGTTCGTCGTCGTCAATCAGCAGGATGCGGGGCATGGCGCCATCATAAGAAGGTTGCGCCGCTCACCAGGGATCGGCGCGCCCCACGCGGCCCAGATGGGTGTTGCCGAAACCCGTTGCGTACTTGAGCCCGTAACCCAGGGCGCGGTCCAGGCCGATATGCGCGCACCACACCAACCCGGCAGCCAGCGCCAGCGGCATCGCTGCCAACACGCCCAAAGCCAGCAGCGCCAGCGGGCCCGCGTAGGAGTGCGCGGCGTTGTAGGCCGCCGCACCCACGCGCGGGCCGGCCAGGTAGGCCAGGAAAGACAGGTCAGGCAGCAAGAACAGCCAGGCGAAAAATGCCCAGCCGGCGCCAAACTGCGTATAAGCCGCCACGGAAAGCGCCAGCACGGCCAGCCCTTCCAGGCGCAGCAAACCCCGCACCCCGCCGCCCACACTGCCTGGGGACAGAGTGCGCGACGCGCGGTGGCTCAGTTCAGGCGATGGCGCCAGGCGGGCCAGCCGCCGGCCGCCCACCAGGCCAAAGCTCAGCGCCTTAGCCATGACGGCCCCAGCGACGGCCACGCTCCATGAACTCGCGTACTTTCTGCTGCTGCTCGGGCCGCAGGTTGTCAAAGAAGTCGGCCGCGGCGGTAATCACTTCCGGGCTGCCGGCCTGGATGGCGGCAGTTTTTTCGTCAATCAATTTTTTGGCACCGGCCTGGTCCAGCTTGCTGCCGGCAAACAGCCCCAGCATGGCAGCACGCGGGTCCGTGGTGCCGCGCAGAGCGGTGCGCTGGGCATGCAGCTTGTCAGCCAGCACCGAGAGTTTCTGTTTCTGTGCAGCGTCCAGGTCAAGCCGCGAGCCGATTTTCTCGACCATGCGCGCGTGCGACTCCGGCGAAGACTCGTGCCAGCCACCGGGGCCGCGGTGCGAACAGGCGCCGAGGCTGCCAACAATCAGCGCTCCGCCGAACAGGCCGAGCAGGGTTCTCTTGATAAAGCGTTTCATGACAGATCCTTGCAAATGGGTAGATGAGGATTTGTATGGTGCTTGGGAT
>NZ_MUNO01000044.1 GCF_002001015.1 Polaromonas sp. A23 | reverse complement strand
GTTCGGTTGGGGCGGGATATGTCGATGAAGCTGCTGGGTGAGCGCTTGCTGGATGTGCCATGGCTTTATGGTGGACCCTGATCTGCTACTTAATTTGTAGCTGATGGCGACCGGGGAATAAAGGGTACATGCCTTTTTCTTAAAAATTTTGGGCATTTCGAGCTCTTCTGGCGTGAATCTGTTGGTGAAATGTGCTTCTTGCCCTTATTCTGCGGGCGCGAGCAGCTATTGAATTAATAGCAAAACTTCCCCGGCCTTGTCATCCCGGACTTGATCTGGGATCCATGCGGGCGGTCCTCCAACGCCACACTTTCCACCGTTCGGGCTGAGCTTGTCGAAGCTGCCTTTGCTTCCTGCGTTGGAGGTTTGCCAACAAGCCGGGACTCGCCCCGGCGGGCGACTCACTTTCTTTTGCTTCGCCAAAAGAAAGTAAGCAAAGAAAAGGCGACCCGATGGTCTGGGTCCTTCCGCTTCGCTCCAGGCAACCTGCGGTGCTCGCCGAAAGCGGGGTCGAGCTCGAACTCGCTTCGCTCAGACAATCGCTCGCCCTGATCCGTTTTCGGCTGCGCTCCTCGGCCCAGCCCGACGGGTGGGGGAGCGAATTCGGATACGGGATACGGGGAGGCATGACGCGCTTTGCGCGTCATGCCGGATCACGGTATTTCGTGTTGGACAGCCTGAATGGATGGCGCTCTTAAGCACTCATAAAAAAACCGGAGGTCCCTTTCGGGGCGCTCCGGTTGGATGCTTTTAGACCGGTACGCGCAGCTGTCTCAGGATTTCGGCTCGGAGTGGGGCACCGCTGTTGTCGATGCGTGCACTTGGGGCATGGCCACCATCGCCGCTACCGATTCGGCGATACCCGTCAGCGAGGGGTTGCTCAAACCGGCATCTTTCATGATGGCATCGACAATCGGTTTTGCAACCTGGTACTGAAGCGCTGAATTGACCACCTGTTCAGGGAGCGTGCCGCCTTGGCCGCCGGAACTGTTACCCGATGCTCCCGCGCTGCCGCCGGAGCCGGTGCCCGTCGGCATGCCATTGACCTGAAACAGCCGGATGGATTCAATTTTCTCCAGCGGTTTGACCGACTGCTGAATGATCAGCGGCAGTGACTGGATCAATTGCATACGCACCGCCAGGTCAATCTGCGCTGCACCAAGGCGATTTTTTGCTTCGTTGATGGCGGCGATACCTTCAGCTTCAGCCAGTGCTGCTGCTTTTTTGGCATCGGCCTCAACTCGCAGAGCGAGTGCGTGGTTTTCGGCGGCTTCGCGTTCCGCTTCAGCAGCAACGGTGATGGATATCGCTTGTTGCTGAGCCTCACGCGTGGCATCAATCAGCTGAATCGATTTGCCACGTTCCGCAATGGCGACTTCCCGGGCGGTGTTCACGAGCTCTTCCGACTTGACCGCTTCGGCACGGGCGGTATTGGCCGCCGCATCGGCTTGCGACTGTTCTTGAGATTTTTGAGCGATGGCGATGGCTGCGACCTGATTCGCGATTTCAATCGACTGGCGTTGCTCCGCCTGCTTGACCTTGGTCTCGCGGTCAGCCTCGATCTGCTTTTTCTGAACAGAAAGATTCTTGTCGATTTCTGCGTTATTGACTGTCCGGTCTGCTTCGATGCGACGTTCCTTCACAAGGCGGTCTGCGTTGATGCGCACTTCTTCGGCTTCGCGCTGGCGCTCTGCTTCGATTTTGGCGATGGTTGCAGTCTGGTCGGCCTTTGCGTTAGAAATCTCCTGCTGCTGGGTCAAGGTCGCGAATTCCTGCTCTTTGGAGATGGTCAGCTTCAGGCGTTCGGCTTCGAGGTTTTTTGTGCGGACCTGGACCTCGGTGTCCTGCTCAATGTCGTTGCGCTGTTTGCGGCGGCTTTCAGTTTCTTCGGTCAACCGGGTCAAACCTTCTGCATCAAAGGCATTGCTGGGGTTGAAAAACTCTTTGGCGGTCTGGTCCATGCTCGTGAGCGAGACCGATTCAAGTTCCAGGCCATTCTTCTCCAGATCTTCGGCCACGGCGTTCTGCACGGCCTGGACAAATTCCCGGCGCTTGTCCTGCAACTCGCGCATCGACATGGTCGCCGCGGTAGCGCGCAAGGCGTCGACGAACTTGTCTTCCACCAGGACCTTGAGTGCCGCCGGCTCCATGGTTTTGCGCCCCAGGGTCTGGGCCGCCGTGCTGACAGATTCAGCGGTCTGCTTGACACGCACGAAGAAGGCCGCGGCCACATCCACACGCATGCGGTCCAGCGCGATCAGGCTCTGCTCTTCGCGTCGCGAGACTTCGAGCTTGAGCGTGTTCATGTTCACAGGAATGGTTTCATGGAAGATCGGCAGCACGATGGCGCCGCCGTCCATGATTACTTTTTGGCCACCGAGGCCGGTGCGCACAAAAGCGGTTTCCTTGGTGGCGCGGTGGTAAAGCCGCGCGAAGATGATACCGATCAGCAGCAATGAGAAAAATACCAGCGCTGCGGGAACCGCTATGTTGATAAGCATGTCAATCACGATTTACTTCCTCCGGTTGTTGTTTTTGGCCGGCCGCCAGGGCCGGGTTTGTCATTCACTGCCAGTTCTTTGACTGGTTTCACAAAAGCTCAGGATGCGGGTTGCGTATGCACTTGAAGCGGGCGCCGGCTTTGCGCACCAGCACGATGGCCGTGCCCTCGTCCAATGTCTGCTCCGCGATGTCCGGTTCGACCATCACGTAGTGCGCACGGCCGTTCGCATCGCGAACCTTGGCCTCGGCAGCCACGCCGTCGCGCGCATGGCCTTTGACGATGACGCCGGCGCGGCCTATCAGGGTCTGCTCGCTCACCGCGCTGGTTTCGTCACCGGGCACGATCTTGGCCAGCAGTCCCCCCACCCCATTGACCGTGGAGATGCCCGCGAGGAAAGCCGGGATGCTTGCCAGCCATGCGGGCAGCAGGGAGCCGGCCACGCCGTGAGCGACCGACTGGATCACGTAGCCCGAGACAGTGAAACCCGCCAGAAAAAGTATCAGCAGCACAAGCAAAGGCACCTTGCCGACATGCAACCAGCCCAGCGCGCTTTCAGCGCCGTCCGGCACATCAGGCAGCAGACTTTCGAGCATGTGCGAGGGACTGTGCGCCAGCATCAGCCCAGCCCCCTCCACAATGCTCAGCCCGACCATCACGGCCAGCGCGGCACCGAAGGGCCAAGTTTCCGGTGCGGTGAAGATAATCATCGCGCCGGCCTCAATGGCTCGCCTTGAGCTGGGCCAGGCGCTCGCTTATCTTGTTGTCCCGCACGAGCTGGTTCAGTTCGTTGAGTTTGGCGGCCTGCTCCAGTCCACCGCTGCCTGCGCCGTTCAGGCCGGTCTGGCGCCGGAAGGTGCGGTCAAACGCCGACTGGGCGGAGTTCATTCTGGCTTCGGCAGTGGCGGCGGGGTTCTTGCGCAGATTGCTGGTTTCGGCAAGGCGGCGTGATGCCTCGAAGTCCTGGATGGTTTTCTCCATCTCGCGCTTTTTGCCCATCAGCGCGTCGACGAAACCGGACAGCTCCTTGTCCTGCTGGCTCATTTCACTGAGGCTGGTTTCCAGAATTGGTAATTGGGCTTCGATGTCGAGTTGGCGGGCGATCGCCTGTTTGGCCAAATCTTCGCGATTTTCGGCAATCGCGGTGGTCACGGAAACCGACAAGGCATCGTGCTCCTTGTTGAGTTGCAGATGCTGCTGCTGGGCAAGATGCCGGTTTGCAACGATGCGCCCGAGTTCGGCCCGGACCTCGTCGGTTACCTGTTCGACTTCTCGCACTGACTGCTCGAGCAGTGCGACAGGCGCTGCATCTTCTATCTTGTCGAGCAGTGCATGCGCGCCGCCCGCGATCACACGGGTAACCCGGGTACGTAAGTTATCGGCCATAAAAACCTCCCTTTTTAGCGTGGTGACGAAATCAGTTGCGCCAACTCGAGCACCCGAGTTGAATTATCAAGGATGACTTTTTCATCATAAGCGGCGGCGCGTGTGGTAACTGCTTGCCTCAGCAGCGTTTCTGTCAGCTGCATGGTGCGTTTGACCAGCACAGCTTCCAGCTCCCGCGCGCTGTTGGGGGACGACGCCTGGCTGGCGTGCAGCATGGCAATCAACGCAGGAAGATGCTCCATGAACGCCGCAAGCACCTCGGAGTGCTGGCCGGTTTTGCGTTCGAGCTGGGCGATCTGTTCGCGTGTATTGCGGCCCAGGTCGCGGTACATGGACAAGGCATCGATGTAGTCGGTGTCGCCGTCGTGCATGCGCTTGAGGTGGAGCACGGCGACGCGGAGTTTGTCACTCAGGGTTGTCGCGTCTTCCAGCGGAAGCGTTGACAACCACTCGTAAAGATCGTCGGGGAGACGGGCGGAAATTGGTACCATGTTGACGATTGTATTCAAATGAATACGTTCGTCAACAACTAAATGAATGCCCGATTTCAGAGGTCCGTACGCAACTTCCAGATCTCCGGAAACAACACCACATCCAGCATCTTGCGCAGGTAACTCACGCCACCGGTCCCACCAGTCCCCCGCTTGAAACCAATCACCCGCTCCACCGTTGTCACATGGCGGAAGCGCCAGAGGCGGAAGGCGTCTTCGAGGTCAGTGAGTTCCTCGCCAAGCTGGTACAGGTCAAAGTATTTCTTCGGGTCGCGGTAGACCACCAGCCAGGCCTGCTCCACTGCGTCGCTTTCCACATAGCCCTGGGTCCAGTCGCGCTGCGTGTGGCTGGCAGGCACGGGCAGGCCGCGGCGTGCCAGCAGGCGCAGGGCTTCGTCGTAGAGGGAGGGGGCTTCGAACGCGGCCTGCACTTGGGCCAGCAGATCGGGGCGATGCGCGTGCGGCTTGAGCATTGCTGCGTTCTTGTTGCCCAGTGCGAACTCGATGCAGCGGTATTGCGCGCTCTGAAAGCCGCTGGAATTGGCAAGGTAGGGTCGTATTGCGCTGTACTCGGGCGGCGTCATGGTGGCCAGCACGTCCCAGGCGTGTACCAGCTGTTCCATGATTCTGCTGACACGGGCGAGTTTCTTGAAGGCGTCGCCTAGTTCGTCAGCCGCTACATTCGCAATCGCTGCGCGTAGTTCGTGCAGCATCAGTTTCATCCAGAGTTCGCTGGTCTGGTGTTGCACGATGAAAAGCAGTTCGTCGTGGGCGGGGGAGAGCGGTTTCTGTGCGCCGAGGATCGCGTCGAGCTGCAGGTAGTCGCCGTAGCTCATGTCGCGGCTGAAGTCGAGTTGCGCTTTTTCGTCGATGACGATTTTTTCGGGGGTAGTCATGATCAAGTTACCGCGTGCTTCTGGTTGAATTCGGGTCGTTTCCACGCGTCGGTTTCCAGCACCTGCTTCATATGCTCCACGGCATGCCAGACGTCCTCGAAGCCGATGTACAGCGGCGTGAAACCGAAGCGCAGGATGTCGAGGTGCGCGGCGCCATCACCGGCGCGGAAGTCGCCAATCACGCCACGCGCAATCAGCGCCTGCACGATGGCGTAAGCACCTTCGCTGCGCGAGAGACAAACCTGTGAGCCGCGGTGTGCGTGCGCACGTGGTGTGACCAGCCCGAGGCCGTGGCCGGCGCAGCGTTCTTCCACCAGAGTGATGAAAAGATCCGTCAGCGCCAGTGACTTGCTGCGCAGCGCGGTCATGCCGCCCAGGGCCGCGGCGGCACCGAACACGTCCAGCCCGCATTCGAGAGCGGCCAGGCTCAGCATGGGCTGGGTGCCGCACAGATATCGCGTGATGCCCGGTGCGGGGCTGTAGCCGGGCGTGAACTCGAACGGTGCGGCGTGGCCCCACCAGCCGGACAGCGGTTGCCGGAAACGGTCGGTGTGCCGGGGATGCACCCAGACAAAGGCCGGCGCGCCGGGCCCGCCATTGAGGTATTTGTAGCCGCAGCCGACGGCAAAGTCGGCGTTGGCACCCTGCAGGTCTACCGGCACGGCGCCCGCGCTGTGCGCCAGGTCCCATACCGCCAGAACCCCCGCTGCGTGCGCCGCCTGCGTGAGTGCCGCCATGTCGTGCATGGCGCCGGTGCGGTAGTTCACGTGGGTCAGCATCAGAACGGCGGTGTCTTGCGTCAAGGCCGCAGTGATTTGATCGGGCTCGACCAGCTGCAGCCGGTAGCCGCGTTCGCGGCACAGGCTCTCGGCGATGTACAGGTCGGTCGGAAAGTTGCTGCGTTCGCTGACGATGGTTTTTCTCGATGGCGCATCTTCGGCGGCCATGTTGAGTGCGGCACTGAGTACCTTGTACAGATTGACGGAGGTGCTGTCGGTGGCCACCACTTCGCCGGGGCCGGCGCCTATCAGCGGCGCAATCTTGTTGCCCAGGCGCTGCGGCATGTGGAACCAGCCGGCGCTGTTCCAGGAGCGGATCAGGTCCTGGCCCCATTCCTGGGTAATGACATTCGCAATGCGTGCTGCGGCGCTTTTGGGCAGCACACCCAGGGAATTGCCGTCCAGGTAAATCACGCCTTCGGGCAGCACAAATTGGTCTCGTAGCGGGCGCAAGGAGTCGCCGGCGTCGAGTGCGCGGCAGTCGGTCAGGGTGGTCATGGTTTTCTCAAAATGCGGCGGCATCGGGAAGCTCGCGCAGCACGGCGCGAACAGGCGAGGCGTCGGCCTGGGTTAATTTCAGGGGCAGGGCGATCAGTTCGTAGTCGCCTTCCGGCACATCGTCGAGCACCAGGTTTTCCAGCACGCGCAAGTCGTGCTTCAGCAGCAGGTGGTGGCTGGGCAAGTCCTGGCTGGCGGCGGGGTCGACGCTGGGCGTGTCGATGCCGATAAGCGCTATGTTTTTAGTAGCTAATAGCGCAAGCGTGGCGGGTGCGATGGCCGTAAATGATGCCCAGGACTGGCTGGCAGCCACCGAGGTGCGCAGAAGCACGCGGGTCGGCAGCTTGTCCAGCGCATGGGCGATGTGCTGAGGCTCCACCAACGGTCCGCAGTCCAGGCAATGGATGACGCGGCAGCGCCCCAGGTAGGGCTGCAAGTCGACGGCACCAATTGCCGGCTGGCCATTGGCGTAGTGCATGGGTGCATCGGCATGCGCGCCGGTGTGCGGCGAGAAGGTGAGGGTGTTGACGTTGACCGGGCAGCCGGGTTCCAGCGCAAAGTGCAGCTTCTGCGAGTAGGCTGCATCGCCCGGAAACACGGCGGCGTGCTCGTCCACGGCGGGCGAAATGTCCCATATTTTCAGAGGCATGGCTGCACC
>NZ_MUNO01000032.1 GCF_002001015.1 Polaromonas sp. A23 | reverse complement strand
GATGCGGATGCGGGGAGACCTGACGCGCGAAGCGCGTCAGGTCGAGAACGCGGCCGTCATGTTTGCACGCGAGCGCAGCACACGCGGCCAAATGAAGTCCCCCTCCATCGCCCAGCGGGGCGAGGGAGGGGCTAGGGGTGGGAGTGGGGAGTTGCGCCTACTGTTCAAGGCGAACCGGGAAAGCAGCGTGATACCGCCGCGTAGCTACTCAAGCAGCCACCACCACCTGCTTGGCATCACGAGCCTCTTTCACCCGCTCAGCCAGATGCTCCAGGGCCTCCTGCACCTGGTCGACCAGAATCAGGCACAGGTCGCCGGGCTTCAGGCGTTCCAGCGCGGCGTCGATGGCAACAAACTCGCCGCGAATTTCTTCGATGTGTGTGGTGCGGGCAGCGCCTGCCAGGCCTTCGCGCAGTAGACCCATCACTTCGCCGTCTGCCCGGCCGCGCTGGGCGGCGTCCTGGTACAGGATGACGTCGTCAAAGGCTTTGCCCAGAATGACGGTCTGGTCGCGGATGTCGCTGTCGCGGCGGTCGCCGGCGCCGCTGATGACCACGCTGCGGCGCTTGGCGGGTATGGCATCCACTGCGGTGACGAGAGCGCGCATGGCGTCGGGGTTGTGGCCGTAGTCGGCAATGACGGTGGCGCCGCGGTAGTCCATGACATTGAAGCGGCCGGGTGCGTTGTTGGCGTCGCTGACGAAACTGGCCAGTCCGCTTTTGAGGGTGTCCCAGGTCACGCCGACAGCCCATGCGGCCGCCAGTGCGGCCATGACGTTTTCAACCTGAAAAGCGATGCTGCCGCCGCGCGTGAGCGGAATGCTTTGCAGCGGAATACGTTCGCGCCAGGCGCCTTCGGCGGCTACCAGCACATTGCCGTCGATATAAACCGTGCGTTTGCCTTGCGCGCGATGCGTCGCCATCAGCGGGTGGTGCCTGTCGGCCGCAAAAAGGATCACGTTGCCGGGGCAGGAGGACGCCATGGCGGCAACGATGGGGTCTGCGGCGTTGAGTACGGCATAACCGGCAGGCGAGACGTTTTCCACAATCACTCGCTTGAGCACCGCCAGGTCTTCCACGGTGGTGATGTAGTTCAAGCCCAGGTGGTCGCCGCTGCCGACATTGGTGACCACCGCCACCTCGCAGCGGTCAAAGCCCAGGCCTTCGCGGAGCACACCGCCCCGGGCTACTTCAAACACGGCGGCATCCACGTCCGGGTGCATCAGCACGTTGCGGGCGCTCTTGGGGCCGCTGCAGTCGCCGCTGTCTGTTTGCCGGCCATTGACCCAGACGCCGTCGGTGTTGGTCATGCCGCAACGCAGGCCGTTGGCGGTCAGCAGGTGGGCAATCAGGCGTGTGGTCGTGGTCTTCCCGTTGGTGCCGGTGACGGCCACCACCGGTACGCGGCCATCGTCGCCGGGTGCGAACAACTCGTTGATCATGGCGCCGCCCACCGCCCGGCCCTTGCCATAGGAAGGGGACAGGTGCATGCGCAGGCCGGGCGCGGCATTGACTTCGACGACGCCGCCGTTTTGTGCTTCCAGCGGACGCAGCACGCTTTCGCAGACCACATCGACACCGCAAATATGCAGGCCGACCATTTGCGCGGCCGCAACCGCGCGGGCAGCGACTTCAGGATGGACGTCGCTGGTGACATCGGTGGCGGTGCCGCCGGTGCTCAGGTTGGCGTTGTTGCGCAGGACGACGCGCCGGCCACGCGCCGGAATTGACTCGGGCGTCAGGTCCTGGGCTTCCAGCCGCGCCACGGCAATATCGTCAAAGCGGATTTTGGTCAGCGAGGTTGCATGGCCTTCGCCGCGGCGTGGGTCCTGGTTGACGAGGTCGACCAGTTCACGCACCGTGTGCAGCCCGTCGCCCAGCACCTGCGGGGGTTCGCGCCGCGAGGCGGCTACCAGCTTGTTGCCGACCACCAGCAAACGGAAGTCGTTACCCGGCAGGAATTTTTCAACCATGACGATGCCGTGCTCGGCCGCTGTCTGAAAAGCAACGTCGAGCTGTTCGCGCGTCACGATGTTGACGGTCACGCCCTTGCCTTGATTGCCATCCTGCGGCTTGAGCACGACCGGCATACCAATTTGTTGCGCTGCTGCCCAGGCGTCGTCAGCATCTGTTGCGGGCCGCCCGATGGGAACCGGCACGCCGGCGGCCAACAGCAGCTTCTTTGTCAGGTCCTTGTCCTGGGCAATCGATTCCGACACCGCGCTGGTGGCGTCCAGCTCGGCCGCCTGGATGCGGCGCTGGCGTGAACCCCAGCCAAACTGCACCAGGCTGCCTTTGGTCAGGCGTTTGTAGGGAATGCCGCGGGCAACCGCTGCATCGACGATGGCGCCGGTGCTCGGCCCCAGGCGTTCGTCTTCATCAAGGTCGCGCAGTTGTGCGATGGCGGCATCGAGATCAAAACCGGCTTCATTGAGCGCTGCGTGCACCAGGGCCTGGGCCAGCTCCATGGCCAGGCGGCCTACCGATTCCTCGCTGTACTCCACCACGGTCTGGTAGACGCCGTCTTCCAGCGTCGCGGCGGTGCGGCTGAAGGTGACCGGACAGCCGGCATGGGCCTGCAAGGCGAGGGCGGCCGATTCAAGCACATGGGCCAGCGAAACGGGGCCGACATAAGCACCCGGACGCAGGGCGCCAATGGCCGGAAACAGCGAGCGCACGCGCGGCTCAAACCCGGGCAGCGAGTCAATGGAGCACTCTGCTTCGGTGCAGGTAATGATGGCCTCCAATGCCGTATGACGGCTCCAGAGGTTGGGGCCGCGCAGCGCGCGTAGGCGAGAGACTTTCATCAGCGGGACTTTCCGGGCTGGGTTGCGCTGGACTCGAAGGCTTCGATGCCTGCGCCAATCAGGTTGAGTGGAATGCCAAGTGCCCACGCGGCCGCAATGGCGGCAAGCAGGCTCCCCTCGGCGGTAGGTGCGTGGCGGCCCTGCCATTTGGAGAGTTTGTCCAGGCCGGGCAAAAAGGCTTCGTTCGAGCCGTTGGCCAGCACCACTTTGCCCTGCCGCATGAACACGGCCCGGCCATGGCCGTGCAGGTGCGTGCTGATGACCGGCAAGGCAGGGTCGGCGGCATAAAAAATAACTTCACCATCGCAAAGCCCGGCCATTTCAACAATGGCGGGATGAGCGGCATTGAGGACAGCCACGCCCTCCGACAGCACCACATCAACCTGCGAACGCATGACCTTGAACATCTGCTCTTCGTCTGCAATATCGAACTCGCCGAGCGCAGCGGAGCCTCCCAGGTCGGTGACCACGCCGACCTGGCAGCGGTCATAGGCCAGACCGGTGCGCAAAATGGTGTCGGCGCTGTTTTCCAGCACGGCTGCCTGCACGGCCCGGTTGATCAGCAAGCGTTGGCCGGCTTCCCAATGCGTGCAGTCGCTGGCGTCCAGGCAGCGGCCGTCAAGGAACAGGCCGTCGCGGCAGGCCAGCCCGGTATGCCGCCCCGAAAGTTGCAGCAGCCAGGCCACCAGGCGTGCCACATCTTGCGTGCCCGCCGAGCCGGCCACACCGACCACCGGTATCCGGCCGACGAGCGTGCCATCGGGCGCTTCGGGAAACAGGTGGTCGCAGATGGCGCGTCCCACCGGACGCGGAGCACCCTCGGCGGGCTTGAGGTGCATCAGCAGCCCGGGGCCGGCGTTGACCTCAACCACCGCGCCGCCCTGGAGGTGCAGCGGCCGCGAGATGTCCTGCGCCACGACATCAACCCCGGCGATATCCAGGCCGACGACACGGGCCGCCAGTGAAACGACGTAGTCCACGTCGGGGTGAACGTCGTCGGTGCAGTCGATCGCTACATTGCCGTTACGCTGAATCAACACCTCGCGGCCGGCGGCGGGAACGGAAAGCGGTCCCAGTCCCTGGCGCTGCAGCTCTAACTGGACTGCTGTGTCGGTGTCGATGCGGATGGGGTTAAGCGGGAAGTCCTCGCTTGCGCCACGCCGCGGGTCGGTGTTGAGCTGCGTTTCAATGAGTTCGGTCACGCTGGACCGGCCGTCACCGGTGATTGAAGCGGTTTCACCGCGGGCTGCGGCAACCACCCGGCCGCCAACCACCAGCAGGCGATGCTCGTGCCCGCGCACAAAACGTTCGACCATCACTTCGCTGCCATGGCGGGCGGCCAGGTGGAAGGCGTCTTCAAATTGCTCCTGTGTCTGGAGGTCCAGCGAGATGCCCCGGCCATGATTGCCATCAGTGGGCTTGATGACCACGGGCAGGCCGATGTCTTCGGCGGCGGCCCACGCTTCTTCCACGCTGTTCACAATTTCACCTTCGGGCACGGGCACACCGCAGGAGGCCAGCAGGCTTTTGGTGAGGTCCTTGTCGCTGGCGATGCCTTCGGAAATGGCGCTGGTGAATTCGGTTTCTGCCGTCCAGATGCGGCGCTGGCTCGCGCCGTAGCCCAGCTGCACCAGGTTGCCGTCGTTGAGGCGGATGTGCGGAATGCGGCGGTCGGTGGCGGCGGCGACGATGGCCGCCGTGCTCGGGCCGAGGTAACACTCGTCCACCTTGGCGCGCACACGGCCGACAGCCCCCTGCAGCTCGGCTTCGCCGTATTTCTGGGTCGCCGGGTCGTTGTTGACAGCGGCCATCAGCAGCTGGTGGCCTTCGGCCAGCGCGCTGCGCGCCACCTGCTCGTCCCGCGCACGAAAGACCATGCGGTAAACACCGCGCTGGGAGGTGCTGCGGGTCTGTCCAAAACCGGTGGGCATTCCGGCCAGGTTCAGCAACTCGATCACCACATGCTCCAGCACATGGCCGGCCCAGGTGCCTTCGATCAGGCGCTGCTTGAAGCCACCGCGTTCACCGACGCCGCAGTGGTGCTCCGCCAGGGCGGGCAGCAGGGCCAACAGCCGGTCGCTAAAGCCCGGAAGCAGGTTGGACGGAAAGTCTTCCATGTGCCCGAGGTCGAGCCATGTTTCCAGCACGGGCCGGTAAGTCCAGATATTGGGGCCACGCAGGTAGTTGATGCGCAGAAGCTGGATGTCGTCCTTTTTGCTCATGTTTTTATGTCTTCGGTCAACCGGCCGGGCCGGGGCAGCGTTCTTTCAAGGAAGCGCCCTGAACGGGCGTTTCCGGTTATTAAAGGCAGGTTTTCCGGTCCCGGCGCCGAATAAGGCTGCCGCCGGTCCGACTTAGGCGAAAATCCCTGTTTCCGACTCTGAAAACTCCCGGGTACCGCTACCCGGCCCTCTTCATCACAATGCAACATTCTCACCCGGTTGACGCCTCCAGCGAGGCTGGCCAAGCACAGGCAGACCTGCGCGCGCAACTCACAGCCAATGAGAACGTTTTATCCACGGTGCTGGTTGACCTTGACCAGCAACTTCGGTTTTCCAGCGGTTTGCTGGCTTTGACCGACCGGCGCCTGCTGGCGCAGGACACGGGCACAGGCCATTGGAACAGCTGGGCCTTGCATGAAAATGACCCGGTGGAGGGCGGTTCGGCCCTGTCCCTGCGGCATTTTGACCATGCCGGCGTCGGAACCCTGGAGCTTCACCGCGGTGGCACCCGAATGGCCAGTTGGCGATTCACCCTGGCGGCCAATCTCCAGGTGTTGCGCCTGCTGCGCCTGTTTGAGCAGCAAACAGCGCCGCGCGACACCGGAGCGGGTGGCGATGAAGTCGCGTTATGCCCTCTTTGCGATGCCCTCCTGCCGCCCGATAGCGACGACTGCCCCGCCTGCGCGCGTGAGCTGCATACCGCCCCCTCCACCTGGGTGCTGCTGCGGCTTTGGCGCTTTGCCCGGCCTTATCGCGGGCAGTTGCTCGCCGGGTTTGCCCTGACGTTGGCGTCCACGGCCGCTACCCTGGTGCCGCCTTACCTGACCATTCCGCTGATCGACGACATCCTGATTCCGTTCCAGAACGGCCAGCAGATCGAGTCCTGGAAGGTGCTGGCCATCCTGGGCGCGCTGCTGGCGGCGGCGCTGGTCGGCTGGGGCCTGAACTGGGCCCGCACCTATTTGCTGGCGCTGGTGTCCGAGCGCATAGGCGCGGATTTACGCACTGCCACATTTGATCATTTGCTGGAGCTGTCGCTGGACTACTTTGGCGGCAAACGCACGGGCGATCTGATGGCGCGCATCGGCTCTGAAACCGATCGCATCAATGTTTTCCTGTCCTTACATGCGCTGGACTTTGCAACCGACGTGCTGATGATCCTGATGACCGCGGTCATCCTGTTTTCCATCAACCCCTGGCTGGCGTTGGTGACCCTGTTGCCGCTGCCCTTCATTGCCTGGATGATCCACGCAGTGCGCGAGCGCCTGCGCACCGGCTTCGAGAAAATCGACCGCGTCTGGTCCGAGGTGACCAACGTACTGGCCGACACCATTCCCGGCATCCGCGTGGTCAAGGCGTTTGCCCAGGAAAAGCGCGAAGCTCAGCGGTTTCGTGACGCCAACAAGCACAACCTGATGGTCAACGACAAGCTCAACAAGGTCTGGTCACTGTTCACGCCCACGGTTTCGCTGCTGACTGAAATCGGCTTGCTGGTGGTCTGGGCTTTCGGCATCTGGCTGGTGTCGAAGCAGCAAATTACCGTGGGTGTTTTGACTGCTTTTATTGCCTACATCGGCCGTTTCTACACCCGGCTCGATTCGATGAGCCGTATTGTGTCGGTCACCCAAAAAGCGGCGTCCGGCGCCAAGCGTATTTTCGATATCCTCGACCACGTCTCCAACGTGCCGGAACCGGCCAACCCGGTGCCCATGGCGCCGCTGCAGGGCCGCATCGAAATGAACAGCCTGGGCTTTCGCTATGGCAACCGCGCGGTGATCCGTGGGTTGGACCTGGTGATCCAGCCCGGCGAGATGATTGGCCTGGTCGGCCACAGCGGTTCCGGCAAAAGCACGCTGGTCAACCTGATCTGCCGCTTCTACGACGTGACCGACGGCAGCATCAGCGTAGACGGTACCGACATCCGGCGTTTTGGCGTGGCCGATTACCGCCGCAATATCGGGCTGGTGTTGCAGGAGCCGTTTCTCTTTTTCGGCACGATCGCCGAGAACATCGCCTACGGCAGGCCGGCCGCCAGCCGCGCCGAGATTGTGGGCGCGGCGCGTGCCGCCCATGCCCACGAGTTCATCCTGCGGCTGCCCCAGGGTTACGACTCGCTGGTCGGTGAGCGCGGCCAGGGCCTTTCGGGCGGCGAACGCCAGCGTATTTCGATTGCGCGCGCGCTGTTGATTGACCCGCGCATCCTGATTCTTGACGAAGCCACCTCGTCGGTGGACACAGAGACCGAGCAGGAAATCCAGAAAGCGCTCGACAACCTGGTGCAGGGCCGCACGACGATTGCGATTGCGCACCGCCTGTCCACCTTGCGCAAGGCCGACCGGCTGGTGGTGATGGACCGCGGCCAGGTGGTTGAGGTCGGGCCGCATGACGAACTGATGGCGAAACAGGGCGCCTACTGGCGACTGTACGAAGCGCAGGCACGCCAGGTGGACAACGAAGGCGATCTGGACGCTGAAGAGGGGCGCATCGCGCTGGCCACTTCGCAGGTGGCCTACGCGGCACAACACGGCGGCAACGCCTGAGAGATTGCAATGATCACCACTCCCACCATTGAAGACGCCTCCTTCCAGCTTGAACGGCACGCCTCCGGGCGTTTGCTGCTGACCGACAGCAAGGGCCAGCAACACCTGGGCGTGGTGCCCGTGCGCGCATTCCCGATCGCTGCGCCCGATGAAGGCATTTCACTGGTGGGGAGCGAGGGCCACGAACTGGTCTGGCTGGACAGCCTGGACGGCTTGCCACCGGCGCTGCGCAGCCTGCTCGAGGAAGAGCTCGCGCTGCGCGATTTTGTGCCCGAGATCACGCGCCTCAAGAGTGTGTCGAGTTTCGGAACGCCCAGCACCTGGACAGTCGAGACTGACCGCGGCGACACCTCGTTTGTGCTCAAGGGTGAGGAAGACATCCGGCGCCTGAGTCGCGAGTCGTTGCTGATTGCCGCCGGTCATGGCGTGCATTTCAGTGTGAAGGACATGGGCGGACTGGACAGGGCGTCGCGGCGGTTGCTGGAACGGTTTCTTTAGGTTTTTCTTGGACCTGTCGAAGGGTTGAGGCCGCTACAGCCGTTTGGGCTGAGCTTATTGAAGCCTGTGCACGCTTGTGCGACTGCGGGTCTTCCAACAAGCCGGGGGTTGCCCGGCGGCAACTCACTTTTCTTTTGCTTCGCCAAAAGAAAAGTAAGCAAAAGAAAAGGCGACCCTGCTGTCTGCGTCCCTCCTTCGCTGGCGCTGCGGAGGGAAACCTGCGGTGCTCGGTCCAGCCGGGGCCGGGCTCGAACTCGCTTCGCTCAGACAATCGCCCGTCCTTTTCCGTCTGGCCCTCCGCTCCTCGGCGCATACAGAAGGGTGGGGGATGAAAGCGGGAGCGGATTCGGGG
>NZ_MUNO01000042.1 GCF_002001015.1 Polaromonas sp. A23 | reverse complement strand
GGGTAAGGGGGGAATCAATCACCAGCCAATTTTAGTCGCCCGGCCCACAGCGGCACCGCTTGCTGCAGCCAGTCCGCCGGCGTCCGTGCAGGCAGGCCTGCGGGAAGCCTGAGAACTTGCCCCGCCTGCTCCAATGCCTGCAGGGGCTGGCTGGTGTCCAGCGCCGTGGCGCCGTTTTGCTTGGAAAGCTTTTCCCCGTTGGCGCCCAGCACCAGCGGCGTGTGCATGTAACGCGGCAAGGGCAGGCCCAAGGCGCCTTGCAGCAGGATCTGCCGCGCGGTGTTGTCGGCCAGATCCTCACCGCGCACCACGTCGGTGATGCCTTGGGCGGCGTCGTCAACAACCACGGCAAGCTGGTAGGCCCACAGGCCATCGGCGCGTTTGAGCACGAAGTCGCCCACGGCTTCCTCGACGTTTTGCTGTTGCGGCCCCAGGCGACGGTCTGTCCAGTGGGTGATGTTGTTTGCTATTAAATCAGGAGCTATTGGCGCCCGTGAAATAAGGGCTAGAGGCATATTTTGCTCTGAATTTCCGGTCAAAAGGCGCCAAGCACGGGGGGCGCGGCCCTGCAAGCCGTTGCGGCAAGTGCCGGGGTACACCAGCTCGCCGTGGCGCGGCCGTGCCTGTCCCCGGCCGGCCAAGGCCCGCTCAATGTCCTGCCGTGTGCAGGCGCAGGGGTAAGCGAGGTGAGCAGCGACAAGCTGATCCAGTGCTGTCTGGTAGTGGGTGCTGCGCTGCGACTGATACAGCGGGGGTTCATCCGGCAGCAATCCGCAGGCAGCCAGTTGCTGAAGGATCACAGTATCCACACCGGGCACGCAGCGTGGTGTGTCTACGTCTTCGATGCGTACCAGCCATCGGCCCTGGTGGGCGCGCGCATCCAGCCAACTGGCCAGTGCCGCCACCAGTGAACCCGCATGCAGCGGGCCCGTGGGCGAGGGTGCAAACCGCCCTGTGTATTGAGCCCCCACGCTTGTCACTTCATTGATCCGTTCGTCCCGAGCCTCCAGGGAGGAGGCCCGTCGGCCGCGTCAGCAGATGGCCAAGGCCATTTCGAGACCGGAAATGAAAGCATCTTCCACCCGGTGGCCCAAGCACCAGTCGCCGCAAGTTCCGATGCTCGACTTGGCATCCCACACGTGGGACTGACCCAGAGGCTCGGTGGTTTGTGCATAACGCCAGCGATGCACAGCGACATGGCTGGGTTGGGCGCGTATGCCGGTGACTTCGGTGAAGGCCTTGAGCAGTTTGGCCTTGACGCGCTCGTCGTCATCTTCCAGATGGCGTTCGGACCATTCCGGGCTGGCCTGCACCGTCCAGCGTTCGATGGCGCTGCGCCCCGGCTTGGAGGATTCGCGTGCCAGCCAGGCAATGCGGTGGTGCGTGCTGCGCGCTGCGTTCCAGTGCGGGCCCAGATGCAGCAGGGTGGGTTGCATGGCCTGCGGAAAGGCGAGCATCAGGGTCCAGCAGGGTGCAATGGTGATGCCCGCCAGCACAGGCATCAGGGCCTTGCCTTGCTGGGAGCTCAGCAACAGGGCATGGGCTTGGGGTGCCGGCACGGCCAGCACCACGGCGTCAAAACCGGAATACACCCGGCTGCTGGCGCCTGGGCCTTCTGTCTGCAACTGCCAGCGCTCGGGGTGCAGCTTGTCGCCCTCCATCCGGATCACCTGGGTCTCCATCATCAGCGCGCCAGCCGCGTCCAGTGGCTGGGCCCATTGCTTGAGCAGTGCGTTCATGCCCGGCGTGGCCACCCAGTGCGCTTCCTTGGGAGGCAGCGAGGCGGCCACCACGCGGCCTGCCTCGTCCAGAATGCGCACGGTGTTGGCGCTCCAGGGGCGGACCAGGCCCGGGCTGGTGGCCAGGGCTTTTTCGAAGCGTGCATCGCGCACGGTGAAGTATTGTGTGCCGAGGTCAAACCCGCCAAACTCGGTGTCGCGGGTGGACATGCGGCCACCGGGGCCCTGGCTTTTCTCAAACACCGTCACCCGGTGGCCTGCCTGCACCAGCGTGCGCGCGCAGGCAATGCCGGCCATGCCCGCACCAACCACGGCGATGTGGCGTTGCACCAGGGGGGCAGATGAAGCGGGACGGGGTTTTTTTGTCATGTCTTGTACTTTTTGTCGGTTGGTCAATGATGGACGAGAGTGCGTTTCATGGCGCAAGCTTCGCACGATTCTCGCAGCCTGGGACAGAGATGAGCGCAAATCATGGTGACACTCTACACGCTGGCGCTGCTGTACTGGCGTGCGCCGGCCTTTTTAAATCGCATGTTCGCGCTCCAGCAGGGCCTTTCGCGTTGCGGGCTTTTCCAGCTGGGCCAGCCACCACTGCAGGGCCCGCCCTTCGTTGCCGGCGCTCACGCGGCGCCAGGCATAGTTGACGGGAATGACACGTGCGGCCCGCTGGACACGCTTTTCCACCAGGCGCCCTGTTGCGATATGCGGCCGCGCGAGATATTCCGGCAGAAAGCCGCCGCCCAGGCCGCGCAACTGGGCATCCAGTTTTTCCTGCATGCCGGGTACGGTGAAGATGTCCTGCCCGCCCAGCAGCCCCACAGTGATGCCGCTGCCGCGCTGCACCGAGTCCGCGACGGCCACTGCGCGGTAGGGCATCAGCATGGCGTCGGTGATGGGCTCGGCAGCTTTGGCGAGCGGGTGATGCGGCGCCACGGCGTAAATGAAGTGAATGCTCCCCAGCGGCTTGCTTTGCACCGATTTATGAATGCCCGGTTCAATGGCGACGCCGATGGACAGATCGGCCTGGCCTGAAACCAGCGCTTCCAGCGTGCCCGAGAGGGCTTCCTCCCTCAGCCGCAGGCGCGTTGGCGGATTCAGTTCAAAAAAGGCTTCGCAAAGCTCCATCACGGTGGTGCGGGAGATCACACTGTCCACAGCCAGTGTCAACTCGGGCTCCCAGCCGGTGGCCACGCGTTTGACGCGGTTGGCCACAGCGTCCAGTTCAACCAGAAGGCGGTTGCCTTCACGCAGCAACTCCTTTCCTGCTTCCGTGAGCCTGGCCTGCCTGGAGGAGCGGTCGAACAGCAGCACATCCAGCGCATCTTCGACCTGGCGAATGCGGTAGGTCAGCGCACTGGGCACCAGACCAAGCTCACGCGCGGCAGCCGCCATGCTGCCGGCGCGGTGCACGGAACCAATCAGTCCAATGGTTTCGGGCGTCAGGGCATCGCGCACGCGGTTTTGGGTCATTGCAGAGGTAACGATTCAAATAATTTGAATGATGCCATCAAACCCGCGCAACAGCCAATACCCCGCCGGCTCCTACATTGGAGGCATTGAAACGCACCTTGAAAGGAGCACCCCATGATGACCAGGAGATCTTCCCGCGAGCGGGGCTATGCCGATCACGGCTGGCTCAAGTCTTTTCATTCTTTCTCGTTTGCCGGTTACTACGATCCGGCTCACATGGGTTTTGGCAACCTGCGCGTGATCAACGAAGACCGCATCGCCGCCGGCCGCGGCTTCGGTACGCACGGCCACCGGGACATGGAAATCATCAGCTATGTACTCAGCGGCGAACTGGCGCACAAGGACAGCATGGGCAATGTCAAGGGCATCCCGCCCGGTGACGTGCAGCGCATGAGCGCCGGTACCGGTGTGCAGCACAGCGAGTTCAACCATGCCGAAGGCCAGACCACCCATTTTCTGCAGATCTGGATTGAACCCAACGTGACGGGGATTCCTCCCAGCTATGAGCAAAAGACGTTTCCCGAAAGCGCAAAGCGCGGCGCGCTCAGGCTGGTGGCTTCGCCCGACGGCGCACAGGACTCGGTGACGATTCACGCAGATGCCAGGCTCCATGCAGGCCTGTTCGATGGCCCGGAAAAGGCTGAAGTGCCGCTGGATCCACAGCGCAAAACCTATGTGCACCTGGTACGTGGGGAACTCCAGGTCAACGGCCAGGCTCTGAAGGCGGGCGACGCGCTCAAGCTGGAGGAAGAAAGCCGGCTGCTGCTTGCCGATGGCAAGCAAGCAGAAGTACTCGTATTTGATCTCGCCGCCTGAACCTGAGGTCCTGGCACTTGCACTGCCGGGTACTTCGGTTCATTATTTTTCTTTCATCACTTCAACAAAAAGGACTCACCATGCTCAACTCTCTGCAAAACCCGCTTTCCCTCCTCGGCCGCGCGCTGATTGCCTTGCTGTTCATTCCGGCCGGTTTCAGCAAGATTGCCGGCTTCGCCGGAACCGCGGGCTATATCGCCTCCAAGGGCGTGCCGCTTCCCGAAGTGGCTGCCGCTGCAGCCATTGGCGTGGAACTGGGTCTGGGTCTGTTGTTGCTGGTCGGCTTCCAGGCACGCTGGGCCGCGCTGGGTATTGCGTTGTTCACCGTGGTCATCACCTTCATCTTCCACGCCTTCTGGGCGGTGCCTGCAGAGCAGGTCATGATGCAGCAACAGGCTTTCTTCAAGAACATCGCCGTGGTGGGTGGCCTGCTGACCATTGCTGCCTGGGGCCCAGGCGCGTGGAGCGTGGACGGCAAGACCGGTAGCTGACTCAAGGGCTGAATCGCTCTGATCATTCTGCAGGCCGGCCATGAGGCCGGCTTGCTCTTTTTCATTTCAATAAAAACAAAGGCATTTCATGACGAGCACCGTAGTTGTTTATCACTCCGGGTATGGACATACCCAGCGCATGGCCCAGGCCGTGGCTGAAGGCGCAGACGCAACCTTGCTGGCCATTGATGCCGACGGCAATTTGCCGGACGGCGGATGGGAACAGCTCAAGGCGGCCGACGCCATCATTTTCGGTTCGCCCACCTACATGGGCACTGTCAGCTGGCAGTTCAAGAAATTTGCCGATGCTTCTTCCAAGCCCTGGTACAGCCAGGAATGGAAGGACAAGATAGCGGCCGGCTTCACCAACAGCGCGGGCATGAACGGCGACAAGCAGGGCACACTCACCACCCTGTTCACGCTGGCGATGCAGCACGGCATGATCTGGGTCAGCCAGGGCCTGATGCCTTCGAATGCCAAAGCGGCAAAGCGCGACGATATCAACTACCTGGTGTCGTACAGCGGGGCGATTGCCCAGTCAGCTTCCGACGCGGGTGCGAGCGAAATGTCTGCAGGCGACCTTGCCACTGCCAGATTGTTCGGCAAACGCGTGGCCGAAGTAGCTGCGCGGCTTCAGCGCTGAATATTCTGAAAATCGGGGGAGTTTCATGCCTGCTTTATTGACGCTTCGCGGACACGACAAGGACCTGGGTGGTGGCTTTCGTGTGCGGCGTCTGCTGCCAGACGTGCAGCGGCAAGCCGTGGGGCCTTTCCTGTTTTTCGATCACTTCGGTCCGGTAACGGTCGCACCCGGAGCCTCGCACGATGTGCGGCCGCATCCTCATATTGGGCTGGCCACGGTGACCTACCTCTTTGACGGCGCCATCATGCACCGTGACAGCCTGGGTTTCCGCCAGCGCATAGAACCCGGCGCCATCAACTGGATGACAGCCGGCCGCGGCATTGTGCATTCGGAGCGCGGGCCCGAAGAGTTGAGGGCGCAGTCCTATGTCAATCACGGCATCCAGCTCTGGGCTGCCTTGCCGCGCGAGCATGAAAAAGTTGCTCCTGATTTTGTGCACACGCCCGCAGCAGACATTCCGTCGCTGATACAAGAAGGAGCGCAAATTCGGGTGCTGATCGGTGACGCGTTTGGAAAGAGTTCACCGGTCAAGACTTTTTCAAAAACGATCTACCTGGATGTACAGCTTGCCGCCAGCGTAGTGTTTACGCTGCCGCCGTTGGCCCAGGAGTTGGCCCTGTACACGGTGGATGGCACCGTGCTCGTTGATGACGAGACGGTGGCTGCACACACGCTGGTTCTTCTGGCTCCGGGTGTTGCAACGTCCATCGTGGCCGACAATGCCGTCCGGCTGATGATCATCGGTGGCGATCCGCTGGATGGCCGCCGCTTCATGTGGTGGAATTTTGTATCCAGCCGCAAGGAGCGGATAACGCAGGCCGCGCAGGACTGGGAGAAGCAGGCCATGGGCCAGGTGCCGGGGGACTCCGAATTGATTCCCTTGCCGGAGCGCAGACTGATACCGGATTAGGGTCGAGTCAGTGCGTCAGCTTCAACCGATATCGCGCGCCAGGCGCAGCCCGCTGAACTGCCATTGCGCTTCCGGCGGAAAGAAATTGCGGTAGCTGGCACGCACATGATTTTGCGGCGTGGCGCAGGAGCCGCCGCGCAGCACAAACTGGTTGCACATGAACTTGCCGTTGTACTCGCCAACCAACCCTTCCCAGGGCTTGTAGCCGGGATAGGGGTTGTAGTTGGACTGTGTCCACTCCCACACGTCGCCAAACATCTGGGCCGGGTGGCCGGTGCTGCGGTGTTGCAGTGCGATCGGGTGGTACGCGCCGCTTTCGACAAAGTTGCCTTCGGCCCGCTGCGCCTGCGGCGTCGGCACGTTGCGTGCCGCGAGTTCCCATTCAAACTCGGTGGGCAGGCGGGCGCCGGCCCAGCGCGCATACGCGTCGGCTTCAAAATAGTTGAGATGGCAGGCCGGCGTGTGCGCGTCCACCTGCACCAAGCCCTGCAGCGTGAAGTTCTGGAAACCGCCGCCTTCAGTACGCGACTGCCAGTACAGCGGCAGGGCCGCCTGTTTTGTCTGCACCCAGTCCCAGCCCATGGACAGCCACAGCTCGGGGCGCCGGTAACCGCCGTCGGCGATGAATGCCATCATCTCGCCATTGGTGACAAGGCGGCTGCCGATTTCAAACGGCGCTACATACGTCTTGTGGCGGGGCGTCTCGTTGTCGAAGGCAAACGCGCCGTCCAGGGCCGCGTCAAAACCGTGCTCGAGCAAGCCGCCCTCGAAGCTGTGCCACTGCAAGGGCTGCGGGCTGATGCCTGCCAATGGCCACTGCCGCGCATAGCCGGGTCGTGCCGGGTTGAATGAAAGCGCGTGTTTGATGTCCGTCAGCAGCAGTTCCTGGTGCTGCTGTTCGTGGTGCAGACCCAGCGTGAGCAGTTGCTGCAGTTCCTCGCGGTCAGGGCCGGTCTGAGCCAGTTCCAGGATGTTTTGTATGCGCTCGTCAACCTGCGCGCGATAGGCCAGCACCTGCTGCAGGTTCGGGCGGCTGATCAGGCCGCGCTGGGGGCGTGGATGTTTATCGCCCACGCCGTTGTAGTAACTGTTGAACAGCACTCTGAAGCTGGCGTCGAAAGGCTGGAAGTTCTTTTCGAAGCGCTCGAGGATGAAGGTTTCGAAAAACCAGGTCACGTGCGCCAGGTGCCATTTCGCCGGGCTGGCGTCCGGCATGGACTGCAGCTGGCAATCCTCGGCGCTTAGGGGCTGTGCCAAACGTTCGGTCTGGCCACGGATTTGCTGGAAGCGCTGGGCCAGACTGGAAGTTCCGGCGGCGGCATGGCGGGCGGCAGTGGGTGTGGGCATGGCGGCTCGATGCAAAAAAGGGGTGGAAAGACAATGTCCCCCGAAAAACCCGTTCAGCTTCCCATGACTTCAGGCGTCGGGTTGTCAGACGATGCCCCGACATTCACGCGGGGCTTGAGCGCCGGGTCTAGCGCCCGCCGTTCGTCAAAGACAAAACATTCTCCGTCAAAGTGGGCGTGGCCGCTTTCCTCGAAATATTTGAGAATGCCGCCGTCAAGCTGGAAGACATGTTCGACACCGGCCTCGCGCATGAAAATGGCGGCCTTTTCGCAGCGTATGCCGCCGGTGCAAAAACTCACCACGGTTTTTCCTTCGAGCTCCTTGCGGTGTTCCAACAACGCTTTCGGGAACTCGGTGAACTTGGTGATGCGCCAGTCAATCGCATCGCGGAAGGTCCCCACATCCACTTCAAAGTCGTTGCGCGTGTCCAGGGTAACGACGGGCCGGCCATCGTCGTCATGGCCGGCATCCAGCCAGCGCTTCAGGGTTTTCGCGTCCACCGCCGGCGCGCGGCCCGTCGCGGGCTGGATTGCCGGGTGACTCATGCGGATGATCTCGGGCTTGACCTTGACCAGCAATTTGCGAAAGGGCTGGGCGTGGGACCAGCTCTCCTTGGTTTCCAGATCATGGAATCGTGCATCACACCGCAACCATGCCAAAAAGTCATGAATGGCGCTGCTGGGGGCCGCCAGAAACAGATTGATACCTTCGCCTGCCAGCAGCACCGTGCCCTTGATCGCACGCGTGTGGAGCGCATCGCGCACCGCAGCTCGAAGCTCTTCAAGGCGCTCAAGGCCAACAAACTTGTAGGCCGCAATGTTCAGGATCTGCATGGTGCGGTCATTGTAGGCAGCCGGAATGTGCCGGGCCCCAGGCCCGAGCCCTAAAATGAACTCATGTTTGTTCATTTACGTATCCACACCGAGTTTTCGGTGGTCGACGGCACCAACCGGATCGATGAAATCGTGGCCGCAGCAGCAGCCGACCGGCAGCCGGCCCTGGCCATCACCGATCTGGGCAATTTGTTTGGAACGGTCAAGTTTTACAAGGAAACACGGGGCGCCGGCGTCAAGCCGCTGATAGGCGCCGACGTGTGGGTGCAGGTGCCCGGCAAGGACGCCGGCGCGGCGCCAGCGAGGCTGCTGCTGCTGGTTCAAAGCCATCAGGGTTACCTGAACCTGTCGGAGTTGCTGACGCGTGCCTGGACCAAAGGCGTAGTGCGTGACCAGGCCGTCATCAGCCTGGCCTGGTTGCAGGAACTCGGTGAAGGCCTGATTGCCCTGTCGGGTGCGCAGGGCGGCGCGGTCGGGCAGGCCTTGGTGCAGGGCGATGGTGCGCGTGCGCTGGAATGCGCGCTGTATTTTGCGGGATTGTTTCCGCACCGTTTTTACCTGGAGGTGCAGCGCGCCCAGCGAGCCGACGACGAGCAGCATGTCGCCGCAGCAGTGCAGCTCGCCGCGCGGCTCAAGCTGCCGGTGGTTGCCACGCATCCGGTACAGTTTCTGGGCTATGAAGACTACGAGGCGCATGAGGCGCGCGTCTGTATTGCCGAGGGCGAAATTCTCGGCAATGCGCGTCGCGTGCGCAAGTTCACACGCGAGCAGTATTTCAAGTCTTCCGCGCAGATGGCTGAGTTGTTTGCCGATTTGCCTTCGGCGCTGGCCAACACGCTGGAAATTGCCAAACGCTGCAACCTCAAGCTCGAGCTCGGCAAGCCCATGCTGCCGGAATATCCGACCCCAGAGGTCAACGGCGTGCGCATGTCGCCTGATGAGTATTTCCGCTATGCGTCTTTCCAGGGGCTGGAAGAGCGGCTCGCGCATCTGTACCCCAAAGAATCGGTACGTGATGAAAAGCGGCCGCAATACGTAGAGCGGCTGGAGTTCGAGATCAACACCATCGTGAAGATGGGGTTCCCGGGCTACTTCCTGATCGTGGGCGATTTCATCAACTGGGCCAAGAACAACGGCTGCCCGGTAGGGCCGGGTCGGGGCTCGGGCGCAGGCTCCCTCGTTGCGTATTCGCTGAAGATCACCGATCTGGATCCGTTGCAATACAACTTGCTGTTCGAGCGGTTCCTGAATCCGGAGCGGGTGTCCATGCCCGACTTCGATATTGACTTCTGCCAGACCAACCGTGACCGGGTGATCGACTATGTGAAAGACAAGTACGGTCACGCCGCGGTCAGCCAGATTGTGACCTTCGGAACCATGGCCGCACGCGCCGCGATTCGCGACGTGGGCCGCGTGCTTGATTTTTCTTATGGCTTTTGCGACGGCATTTCAAAACTGGTGCCGAACAAGCCCGGCCAGGCTGTGACCCTGCAGCTGGTGCCTGCCGACCGCAAGAAAAACGACAAGATGGTTTATGCGTTGGAGGCCGAGCCGGTGCTGGCCGAGCGCGAGGCCAAGGAAGAGGATGTGCGCACCCTGCTCGAGCTCGCACGCAAGCTCGAAGGTCTGACGCGCAACGTCGGCATGCATGCCGGCGGTGTGCTGATTGCGCCGGGCAAACTCACCGACTTTTGTCCGCTGTACCTGCAACCGGGCAGCACCTCTGCGGTGAGCCAGTTTGACAAGAACGACGTGGAGGCCATCGGTCTCGTCAAGTTCGACTTTTTGGGCCTGGCCACGCTGACCATTCTGGAGCTGGCGCGCGAGTTCATCGTCCAGCGGCATCCGGCGCAAAAGGATTTCAAGTTCGAGAACCTGCCGCTCGACGACCAGCGGGTCTACGCGCTGTTTGCGGAGGGCAAGACCGAAGCCGTGTTCCAGTTTGAAAGTATCGGCATGCAACGCATGCTGAAGGATGCGCGCCCGAACCGGCTGGAAGACCTGATCGCGATGAATGCGCTGTACCGGCCCGGCCCGATGGACCTGATCCCGACGTACATCGCGCGCAAGCAGGGCAAGGAAGTGCCTGAGTACCCGGATCCGCGCGTCAAGCCCATGCTGGAAGAGACCTACGGCATCATGGTCTACCAGGAGCAGGTGATGCAGACGGCGCAGATCCTGGGCGGTTACTCGCTGGGCGGCGCCGACATGTTGCGCCGCGCGATGGGCAAGAAGGACGAGAAGGAAATGGCCTCGCAGCGGGAAATTTTCCGCAAGGGTGCCGGTGCCAACGGCCTGTCGCAGGAAAAGGCCGACGAAGTTTTCGACTTGATGGAGAAGTTTGCTGGCTACGGCTTCAACAAGTCACACTCGGCCGCCTACGCCTTGCTGGCGTACCACACCGCCTGGCTCAAGCGGCACTACACCGCCGAGTTTTTCTGCGCCAACATGACGGTGGAAATGGGCGACACCGACAAGCTGAGGATTCTTTTTGCCGATGCGCAGAAAATGGGCATCAGCTTTGAGTCGCCAGACGTCAACCGCGGCCACTACCGCTTTGAACCCATCACGGACAAAAGCATTCGTTATGGCCTGGGCGCTGTGAAGGGAACGGGCCAGCAGGCCATTGCCGCCATCGTCGCGGCGCGTGAAGAGGGTGGCCCCTTCGCTTCGCTGTACGACTTCTGCCTGCGGGTGGACAAATCAAAAATGAACAAGCGCACGGTCGAAGCCTTGATCAAGGCCGGCGCTTTCGACAACCTGCAGCTCAACCGTGCGTCGCTGCTGGCCTCGGTAGACCGCGCCTTTGAATTTGCCGCGCAGGCCGAGGCCAACGTCAACCAGGGCGGCCTGTTCGATATGGACTCCCATGCCGCAAGCACGCAGGAGCCGCCGCTGGTGGAGGCCATGCCGTTTGGCGTGAAGGCGCGGCTGGTGCAGGAGAAAACCGCCATCGGGTTTTATCTCTCAGGGCATTTGTTCGACGAGGTTGAAACCGAGGTGCGGCAGTTCGTCAAACGCAAGATCGATGACCTGATCGATTCGCGCGACCAGACCCTACTGGCGGCCATCGTCAGCGACTTGCGTGTCATCAACGGCAACCGTGGCAAGCTGATCATTTTCAAGCTCGACGACAAGACCGAAACGCTGGAAGCCTCCGTGGACGAAGCCACCTTCAACGCCAACCGCAACCTGCTGAAAGACGATGAGCTGGTGATCGTGCAGGGTACGCTGCAGCCTGCGTCAGAGCGCTTTGGCCGTCGCTTCAAGGTGACGCAGGTCTGGAGTCTGGAGTCAGCGCGCTGCCGCTTCGGCAAGTACCTGCGCGTGGCTGTCAATGGCACGGCGCCGGATGTGCAGCGCATCGTCAGGGATTTTCCGCCGCGCAAGGAGATGTCGGAGCAGGGAGAAGTTCAGCGAGGCCTGCCGGTTCGCCTCAGCCTCAAGCGCGAGAGTGTGGTGGCCGAGTTGCAGCTCGGCGAGGCGGCCAAGTTCTTTCCGACCGACGCAGCGCTGGCCAGCTGGATGGCGCAGGCCGACAATGGTCAGGCGCAGATTGTTTATGAGTGAAATCGGTCGTTAGCCCATATTTTACGGGCGCGATTAGCTATATTATTGATAGCGTGCCGCATGCCTTAATCCTTGGGCCGAAACTCCAGAATCATCGGTGTCGGCACCCGTCCGTCCACGTCCTTGGGCATGGTTTCGGTGCGGATGATGGCCTTGATCACGGCCTCGTCCCAGGCCTTGTTGCCGCTGGATTTGAGCAGGCGTGGCTGCAAAATGGTGCCATCAGGCGTGGTTCGCACCTCGACCTCGGCGGTCGGGTTTCCGGCAATGTCTTCGGTGAACACGATGTTGGGCTTGACCTTGGCGCGCACCTTGCCTCCGTAGCTGGCGGAAGGGCCGCTGGCCTTTTGCGCTGAGCCTTTGGCATCTGCGCTGCCCGTGGCGCCGGCCATGCCCAAAGCACGTTTGATGTTGTCTTGCCGCTGCTTTTCCGCGGCTGCGTCAACGAGTTTCTGCTTTTCCTGCTCTTTTGCGTCCTGCTTCTTTGCTTCAGCTTTCTTGAGCTCTTCTGCCTTGCGCTTGGCCAGTTCTTCCTTGGCCTTCAACTCTTTTTCCTTCTTGGCTTGAAGTTCTTTCAGCCTTTCCTGCTCTTTTTTTGCCTCTGCCAGCTCGGCTTCTTTCTTCTTCAGTTCGAGCTTGCGTTTTTTCTCGCGCTCCAGCGCGATGTCTACGTCAGGAGCCGGCGGTGGAGGCGGGGCCTTGACCTGAGGTTCGGGCCTGGAC
>NZ_MUNO01000045.1 GCF_002001015.1 Polaromonas sp. A23 | reverse complement strand
GTCATGCTTGCACGCGAGCGCAGCACACGCGGCCAAATGAAGTCCCCCTCCATCGCCCAGCGGGGCGAGGGAGGGGCTAGGGGTGGGAGTGGGGAGTTGCACCTACTGCCCAGAGCAAACAACAGGCGCAGCGTGCCGCAAAGAATATGCTATCTATTTAGTAGCTACTCATGCCCGCACGATAAGGACTAGCGGCCGATATCATGCAAGAAATCGGCTATCTGCCTTCCAGAGAGCCCCTAGCCGCCCTGCGACCCACGATGCGCCCAAGCCGTCGTGTGTTTCTCGATATAGCTGAACAGCTCGTACATGATCATCGCCATCGCACCAATCACCACCAGCCCGGCAAAAGCCAGTGCCATGCGCTGCTGCGAGCCGGCGCTGAGCATGAGGTAGCCGATGCCGGAGTCGCCGGCGGTCATTTCGGCCAGCACGGTGCCTACAAAAGCCAGTGTGATGGCGATCTTGAGTGAGCCGTAGAAGTAGGGCATGGAGCGCGGCAAACCGACCTTGACCAGCACGTCCCAGCGTTTGGCGCCCAGCACGCGCAGCACGTCTTCCAGCTCGGGCTCCAGCGTGGCCAGGCCGGTGGCCATGTTGACGGTGATGGGGAAAAACGAAATCAGGAAGGCGGTCAGGATGCCGGGGCCGACACCGATGCCGAACCAGACAATCAGGATGGGCACAATCGCCGCTTTCGGCACGGCGTTGAAGGCGACCAGCAGCGGGTAAACCGCGGCATAGGCCAAGCGCGAGGAACCGACGAGAAAGCCGAGCATGACGCCGACCACGATGGAAATGCCGAAGCCGACCATGGTGACCCAGAAGGTTTTCCATGCCGCCTGGGCGATGGGGCCGGCGAACTCGGCTATGGCCTCTGCAATGGCCAGCGGGGCCGGGAAAATGTATTCGGCAATGTCGAACACCGCCACCACGAACTGCCAGAGCGCCAGAATGGCCAGCAGCAGCACAAACGGGGACCAGCGTTCAATCTGTTTTTTAGTCATGGTTTATTTGCCTTCCATGGCTGGCACCGGGTTGATGACGGGCGTTCGGATGGCGCCGATGTGGCTGCGCAGCTCGTGCACGATGTCGCCGAAGGCCTGGGTGTAGGTGACCTCCAGGTCGCGCGGGCGTGGCAGGTCGATCTCGCGTTTGACCACAAAACGCCCCGGGCTTTTGCTCATCACATACACGGTGTCAGCCAGGAAGACGGACTCGCGCAGGTCGTGCGTGACCAGGATGACGTTGAAGCGCTGCTCGGTCCAGAGGTCGCGCAGGATGCACCACAACTCTTCGCGTGTGAAGGCGTCGAGCGCGCCGAAAGGCTCGTCGAGCAGCAGCATCTTGGGCTCATGAATCAGCGCGCGGCAAATGCTCACACGTTGCTGCATGCCGCCTGACAGTTGCCATGGGAATTTGTCTTCATAACCACCCAGGCCGACCTTCTGAAGCAGCTTGCGCGCGCGTTCTTCAAATTCCTTGCGTTTGGATTTGAACTGGCTGCGAAAGGGCTCGACGATTTCCAGCGGCAGCAGCACGTTGTCTACCGTGGTTCGCCACGGCAGCAACGAAGGCGCCTGGAAAGCCATGCCGGAGATTTTCAGCGGGCCGGTGACAGGCTGGCCGTCGATCAGGATGCGGCCCTTCGACGGCATTTTCAAACCCGTCGTCAACTTCATGAAGGTCGATTTGCCGCAGCCCGATGGACCGACGATGGCGATGAATTCACCTTCGCGCACTTTCAGGTCGATGGCCTCGACCGCAAAGTGGTTCTGCGCCAGCAGCTCGTCGTTGTAGGCGAGCCAGACATCGCTGAAGTCGACGAAATGGCTGCCACTGTCAGGTTGTGCTTGCATTGTTTTCTTCTGGGTCTTGTGATTTGCGCTGGGCATTCAGGACAACGGCCAGCCTTTCAGGGAAAAGCCGGCCGTTTCGCCTGGGCGCCCGCCAGCTTCGCACTGGCAGGAAGCTGGATTATTTTTTTGGGACGGGCAGTATGTTGAGTTCGGCGGTGCTGGGCAGGAAGGAGCCGTTCCACACCGCATCGGCATTGACACGCGTCTTGGTGTTGAAGGCATCGGACACCTGCGAAGCCATCAGCGTCAGGCGCGGGCCCTTGACCTGGCCGAAGCCTTCGGAACGTGCATCAGGGCTGTTGACCACGGTGTCGATGGCCAGTTGCAGGCGGCGTGTTTCGAGTGCGGTGTTGATGATGCCATCACGTGCTTTCACGTCTTCGATGGCCGCCGCCGGCTTGGCGATGACGTCCTTCACGCCCTTGGTGAAGGCCAGCAGGAAGGCCTTGATGGCTGCGGGATTCTCCTTGATCATTTTTGGCGAGGCAATGACGACATTGCCATAAAGCTTCACGCCATGGTCGGCATAGGGCAGCACGACCACATCTTCAGCTTTCACGCCGCGGACTTCCAGATTGAGCAGCGACGTGAAGGTGAAACCGGTGATGGCATCGACATCGCCGCGGGCCAGCATGGTCTCGCGCAATGGCGGGTCCATGGCGGTCCACTGCACGCCGCTGATGCTGTTGGCCTTGGCAAAAATCGGGAAGGCGCGGCGGCCGGCGTCAAACACCGGCGCACCGAATTTTTTGCCATTCAGGTCGGCCACGGTTTTGATGCCGGATTTCTTCAGAGCCATCACCGAGGCGGGCGTGTTGTTGTAAACCATCATCACCGCGACCGGCTTGTTGGGCGCGTCCGGGTTGTTGGCGTGGAACTCCATCAGCGCTGCCAGATCGGCAAAACCCATGTCGTAGCTGCCGGAGGCAACCCGCGTCACGGTGCCGCCAGAGCCGTTGCCGGCGTCGATGGTCACGTCGAGCTTGGCGTCCTTGAAATAACCTTTGGCTGCCGGTGTCAGAAACAGCGCGGCGGGGCCTTCAAAACGCCAGTCGAGCTGGAATTTGATGGGGGTGTTTTGCGCATGGGCGTAACCGCCGGTTGCGCTGGCCACGCAGAAAGCCAGCGCGCTGAAGGTCTTGAGAAAAACTCGGTAGCTCATTGGGACTCCATCCATGTATGTTGTTGTGCGTCGGGATTAAGCAAAAAAGGTGCCCACCGACCGTGTTGGCGCTCTTTATTCTCTGACAAGTTCTGCGGGAAACAAGGCGCGTTCCCTCCGTAAATACCCCTGAATGCCCAGGAGTGGCTGCGCCGGCCGTGGATGCCAGCGAGTTTGATCCGCTCTTCGCGGCCGTTTTCCCCGTCCAGGCAAGACAAGGCATACCCGCGTCAATATATGCTGCCCCGAGCGCAAACCTTTCTGCTTCGTACGCAAACATTTCTGCCCCTGGCGCAAGCCTCTGTCGCCATTTCTGCCATCTTCTACAGAGTGGTTTCTCCCAGAGCACCTCGATTTGTGGTCCAAATCCTACAAATTGCCTGTCAGTTCTGCCAAATCGAGGGTAAACGTCCAGTTTGTGACAACTTCCAATTCGGCTCCAGTGGTAGGCAATTATCAAATTTCGTAATTTGTTGATATTGGTTACGCAAACTTACATGCCAGTTGCAAATCCTTGTGCCGAGGAAATTTGACCTAAAACTTTCGTTGTCTCACCCCTGTCATCTTTGACAGGGGTCCGTCATTGACCGTGTTTGACCCGTCCCAAGGTGGTCCATAGAGTGGCCTGAAAACCGCGTCATTTTGATTCGGCATGCTTCCTGACGGGATTGCTCATGGCCATCAAAGAAAATTGTGATTTCTACAAACGGCATCTGGTCGTTGCCGGTGGATTGACCGCGCTGGCCGGGAGCAGCGCTTTGTGGGCACAGGTTCCTGCTACTCCTGCGGCCCCGAAAAAAGCGGTCCCACTTGTTGCCAATGCCAATGGATGGCGGCTTCTGATCAACGAGGCCGTGACAGGCGAAACCAACTCCTTCGTGCTGACCAGCCGTTACCGTCCGCTGGCTGATTTCCTGAGCACGCAATTCAAGGGCAGGCAGATCGGGGTGGAGCCGATCGTGGACATCAAGCGCTTCATGTCGATGGCCCAGTCGTCCAGCAAGCCTGACCTGGTTTTTGGCAAATCGGTGAACCAACTGGCCAAACTGGTCCGCGATAGCGGCTACCAGCCTCTCGTCAGGCGAGCTGATGCCTACAAGGCCGCTTTTATTGTGAACAAGGACTCGCCGATCAAGACGCTGGCTGACGCGGGCGGAGTCAAGATTCTCATGCCCGATGAATCTGCCGCAACCACTGCTGTTGCGTTGGCTGAATTGCGCCGTCAAAAGGTAGCTGCCACCCAGGTGACGCACCTGAAGTTCCAGGAGGCCGTGGCACAGCAGATCAAAAGCGGCATGGGTCAGGTCGGTGTGGTCAATCCCACCACCGCCAAGAAGTGGGTGGAAGAGGGTGGCCGTGTGATTGCCGAAACCCAGCCCGTGGTCAATTGGTCGCTTCTCGCCGGTCCCCGCATGCCGGCCGAGATGGTGCAGCAATTACGCGAGGCGCTGTTCAGCATGAATACCCAGGCGTCACCCGTGCTCATGGGCCTTGGCGTCAAGGAATGGGCCAAGGCCGAACGCAAGGATTATCTCGACCTTCTTGACTACACAAAGGAGTGAAAAATGGACCAAGCGACGCACAAACTTTTCTTTTTCATTCGCGTCGCTGGGCGACTTCGCCACGCCGCCGCACGATTTGCCATCTGGGTTTTTGCCCTGGCTTCCTTCATGCCCGTTGCGCAGGCTCAGGAACCCGTGGTGTTGCCGGCCGGTATTCAGCAGGCGGCTTCGGAAATTGCTGCTGAACTCGGAAGCCGTTGCCCTTTAGCGCCTGCAGGGGATGTCTCGGCCTACACGGCGTGTCGCCAGGCTTTGTTTGGCTCCAGCAAATTGCGGGCTCACCTGAGCGGCATCGTGCTCTGGGGCCGGCTGGACAAGAGGCCGAACGCCAGCTTGCGGCAGACCAACCTGACCCAGTTCGCTCCCGACGTCTGGACGAGCATGTACGCGCCGCTGTTCATGTTCAACGGCAAGCACACCGTTGAATGGGTACCTGAGGAAAAAATGTTCCTGGTCCGGCTGGAGTCTGCATTTCGCAATCGGCTGCCGCCCGGGCAGTTTCCTTATCCGTTCTGGCATGACGACGCCAAGTGGACCATGTATGAAAACGCGAACAGTTTCATGCTGTGGCTCCATCCTCAGAGTGCTGTCATTCGCGCGGCGCAATTTACCGACCGGGGAACGAACAACAAGCTGTTGCCAGTGGTGTCAGTGAAGTACGAAAAGTACGAAGGCCCCTGGCTGTGGACCGACGACAAAGGACGCACTCAGCCTGCCGTGACCCTGTTTGACGGCGTCTACCGCGCCGACAACCCCAACCTGCCCGCCATGGACAGGCAGTACCGTGATTTGGCGCTGCAGATGCGCGAATCCCAGTGCACCAACTGCCACGTTCCGAACAACCCGGACAAGATGAGCCGGCTGGTGTTGTTGTCCACGCCTGCGCATGCGGCGGGTGAAGTGGACCGTTTGATCAAAGCAGTGCGGGAAGACCGGATGCCGATGGACGACTTCCGGATCAGCTATGCACTGTCGGACGAAAACAAGAAGTGGTTGCTGGAAAACGCATTAGCTTTCAAAGCCACCGTACAGGCCGCGCAAGAGTGGGAGAAACAGGCGGCGAAAAAAAGCGTGGCCATCCGCGGACCTGATGGGGTTGCGCCCGCCAAGTCAGAGGCCTCAGTGGTATCTACGTCAAGTGTGCAATCTGAAACCAACTCTCCGAAGGTGATCAAATGAATGCTCCAAGTACACAGTTATTGATGGGGCGCCGCGCGGCGCTGAAAAGCGTTGCTGCGGCAGCCTTGTGCGGTGTGCCCATGCTCAATTGGGCTCAATTGTCCGTTGACCGCTGGCGCTTGCTGGTCAATGAAGCTGTCACCGCGGACCTGAGCATTTCGATGTTGGCTTTGCGTTACCGTGGCTGGGCCGACTACATGGGTGCGCAGATCCGCAACAAGCAGGTTGTGGTTGACCCCGTGATCGACATTCAGAATTTTGTGCGCCAGGCGTCAGCGGAGCAAAAACCGTTAGTGATTTTTGGAAAATCCGTGAACCAGCTGGCCAAGCTGGTTCGTGACGGCGGTTACCAGCCGCTGGTCCATCGCCCCGAGCCTTACAAGGCGGCCTTCATCGTTGGAAAGAACTCACAGGTTCAGACCGTCCAGCAGTTGGCGGGGAAAAGGATACTGATGCCGGATGAATTCTCCGCCACCGCGGCAGTGGGGCGTGCAGAATTGCGCCGTCTGAATGTTCGCGAGCCCTATATCTCGCACACACGCTACCAGGACTCGGTGGCCGCGCAAGTGGCCGCAGGCATCGCCGAAGCCGGGCTGGTGAATCCGACCATCGCAAAAAAATGGGCAGAAGCTGGTGGGCGCATCGTCGGGGAAACGCAGCCTGTGGTGAACTGGTCCGTGTTGGCTTCACCCAAGGCGCCACCTGAGTTCATCAGCAAAATGACCGAATCGCTGCTGGCCATGAATAGCCAGTCGACCGATCTTCTCGCGGAGATTGGCGTCAAGAAGTGGGTCAAGGCTGATCGCAGCGAGTATCTGGCTCTGCTGGATTACACCCGGGAGTGAGACGGGCTCACCCCCGTTTCAAGCCGGCCGCCTCACTCCGGTCTTAACCCAGTAGTTCGCGCAGGGTACGGGCGACCACCCGGGTCGCCCGGCGCAAGTCTTCCAGGGCCAGCCGTTCGTCGGCGCGTTTGGCGTGGGACTCAAGCACTGTGCGCGGCCCGGCACCATAAATCACGCCGGGAATGCCGGCTTCTGCATACAGGCGCACGTCGGTGTACAGCGGCGTTCCCATAGCGGGAATGGGTTCCCCAAACACGGCCTGACCATGTTTCTGGATGGCCTCAACCAGGGGTTGGTTGCCTGTCAATGGCCTCATCGAATTGGCCAGCAGCAAGCGTTTGATCTCGACGCCGACCCCTGGGCATGACGCGGCGGCTTGGGCAATGATCTGCCTGATGGCCGCTTCGACTTCTGCCGGGTTTTCCTCGGGGATCATGCGCCTGTCCAGCTTGAAGGTGACCTTGCCTGGCACCACATTGGTGTTGGTGCCGCCTTCAATGCGGCCGACGTTGAGGTAGGGGTGGCTGATGCCTGCTACTTTTGACGTGATATTTTTGTAGAGCGTGTTTTGTGCATAGAGCGCGTTGAGGATATGCACCGCGCCCTGCAAGGCATCAACGCCGCTGTCGGGAATGGCGGCATGCGCCATCTTGCCGTGCACCGTTACCTCCATCTGCAGGCAGCCGTTGTGCGCGGTGACGACTTCGTAGCTGAAGCCGGCGGCAATCAGCAGGTCTGGTTTTGTCAGCTTGTTGCGCAGCAGCCAGCCTGGGCCCATTTCGCCGCCGAACTCTTCGTCATAGGTGAAATGCAGTTCAATGCTGCCGTGCAGGGGAATGCCCAGCGATTCCAGCGCGCGCACTGCGAAAGTAAAACTCGCAAAGTCGGACTTGCTGACAGCCGAAGCCCTGCCGTAGATATGGCCGTCCACAATGGCACCGCCATACGGGTCCTGCGTCCAGCCTTCGCCGGGAGGCACCACATCGCCGTGGGCGTTCAATGCGATTGTTTTTCCCGGGCCGTAGTTGCGGCGCACGATCAGATTGGTCAATGACTGCAGACCGTAGGCCTTCACTTCCGCGGCCGGCACCGGGTGCTTCTCCACCTCGAACCCGAAGGCATGCAGCAACTCGGCAGTACGCTCGGCATGCGGTGCGTTGTCGCCCGGTGGCGTCGGCGTGGGGACGCGGATCAGCTCCTGCAGGAAGCGTATTTCCTCATCAAAATGGGTGTCCACCCACGCGTCGAGTTTTTCGTCAACAGTCATGGCATTCCGGTCGTTAGGTCGTTCAGAAGGTGCTGGAAGGCCCGCACCGCAAGGTCAATGTCGTCGCTGGTCGTGCTTTCCAGCGGGTTGTGGCTGATGCCGGAGTTTTGCCCGCGCACAAACAGCATGGCTTGCGGCATGACTTCGTGCAGCTTCATGGCGTCATGCCCCGCACCACTGGGCATGCGGTAAAGCGGCACGGCCAGGCTGTCGACCGCGCGCTCCCAGCGCTGCTGCCAGGCCGCGGCGCTGGGGGCGGCTGCGGCGCGCATGGTTTCTTCCACGGTGTAATGCACGCCGCGGCGTTCACAGATGTTTTTCAGTTCCGCCAGCACGTCAGTCACCAGGTCGTCGCGCTGCGCGTCGGTGGGCGCGCGCAAGTCCAGTGTGAACTGGCAGCGGCCGGGCACCACATTGATGGACCCTCCGGGCACCGCCCAGATGCCTATGGTGCCCACCGAGTCGCCGTCGCGCGCTGCGCGCTGTTCGATAAACAATGCCAGTTCTGCCACAGCCACGGCAGCGTCGCGCCGGCGGGCCATCGGCGTGGTGCCGGCGTGGCTGGCCATGCCGACGACTTCGCAGGTATAGCGCACACCGCCGTTGATGGAAGTCACGATGCCCAGCGGAATGTCGAGTTCGTTGAGCACGGGGCCCTGTTCGATGTGCGCCTCGACAAAACCCAGGTAGTCGGCCGGCTTGCGTTGCAGCGCGCCTATGGCCTCCAGCGTGGCAGGCAGGCTGGCGTGTTGCATGGCTTCGCGCATGCTGATGCCATCGGCATCTTGCTGGTCCAGCCAGGCCGGGTTGAATTGGCCGATCAAGGCGCCGGAGCCAAGGAAGGTGGCTTTGTAGCGCTGGCCTTCTTCTTCGGCGAAAGCGATGACTTCAAAATCAAAAGGCAGGCGCTTGCCCGCGCGCGACAGTTCTGCCACGCAAGCCACGGGTACAAAAATGCCGAGGCGGCCGTCGTACTTGCCCCCGTTGCGCACGGTGTCGTAGTGCGAGCCCGTCATCAGGGTTTTGGCGTTGGGGCGCGAGGCCTTGTACCGACCCACGACATTGCCGACGGCGTCCACATTGACTTCATCGAAGCCGCTGTCGTGCATGGCGCGCTCAATCAGTCGGGCTGCGGCGCGGTGCGCGTCGGTCAGGTAGGTCACCGTGAGCTGACCTTTCTCAAGGTAGCCCGGATCGCTGAATGCGCTCAGCTCTTCCTGCCAGTCCCAGACCCGGTGACCGAGTTGCGGCTCTGCGCCGAACTTGTCATTGAGGCGCAGCTCCGCAATGCGGTGAATGTTGCGTAGCGCTTCTGCGAGCTCAAAGTCAGGGTGATTGTCCAGCCGCCGTGCAAAGGTTTCAATGATCTCCCGACGGCCCAGTCCGTTGCCGCGGGGACCGCGCACCGCGAGGATGAAGGGAAAGCCAAATTTGGTGTTGTAGGCGGTGTTGAGAGCCTGGATTTTTGCGAACTCTTCAGGCGTGCAGTCTGCGAGACCCGCCTTGCCCTGTTCGTTGGTCGACTCGGCCGTCAGTGTCTTGCTGACCATGGCTTTGCCCGCCAGCTCGGGGTGGGCGCGGATCAGTTCAAGTTGGGCCTCGCGGCCAGCCTGGCGAACAATACCTGCCAGTACGTGTTTGAGTTGCGCCAGCGAACGGAAAGGGCGCTGCGCCATGGCTGTCTTTGTAATCCACGGCGAGTGTTCGTACAAGCCGGCGAGCAAGGTTGAAGCTTCCGGTTCGGAGGCGGCGTTCAGTTGTTCAAGGGTCAGAGCCATGGCTACTCTCGATAGGGGTGGGTTTGCTGCCAGTGGCGCGCAATGTCAATGCGGCGGCAGATCCAGACATGCTCGTGCCGCTGGACATGGTCGAGAAATTTTTGCAGCGCCACGATGCGACCGGGCCGCCCGAGCAGGCGGCAGTGCATGCCTATGCTCAGCATCTTGGGAGCGTTCAGGCCGTTCGGGTCGCCTTCGGCATAAAGCGCATCAAAGCTGTCACGCAGGTAGATGAAAAAGTCGTCGCTTTGCGAGAAACCCTGGGGCAGGGCAAACCGCATGTCGTTGGCGTCCAGCGTGTAGGGCACCACCAGCCGCGGCACCACCGTGCCATCGCTGCGCGTCACTTTCATCCACAGCGGCAGGTCGTCGCCGTAGTAGTCGCTGTCGTAGGTGAGCTGCCCGTCGTCGGCCACCAACCGGCGGGTGCGCGGGCTGTCGCGGCCGGTGTACCAGCCCAGCGGTCGCTGGCCGGTCATTTGCGTGATGATCTCCAGACCGAGGCGCATGTGTTCGCGCTCGGTGGCCTCATCAATGTTTTGATAATTGATCCAGCGCAGGCCGTGGCAGGCGATCTCGTGACCCAGCGCCACAAAGGCTGCGGTCAGTTCGGGGTGGCGTTGCAGCGCCATGCTGACACCAAAGATGGTCAGCGGCAGCTGGCGTTTTTCAAACTCACGCAGGATGCGCCAGGCGCCCACGCGCGAACCATACTCGTAAACGCCTTCCATGCTCAGGTGGCGGTCCGGATAGCTGGGCGGGTTGGCCATCTCGGAGAGGAACTGCTCGGAACCGGCGTCGCCATGGAGCACCGAGTTCTCGGCGCCTTCTTCATAGTTCAGTACAAACTGGACAGCGATGCGGGCCGCGCCGGGCCATTGCGCGTGCGGCGGTGTGCGGCCGTAGCCAACCATGTCTCGGGGGTATGTGGCCCCCACGCTTGCCACTGCGTGTGCTGCGCTGCCCCTTTCAGCAATAGGGCGGGGCTCGTTTCCTTGGGGCGGCCCGGCGGAAAATTGACTTGGCATATCGGCGGGATTTTTCATGAAAGTGCCATGGAAATATCGTTGGTCGGCATAGGGCGATCGAAAGTGAGGCTTTCTTCCACGTGCTGCAGGTGTTCGTCCATCAGGCGCACGGCCAGCGCCTCGTTCCTGGCGGCAAGGGCCTTGACGATTTCGGCATGTTCGTCGTGTGAGTGTTCGGCTGCACTGGCGCTCTGGTACATCCGCGTGATCAGCGAGCAGCGCGATATCAGGTCGCCCAGCATCTGGGCCAGAACCTCATTGCCCATCAGCTCCGCCATGCGCACATGAAAGTCACCCAGCAATTCGGTCCGGTCTGTGACATCTTGCCGGTCCACCGCCATTTTTTCCTGGGCCACGTGTTCCTTCAGCGCCCTGATTTTTGCAGGGGTCACGTTGCGCACGAAAGCCCGGGTCATCTCGGCCTCCAGCATGCGGCGCACTGCAAACACCTGGCGCGCCTCGGTGACCGAGGGCGCAGCCACAAAAGCGCCGCGCGCGGGCTCCAGCCGTATCAACTGGTTTTGCGAGAGCTGGAACAGGGCCTGGCGAACCAGCGTGCGCGATACGCCAAAGTGATCGGCCAGTTTTTGTTCGGCCAGTTTGGTACCGGGGTGCAGCCGGTGCTCCACAATGGCCCTGGTCAGGGCTTCGACAATAGAACTGGTTGTGGAGGCTTCCATGATGCAAATGATAGTCGTGGATCCGAAAAGTGTATACACTTTTGGTGGACTATTTGATGGGTCATTCAAACGGGGAAATCAACATGGGCCTGAGCACACATGTACTGGACACCATGCACGGCACACCGGCGGCCGGCATGGGGGTCGCGCTGTACACAACGAACGGGGGCGAGGCCACCTTGGTGAAGTCGTTCCAGTTGAACAGCGACGGACGCAACCCCGATGGCCTGCTTTATGACAGCAGCAGCCTCAAGCGCGGTACCTACCGGCTGGTATTTGATGTTGCGGCGTACTTCCGGGCTCGGGGCGTGACGCTGCCGGAGCCCAATTTCCTGAACCAGGTGAGCCTGGACTTCGGAGTCGCCGACCCGACCCAGCACTACCACGTGCCCTTGCTGGTCAGCCCCTGGAGTTATTCGACCTACCGGGGAAGTTAAAAATCCAAGCAGGGGCCGCGGATCTGGCTTTGCCAGTCCGCAGGCGCAGCGCCCCCGCGGGGGGCAGCGCATTACACGAAGTGAAAAGCGTGGGGGCCCTAGTCTTGTCCTTCGGTCAGCGTGTCAAGTTGAAACTTCCCGCTTTTATGCCACAGCCAGGTGTCGGTGTAGACCACCTTGCCCAGGCGCGTGGGCGCGGGAAAAGGCGAGGCTTTCTTGATCATGTTTTCGATTTCCGCGATCACTTCGGGCGCATGGCGCGGGGCCCGCATCCAGTCGAGCCGGGTCACGATACCGACCTGGTTGATCTCCACATTCAGTACACCGATGGCGTACAACAGGGGCGGCATTCTGCCTTTGTAAATACGGTCTGAGTTCATGCCATAAAGATGGCTGGCACCGCTTTCGCGGTAAGCGCGGGGCGTGGAGGCAGGGGAACTGCGGGCAGAGCCTTTGGGGCCGGCAACCGGGCCCGTCATGGTGGAAAGCGGCGCCTGCTCTGGGGCTGCTTCTGCGGAAGGCGGAGGCGCCGTCTTGCAGGCCGAAACCAGGGCGCCAGCGGCGGTAGAAAGCAGGGCCATGAGCCAGAAGCGGCGTTGTGAGGATTCAGGCATACGTATCCTTGTGTGGTTGCCGGAGGGTTACGGCTGCTATTGTGCAAGCTGCTTGGAGGGCGGCCATGTAACAGAAACCGGCCGTATTTGTGCGAATTATGCGATCTACACGCTCCTTGACGGGGCCGTGCGTCGGGGAGTTTCTACCGTGAGTCAGCTCAAGGAATTTTTTTTCACTCGCTTGGCCCATGAGCCGGCTGTGCTGGTGCAGGTGACCGCCACCGAAGGCTCTGTGCCGCGCGAGGCGGGGACCTGGATGGCGGTTTTCGCCGACGCCGTGACAGGCACCATAGGCGGTGGCCATCTGGAATACCAGGCAACGGCGATAGCGCGCGCTCACCTGCAAGGCTTGCCGGGTGAAGAGTCCGCGCGCTTTGTGCTCGGCCCGTCGCTGGGCCAGTGCTGTGGCGGCGTGGTGCATTTACGGTTCGAGCTGGTGGTGGCCCGCGATGTGGCGGCCCTGCGCGAAAGACTGGGCATGAATTTACAGCCTGTTGCGCTTTTTGGGGGTGGCCATGTTGGTAATGCGCTGATTCAGGTGCTTTCAAACTTGCCGTTTACCCTGACCTGGATAGACAGTCGCGACGAGATTTTTCCGATCGGGGTGCCGGACCAGGTGATCTGCGAACAGTCAGAGCCAGTGCAGCGCGCGGTGCCGGGCCTGGCACCGCAGTCGCGCGTGCTGATCATGAGTTTCAGCCATGCCGAAGACCTGGACATCGTGGCTGAATGCCTCAAGCGCCAGCGTGAGCGGGGCGATTTGCCTTACATCGGTCTGATTGGCAGCAAGACCAAATGGGCGACCTTCCGGCACAGGCTGCAGGCGCGCGGTTTCAGCGACACTGAACTCGACCACGTGACTTGCCCGATTGGCTTGCCGGGCATTGAAGGCAAGGAGCCGGAGGTGATTGCAGTTTCGGTGGCGGCACAGTTGTTGCTGCACAGCAGGGCCTGTTAACGCTATTTGTGCATTTGCACAAATAGCGTTAACAGGCACTTAGTTCGCATACACTTTTGTGATCCGGTCGCAGCGGAGCGGGATGGCTTGCAAGCCTGTCCTTGTTCGTGACCTTTTATCTGCTTACAGTGCCCGCGGTGGTGAGCAGCTCCAATCGTGGCAGGCCTCGCCTGCTGAATTGAGGTCATCGGATGGAAAGTTATCTTCTCGACTGGGCCAACCTGTTGCTGCGCTGGGTCCATGTCATCACCGCCATTGCCTGGGTCGGTTCCTCGTTTTACTTCGTCTTCCTTGATTCGAGCCTCACGCCGCCTGTTGATGAGGATCTTCAGCGCCAAGGCGTCAGCGGCGAACTCTGGGCTGTGCACGGTGGCGGTTTCTATCATCCGGTCAAGTTTGCGGTGAAGCCGCCCGAAATGCCCAGCCACCTTCACTGGTTCTACTGGGAAAGTTACAGCACCTGGCTTTCCGGGTTTGCGCTGTTTACCGTGTCTTATCTCTGGAGCGCCGGTACTTACCTGATCGATAAATCGCTGATGAACTGGTCGCCTGGCGCCGCTATTGGCGTGGCGCTGTCCTTCTTTGTCGTGTTCTGGATGTTGTACGACGGCATTTGTCAGCTGTTTGGAAAACGCAAACATGGTGATGCCATCGTCGGCGCGCTGGTCCTGCTCCTGGTTTGTGCTGCTTCGTGGCTGGCATGCCACTGGTTTGCCGGCCGCGCCGCCTTTTTGCTGGTGGGCGCCATGATCGCCACCGCCATGAGTGCCAATGTGTTTTTCTGGATCATTCCCGGCCAGCGCAAGGTGGTCGCGAGCATCAAGGCTGGCCAGCCGGTGGACCCGGTGCACGGCCAGCGCGGCAAGCAACGCAGTGTGCACAACACCTATTTCACTTTGCCGGTGCTGTTTGCGATGTTGAGCAACCACTACAGCTTTACTTACAGTCATCCGCACAACTGGCTGGTGCTGATTGTCATGATGCTCGCCGGCGCACTGATCCGCCAGTTTTTTGTCATGCGTCACGGTTACAAGTTGGGGCGAAACGGTAATCCGCTGCCGTATGCATTGGTCGGCATGGCGTTGATAACCGCTGTCATTGTGTGGATGAAGCCGTCCGGCACTGAGAAGTCTGCTACTGTTTCAATAGCTGCTGACGCCGATGAGACAAGGGCTACAGGGCAGAATGACTATAAAAATCTGCAGAAAATGCTGGAACAACGCTGCTACATGTGCCATGGCGCCCAAGTGCAGATGAAAAACGTCCGGCTCGACTCCCCGGACACGCTCCGGCAACACGCGCAGGCGGTGTACCAGCAGGTGGTCGTGAGCAAAACGATGCCCATGAACAACGCCACCGGCATCACCCCGGCTGAGCGCGACATGGTCCGCCAGTGGTTTGAGGCAGGTGCAAAAACACCCTAAAAGATGGCGATTTTGTGCCGCTGGTTTGCTCCCGGGTGGCGCAGGCCCGTTTTTCGTTTGTGTTTTTCCGTCAACGTCGACCTCAGCCGTTGTTTCTTAGTGATTCCGCTTATCGACTTTGCCCTTCGTACATGCTTCAATATGTAACCGGAGCAGGTTTTACTGTGATCATCAGGGCATTCAGCTAACCTATGCTTGCCCCCGATTCTTGAGGAGACATTTCATGATGCGTATTCAATCCATGGTTCGCGTGCTGGGAACGGCAAGTGTGATGGCGGCCTCGCTGGCAGCCGGTGCGGCGCAGATTGTGGTCGGGCAGGTCGCGCCTTTGTCCGGCCTGGAGGGCACGCAGGCGCGTGCCTATTCGGTAGGCATTCAACTCGCACTGGACAAGGCCAACAAGGCCGGCGGTGTCAACGGGCATACCTTCACGCTCGTGCGCAAGGACGACGGTGGCCGGCCTGAGGACACCCTTGCAGGAACCAAGCTGCTTCTGACGGAAAACCGTCCCCTCGTGCTGGCAGGTTATTTCGGTGACCGCAGCCTTGGCGAGGTGGTGAATTCCGGCCTGCTACAGAAGGAAAACATTCCCCTCGTGGGTTACCGCATCACCGAAATTCGCGCGGAGGCGCCCCTGGTGTACAGCGTGCGCGCCAACCTGCGCGATGAACTCAACAAGATCACCGAGCACCTGACCACGGTGGGCATCACGCGCTTCGGGCTGTTTTATCCCGATGGAGTGGGCGCAGCTCCGCTGCTTGCAGCCATGGAAGAGGTCATGAAAGCGCGGGGCGGCAAGCTGACTGCCAAGGCCACTTATGTGCAGGGCACCAACAAAGTGCCGAACTCGGTGGTGGACGGTTTTATCGCCGCGGCGCCACAGGCCATCATCATCATTTCCAGCGGTGCGGCTGCAGCGGCATTCATCGAGAAATACCGCCTGGATGGCGGTGCGGCGCAACTGTTTGCCCACTCCGGTGCCGACATTGAGCAGATCTCCCAGCGCTTGGGCGAGGAGCAGATGAAAGGCGTGGCCATCACGCAGGTAACGCCCAGTCCTTACAAGATCTCCGGCCGTCTGAGCAAGGAGTTTTCCGACCTAGTGCGCACCGCCAACCCCAAGCTTGAGGTGCCGGCCAGCTACGCCATGATGGAAGGCTACATTGCCGGCACCGTGATCGTTGAGGCTGCGCGCCGCATGGGGCCCAAGATATCGCGTGAGGGCTTTATCAGCGCGCTCGATGCCCTGGACAATTTCGATCTCGGTGGCTACAAGGTGGGCTTCAAGCCCGGCATGCGGGCTGGCTCCAAGTTTGTTGAGCTGACCATCATCACCGAGACCGGGCGCATTCGGCAGTAACTTTCCGCCGATGCGTCTACCAGCGGCTCACCAGGCCCGCTGCACGGGTAGACGATTTTTCAAAGTGACCGGCCAGGTAATCCACAAAGGCACGGACCCGGGCAGACACCTGGTGTCGCTGCGGATAGACCGCATGGATGTCGGCCGGTGGTGTCTGGTAGTTGTGCAGCACCTGGCGCAGCCGGCCGCTGCGCAGGTAGCGCGCAATATCCCATTCGGCTCGCATCACGATGCCGTGTCCCACCAGCGCCCAGTTGACGGCAATCTCGCCGTCGCTGGTGCTCAGGTTGCCGCGTACCTTCACCGTTTCTATCCGTTTGCCTGAACCCAGGCGCCAGATGCCGTAGGCCTCATCGCCCTGGCGTATGCCTATGCAGTTGTGCTGCGTGAGGTCGTGCGGCACCTTGGGCGTGCCATGCCGCGCCAGGTAGGCGGGGGCGGCGCACAGCAGGCGCCGGTTCGGGGCCAGCTTGCGGGCGATCACACGCGCCTCAGGGGGTTCGCCAAAACGGACACACACGTCAAAAGCATCGTCGCTGGCCGGTGGTGGATTGACGGTGAGCTGGAGCTGGACCTGCATGTCCGGATGCAGCTTCACGAAACCGGAGATCAGCGGCGCAATGTGGCTGCGGCCAAAGCCCAGGGTGGCATTGACGCGCAGCAGGCCATGAGGCGCTGCTGAGGCGCTGGAGACCAGTTGCTCCATGTCGTCGATCTCAGCCAGGATGCGCCTCGCGTGGCTCAGGTAGATCTCGCCTTCGGGTGTGGGGCTGATGCGGCGTGTGGTTCGGTTGAGCAGTTGCACGCCGAGCCGCGTTTCCATCAGCGCCAGGCGCTTGCTGATGGCTGGTGTGGTCACGTCCAGCTCGCGTGCCGTGGCCGAAAAGCTCCCACAACGCGCCAGCAGGCTGAAAAAGGCCATCTCGGAAGGGGCGGAAACCGGTGTACTCATTATTAACTCAAAGTAAACAATGAGATAACTTTAGTGTGTTCTGTTGAATCCGGCAATTGGTAGAGTTCTTCTTCACCGCATACCGATTTCAAGGAAACCTGATGAACACATACAAAATCGCCTGCATACCGGGCGATGGTATTGGCAAGGAAGTTGTCCCGGCCGGCCAGCAAGTGCTGGAGGCCATGGCTGCTACGCAGAACTTCGGCTTCACCTTCACGTCTTTCGGCTGGGGCGGCGACTGGTTCCGCCAGCACGGCGTGATGATGCCCGCAGACGGCCTGGACGCCCTGCGCGGCATGGACGCCATCCTGTTCGGCTCGGCCGGTGATCCGCACATTCCCGACCACATCACGCTGTGGGGTTTGCGCCTGAAGATCTGCCAGGGGTTCGATCAGTACGCCAACGTGCGGCCGACACGCATCCTGCCCGGCATTGACGCGCCGCTCAAGCGCTGCACTCCGAAAGACCTGGACTGGGTCATCGTGCGCGAAAACTCCGAAGGTGAATACGCCGGCGTCGGCGGCCGCGTGCACCAGGGCCACCCGATCGAGGTGGCCACCGACATGTCCATCCTGACGCGTGCCGGGGTTGAGCGCATCATGCGTTTTGCCTTCAGGCTGGCGCAGTCGCGCCCGCGCAAGCTGCTGACCGTGGTCACCAAATCGAATGCGCAGCGCCACGGCATGGTGATGTGGGACGAGATCGCGCTGCAAATCAGCAAGGAGTTCCCGGACGTTACCTGGGACAAGGAACTGGTCGACGCCTGCACTGCCCGCATGGTGAACCGGCCCGCCTCGCTGGATACCCTGGTCGCGACCAACCTGCATGCCGATGTGCTGAGCGACCTGGCCGCCGCACTGGCCGGCAGCCTGGGCATTGCACCGACTGGCAACATCGACCCAGAGCGCCGTTACCCCAGCATGTTCGAGCCCATCCATGGCTCGGCCTTCGACATCATGGGCAAAGGCCTGGCGAATCCGGTCGGTACTTTCTGGAGTTGCGTCATGCTGCTCGAGCACCTCAGTGAAAACGCCGCGGCGCAACGCCTGATGGAGGTGATTGAGCAGATCACCACCGACACCTCTCTGCACACCCGCGACCTGGGCGGCAGCGCCACGACGGCGCAGGTGACACAGGCCGTGTGCGACCTTATTTCCGGCAAACCAGAGACCGCACGGCGCGCTGCATGAAGCGTTGCAACGAGCAATTTTTGACCGAAACAACAGAAGGAGACAAACCATGAAGAAGCTGATTGCTTTCCTGGGCCTCGCCTTGCTTGCGCCCCTGGCGCTGGCCCAGGCCTGCCCCGACAAGAACGTGCTGTACTGGCAGGCCTTCCCGCCCGGCGGCGAGTCCGACCTGTCGGCGCGCCACCAGCAGGTGGTACTCAAGAAGAAGTGCCCGGCCATCGACACCATCATCCAGTACAAGGCCGGCGCCGGCGGCGCGCTGATGTGGTCGCAGATGAACCAGCTTCCGCCCGACGGCCTGAACATCGTCGGCGTGAATCTGCCGCACATTGTGTTCCAGCCGATTGAAGGCCAGGTGCAATACAAGACCGCCGACGTGACGCCAGTGTTCTGGTACCACTTCACGCCCGATGCGCTGGTCGTGCCCGAAGCCAGCCCGCACAAGACCTTTGCCGACTTCATTGCCGCGGCGAAAAAAGACCCGGGCAAGATGAGCCTGGGCGGATCCGGCCTGAACTCGGCCAACCATGCCTCGCATGAGCGGTTGAACGCAGCTTTCGGCATCAAGAGCACCTATGTGCCGTACAAGGGAACCGGTGACATGGCGCTGGCGGTGGTCGGGAACCAGATTGACGGGGCGGTGACCTACACCGCCTTTGCCATCAACAACAAGGGCAAGGCGCGCGCGTTGGCCGTGGCCATGGACAAACGCCATCCGCTGCTGCCCGACGTGCCGACCTTCAAGGAGCTTGGCGTGGACTGGGTCGATGGCGCTTACCGCGGCATCGGCGTGCCCAAGTCGACACCGTCGGAAGCGCGCAAGAAAATCGCGGACATGTGGGCCGCGCTCAACAACGAACCCGAAATGAAGGAGCTCGCGGCCAAAAGCGGCTTCGAGCTGGTCAATGTAGGGCCGGACCAGATGGACGCCTTCATGAAAGACAAGACGCGTCTCTACACCGAAGGCGCGCAGCGGCTGGGTCTCGGGAAGCGCTGAACCAGTCCCCTGCGGCGTGCAGTCAGCCGGACTCGGGCAGTCTGCTGCATTGAACTTCTTGCCAATAGCCCGCTATTGGCTGCGAACTCCGCCTTGCATCCCCTCCCGATCCGGCTGCTGCCCATTCGCCAGAACTTGTTCAGCGCTTCCAGGCAAGAAGTAAGCAGTTCAGCAGCCCGTGGACGGGCTGCACCGTCAGGCCGGGTTACCGGCAGGTTACGGCGGCACAATACGGGCAGGAGACATTGAATGACTGCACCCGATCCCGTCACCCACCCGCGCCAGTTTCTCGAGCATCTGTACAACGCCGCCGTTTCGCGGGCCCTGCCGCTGCACAACACGGCGGCCTGTTTGCCCAAGCCGCCCAAGGGCAGGACCCTGGTGATCGGTGCGGGCAAAGCAGGCGGTTCCATGGCGCAGGCTGTTGAAGCCCTGTGGCCGGCCGATGCGCCGCTTGAAGGCCTGGTGGTCACGCGTTACCACCACATTCCCCCGCGCCCCGCCGGTTTGCCGCAGCGCATCGAGATTGTCGAAGCCGCGCACCCGGTGCCTGACGCGGCCGGCCTTGCGGCCGCGCAGCGCATTCTCCAGATGACGCAAGGTCTCACGAAGGACGACCTGGTGCTGTGCCTTATCTCAGGCGGCGGCTCCGCTTTGCTCGCATTGCCTGCCGACGGACTGAGCCTGGAAGACAAGCAGGGCATCAACAAGGCCCTGCTGAACAGCGGGGCGAACATCGGCGAGATGAACTGCGTGCGCAAGCATCTCTCGCGCATCAAGGGCGGGCGCCTTGCCGCGGCCTGCGCGCCGGCGCGCGTGGTGACGCTCACCATCAGCGATGTGCCGGGCGATGACCCGTCCATCATTGCCAGTGGTCCCACGGTGCCCGATGCCAGCAGTTGCGCCGACGCGCTGGCTATCCTCAAGCGTTATGGCATTGCCGTTCCGGCGGATGTGTTGTCCCGACTGGAAAGCGGTGCGCTTGAAACGCCCAAGCCCGGCGACGCGGCTTTCACCGGCCATGAAGTGCACATGATCGCCACGCCCCAGCAAAGCCTGGAAGCCGCCGCCGCCGTAGCGCGCGACGCCGGCTTGCAGACCTACATCCTCAGCGACGAGATGGAAGGCGAATCACGCGAAGTTGGCAAGGTGCATGCGGCGCTGGCCCGCGCTGTCGCCTTGAAGGGCCAGCCCTTCAGCAAGCCCTGCGTGATTTTGAGCGGCGGCGAAACCACGGTGACGGTCCGCAAACAGCCCGAGGGCACGCCTCGAGGTCGAGGTGGCCGGGCCGGCGAATTCTGCATGGGCCTGGCACTGGCGCTGCAGGGCCAGCCGGGTGTGTACGCTCTGGCAGCCGACACCGACGGCATCGACGGCGTGGAAGACAATGCCGGCGCCTATGTAGCGCCGGATACGCTGAAGCGCGCAGTCGCCAAAGGCATGAAGCTGGACCGGTACCTGGACCGCAACGACGCTTATGGCTACTTCGAGCCGCTGGGCGGCCTGGTGATTCCCGGGCCCACCCACACCAACGTCAACGATTTTCGTGCGCTATTGATTTTGTAGCTGCTTGCGCCCGTCGAATAAGGGCAAAAGCCGGATTTCTATCTGTTATTCGCACAAACTGCGAATTTCAGGCGGAATCGGCAGGGCGCGAATGGCTTCCGGATTGTTGGCGCGCCGGCCGGCAAAGATGCGCACCTCGTCGCACTCCATGATGGCTTCGTCGCCGCGCATGATGCGGTAGCGCTGGACAAAACTTTTCTCGCGCCATTCAGGAATCGAGGTGTGGATGTCCAGCACATCGCCGTAAGTGGCGGTGCGTAGAAAGCGCGAATGCGTGTCCACCAGCGGCGTACCGATCACGCCCATCGTTTTTTCGGTTTCCTGCCAGGACGGTACGCCGCACCGAACAAAGAAATTCCGCGAGGCCGCGTCTATCCAGCGGAAAAAATTGGGAAACCACACAATGCGCGCCGGGTCACAGTCGCCGAATTCAACGCGGATGGTGTGGGTGATCTGTTTGCTCATGGATGCATTATGTTGTCAGAGTAAGCAACGCAGGTGGTCGAGCGCCACTCTTATTCAAGCAGGGGCCGCGGATCCGGTTTTGCCGGTCCGCAGGCGCAGCGCCCCCTCGGGGGGCAGCGTAGTACGCGAAGCGACAAGCGTGGGGGCTCAATCCCCCTTTATATTCCGCGCCTTGATCAACGCCCCAAACCGCGCGCCGTCAATCGATGCCCGCATATTGAAGTCAGATGGCGACATCGGTGCAGGAACGCCGCCAATGGCCATGATCCGGTCTTTCACCGCCTGTGATCCGAGGATCTTGTTGATCTCGCGGTTCAGCCTGCCCACCACTTCGGCAGGCGTGCCGGCAGGCGCGTAGAAGCCGAACCAGGTGTCAGCGTCAAACCCTTTCAGTCCAGCTTCGTCCAGCGTGGGCACATCGGGAAACAGCGGCGAGCGTTTCGAGCTGCCCACGGCCAGCAGCTTGAGCTTGCCGGCTTTCACATGCTGCAGGCCGATGCCCGGGTCGAACATGAAGTCAAGCTGGCCACCCAGCAGGTCCTGCATGGCCGGTGCTGCGCCGCGGTAGGGCACATGCACGGCAAAAGAGTTGGTCTGGGCTTTCATTATTTCGGCCGCCAGGTGAGGCGAGCTGCCGTTGCCCGGCGTACCGAAGGACAATTTTCCCGGGTTGGCCTTCATGTAAGCCAGGAACTCCTTGATGTTGTTGACGGGCAGCGTTGGCTTGACCTCCAGGAAGACCAGCACGCGTGCGGCAGCCGCCACGGGCACCAGATCCTTGGCGGGGTCGAACGCCATTTTGGGATACAGGTGCGGATTGACCGACACCATGCCGCCCGAGCTCATGAGCAGGGTGTAGCCGTCGGCCGGCGACTTGGCTACGGCTTCGCCGCCGATGTTGCCGTTGGCACCGCCCCGATTTTCCACCACCACGGGTTGACCCAGGGCTTCTGCCAGCGGTATCCCAATGGCACGCGCCAGCTGGTCAGCCGCGCCGCCGGGCGGGAAGTTGACGATGACTTTGACCGGCTTGGTCGGCCAGGCTGAGCCTGCGCCGGCCGCAGCGGTTTGCGCCTGCGCTGCAGGCAGCATGCTGCCTGCAGCGAATGCCAGGGCCAGCAGGACGCGGCGCTTGGGTTGGAAGGAAATGTTCATGTTGTCTCCTCTTGATGTTGAAAAAATCAGGTGCTCTTGACGGCACGCGGTTTGCGGTGGGGATTCTGGAGCCAGCGGATCGGCTGCGCCTTGACAGGGCGTGCCGGCGCGCCGTGCTGGACCAGCGTCTGGTCCAACGCTTTGCCGGCTTCATCGAGCAGTGCCGCATCGCGGGCTGCGGCAATGGCTGCCGCGCGCAGTTCATGCGATGCAAAAGAGGCGCCCGTGGCCAGATGCTCCAGCACATGCATGAGGTTGTCCTTGCCGCGTTCGTTGGTACTGCCGTAGCCCTTGATCAAACGGCCGCACAGCGCGATTTCGTGGCCCAGTTGCCAGTGCTGCCGGGTGCCGCTCACCACGCCGGCCAGCCACTGTTCGATCAGCGCCTGCTCGGTGGCAAAACGGCTGCCGCGCACACGCAGCCACTTCAGGCTGGCCAGCAGGCGCAGCGAGAGCATGCCGAAGACCGAGTGTGTGCCGACCTTGAGCGGCAGAGCCCACGGTGTCTTCCCGCGAGCCACGCGCTGGCGGTCCCAGCGTGTCACGCGCGCGGCCAGGCTGGCCGGCAGCAGCGCGGCAAACTCTGCGGCCCCCGGTTTGAAATGATCGTAGACCTGCAGCAAGTCATCGGTGCCGGCCTTGACTTCACCGTGGACACGCTGCCAGCGGCTGGCGCTGCTTTTCAGGTCGGCCACACGCACGATGTCGTCGAACGCCATCCACAGTGCGAGCCAGCGCGCCATCTCGCGTGTGGTGGCATAGGCGTGCACCGCAGCCGGGTCGGCCAGCTGCTCGGCGGCCAGCACCTGGCGCAGGCGGCGGACATAGAGGTCTGCGTAGTCGCGGTCCTGGTACTCCAGCATGCGTGCGTGGCCCAGGGCAAGCATGTCATGCACTTCCGCCGGGAAAATACGAGACAAATCGGCCTCCAGCCCTTTGGATACGGGCGTAAGCAGCTCCTCTTCTGATAGCAAACGGGCGACGAGCTCGGTTTGCGTGCGCTGCGTCCGAACTTGTTCAAAAGCCTGGGCGAAGCCGCGCAGGCTGGCTTCGGCGCCTTTGCCACCGTGTTGGATCGCGCTTTCATAGGCCTGGCGCACAAAGGGCAGCAGACCGCTGCCAGCAATCGCGCCCAGCATCACGGCGCTGACCACGGTGCCGCAGTCTTTCGCCATCTCGCCCATGTCGAACACATGGTGCTCGCGGCTTTGCGCTCGCACCACTTCCAGCAGCGGCGCGCTGTCGGTGCGGCCGTCGCCCGGCGCCATGCGCTCGGCCGTGGTGAAGGTGCGGCTGCTCGAGCTGATCACCAGGGTACGCTGCGGTGAGCTCATGCCGTTGCCGATCTGTCTCGCGGTTTCCAGCAGCTCGGATGACACGATGCCGTCGAGTGCGCCCGGCACCGGGTTCAGGCTGAACACCGGGCGCCTGCCTTGCAGTTCGGCCAGCGGTACCGGAAACACTTCCAGGTAATAGGTGGTGGCGCCGGTGCGCTGCGCCACGCCGGGGATGGAGGTGCTTTGCGCCGCGTAGCCGCTGGCCAGCGCGATGTCGACCAGCCATTCGGTCAGCACGCCGCCGCCTTCGCCGCCGAGTGCGCAGATCAGGAGGGTGATGGGTTTTTGTTGGTTCATGGTCATGGGTTTTTCCGCCGGGCCGCCCCAAGGAAAAATGCGGCCCCATCGGGGGGCAGCGCGGCACACGAAGTGGCAAGCGTGGGGGTCATGTTGTCTGCATTGCACGCACCAGCGCACCGCGCACGCTGCCGAGCAATCGCTCATGCCATTTGGGGTTCTGGATGATTTCGGCACGGTAAAACGATGGGCACAGGGTGGCCGCATGCGCATTGGCGCCGCACAGGCCGCAGCCGACGCAGCCGTCGATCACCGTGGCCACCGGGTCCACCTTGAGCGGGTCGGGATTGTCTTTCAATGTCAGGGTCGGGCAGCCCGACAGGCGAATGCACGCATGGTCGCCATTGCAGACATCTTCATCAACGCCGTATTTCACCCGCACCACCCGCTTGCCTTTTTTGAGCAGGCCGGCCAGCCAGGGCTTGATGCGGCGCTGGCGCTCGAGCTGGCATTCACCCTCGGCAATGATGACCTTGAGCCCATTGAAGTCGGTGGTGAAAGCCTCGTTGAGCGTCTGGCGCATTTCCTCCACGTGGTAGGTGTGCACCGTGCGCAGCCACTGGATGCCCAGGCCCTGCAGGGTTTTTTCGATGGTGGTGTTGGTCTCGGTCAGGCTCTGCAGCTTGTCGCTGGCGTTGAACTTGGCATCGTCACTCGGTGTGGAAATGATGTCCTGCGTGCCGGTGGCCGAGGTGTAGCCATTTTTGAAAATCAGCAGTACCGCATCGTCGCCATTGAACAACGCCGACTGCACGCCGGTCAGCAGGCCGTTGTGCCAGAAACCGCCGTCACCCATGATGGACAAGGTGCGCCGCGCCATCATCGGTGAGACGCCGGCGCGGCTGGCCAGGCTCATGCCGTAGCCGAGGATGGAGTGACCGAAAGAGAAGGGCGCAAATGTGCCGAAGGCGTGGCAGCCAATGTCGGCGGCAATGTGCACCGGCCCAACGTCCTGCTGCGCCAGCTTGAGTGCAGAGAACACCGGCCGCTCCGGACAGCCTATGCAAAAACCCGGCGGGCGTATCGGCAGCGCCTCGCCCAATTGGGCTTCAATCTGCTTGCCCACAGTGCTGCGGCGTTCGACGTTGCCCTGCAGCCAGCCGGTGGCTGATGTGGTGTCCACGTCGGTGGCGTAACGCGCAACGAAGGCAGCGATGCCGGCCGCCACCACTTCCACCGAATATTCGCCGCCCGAGGGCAACATGTCCTTGCCGTGCAGTGGCGTGTTGATGTCGCGCCGGCGCAAGAAGGTCGCGATCTCCTGCTCGATGTATTCGGGCTGGCCTTCCTCGACCACCAGAACAGCGCGTTTGCCCAGCGCAAACTCCGCCACTTGTTCGGGCACCAGCGGGTAGGTGACGTTGAGCACCAGCAGGGGAATCTCGGACTGCCCAAACGCATCACACAGGCCGAACTGCTGCAGCGCCCGTATCAGGGCGTTGTAGATGCCGCCCTGCACGATGATGCCGAGGTCTTGCCGCGGTCCATCCATCAGTTCGTTGAGTTGTTGCTCGATGATGTAGCGGCGCGCAGCGGGGATGCGTTCCTCGAACTTGAGTTTTTCATGCCGGAAGGTCACCGGCGGGTGCGCCAGTTTCGCGTAGTCGAAGGCAGCGGGCTCTTCCATCAACTGACGTTTCGATATCGCGGGCGGCCGATTGTCCTTGCATTCGAAACTGCCGCGCACATGGCAGGCGCGGATGCGAAGCTCCAGGAGGGCCGGCATGTTCGAGGTTTCCGACAGCCGGAAGCCATGCTCGACCATGTCCACCATCTTGCCCAGATCCGGGCGCGGGTCCAGCAGGCACATCGAGGACTTGAGCGCATAGGCGTGCGTGCGCTCCTGGATCACGCTGGCGCCTTCGCCGTAGTCTTCGCCGACCACAATCAGCGCGCCACCGAGCACGCCGGGCGACGACAGATTGCTCAGCGCATCGGCCGCGACGTTGGTGCCCACTATCGATTTCCATGTCACCGCGCCGCGCAGCGGGTAGTGGATGGAGGCGCCCAGCATGGCCGCGGCCGAGGCTTCGTTGGAACAGGCCTCGACATGCACGCCGAGCTCGTCCATATAGGGCTTGGCCTGCACCATGACGTCCAGCAGGTGCGAGACCGGCGCGCCCTGGTAGCCGCCCACATAGGCCACACCGGACTGGAGCAACGCCTTGGTGATCGCAAGAATGCCCTCGCCGTGGAAGGTGTCGCCGCTTTTCAGCCGCAGCGACTCAATTTCCTTGCTGAATGAAACTTCCAAGGCTGTCTCCGTGTTTTATTTTTGGGGTAACCAGCGAGTCTGGACCTTGGGCGACTATCCATCAATAAAATAACAAGACTATCTGGTATTCATTCAATGCATATAAAAGACATCGACCTGAACCTGCTGCGGCTGTTTGATGCGGTCTACCGCACCCGCAATGTGAGCCGCGCGGCCGAGCTGATGGACCTCACGCAGCCCGCCGCCAGCCAGGGGCTGACGCGCTTGCGCCTTTTGATCAAGGACCCGCTGTTTGTGCGTGCCGGTGGCGGCGTGCAGCCCACCCCCAAGGCGGACAGGCTGGCCGATGCCGTGCGCAGCGCGCTGGGCACGCTGGAGCAGGCGCTCAACGAGTCGGCACTGTTTGAGCCGTTGCAGTCACGCAAAGTGTTTCGCATTCACATGAGCGACATCGGTGAGGCCCGCTTCCTGCCCGAGCTGATGGCGGCGCTGCGCAAGCTGGCGCCTGGTTTGCGCATCGAGACCTCACCGCTGTCGAGCGTCGAGATTGCTGCCGCACTGGACAGCGGGCGCATCGATTTTGCGTTTGGCTTTTTACCCGCAGTGAAAGACACGCAGCGCGTGCAGCTCCTGAAAGACCGCTACATCGTGTTGCTGCGTGAGGGCCACCCCTTTACCGGACGGCGGCGCAGCGGCCAGGCGCTGCTGGCCGCATTGCGCCAGCTTGAGTTTGTGGCGGTGCGCACGCACTCCGACACCTTGCGCATCCTGCAGATGCTGCAGCTCGAAGACCGGCTGCGCCTGACGACGGAACATTTCATGGTGCTGCCGTCCATCGTCAAGGCCACCGACCTGGCGGTGGTGATGCCGCGCAATATCGCCAAAATCTTCGCCGCAGACGGCGGTTACGCCATCGTGGAACCCGCGTTCCCCCTGCGCGATTTCACGGTGTCGCTGCACTGGAGCAAGCGCTTTGAGGCGGATCCCGGCAACCGGTGGATGCGTGGGGTGATTGAAGACCTGTTCAGGGAATAGCGTGCGTGCGCTCCGTGGCCCCTTTAAACGGCCGTCATGCCACCGGAAGACTTTTCCGGGCCTCCGATTTCAGGCGGATGCGTCACGATGGACTTGAGTTCTGGCCGTGCCGAGCGCAGGGCATCCACATTCGGCCTGGTGCGGCGCAGTGTGGGCATGGATGCAAACGCCTGCTCCAGCGCCTGGGCTGCGGCCATCAACTGCGCATCGCCGCGCAGGCGGCCAATGACTTGCAGGCCAAAAGGCATGCCATGTTCGTCGCTGCCGCAGGGCAAGGACAGGGCCGGGTTGGTCGCCAGCGTGACCACGTAGGTCAGGCCCAGCCAGTGGTAATAGTTGCGCATGGCCTGGCCGTCGATGTTGCCGGCGTAGAGCTCGGTCCAGGGGAAGGGCGTGACCGGCGTGGTCGGCGCGAGGATCAGGTCGTACTGCTCAAAGGCCTTGGCAAAGCGGCGTGAGATACGGGTTTGTTCCAGGTGCGCCCAGGCCCGGTCGGCCAGGGTGATGGCGGCGGCCATCTCCACATTGGCGCGTACATTCGGGCCCAGGGTTTCGGGCGCGTTGCGGAAGGTGTCGGCAAAGGCGGCCACAAAACTTTCGGCACGCAGGATGTCGAAGGCACGGTCGGCGTCACCCAGCTGCAGGTCCACGGGCTCGCAACTGGCCACCAGCGGTCGGATGGCTTCGATGCGTTGACGGAACACCCGGCGGATTTCCGGATCAACGATGCACAGGCCGAAATCTTCCGTTGTGCCCACGCGCAGCGTCGAGAGGTCGATCTCCTTCAGCGGCCACAGTGACGCCGCATCAACTGGGTAGGACAGCGGGTCTCGCGCATCATGCCCCACACTGGCGGCAAACATCAGCGCGGTATCGGCCACGTTGCGGCCCATGGGCCCCAGCACGGAGATGACGGACCAGCCCAGCGGCCGGGCGTCATTGGCCACCAGCCCGGGCGAGGGGCGCAGGCCCACCACGCCGCACAGCGCGGCTGGTATGCGCAGCGAGCCGCCGGTGTCCGAACCAGTGCACAGCGGCAGCATGTCGGCAGCCAGCGCTGCCGCTGAGCCGCCCGAAGAGCCGCCGGCGTTCAACAGGGGGTTGAAAGGGTTGCCGGTGGCGCCCCAGACCGGGTTGCGTGTGTTGGCGCCGGCGCCCATGTCGGGCACGTTGGTCTTGGCGGTGACGATGGCGCCGGCTGCGCGCAGCCGTGCCACGAGCGCATTGTCGGCCGCCGGCACGTTGCCGCGCAGGCGCACGTTGCCACAGGTGGTGAGCAGGCCTTCCGTGTCCTGCAGATCCTTGATGCCCATGGGCAGGCCATGCAGCGGGCCCAACGGCTCGCCGCGCATCACCTGCGACTCGGCTTGGCGCGCGGCCGCGCGGGCGCGGGTGAAATCGGTGGCGCAGATGGCGTTGATGGCCGGGTTCAGGGCCTCGATGCGTGTGATGCAGGCATCCAGCAGCTCAACCGGTGAGAGCTGGCGGCTGCCGATCAGGCGCCGCAGCTCGACGGCCGATGTTTCAACGAGGGTGGTATTCATCTTCAGTCTATTTTGATCTGTGAGCGTTCGGCGATGGCTTTCATGCGGGCAATGTCGGCGGTGACCATGCCGGCCCAGTTGGGGACGGCGCTGTAGGCGGGCTCGAAGCCGGCAGCCTTCATTTTGTCCTGGGTGTCGGGGCTGGCCATCAGTGTGGCCAGGGCTTTTTCGAGCCGTGCCTTGACGTCGGCCGGCAGGCCACGCGGCGCCACGAGTGCGAGCCAGGCCGTCATGTCGAAACCGGGGTAGCCAGCCTCGGCCACAGTGGGCACATCGGGCATCACGCTAGAGCGCTTGGCGGAGGCGACCGCCAGTACCTTGATCTTGCCGGCTTTGAGTTGCGGCGCCGCAGCCACCACGGTGTCGAAGCTCACCGGGATCTGCCCTCCAATCAGGTCGGTCATCAGCGGGGCGCTGCCTTTGTACGGGATGTGCGTCATCTTGAGACCGGTGGCGTTGTTGAACATCGCACCGGCAAAGTTGGAGCTGGTGCCGTTGCCGAAGCTGCCATAGACAAACTTGTCTGGGTTGGCCTTGGCGGCGGCCACCAATTGCGGCACGTTGGTCGCCGTCACCGATGGATGCACCAGCACGGCCAGCGCCACCGAGCCGACCATGCCGATGGCGTCGAAACCCTTGGCCGGGTCGTAGGAGAGTTTGGGTTGCAGTGCGGGGTTCAGGGTGAAGGTGGAGTTGGAGCTGACAAGCAGGGTGTAGCCATCGGGTTTGGCATTGGCCACAGCTGCTGCACCAATGGCGGTGCCGGCGCCCGGCTTGTTTTCCACCACGACCGGCTGGCCGAGCTGCTCTTCGAGTTTCTTGCCCAGGATGCGGGCCAGTACATCGGCCGCGCCGCCTGCCGGGTACGGCGCCACCAGGGTGAGCGGCCGCTCGGGGTAGCCGGCCGCACACGCGAGCCCGGCGACAAGCAGGCTGCTGGCAAGGAGTGCGCGACGAAGGGTATTGACGGTGTGTTGCATGGTGAACCTCGTTTAAAAAAGGATGGAAAAAATGTCAGCGGGAGATGTGAGTGCCGGAACCGGCGGCAGGCAACAGGGGGCTGCGCGCTGAGACCACTGCCTCCAGCGCCGCAACAAATTCGTCGGCCTGCGCATCGCCGAAGGGCAGCGAGAGCGCGACCAGCCCGCGCCGCGCCAGGAAAATGCCGCGCTCCAGCAGGTCGAAAAACAGCAGGGCCTTGACGCGGTCGTCGGTGCCAGCCAGGTCGGCCGCGTTGCGCAGCGGCCTGTCGGTGGCGTGCAATTGCATGACGGAGCCCAGGCCGGTGAACTGCAGGCCGACAGCGTGGTGCTGGAACACACTGTTGAGCCGTTCGCGCAGGTGCTCGCCGCGCTGGTTCAGCGCTTCAAGTGCGGTGGGGGTGAGCACCTGGGTCAAGCCGGCCAGGCCGGCGGCCATGGTCAGCGCATTGTTGTTGAAGGTGCCGGCATGGCCCAGCGCATTGGCACGCCGCGGATCGAACTGTTCCATGACATCGGCGCGGCCACCAAAGGCGCCGAAGGAGAGGCCGCCGCCGAAATATTTGCCCAGCGTGGTGAGATCCGGCTTCAGGCCCAGCAGTGCCTGCCGCCCGCCGCCGGACAGGCGCGAGGTCATGACTTCATCGAGGATCAGCAGGGCGCCGCACTCATCGGCCAGCGCGCGCAGGCCGTGCAGGAAGATGGGATCCGCGGGAATGCAACCGCCAGCGCCCAGCATGGGTTCGACCAGGATGGCTGCCAGTTGCGGGCCGTGGGCCTGCACCAGCGCGCGCACCGCATCGATGTCGTTGTAGGGTGCGACCACAAAATCGTGCGGCACGTTCACCTGCGAGCCGCCACCGCCAAACGACAACACCCCACCGTGGTAAGCACCGTTGAACACCAGCACCTTGCGCCGGCCCGTGTGCGCGGTGGCCGCAGCCAGCGCCATCAGATTGGCTTCGGTGCCCGAGTTGGTAAAACGCAGCAGCGCCATGCCGGGAAAACGGCGCTGGATTTCATGCGCCAGCGCGGCCTCGCGCGCGGTGTGCGAAGACAGGCTCAGGCCGTCCTGCAGCGCAGCCACGATGGCTTGCTGGATCACCGCATTCGAGTGGCCGTAAATGCCCGCCGTGAATTCGCCCAGCGCGTCCAGGTAGCGGTGGCCATCGGCGTCCCACAGGTGGCAGTCTTCGCCCCGCGCCATGTAGAGCGGAAACGGCGTGTAGAACAGCACACTGCGGGTGTTGCCCGCGGGCAGCACATCGGCCGCTTCAAGCAGCAGCCGCTCGCTGGCGGGGTTGTGCGCACGGTAGCGGGCGGTCGCCTCGGCCAGGGCTGCATCAAGTGCAGTGGCTGGAACGGAGGAGGTGTTCATGCAAAAGTCTCTGTTGATCAGCGCAGGCGAGCCGGTGACAGCGCGGCCGCGTTGACGCCATGTTGAACCAGTTCGGCCGGCAAGGCCACTTCGCGCAGCAGGGCATCGGCCAGCGCACTGGCACCGGCTGCGCTTTGAATGCCGTAACCCCCCTGTGCTGCGAGCCAGAAGAAGCCGGGGCAGGCAGCGTCGGGGCCGATCACCATTTCACCGTCAGGCACAAACGAGCGCAGGCCGGCCCAGGTGCTGGTGGGGCGACGAATGCTCAAGGTGGTGACCGACTCGATCTGGTGGATGCCCATGGCAATGTCCAGCTCTTCGGGTACCACGTCATGCGGCACGGTGGGGTCGGCATTGGCGGGCGAGCCCAGCAACTGGCCGGCGTCGGGCTTGAAGTAGTAACTTTCATCCATGCCCCCCACCACTGGCCAGCCGGAAACATCCATACCCTCGGGCCCCTTGAAGGTGAAGGCGCTGCGCCGGTGCGGCACCAGCCCGATAGGGGCGGCGCCGAACAGGCCTGCCAGCTCGTCGGCCCAGGCGCCGGCGGCATTGACGACCGTGCGGGCACGGAAGGCCTGGCCATCGGCGAACTGCAGTGTCCAGCATTGCCCGTCGTGTGCGGCCTGTGTCAGCGTGGCGCCGGTGCGCAACTCGCCGCCCTGCTGGCGGAAGCCGCGCAGAAAACCCTGGTGCAGCGCGTGCACGTCGATGTCCTGGGCGCCCGGGTCGTACAGGCCGCCATGCACCATCTCGGGCCGAAGGCAGGGCACGCGCGCCAAAGTGGCGCGAGCATCCAGCACTTCAAGGTCTGGGCAGCTCGTGGCCAGTTCGCTGCGGGTTTGCGTCATCAGCGCCTCCTGCCCGGGAGTGGCAACGTACAGCGCCCCGCGGGGATGCATGAGAGGCGCTGTGGCAAATCCTTCGGGAGGGTGCTCGTAGAAGGCACGGCTGGCGCAGGTGAGTGCCCGTACGGCCGGCGGGCCGTAACTTTCCATGAACATGGCGGCCGAGCGGCCGGTCGAGTGGTAGCCGGGCTGGGCCTCGCGCTCCAGCAGCAGCACGCTGCGCTGTCCGGCCAGGCGCCAGGCCAGGGATGCACCGGCCATGCCGGCACCAACAATGATCAGGTCATATTCTCGCATTTGAGAATTCTCACATGCGAGAATCATGCCTGTCCAGTCCGCCTGTCTGCTTTTATTTCAAACAAGGGAAAACGCCATGCCCGCACGCTCTGCCCGCGCCCCTGCCGCTGCCCCCGAGGCTGACCGGGCGCAGCTTGGCCTGCAACTGCGCGAACACCGCAAGGCAAGGCGGCTGACCTTGAAGGATTTGTCCGGCCGTTCAGGCGTGGCGCTGTCCACGCTGTCCAAAATGGAGCTCGGGCAGATTTCCGTGAGTTACGAAAAGCTGGCCGCAGTGGCCCGGGCGCTGGCGCTGGACGTGGGGCAGTTGTTTGATGCGCGTGCCGCGGCACCGGTTGGCGCAAAAGCGCCGTCGGTGGTGTGGTCCTCGGCCGGCACGGCGCCGGCCTACAGCTCCGGCAACTATGACTACCGCATGCTGGCCACCGGCTTTCCCGGCAAGCGGATGACGCCACTGTATGGCCGTATCGTGGCACGCAAGCGGGACCAGTTTCCCGATTTCATAAGGCACCAGGGGCAGGAGTTTGTCATGGTGCTTGCAGGCCGGGTGGCCATCCATTTCGAAACCGGTGAAACGATAGAGCTGGGCCGCCACGAGACCGCCTATTTCGACAGCGGCGTGGGCCACATCTATCTTTCGCTGGGGCGCGGCGACGGGCAGGTGGTCGTGGTGATGAGCGAGTAATTCCATTTCCAAATCATCGCGCGCACTTTGTAACGCGCAGGCTTGTGCATGCGAGCGCCATGAGGGTGAATGTGACCGTCTTGGTGAGAATGTTGAAAGTTGTTTCCTGAAAGACAAATCAACATGTAGCCCGCATAAATGCTTGATGTATTGCTATCAAATTTGAACTTCCGTGAACAAAAATTTACGATATGAAAGCAAGTTCCACAATGGCCATCGGCCTTGTCCTACAGGGTGTGTCATTCAGCTTGCCTAGAGTTGAAGCGATCAGCAGAAGAAGGATTTGTATTTATGTCTTATGCCGACACGGGGTCGAACTTCATCCGTATCCACGACGACAGGGCGCTTGACGGCGCGGAATATGGCAAATGGGCCAGCGATTTTGCCCATGCCTACTATGCTTTGGTTAAAGGCGAGGCTGACCTCGGCGACATGATGGAGCGCGGCTATGAAATATGGCCGCAGAGAATGCACGACTCGCCCATCGACGTGGCCCAGGAATTGTTTGATACCATTCCGGATGAAAAGCGTAGACGCTACCTTGCCGGAGGGGAAGCCTATAAGGCCTTCGAGCAATGGCAAGCCTCCTTGGCGGATTGAGACGATGAGTCAAGTTCCGGCATGAGCGTGGCCGTATATCTTCATCGATGGTTCAACGTCAGTCATACAGGGTCTGCAACGCCCAAAACGAAGCCTGCGAGCGTACCCCTTCGTTTCCATGCGTTGTTCGGCGTGCTGGCTCTGTTATGCCTGCATGCCTCACCCGCGAAGGCCGATATCTGGGGTTACCTTGATACGGACCGAATGCCGCATTTTGCTTCCAGCCGCCTCGACGAGCGGTATGAACTTCTTCTCAAAGACAGCGACGCGGTAGAACCATACCGGCCCATGGCTGGTGCGAGTCCTGCGCAGCGGGAGGCATCGAAGCCGGTCGAAGCAGATATGCCCGAAGTTGTTCCGTTTGTTGCCAGTGCCGGTGGTGCCCGCGCTGTGTCGCCCCGGCTGCTGGAGTTCTTTGAACGGTCCAGCAACTACAAGGCGTTCAGTCCTTTGCTGCGGGAGGCGTCAAAAACACACGGCATTGACTATTCGCTGTTGCAGGCCCTGATTAGCACCGAGTCGGGCTTCAATGCCGAGGCCGTTTCACCCAAAGGTGCGGTCGGGTTGATGCAGGTGATGCCGCCTACTGCGGAGCGTTATGGCGTGACAGCAAGCAAGAACAGCACGGTTGCGAAAAAACTGACCAACCCCAAAGTCAACATCAAGGCGGGCGCGAGGTACCTGGCAGACCTGATCAAGATGTTTCCGGGGCGGCTGGAACTGGCGCTGGCTGCCTACAACGCGGGAGAAGGTGCGGTGCAACGCGCCGGGAACAAAATCCCCAACTATCCCGAAACGCAGAAGTATGTGAAAACTGTCATGCAGCTCTATACCGGCCTGGAGCCTTCTGCCGACACCACAGTCACGGCATCGTCCAACGGGAGGGTGCGCGTGGAAATAGGGGGCCGCAACCCGGCGCGTAAACCCACGGTACAGCTGGCGGAATCGAGGTCTTCCCGCTCGCGCTGATTTTTCAGCCCGTTACGCCGATGGCTGGGACTCCGGAATGGTCAAAGTTTCCCAATTCTTCAGCATTTCAAGCTGCTTTCGAAGGTAGGCGGTTGGCATGGCCTGGGAGCCCCAAACTGGAATTCGACCTGCGTACTCTCCCAGCAGCCAGAAGTGGCGCACTGCCATGAAGGAAGGGACCGCCTGCAGGTCGACGGCGGGCAGGGGCCGCACCGTTCGATAGGCAGAGATGAAGTGGTGCCAGCGGGCAAGGGCCTTCTCGTCAAATTGCCCGGCCGTTGTGCGTGGATGCATGCTCCATGCATAAACCGCCAGCTCGAAAGCGAGATACCCCGGCCCCGCGTCGTCAAAGTCAAAGAAAGAGGCAATACGTTGCTGGCCTTGGCCCTCGGACACGAAATTGTTCTGGCCGTGCGCGTCTCCATGGCATACGACACTCATCAGGCCCTCCATGGCGGAGATGCGATGGTGGAGACGGCTTCCAAGTTCGGTGAACCGGGTTTGCATCTCTTCCGTCATGGTCGGGGCTGCCAGCAGACGCTGCAGCGGCGATTCAAGCAGGTAGCTCAAATCCAGCGTGTAGTGGCTCTGGTCGGCAACAAAATCGTCCGCAGCCTCGTGGAGCATGGCCAGCCCCCGGCCAAAGGCTTCAACATCGGGAAGTGCTTCACCGGTCATCTCTCCATCGAGATGCTCAAACAACATCAGGGGGCGTTCGCCCTCGGGCAGTGTCACCATCACCGCCGTCGCGCCGCTGGATGTGCGCAGGCAGTCGGCCACCGGAACATTGCGCGCGCGCAGGTGCCCCAGCAAGGCGGCTTCATAGCCGATCTTGGGATCTCCTCGGGGCCGTTCGGCGCTCAGGCGCGCAACGGCGCGACGTCCGTCGGAAAATTCAAGGCCATACACCTGGTTGAAGCTGCGCCGCAAAAGCTCGCATTCGGCCACTTCTCCGAAGGGATAATGTTTCGAGACCATGCCAGCAATGGCTGCGCCCGTGGGCGTTGATTGCGCAATCGCAAGCGTCATGGCTGCTCCTTCAAGTGCTTCGGTCAGGGCGTGCGATTCTGCCACGCCTCTCGGGCTGTACTTGTTCGGCCAGCAAATAAGAGGCCCTCACCGGGCGTGCGTTCCGTGTTTGTTATCGGGGCTCGATGACAAAAGCTTTCAACTCGGCCATCTTGTTGTCGCGAAAGCGCCAGACGTCGCAGTAGGCATGAAGCGTTGCCTTTCCCGCTTCGGACTTCAAGGTGATCTCTCCGAGCACGGCGAGGAGTCCCCCTCGGCGATCGTGCGCCGGACTTTGAAATTGGGCGGCTCTTTGTACGCGTCTCTCATCCATTGCCTGACGGCTTCCTTGCCTTTCAGCGTCTGGTCACCGACGAACTCCCATTCGGTATCTTCGGTGCAGAAGACCAAAAATCCTTCAAAGTCGCCTCGCATGATGGCCGCGTTGGCCTTTTCGAGGATCGATGTGTGTGTATCTGACATTCGGAGTTCTCCCGTGGGGATGACGGTATTGTTGAGGCGGAATGCAAACAAAATCTGGCTGCAACCCTTATAAAATAAGCGCCAACAGCTACCAATTTCATAGCGCTAAAGTTCGCGGGACGCACGGCACGGTGGCGGGTCAGGCCCGCAATGACGGGCTGGTGAGTGCCTTCAGCACGTTCTCCGCCGTCGCCGGCGCGGTCAACGCCACCGGCTGCCCCTCAGCCCTTGCCGCACCCACAGCCTCCCGCAGCGCCTCATACACACTGATCGCCAGCATGAACGGCGGTTCGCCGACAGCCTTGCTGCCGAACACGTTGTCTTCGCGGTTCGGCTCGGGCCAGAGATCAATCTTGAAATGTTCAGGAATGTCGCCGGCCGCCGGAATCTTGTAAGTGCTGGGGGCATGGGTGCTCAGGTAGCCCTTGTCGTTCCACACCAGCTGCTCGGTCGTCAGCCAGCCCATGCCTTGTACAAAGCCGCCTTCAATCTGGCCGATGTCGATGGCCGGGTTGATGCTGGTGCCGACGTCGTGCAGGATGTCGACCTTCAGCACGCGGCTTTCGCCGGTGAGCGTGTCGATGGCGACTTCGCTGCAGGCGGCGCCGTAGGCAAAGTAATAAAACGGCCGGCCGGTCAGCGTGGTCTTGTCATAGTGGATTTTTGGCGTGCGGTAAAAGCCGTCGCTCCAGAGCTGAATGCGGTTGGCATAGGCCATGCGCACCACTTCCGGGAAGGGCCGGCTGGTTTTTGGCGAGCTGATCATTCCGCCCGCAAATGTCACGGCGCCAGCGCCGCAGCCGTCGAGGCCGGCCACAAACTGGGCCAGGTTGTCCCGCACGTTGCGCGCGGCGTACTGTGCGGCGCGCGCGTTGAGGTCAGTGCCGGCCGAGGCGGCGGTGGCCGAGGCGTTCGGGATCTTGCTGGTGTCGCTGGCCGTGGCCAGCACATCCTCAAAGGCCACGCCCAGTTCGTCGGCGACGACCTGTGCGACCTTGGTGTTCAGGCCCTGGCCCATTTCTGTGCCGCCGTGGTTCACCTGCACGCTGCCATCGGTGTAGACGTGCACCAGTGCGCCGGCCTGGTTGAATAGCGTGGCAGTGAACGAGATACCGAACTTGACCGGCGTGATGGCGATGCCGCGCTTGATCACCGGGCTCTTCGCGTTCCATGCCGAAATGGCCTCACGCCGTCGTCGGTATTGGGCGGACAGCTCCAGTTTTGATAGCAAGGGATCGAGGATGTTGTCCTCGACCTTCATCTGGTAGTGGGTTGTATCGCGGCGCCTTTCAGGCGCGATTCCGCTCATCGGCGCGACGACTTCGTCGCTATACAGGTTGCGCTTGCGCACATCCAGCGGATCCAGGTCCAGATGCCGGGCGATGTCTCCCAGAATGGTTTCAATCAGCACCACCCCTTGCGGCCCGCCGAAGCCGCGGAAGGCGGTGTGGCTTTGCGTATTGGTCTTGCAGCGGTAGGAAGCAATCTCGACGTCTTCAAGAAAGTAGGCGTTGTCGGTGTGGAAGATGGCGCGGTCGGCGACGGGGCCGCTGAGGTCGGCACTGAAGCCGCAGTTGGCAGCCATCATCAGCTTCAAGCCCGTCAACCGGCCGGTGTCGTCGAAGCCCACCGTGTAGTCATAGGCAAACGGGTGGCGCTTGCCGGTGACCATGAAATCATCGTCGCGGTCCAGCCGCAGCTTGATGGGGCATTTGAACTTGTTGGCCGCCAGCGCTGCCCACACGGCGAGGTGGCCGGCCTGCGTTTCCTTGCCGCCAAAGCCGCCGCCCATGCGCCGGCATTCAACCCGCACCGCGTGGTTGCTGATGCCCAGCGCATGCGATACCCAGTGCTGCACCTCGCCGGGGTGCTGGGTGCTCGAGTACACCAGCCACTGGTTTTGCTCCTGAGGCAGCACATAGGCGACCTGGCCTTCAAGGTAGAAATGTTCCTGCCCACCAACCTCCAGTTGACCGGTCAGCGTGTGTGCGGCGGCTTTGAGCGCCTTCGCTGCATCGCCGCGTTTGACAAACACAGGCGGCAGCACATAACTCTCGGCCTTCAGCGCATCGCGCACTTTCAGGATGGCCGGCAGTTCTTCGATGTTGAGTTTTACCTTGCGCGCAGCGCGGCGCGCGGCCATCACCGAGCTGGCCACCACCAGGCCAATGACCTGTCCGACATGCTGGACGGTGTCGGTGGCAAGCACCGGTTCGTCATGCACGAAGGTGGCGAGCAATGGGTCGCCAGGGATGTCCTGCGCGAGAACCACGCCCTCCACGCCGGGCATGGCCAGCGCTGCCGTGGCGTCGACGCCGAGCAACCTGCCATGGGCGACGGTCGAGAGAATGGGCGCGGCGTGCAGGGTGCCGCGGACTTCGGGGATGTCGTCGACATAGGTTGCAACACCGGCAACCTGGGCGCGCGCGCTTTCGTGTTTGTGCGAACGGCCGGCGGCGCCGTGGGCGGGTTTGCTCCCGGCCACAGGGGCTGCCACGGGCGACACGGGAAGCAGGGGCACGGTCGGGTTGTCGGCGCGGCTGACCGGGCCTTCGTCATGGTTGGTTTCCCTGGCGTTCACGAGGATTCCTCCACCAAAACGAAGGATTCCAGATTGATCTGCTGCATGCCCTGGCTCTCCAGCCAGAAGCGCTGCAGCAGGTTGCCCAGCACTTCGCTGCGGTAGGCGCCGGAGGCCCGCATGTCGGAGATCGGCGAAAACTCGGTACGCAAGGTCGTGGTGGCTTGCCGGACTGTTTGCAAGGTCCATGGCTGGCCGGTGAGCGCTGCTTCGGTACGCATCGCGCGCACCGGCGTAGCTGCCACGCCGCCCGCGCCCAGGGAGGCCGAGGCGACAACGCCGTCCTTCATGTGCAGCTTGATTGCCAGACACACGGCCGAGATGTCGTCGTCATAGCGTTTGGAAATCTTGTACACACGGAGCTGCTCATCCGCGACCGGCTTGGGCACTTTGATCCAGGCCAGCACCTCGTCGACGGCCATCACGTTTTTCCGATAGCCGGTGTACAGCGCTTCCAGTGGCATTTCACGATGGCCGCGCCGGCTCATCAGCACGACATTCGCACCCAGGGCAATCAACAGCGGCATGGAATCACCAATCGGCGAGCCGTTGGCCACGTTGCCGCCCAGGGTGCCGGCGTTGCGCACCGGCAGGCCGGCAAAACGGTTGGCAAAGGTTTGCAATTGAGGCCTGTCGGCGACCAGCGCGGCAAACGCGTCGCTGAGCGTGACGGCCGCGCCTATGGCGATGTGCTGCGGGTAATGCTCCACGCGCCGCAGCTCTTTCACCCGGGTGACGTCTAGCACCTTGCCGAACTGCATGTGCATTTTGGTGACCCACAGGCCGACGTCGGTGCAGCCGGCGACCAGTTGGGCATCGGGGTGCGCGGCGCGGGCGGTCAGCAGTTCTGGCAGCGTTCGGGGAGATTTGTAAGTGAAATCGGCTTCTGGCCCTTTGCTGACGGGCGCGAGCAGCTTCAGTTTTGATAGCAAATCGGCTTCGTCGATTTTCACTGGGGGCAAGGCCGCCATCTGCTGCGCAGCGTCAAAGATGGGCCGGTAGCCGGTGCAACGGCACAGATTGCCGGACAGGTCTTGCTGCGCCAGCTCGCGCGTGATGGGCCGTCCCTGCCGCACATGGTTTTGGTACATGCCGAACAGGCTCATGACGAAACCGGGGGTGCAGAAGCCACACTGGGAGCCGTGGCACTGGACCATGGCCTCCTGGGCCGGGTGCAAGCTACCGTTGGCGCCAGCCAGATCCTCCACAGTCCACAGTGCCAGTCCGTCCACGGAATGCGCCAGCTTGATGCAGCTGTTGACCGCCTTGTAATTGATGTGATCGCCCTCGGCCTCGCCGACCACCACCGTGCAGGCACCGCAGTCGCCTTCGCCGCAGCCTTCCTTGGTGCCGGTGCAGCCCAGGTCCTCGCGCAGCACCTCCAGCAGCGTGCGGCTGGGTGGTACATTGGCGAGCGAGACCACCTCGCCTCCACGGACGAACTGGATGGTTTTTAGGGGTGGCTGAATATGCATGGCAACAGGGTAAGACTATTTGGCTCGGGCTGGTATACCGGCCCTCATATCAAGGCAATGTATAAAAAGGTATGAAAGACCAGGCCTTATTCGACAAGATAGACCTCCATCTCATAAGGGTCTTGAACACCGTGCTGACCGAACGCAGCGTTTCACGCGCCGCCATCCGCCTTGGAATGTACCAACCCGCCGTCAGCGCGGCGCTCAAGCGCCTGCGCGAGCTGGCCGGCGACCCCTTGCTGGTGCGGTCCGGTTCCGGCATGGTGCCTACCGATGCCGGCCTGCGCATGATCGAACCGTCAGCGCGCATCCTGCGGGCGGCCGAGGTGCTTTTCAGCGATGCACGCGGGTTCGATGCGGCCACCGCCACACACACCTTCAGCCTGGCCGCCAGCGACTACATGGACCCGTTGTTTCTTCCGCAACTGGTTACGCAGATCAAGAACGAGGCACCGCTGTGCCATGTGGACATTCATCCGCTGTCGGGCGAGTCGGACTACCGGACCCGGCTGGCGCAGGGCGAGGTGGATATCGTGGTCGGCAACTGGCCGGCGCCACCGGACGACCTGCACATGGCACGGCTTTTTGGCGATGAGGTGGTGTGCCTGGTGGCAAAAAACCACCCGGCCGTGCGCCGCGGCTGGGATAGCGAGAGCTGGCTGACCGCCGAGCACATTGCGCCCACCCCGACGCACCCTGGTGCCAAGGGCGTGATTGACGTGCACCTCGACAAGCTCGGCCTGCAGCGCAACATCACCGTCCGCTGCCCGCACTTTGGCCTGATCCCGGCCATGGTGGCCGGCAGCCTGCTGGTGCTGACGACTGGCCGCCAGTACTGCGAGCGCTACACCGCCACGTTGCCGGTCAAAATTTTGCCTTGCCCCATCGACTTCCCGCGCATGATGTATTACCAGCTCTGGCATGAACGCACCCACGCCTCGGCCTCGGCCAAATGGTTGCGCGACCGTGTCAAGGCGGTGGCGGCGGCGCTACGAAAAGAATAGCTGCTCGCACCTGTGCAACAAGGGCCAGAGCCATAAAACCTATAAAAATCCAGAGACAATGACCGTTCCCACCGTGTCCACCGCCATTCCGGGTTCTGCCAGCGGCACAGTGTTGCCGCGGTTGCAGCTCACCGGCATTACCAAGGCCTACCCGGCGGTGGTGGCCAACAGCGATGTTTCCCTGACGGTGCAGCCCGGTGAAATTCATGCGGTGCTCGGCGAAAACGGCGCCGGCAAGTCGACGCTGATGAAAATCATCTACGGCGCGGTCAAGCCCGACGCTGGCAGGGTAGAGGTCGACGGCCGCAGCGTCGTGATCCGAAATCCGCAGGAGGCGCGTGCGCTGGGCATCGCCATGGTGTTCCAGCACTTCAGCCTGTTCGACACGCTGACTGTTGCCGAAAACGTCTGGCTCGGTCTCAGTAAAAGCCTGAGCTTGGCCGAAGTGTCGCGCCGAATCATTGCCACCACGCAGGAATACGGCCTGCAGCTCGAGCCCACGCGGCCGGTGCACACGCTGGGTGTGGGTGAGCGCCAGCGTGTGGAAATCGTCCGCTCGCTGTTGACCAACCCCAAGCTGCTGATTCTTGATGAACCGACCTCGGTGCTGACACCGCAAGCAGTGGAGAACCTGTTTGTCACCCTGCGCCAGCTGGCTGCGCGCGGCTGCAGCATCCTTTACATCAGCCACAAGCTGCATGAAATCCGTGCGCTGTGCACAGCCTGTACCGTGCTGCGCGGCGGCAAGGTCACCGGCGTGTGCGACCCGCGCCAGGAGTCGAACGCCTCGCTGAGCCGCCTGATGATTGGTGCCGAGCCGCCGGCACTGGAACATCGGGAGCAAGCTGCCGGTGCGGTGGTGCTGCAAGTGCGCGACTTGAACCTGCCTCGGGAAGACCAGTTCGGTATGGACCTGCAGCACATTGCGCTGACGGTGCGCGCCGGCGAGGTGGTCGGCATTGCCGGTGTTTCCGGCAACGGGCAGAAAGAGCTGTTGTACGCGCTGTCGGGTGAAGACACGCGCGCGCCAGCGAATGCGATTGAAGTGGCGGGGAAGGCGGTGGGGCGGCTCAACCCCGCGCAGCGCCGCGTGATGGGGCTGCATTTTCTGCCGGAAGAACGCCTTGGTCGCGGCGCGGTACCCACGCTGGGCCTGGCGCACAACCTGTTGCTCACCCGGCGCGACGCGGTGGCTCGCGGCGGCTGGCTCAGGCTGGGTGCCTTACGTGCGCAGGCGGCGGGCATCATCGCGCGTTACCAAGTCAAGGCCGGTGGTCCGCAGGCGGCGGCGCAGTCGTTGTCAGGCGGTAACCTGCAGAAATTCCTGGTGGGCCGCGAGGTCGAGGCCAGGCCCACGCTTCTTATCGTCTCCCAGCCAACCTGGGGCGTGGATGTGGGCGCTTCGGCGCAGATCCGCGGCGAACTGCTCAAGTTGCGCGACAACGGTTGCGCCGTGCTGGTGGTCAGCGAGGAGCTCGAGGAATTGTTCGACGTCAGCGACCGGCTGTATGTCATGGCCAAGGGCCAGATCTCACCAGCCCTGCCGCGTGCCGACGCGTCGGTGGCGCTGGTCGGACAGTGGATGAGCGGTTTGTGGGCAGATGCCGCGGGAGGCACACATGCTCAAGCTTGAAGCGCGCCCGCAGCCGTCCCAATGGTGGAGCCTGGGCTCGCCGCTGCTGGCACTTTTGATCACCGTGCTCATCGGCGTTGCGCTGTTTGTTGCCCTGGGCAAAGACCCGGTGCGCGGCCTGCAGGTTTTTTTCTGGGAGCCGATCAAGTCACCCTATGCGCTGAGCGAATTGATGGTCAAGGCCACACCACTGCTGATCATTGCGCTGGGCCTGGCTGTGTGTTTTCGCTCCAATGTCTGGAATATTGGTGCGGAAGGGCAGTTTGTCATTGGCGCAGTCGCAGCTGGCGGCGTGGCCCTGCTGGCCGGCAAGACCACCGGACCGTGGATTGTGCCGGCCATCATTCTTGCGGGCATGCTGGGCGGCATGGTGTGGGCGGGCATCACGGCCTTGCTGCGTGACCGCTTCAACGCCAACGAAATCCTCGTCAGCCTGATGCTGGTCTATGTGGCCGACATGGTGCTCAGCTACCTGGTGTTCGGCCCGTGGAAAGACCCCCAGGGCTATAACTTTCCGCAAACCAAAACCTTTGAGGCGGTGACGCAGATCCCGCGTCTGCTCCAGGGCTCGCGCGTGAACATCGGCATCTTGCTGGCACTGACCGGGGCGGTTGCTTTGTGGATTTACCTGTTTCGCACCTATGCCGGGTTTGCCCAGCAGGTGGGAGGCCTGGCGCCTGCGGCTGCACGTTATGCCGGCTTTTCATCGCGCAAGGCTTTGTGGGTGGCGTTGCTCACCTCTGGCGGCGCGGCCGGCCTGGCCGGTGCGCTGGAAGTGGCGGGGCCCATTGGACAGCTCACGCCGTATGTGCCGGCGGGCTACGGGTTTGCCGCGATCATCGTGGCCTTTGTCGGACGTTTGCATCCGGCTGGCATGGTGTTTTCGGCCATTCTCATGAGCATGTTTTACATCGGCGGTGAGCTTGCGCAGTCGCGCCTGGGCTTGCCCAAATCGCTGACCGGGGTGTTCCAGGGCCTTCTGCTGTTCAGCCTGCTGGCTTGCGACACGCTGATCGCTTACCGCGTCAAATTCCGCAAGGAGGTTCGCTGATGGACTCCACTGCGCTGCTGTTGGCGGCCACCCTGAGCGCTGGCACCGTGCTGGCGATTGCCGCGCTGGGCCTTTTGATCAACGAGAAGGCCGGCATCGTCAACTTGGGCGCTGAAGGCATGATGCTGTGCGCCGCCATTGCCGGCTTTGCCGCGGTGGTGCACAGCGGCAATATCTGGCTGGGTTTTGCGGCCGGCATGGTTGCCGGTGCGGCGCTGGCAGCCATTTTTGGTGTGCTGGTGATCTGGCTCAACACCAACCAGTACGCCACCGGCCTGGCGCTCAGCCTGTTTGGTGCGGGTTTCTCGGCCTTTGCCGGCATCAAATATGTGCAGGAAAAGCTGCCTGAGCAAAGCCACTATCCCTTGCCCTGGCTGGGCGATTTGCCTTTTGTCGGCCCGGCGCTCTTTCGCCAGCACCCCATGGTTTACATCGCCATGGCGCTGACCGCGGGCCTGATCTGGTTTTTGTACCGCACGCGCGCCGGCCTGGTGCTGCGCTCGGTGGGCGAAAGCCCGGAGTCGGCGCACGCGCTGGGTTACCCGGTGCGGCGCATCCGGCTGGCCGCCGTGGTGGCCGGCGGTGCACTCTGCGGCCTGGCCGGCGCCTATGTATCGACGGTTTACACGCCGCTGTGGGTTGAGGGCATGATTGCCGGCAAGGGCTGGATTGCGCTGGCCCTGACCACCTTTGCCACCTGGCGCCCGGCACGGGTGTTGCTTGGTGCCTATCTGTTTGGTGGTGTCACCATGCTTCAGTTCCACTTGCAGGGGCTGGGAGTGGATGTGCCTTCCCAGTTCCTGACCATGCTGCCCTATCTGGCTACCATCGTGGTGCTGGTGCTGATCTCGCGCAACCCGCGCTGGATCAGGCTGAACATGCCGACATCGATAGGAAAACCGTTTCACCCCGGTTCATAATCGGATTTTTTCGCCAATTCTTGGCATAACCGTCGCTACAGGAGACGACATGACTGACTTGCAAAAACGTTCATTGCTCAAGCTGGCTGCACTTTCCGCAGTTGCTTCAGCCGCGCTGATGGGTTGCGGCAAAAAGGAAGAGCCCGCACCGGCACCTGCTCCGGCTCCCGTGGCCGCACCGGCACCTGCGAAGCCCGCGCCGCTGAAAATCGCGTTTGCCTATGTCGGCCCGGTCGGCGATGGCGGCTGGACTTTCGCACATGACAACGGCCGCAAGGCAATTGAAAAAGAATTTGGCGACAAGGTCGTCACCAGCTTCGTCGAGAAGGTTCCCGAGTCGGCCGATGCCGAGCGCGTGATTCGCGACATGGCCAGCCAGGGCAACAAGCTGATCTTCGGCACCACCTTCGGCTACATGGAGCCCATGCTCAAGGTCGCGCCCGACTTCAAGGATGTGAAGTTCGAGCATGCCACCGGCTACAAGACCGCAGACAACATGCGCACCTATGACAGCCGCACTTATGAAGGCGCCTACATGGCCGGCGTGATTGCCGGCAAGATGACCAAGACCGGCACGCTGGGCGTGGTCGGTTCCATCCCGATTCCTGAAGTCGTGCGCAATATCAACAGCTTCACGCTGGGTGCGCAGTCGGTGAACCCCAAGGTCAAGACCAAGGTGGTCTGGGTTAACGAGTGGTTCAATCCACCCAAGGAAACAGAAGCTGCAACCTCGCTGATCAACGGCGGCGCAGACGTGCTGTTCCAGAACACCGACTCTTCTGCCGTACTGCAGACTGCCGAGAAGATGAACAAGCGCGCTTTCGGCTGGGATTCGGACATGACCGCCTACGGCCCCAAGGCCCACCTCGGTTCGGCCATCATCAACTGGGCGCCTTACTACGTCAAAGCCACGCGTGACGCGCTTGAAGGCAAGTGGGCCACCGGCCAGGTCTGGTGGGGCGTCAAGGAAGGCGCGATTGACATGGTGTCGATTGCTGCCGATGTGCCGGATGACACCAAGAAGCGTATTGACGAAATCAAGGCTGGCCTGAAAGACGGCTCGTTCTCGATCTGGAAGGGCCCCATCATGGACAACACCGGCAAAGAGCTGGTGGCCAAGGATGCTGTGGCCGATGACAAGTTTCTCGGCGGCCTGAAAACCTACGTCAAGGGCGTTGAGGGCAAAGTCCCGGGCAACTGATGCCTGATACTGTGCGGTACAGCGGCGCCGAGCCGCTGACCGTGCAGTGCTAATGCCCAAGCCGCCTCCGGGCGGCTTTTTCTGTTTTTGGAGCTCACATGATTTCCGTTCGATCTGTACCCCCCGAGAGATTGCCCGAGTTGCTGCGCCTGATGCCCAAGGCCGAGCTGCACATTCACATTGAAGGCTCGCTTGAGCCGGAACTGATTTTTGCGCTGGCCCGGCGCAACGGTATTGCCCTGCCTTATGCCAGTGTGGAAGCCTTACGTAGCGCCTATGCCTTCACCAATCTGCAGAGTTTCCTGGACATCTATTACGCTGGCGCGAGTGTGCTGTTGACCGAGCAGGATTTCTACGACATGACGTGGGCCTACCTGCGCAAGGCTGCGCAGGACAACGTGATTCACACCGAGATATTCTTTGATCCGCAGACCCACACGGCGCGCGGGGTGGCCATGGAAACCGTTGTCAAGGGCTTGCACCGGGCCTGTGTGGACGCGCAGGCCGAATTGGGCATCAGCGCCGCGTTGATCATGTGTTTCCTGCGCCATCTCAGCGAGCAAGAAGCTTTCGAAACGCTGGAGCAGGCCCTGCCTTGGCGCGACCTGATCATCGGCGTCGGACTCGACTCCGGCGAGGTTGGCAACCCGCCGGAAAAGTTTGCCCGCGTGTTTGCGCGCTGCCGCGAGTTGGGCCTGCACCTTGTGGCGCATGCGGGCGAGGAGGGCCCGCCCGCGTACATCTGGACGGCGCTGGACCTGCTCAAGGTCGAACGCATCGACCACGGTGTGCAATCTGCCAAAGATCCGGCGCTGATGCAGCGCCTGGCCAAGGACCGCATCGCGCTGACGGTGTGCCCGCTGTCCAACCTCAAGCTATGCGTGTTTCCGGATCTGGCGCAGCACAACCTGCGCCAATTGCTGGATGCCGGGCTGGCTGCCACCGTGAACTCAGATGACCCGGCTTATTTCGGTGGCTATATGAACGACAACTTCACGCAGACTTTTGCGGCCACCGGCATGGATGCGCAACACGCCTACGCGTTGGCCCGCAACAGTTTTGAGGCAGGGTTCACGAGTGCGGCGGACAAGCGCAGCCAGATTGAACGGCTGGACGCATGTTTTGAGTCTTTTCGCTAGGCCCCGGCGTTTGCGATCACCGGGTCGGCCGATGAATGCGAGGTGGCGGGCTCAGAGCAGCGAAAGCCCCGGCCCTTTGGGCTCGCCCATGCCGAGCACGGTGCGGACCACGTGCATCAACGCATCAGCCTCGAAGGGCTTGGTGACATAGCCGTCTGCACCGCCGGCCAGACCCTTGAGCACGGCTTCACGTGTGGCCTTGCCCGTCAGCATGATCACCGGTACGTTTTTAAGTGCCGGGTGCTGGCGCAGCCTGAGCAGGATGTCAAAACCGTCCGCGTCGGGCAGCACCACGTCAAGAAGAATCAGGTCGGGCACCGGCAACTTGCGGAATTCGGCGACAACCTCTGCCCGATTGCTGGCCAGCCGAACCTGAAAGCCTTCAAAAGAAAGGTAGCTCTGGATGAACTTGGCAAGCATGGGTTCGTCGTCCACCACGATGGCAGACAAGGGCGTACCCGGCTGCCGGGGTGGCGTCTGGCTGCGCGGCCTGGCTATCCGGACAAAATAGCCGGCTTTTTTCAGGGATGCTGCGCCCGTGTCGGCTTCGGCTTCGTTCACGACGAACTGGTTCATGCTGGCATTGAACTGCTCGGTAAAAGGATCCACCGTTGCCAAGGTGAGCATCCCCTTGTCCAGCAGCCTCATGACTGCAGCCGTGAATATACCCTCGGCCTCGACGGCCATGCCCGCCCGGAGCTGTTTGAGCGTCAGCGATCCATCGATCCGAACCAACAGCTCAATTTCTGAAGGGCCCAAGGTCGTCGCACCGCTGCGAAGTTCTTCTTGCCCCCGGGCAGTAAGGGTGTAAACGTCGTTGTCATGCATCTTTGCTGGCTTCCTTTGTAAGGCATTGTGGCCGGGCGATGAGAGGCCGTTTCAGCGGATTATCCTCGCTTCACGGCCGTATTGGCCAGCGGACGGATACAGGACAGCAGGGCGGGGTAAAGTAGGCATAAATGACACTCCCCAAGTGCAACTGATGAGACGCCTCGTTTTACTCTGTACCTTGATGTGTTTGAGCGCTGGTGCAGCGGCGCAGTGGACGCCGGTCATGGTTGACCAGATGGTCATTACTTACATCGACCGGACTACCCTGCGCGGCCGGGGCGGCGTGGTGAAAATGTGGTGGTTGATGGACTACCAACTTGTACAGATCATTGACGAGAAGGGATACTTCTCCAGGGTGCACCACAGTGAATTCGACTGCAAACGTCAACGTGCGCGCCTGCTGTCCGTCGCGCTGCTCTCACAGCAAATGGGTTTGGGGGAGGTGGTGTTTGAAGACCCCGTACCGCGGCGATGGGAGCCGGTGGCCGCACAACCTTTCCAGCAGGCTTTGTTGGAAATTGCCTGTATTAGTTACTAGCCCCCACGGTTGCTCACTGCGTGTAGCGCCCTGCCCCCCCGAGGGGGCCGCTGCGCCTGCGGACTGGCAAAGCCAGATCCGCGGCTCCTGCTGGTAGGGGCGGGGAGAGCCTCTTCGCAGAGCTGTAGTGCTTGAGCGGCTAAAATAGTGCTTCACCCTTGTGCTGTCCCGGCGCGCGGTGTTTTTGTTTACCGGGGCCATGTAGAGGACCACCATGTATAAAAACCTCGCAGCCGCGCTCGCGGCCGCCTGTTTTATTTCTCCCGTTTTCTCCCAAACGCCTCCGGCTGCCAGAGAGCCTTTGAAAATCGGCTTTGTTTATGTCGCGCCGCTGACTGACGCCGGCTGGGTGCGCCAGCATGAAGAGGGCCGCAAGGCCGTCGAGTCTGCGTTGGGAGACAGGGTGAAAACCACTTATGTTGAAAACGTCCCGGAAGGCGCCGACGCCGAACGTGTGATCCGCGACCTGGCCGGCCAGGGGCACCGCCTGATCTTCACGCCCAGCTTTGGCTACATGGAGCCGACGCTCAAGGTGGCGAAGGATTTTCCGGACGTGAAGTTCGAGTCCATCACCGGTTACAAGACTGCATCCAATGTGGCGGTGGCGAATGCACGTTATTACGAGGGCCGCTACCTTGCGGGTATCGCGGCGGGACGCATGGCCGGCAGCGCCGGTTATGTGGCGGGTTTTCCGATTCCCGAGGTGATCCAGGGCATTAACGCCTTCACTCTGGGCATGCGGTCGGTCAATCCGCAGGCGACGGTCAAGGTGGTCTGGCTGGGTGCCTGGTTCGACCCGCCGCGCGAGCGTGAGGCGGCCATGACTCTGTTCAACCAGGGGGTCGAGGTGATTGCCTTTCATACAGGATCGACCGCGGTGATGAGTGCGGCGCAGGAGCGCGGCAAGCTGGCCATTGCCTACCACTCGGACATGCGCAAGGTGGCGCCTGATGCGCAGTTGCTGGCCGTCACACACCAGTGGGGCGACTATTACACCCGGCGCGCCAAAGCCATGCTGGACGGCAGCTGGAAAAGCGGCACGGTGTGGGGTGGTGTGAAGGACGGCATGATCCGCGTCGATAGCTTTGGCCCCAAAGTACCGAAAAAGGTTGCCGACGAAGTGCTGGCGCGCCAGCGCGACATTGCCGCCGGCAAGCTGCACCCCTTTCATGCGCGGACGGCCTTGCTCGACAACGAAGGCCGCGAGGTGCTGGCCGCCGGCAAGACGCTGACGGACGAACAGATCCTCGGCATGAACTTCCTGGTGCAGGGTGTGCAGGGCAAGCTGGCGAAAACGCCATGAGTTACCAGGTCAAGGAGATTTTCTACACGCTGCAGGGTGAGGGCGGCAACGCAGGCCGGCCGGCAGTGTTTTGCCGCTTTGCGGGCTGCAACCTGTGGTCGGGCCGCGAGCAGGATCGGGCCACCGCTGTCTGCCGGTTTTGCGACACGGACTTTGTCGGCACCGACGGCACCCTGGGCGGCAAGTTTGCCGACGCCGAGTCGCTGGCCCGGCAGATCGAAGCCCTGTGGCCGGCCAGTGCCGGGCATCGTCTGGTGGTGATGACCGGCGGGGAGCCGTTGCTGCAGCTCGATGCCGCCTTGATAGCCGCGCTGCATGCGCGCAGTTTTGAAATTGCGGTGGAAACCAACGGCAGCATCGCGGCACCCGCCGGCATCGACTGGCTCTGCGTCAGCCCCAAGGCGGGCGCGCCCTGGGTTCAGCGAGAGGGCCAGGAGCTCAAGCTGGTCTGGCCCCAGCCTGGTTTTGATTTGCCAGAACTGGAAGCAGCCAACTTCAGTCAGCGCTATCTGCAGCCCATGGACAATGCCCAACGCGCGGACAACACCCAGGCCTGTATTGCCCTGTGCATGCAGCGCCCCGCATGGCGCTTGAGCCTGCAGACCCACAAGATCACAGGCATCCGATGAGCTACACCATCAGCCAGAAGTTTTTCTTCGACGCAGCGCACACCCTCAAACGCGAGATCGAGGTCGACAGCAGCCGGCGCGTGCACGGCCATACCTACAACGCCGAAGTATTTTTGAGCGGACAGCCTGATCCAGACTCCGGCATGGTGATGGACCTGGCATTGGTGCGGCTGGAGATTGAGCAGCTTCGCCAATTGCTGGACCACCACCTGCTGGACGACGTGCCCGGACTGGGCCCGGCAACGATGGAAAACCTGTGCCGTTTTATTGCCGGCAAGCTGCAACCCCGCCTGCCGGCCTTGAGCTCGGTGCGGGTGTGGCGCGAGTCTGTGGGCGACAGCTGCATGTGGAGCCTATAGTCCTTATTTGCTCTCGCTTATGGGCAAGCCTGCTCACTGAAGTATTCTTGCGGGCATGAAAGCCTGGCGCGCCTCCATCCTCTACTTTTCCGGCCCGGCGCAAGCCGTGCTGGAGACCGACGGCCTGCTGGTCGTTGGCCCCGACGCTGCAGGGCGCCAGGTGGTCCAGGCTGTCGGTGATTACACGGCGCTGGCCGGGCGTTATTCCGGGCTGGAAGTGCAGCACCTGCCGGGGCGCATCATTGCCCCCGGTTTTGTCGACATGCACATCCACTACCCGCAGCTCGACGTTATCGGCTCGCCGGCCGAAGGCCTGCTGCCGTGGCTGGAGAACTACACTTTTCCACATGAAAAACGCTTCTCGGCCCCCGACTACAGTACCGAGGCAGCTCTATTTTTCATAGCAGAACTGCTGCGCCACGGCGTCACGACGGCGCTGGCCTTTGCGACCTCGCACCCTGAATCCGTCGATGCGCTGTTGGGCGAGGCGCAGCGGCAGAACCTGCGCATGATTGCCGGCAAGGTGCTGATGGACCAGAACGCGCCCGATGGCGTGCGCGATGCCACCGAACAAAGTCTGGTCGATACCGAAGCACTGATTTCGCGCTGGCACGGCGTGGACCGGCTCGGTTATGCCATCACGCCGCGTTTTGTGCCCAGCTGCAGCGAAGCGCAGTTGCGCGGCGCGGGTGAGCTGGCTGCCAAATATGCCGATGTGTGGATCCAGTCGCATGTGGCGGAGAACAGGGACGAGATCGCCTGGGTGCGCGAGCTGTACCCAAAGGCACGCAGCTACCTCAGCGTCTACGAACAGTTCGGCCTGCTGCGTCCGCGCGCGGTGTACGCGCATTGCATTCACATCGACGAGGAAGACCGCGCGCTGATGCGCAGCACGGGCACGGCCGCGGCCGTCAGCCCGACCAGCAACCTGTTTCTGGGCAGCGGGTTTTTCGACTACAAGAATGCAGATCGCGCGGGCTTTCTGTATGGGCTGGCCAGTGACGTGGGGGGCGGCACCAGCTTCAGCCCGTTTCACACCATGCTGGCGGCGTATTACGTAGGCAGGGAAGGGCAGACCAAGACAGGTGTGTCACTTAAACCCCAGCATTTGTGGTGGCAGCACACCGCAGGCGCGGCGCAGGCACTGGGCCTGGAAGGCGTGGTGGGCAACCTGTTGCCCGGCTGCGAGGCCGACTTTGTGGTGCTCAATCCGCAGGCCACGCCACTGCTGGCCCGCAAGACGGCGCAAGCCGCCAGCCTCGATGAGCTGCTGTTTGCACTGATCGTGCTGGGCGATGACCGGTTGGTCGAGAAAACCGTGATTTCGCAGGCGGCCAGCGCCGACGCGCTAATTCGCGGAAATTGATAATCAAATCGGCCTTCTGCCCTTTACCCACGGGCGCCTTAAGCTACTAAATTAATAGCAAATTGACCGACCACCGGGAGTCCAGGCAGCTTGCCTACAATCACTGGCATTGCAAGGAATCTCCCACATGAGCATCAAGAGCGACAAATGGATACGCCGCATGGCGGAAACGACCGGAATGATCGAGCCCTTCGAGCCGGGCCAGATCCGCGAGCGCGAGGGGCACAAGATCATCAGCTACGGCACCAGCAGCTACGGCTACGACATCCGCTGTGCGCCCGAGTTCAAGGTCTTCACGAACATTCACAGCACGGTGGTTGACCCGAAGAACTTCGATGAAAAGAGTTTTGTCGATTTCCATGGCGACAGCTGCATTATTCCGCCCAACAGCTTTGCGCTGGCCCGCACGATGGAGTACTTCCGCATCCCGCGCAACGTGCTGACCATCTGTCTGGGGAAAAGCACTTACGCCCGTTGCGGCATCATCGTCAACGTCACGCCGTTCGAGCCCGAGTGGGAAGGGTATGTCACGCTGGAATTCTCCAACACCACGCCGTTGCCCGCCAAAATTTACGCGGGCGAAGGCTGCGCTCAAGTGTTGTTCTTTGAAAGCGACAAGGACGACGTCTGCGAGGTCAGCTACAAGGACCGCGGTGGCAAGTACCAAGGGCAGGTTGGGGTGACGCTACCGAAGGCCTGAGAGCCATAGGGCAGGTAAAACTTGCCCCTATTGACATAGGCAGCACAGGCGGGCCGGGCCCGCCTGTGTGAGCTTATTTAACCAGCAGCACCGGAATATCCGAGTCCGTGACCACGCGCTGGGCCACACTGCCCATCACGGCACGGCCCAGGAGGCCGTGGCCGTGGGTGCCCATCACAATCAGGTGCGCCTTCTCCCGCTTGGCGGCGCGAAGAATTTCTGCCGTGGGCGAACCCACAACGGCCAGCGTCTTGAAGGCGATCTTATGGCGCTTGAGAAAGCGTTCGATGGCCGCCAGCACCTTTTGTGATTCTTCCGCATGGTAGGCCGCGACTTCGGCGGAACCCAGCATGGTCTTGACGCGGCCGGGAACAGGCGCCTGGACATTGAGTACGACCACCTCACCGTCCGGGCCAGCCAGGCTTTCATGCGTGACGAGAAAAGCCAGGGCTTTTTTGGTGTATTTGCTGCCATCAGCGGCGAACAGAATTCTCATTTTTCTTTGCTCCTTGTTGGGTAAAGTTCAGTTTAGCGCAACACCAGCACGGGAACGCTGCTGTGCGTCAGCACATGCTGGGTCTCGCTGCCCAGCAGGACGCGTTTGATGCCCTTGCGGCCATGCGAGGCCATGACGACGAGATCGCATTTCTGTTTTTTTGCGGCATTGATGATGGATTCGGCCACCAGATCGGAAGACGCGATGACCGCTCTGGCCTTGATGCCTTCGCCTTGCGCCGCGAGCTTGACGGCTTCAACCACAGCCTTGCCTTTGTCGGCCCATTGTTTCTCGATGCGTGCCACGTCTTGCGACGAAATGGTGACGCCTCCTTCGAAATAGGCGGTCGGATAACGTGGAACCACGTAAAGCGCGACCAGTTCCGCGCCAACGGCGCCCGCCAGGTCAATGGCGCTGCGCACGGCCTTTTTTGAAAGTGTGGAACCGTCGGTTGCGACGAGTATGCGTTTGTACATGTTGGTCTCTCCTGGGTTGATATGGGTTGCAGCTTAGGGTGAGCATTGTCCCGCCCGCTTGATCCATGTCAAGCGGGCGCTACTGCCCGTCGTTAGGCTTGTTCCATGCAAACTGCCACCCTCTTGGTCGACAGCGGCGCCGCGCTGCAGGCTTCGCGCTGGTCGGCGCTGGATGAACGCGCGGAGTGGGAAGGTTTCAGCCGTCCGCTGACTGGACGGCCGGGCTTCTGGGAGTCCTACCTCGCGATCGAGGGCATGCACTGTGCGGCCTGTTCTCTCACGGTTGAAGAGGTGCTGCAAAACCTCCCCGGTGTCGAGAGCGTGCAGGTTAACGGTGCCAGTGCGGTGGCCCGTGTGGCGTGGACGCCAGAGCGGGGCCGGCCCTCCGCCTGGCTTGCCGCGCTGCAGCGCGCCGGTTATGGCGCCTTGCCTGCGGGCGACATGCTGGCTGCGTCGCCGCGCATTCAGGCCCAGCGCATGATGCTCTGGCGCTGGCTGGTCGCTGGCTTTTGCATGATGCAGGTGATGATGTACGCCTTCCCGGCTTACATTGCCGAGGCGGGCGACATATCGGCCGAGGCGCAGGGGTTGTTGCGCTGGGCCTCCTGGGTGCTCACTTTGCCGGTGGTGCTGTTTTCCTGCTGGCCTTTTTTTTTGGCGGCACTGCGCGACCTGCGCAACCGGCGCATCGGCATGGACGTGCCTGTGGCGCTGGGCATCCTCATCGCTTTCGGTGCCAGCTCGGCCGCCACCTTCGATCCGGCCTCGCGCTGGGGCGCAGAGGTCTGGTACGACTCAATCACCATGTTTGTGTTTTTCCTGCTGTCCGGGCGCCTGCTGGAGCAACGCTTGCGTGACCGCACTGCAGGCTCGCTGGAGGCCTTGATGCGCAGCTTGCCCGACAGCGTGGAGCGGCAGGGTGCCGATGGCGTGTTCGAGCGCGTTCCGGTGCGCCGCCTTGTTCCGGGCGACCTGATCCGCCTTCTGCCTGGTGATGTGGTTCCGGCCGACGGCACGGTGGCGGCCGGTGAAAGCCAGGTCGACGAGGCCCTGCTCACCGGCGAATCCACGCCACTGCAGCGGCGCATCGGCAGTGCGGTGATTGCCGGCAGCCACAACCTGAACGGCATGCTGCTGGTCCGGGTGGAGCGCGCAGGCAGCGAGACGCGTTATGCCGCCATTGTGGCGCTCATGGAACAGGCTTCGGTGCAGAAGCCGCGGCTGGCACGTATTGCCGACCGCATCGCCGGGCCTTTTGTGCTCCTCGTGTTGCTGGCCAGCGCTGCCGCCGCGTTCTGGTGGTGGCCGAGTGATCCGGCGCATGCGATTGGTGTGGCCGTGGCCGTGTTGATCGTCACCTGTCCCTGCGCGTTGTCGCTGGCCACACCGGCCGCCACGCTGGCTGCTGCAGGTGCGCTCGCGCGGCGCGGCGTGCTGGTGCGTCGGCTGGAGGCGCTGGAGAGCTGTGCGGCGGTTGACACGGTGGTGTTCGACAAGACCGGCACACTGACCGAAGACCGCATGACCGTGGCCGTCAGCCGCACCCGTGAGGGCCTTGATCCGTCGCAGGCATTGCTGATGGCGGTTGCGCTGGCGCAGCATTCCCTGCATCCCCTGTCGCGGGCGATTGTTCAAGCTGCAGGCACTGTGCCCGGATCTGCAACTGATGTGACTGAAGTTCCCGGCCAGGGACTGCAGGGGCATGTTGCTTGTGGCGCGAGCGGCCAACAGCGCTTCATGCGGTTGGGGTCGGCCACTTTTTGCGGGATGCCGGTTCCCGTCCATGCGTCCAATGGCCCCCAGGTGCATTTGGCGGATGAAGCAGGCTGGCTCGCCAGCTTCGACATGGACGAAGCCTTGCGGCCGGAGGCCAGCTCATCCGTGGGTGCGCTGCAGACCCTGGGCCTGCAGGTGCAACTGCTCTCGGGTGATCTGATGGCCGCTGTGGCGCGGCTGGCTTCGCGCGCAGGCATCGACGAGGCCTATGGGCAACACACGCCAGAGGCGAAACTGGCCCATGTACGCAGGTTACAGCAGAGCGGCCGGCATGTGGCCATGGTCGGTGACGGCATGAACGACGGACCGGTGCTGGCCTGCGCCGATGTGTCGGTCGCCATGGGCCAGGCCGTGCCGCTGGCGCAGGCCAAATCCGATTTTGTTGTTCTGGGTGGCCAGCTGGCGGCCGTGGCTGCATTGCTGCGGCATGCGCGCCGCACCCGGGCCATCGTGCGCCAGAACCTGTGGTGGGCAGCCCTGTACAACGCTGTGTGTGTGCCGCTGGCCGTGCTGGGCTTCATGCCACCCTGGCTGGCTGGCCTGGGCATGGCGGCCAGCTCGCTGCTGGTGGTGCTCAATTCAGCGCGGCTGGCCCGCATGCCGGAGGCCTTCTGAATGGACATTCTTTTTCTTCTGATTCCCTTGTCCGTCATTCTTGCGCTGCTCATCATCGCCGGCTTGGGCTGGGCTGTCTGGCGTGGCCAGTTCGACGCACTGGAGCAAGAGGGCGAGCGAATTCTGCGTTCGGATTGACCTTCATCAACTCAGACCCTCCTCACGGCAGGGACACTTGGGGCATCACGTTAACAGGTGCTTCATGAACGACAAACAAACCTCCGCCGCGATCTACGACGACACTGTTGTCCGGCAGTTTTCCCTGATGGCCGTGGTCTGGGGCGTGGTGGGCATGCTGGTGGGGCTGTTCATTGCCGCCCAGCTGGCCTGGCCCGAGCTCAACTTCGGCATTCCCTGGCTCAGCTACGGACGCCTGAGGCCTTTGCACACCAACGCCGTGATTTTTGCCTTCGGCGGCTGCGCGTTGATCGGCAGCAGCTACTACGTTGTCCAGCGCACCTGTCATGTGCCGCTGTTTGCGGGCAAGCTCGCTTCGTTCACGTTCTGGGGCTGGCAGGCGGTCATCGTTGCTGCAGCTGTCAGCCTGCCGCTGGGTTACACCCAGGGCAAGGAATATGCAGAGCTCGAATGGCCCATCGACATCCTGATCACGCTGGTGTGGGTGGCCTATGCGATTGTTTTCTTCGGCACCATCGGCATGCGCAAGGTCAGGCATATCTATGTTGCGAACTGGTTCTACGGTTCCTTCATTCTTGCCGTGGCCATCCTGCATATCGTCAACAGCGCTGCGGTACCGGCCGACTGGATGAAGTCCTACTCGGCCTACGCCGGCGTGCAGGACGCGATGATCCAGTGGTGGTACGGTCACAACGCGGTGGGCTTCTTCCTCACCGCCGGTTTCCTCGGGATGATGTATTACTTCGTCCCCAAGCAGGCCGAGCGTCCGGTCTACAGCTACCGGCTGTCCATCGTGCACTTCTGGGCGCTGATCTTCACCTACATGTGGGCCGGCCCGCACCACCTTCACTACACCGCCCTGCCAGACTGGACACAGTCAGTCGGCATGGTGTTCTCGCTGATCCTGCTGGCGCCCAGCTGGGGCGGCATGATCAACGGCATCATGACGCTGTCGGGTGCCTGGCACAAACTGCGTGATGACCCGGTGCTGCGTTTCATGATCGTCTCCCTGTCCTTCTACGGCATGAGCACGTTCGAAGGCCCGATGATGTCCATCAAGACCGTCAACGCGCTGTCGCATTACACCGACTGGACCGTGGGCCACGTGCATTCGGGTGCGCTGGGCTGGGTGGGTCTCATTTCCATGGGTACGCTTTACTACATGATCCCGCGCCTGTTTGGCCAGAAGCAGATGTATTCGGTCAAGGCGATCGAGGCGCATTTCTGGATAGCCACCATCGGCATCGTGTTTTACATCGCCGCGATGTGGATTGCCGGTGTGATGCAGGGCCTGATGTGGCGCGCCATCAACGCAGACGGCACGCTGACCTACACCTTTGTCGAGTCGGTCAAGGCAACGTATCCCTTCTATGTGGTCCGCGTGATAGGCGGCGTGCTTTATCTGGGCGGCATGCTGATCATGGCCTGGAATACCTGGATGACCGTGGCCAGGGGACGCTCGGTCAGTGTCATGGTGCCTGCACCTGCTCATGCCTGAAGAAAGACCTATTCCATGACTGAAAAAAATACCTCCGATGCCGGCTTTACTCACGAGAAGGTCGAGACCAACAACTTCCTGATGATCGTGTTGATCCTCCTGGTGATTGCCGTGGGCGGCCTGGTCGAGATCGTGCCGCTGTTCTTCCAGAAGTCCACCACCGAGCCGATCCAGGGCATCAAGCCCTACACAGCGCTGCAACTGGCTGGGCGCGACATCTATGTCCGCGAGGGCTGCTACAACTGCCATTCGCAGATGATCCGGCCCTTCCGCGCAGAAACACTGCGCTACGGCCACTATTCGGTGGCTGGTGAGTTTGTCTACGACCATCCCTTTCAGTGGGGCAGCAAGCGAACCGGGCCCGACCTGCACCGCGTGGGCGGCAAGTACAGCGACGAGTGGCACCGCATTCACTTGAACAACCCGCGTGATGTGGTGCCCGAGTCCAACATGCCAGCCTATTCCTGGCTCGAGAAGAACACGGTCAATCCCGCCGGCATGGCGCCTCGCATGAAGGCCTTGCGCATGGTCGGCGTTCCCTACACCGATGCGGAGGTCACGCAGTCGGCCCAGGACGTTGCCAGCAAAACCGAAATGGACGCCCTGGTTGCCTACTTGCAGGTGCTGGGCCGGACGCTCAAATAAGGAAACATGATGGACGTCACTACTCTGCGAATCATCGCGACCTTGGTTAGTTTTGCCACTTTCATCGGCATCTGGTATTGGGCCTTTTCGCGCCGCAACAAGGAGCGCTTCGACGAGGCTGCCCGTCTTCCGTTCGAGCAGGACTGAACGGAGCAGGCCCATGGACAACCCCATTCACATTTTTTCGTTGACCTCCAGGCCGGCCATCGCCTGTGCCGAGGCAACGGGTCAGGAGACCTCATGAGCGATTTCAATGGAAACTTCTGGTCGGTGTATGTCGCCGTCCTGACGCTGGTCAGCATTTTGGCCTGTGTGCTGCTGCTTTGGATCACCGCCCGCAAGAAGATGGTGGCTCGCAGCGACAACACCACCGGCCACGTCTGGGACGGCGACCTGCGCGAGATGAACAACCCCATGCCCCGCTGGTGGATGTGGATGTTCGTGTTGAGCATCGTCTTCGGCCTGGCCTATCTGGTGATTTATCCCGGACTGGGGAGTTATGGCGGTCAACTGGGCTGGAGCACCCGCGGCGAGTACACCGCCGAGGTGGAGCGCGCCAACAAGGACCTGGAGCCGCTGTATGCCCAGTTCACCGCCAAGCAGCCTCCCGAACTGGCCGGTGACCCCGCGGCGATGGCTGTCGGCGAGCGCCTGTTCATGAACAATTGTGCCCAATGCCACGGTTCGGATGCGCGCGGCAGCAAGGGCTTTCCCAACCTGGCAGACGCCGACTGGCTGCACGGAGGCATGCCCGCAAAAATTGCGGAGACGCTGACAGCAGGCCGGCAAGGCAATATGCCTCCCATGGCAGCGGCCATCGGAACCCCTGATGATGTCAAGAATGTGGCCAACTACGTGCTCAGCCTGTCCGGCAGCCCGCACGACTCCGTGCGGTCGCAACTTGGCAAGGCGAAATTCATCGCCTGCGCTGCCTGCCATGGCATTGACGGCAAGGGCAACCAGGCGCTGGGTGCTCCCAACCTGACCGATGACATTTGGCTGCACGGCTGGGGTGAACAGGCCATTGTCACCATGATCAACAAGGGAAAGATCAATGAGATGCCGGCGCAGGCCGGCAAGCTGACCGAGGCGCAGATTCAGGTGTTGACTGCTTACGTGTGGGGCCTTTCGAACAAGCCGGTTCCGGCGGCGAAACTCTGAACCGGAGGGCAGTTTGCAGCCGTCGTCCGTTCGCAAGATCATTCCCATTGTTCCAGTGGGAGGTGACGACACGGCGGAGTCGCTGTACGAATCGCAGAAGAAGATTTATCCGCGCTCGGTCAGCGGATTGTTTTCGCGCTGGCGCTGGGGTTTTGTCTTTCTGACCCAGCTGGTGTTTTATGGCCTTCCCTGGCTGGAGTGGGGCCAGCGGCAAGCCGTGCTCTTTGATCTGGGTGCGCGCCGGTTTTACATTTTCGGCCTCGTCCTTTACCCGCAGGATTTCATTTACCTGACCGGCCTGCTGGTGGTCAGTGCGCTGTCGCTGTTTCTCTTCACTGCCGTGGCGGGGCGCCTATGGTGCGGCTTTGCCTGTCCGCAGACGGTGTACACCGAAATTTTTCTCTGGATTGAACGCAAAGTTGAGGGCGACCGCACCGCGCGCATGCGGCTGGACGGCGCACCGATGTCTGCACAGAAACTTGCCAAGAAGTGGCTCAAGCACCTGCTGTGGATCAGTCTGGCCATGTGGACTGGCTTCACCTTTGTCGGTTTCTTTTCACCGATCCGCGAACTGGGCATGGATTTCCTGCAGATGGACATCGGGCCATGGGAAGCGTTCTGGGTGTTTTTCTACGGCTTTGCGACTTATGGCAATGCCGGTTTCATGCGCGAGCAGGTGTGCAAATACATGTGCCCGTACGCGCGCTTTCAGAGCGCCATGTTCGACCACGACACGCTGATCGTGAGCTACGACACGGCCCGCGGTGAGCCGCGCGGTGCCCGTTCGCGCAAGGCGGATGCGGCGACCCTGTCGTTGGGCGCCTGCGTGGACTGCACCTTGTGCGTGCAGGTTTGCCCGACAGGCATCGACATTCGCGAAGGCCTGCAGTACGAATGCATAGGCTGTGCGGCCTGTGTCGATGTCTGTGACACGGTCATGGACAAGATGAACTACCCGCGTGGCCTCATCCGCTTCAGTACCCAGGCAGCGATGGCGAACAAGTGGAGTGGTTCGCAAATTGTCAGGCGTGTGCTGCGCCCGCGCGTGCTAGTTTATGGCGCTGTGCTGCTCGCCTTGTGCGTGGGCCTGCTCTGGAGCCTGGTGGCCCGCACGCCCCTCAAGGTGGACGTGGTGCGTGACCGTGCCGCGCTGTCCCGCATTGTTGCCGGGGGCAAGCTCGAAAACGTCTACCGCCTGCAGATCATGAACGCCACCGAGCAGCCGCAGCGCTACCGCATCGCTGCGGCCGGGATCGAGGGTCTGGTGCTGGCATCGGATGCCGAGGTTGATGTCGGCCCTGCGGAGTCGCGCTGGGTTGCGGTGCGCTTGCAGATTCCCTATGGTTCCACCACCCCAGGCTCGCATCCGATCGAGTTCAGCATAGGTGATGCGGCAGGCCAGTCCCATCTGACTGAAAAGTCGGTATTTCTCGTTCCGCGCTGATGAAACAGGCAAAAACAGATTCAAGGAAACCGTTATGAACCATGTGCTCCAAGCTCCCCCGGTGGTCACTTCTCCTTGGTGGAAACACGGCCATGTCTGGCTGCTTATTGCCGGCCCTGCCGCCGTGGTTGTGGCTGGTTTTGCCACCGCCTGGATAGCCATCAGCAACCCGGATCCGGTGGTGGCCGAGGACTATTACCGCCGCGGCGTCGAGATCAACAAGACGCTGGCGGCGCAAGACAAGGCACTGATGCCGGCCGTGCAGGGCCGCAACCATGCGGCCACGCCCCCCGCCGCTGGCGCTCGCTGATTCATCCCATTCCAAGGAGACCGCCATGTGGAGCCAGAAACTGATGTGGATCGCGTGGCCTGCGTTCCTGGGGGCGTGCGCGCTGGAACTGCTGGTTTTTGCCATGGTGGATCCAGGTGACCTCCATTGGTCGGGCGAGCCGCTGCGGCTTTCGCGCCAGGGTGTGTACACCGCTGCCTTTTTTGTGTTTTGGGCGATCTGCCTGGTCTCCAGTGCGCTGACCAACCTGCTTGGCATGTCATCGGCCGAGGTCAATCGCTGTCCTGTGCTTCCTGGCGAACGTCCGGACAGCTGCCGGCCGCAGTAGCTTCGTGCTCAGGCCTGGCTGCAGCTTGCAGGCAGGCGCGTCGTTCGGCCTGTTACCGCCTGTGGCGAGAGGATGCCGGGGCGTTGACCTGAGTCAATCCTTGCAGGCCGCGTTTGCTCCAGACTCAAACGAATTTCAAGGGAGTCCATAAACGCCATGTTTGCTGATCGGTTCGCTGCCGGGTATGCATTGTCCCAAAGACTTCTTGCTTATGCGGGGCGCAGCGATGTTGTTGTGCTGGGCTTGCCGCGCGGGGGGGTGCTTGTGGGATGGGAAGTGGCCAGCGCACTGGGCGCCCGGCTGGACTTTCTGCTTGTGCGCAAGCTCGGTGTGCCGCATCGCCCCGGGTTGACTCTGGGAGCCATTGCCAGCGGCGGTGCACGCTACATGGATCCACAGGCAGTGGCTGGCAGCGGCCTGACGCCGCTGCAGCTGGAGCAGCTCATTGCGACCGAAAGCGGCGAACTGGCGCGGCGTGATGCGGAGTATCGGGGTTCACGGCATGCTGTGCCGATCGAAGGCCGCACGGTGATCGTGGTTGATGACGGCCTGGTGACCGGAGCGACAGTGTGTGCAGCTTTGCTGGCTCTGCGAGTCTCCAAGCCGGCGTGGGTCGTGGTGGCGGTACCGGTCGCACCTCCTGGTGCCCAGGAACGTATAGGAACGGCTGCTGATGAATTTATCTGCGCCCTGAGTCCTCCGGATTTCAGCCGTGTCGGGCAGTACTACCAGAACTTCGAGCCTCCCAGCGACGAGGAGGTGCGCGCCTTGCTGGCCAGGGCCTGAGGCGACACCAGCCGCCTTCCCGGCGCGTGGCGTCTCAGCCCGATCTGGTTTTGCTGTCCTCAGCCGAGCGAACGACGAGTACAGGCACCGGTGCCTGCCGGATGATCTGTTCGGCGCCGCTGCCCAGCAAGGCACGGCCAACGCCGCGCCGACCATGCGTGCCAACCACGATCAGGTCGGCGTTCCACTCTCGGGCGGCCCCGGCGATTACCTCGGAAAGCCGTTTACCGAGTTTGTCGAACAGCACCGAGTCGGCTTGCACGCCGGCCGCTTGGGCGATGTCCACGCCATCATGAAGGATGTGATTTCCGGCTTCCTGCATGATCCCGAGCAGATCGCCCGAATATCCCCCGAACTGTTCATAGCCGGCAAGATAGGTCAGATCCTCCAGCACGTGCGCCAGGCGCACACTGCCACCGCTTTCTCTGGCAAGCTGCAACGCGGCCACCAGTGCCTTGTTGGATGTTTCGCTCCCGTCCACGGGTACGAGTATTCGCTTGTACATGACTGCTCCTCGAGATTCAGTGATAAAACTCCAGTTTGAATCGGCGCGGGGAAGGAGCGTTGATGTGGGTCAACTGCATCTAGGGTCTGTTCACACTATTTATGCAAGTGCGAACGTGGTTAAAACAGCACCAATCTAGGCGCGCGACGACACTCAGCCTGGGCGGCTGGGCTAGGAGTGCAACGACGAGTGGTGCTGTTTTAACCACGTTCCCTCCGGGTTGCGATCAAAAAGGCCATGCGCAGCGTTGCAAAGCCTTGCCGGGCGCCAGCCCGGCTGCATTTTGCGCCTCACGCATGACCTTTTTGACTCGCAACGCATCTTGCATAAATAGTGTGAACAGACCCTAGCTATTCCTCCACGGTCCGGGAGTCAATGAATACTTTCGTTGATTGGCTACACTGGGCCATGTTTTCTTCCCTGACGGACAGCCTTGATGCGAATTCCCGGGCCAAAAACCCCGGCAACGCGGCCGCATTGCTGGCCGGCGTGCTCGATTCGGCCATGGACGCCATCATCACGGTGGACGAACAGCAGAACATCATTTTGTACAACCGCGCCGCCGAGAAAATTTTCGGCTGGCCCCGCCAGGAGGTTTTGCATCAGTCTCTCCACAAGCTGATTCCCGACCGCTTCCGGCAAGGCCATGCCCGGCATGTGGAGCGTTTTGGAACCACCGGGGCAACGTCCAGGCGCATGGGCACGCTCAATGTCGTTTACGGCCTGCGCGCCAATGGCGAGGAATTTCCCCTGGACGCGTCCATTTCCCATCTGGACACGCCCGACGGGAAACTTTTCACAGTGATCCTGCGCGACATCACGGAGCGACTCCAGGCCCAGGAAGAGCATCTGCGGCTCGCAGCCCTTCTGGACTCGGCCATGGACGGGATCATCACCGTGAACGAGGCGCAGTCCATCGTGCTGTACAACCAGGCAGCCGAAAAAATCTTCGGATGGCCCAGTGAACGGGTTTTGGGGCAATCCTTGAACAAGCTGATTCCTGAGCGTTTTCGCGCCAGTCATGGCAAGCACATACAGCGCTTCTCCGAAACAGGCGTCACCTCCAGGAGAATGGGTGATGGCACCGTGATTTACGGGCTGCGTGCCAGCGGCGAAGAATTTCCGATGGATGCTTCGATCTCGCAGCTCGATACCGCGGATGGAAAGCTTTACACGGTGATCCTGCGCGATGTGACCGAACGCGTCCGTGCCCAGGAGGAACGCACTGCCTTTGCCGCGGATGTCAATGCGGCGCGTGAAGAGGAAAAAACGCGCGTGGCGCGCGAGTTGCATGATGAACTGGCCCAGTCCATGACGGCCCTGAAGATGGACACCATCTGGCTGCGCGACAACACGCTTCCTGCATCCGGTGCTGTTACCGTCAAGCTGACGGACATGTTGGCCATGGTGGACGGCATGGTTGCTTCAACAAGGCGCATTGCTGCAGATCTGCGCCCGTTGCTGCTTGACGACCTGGGCCTGCTGGCGGCGATCGAATGGCTGGTTCAAAACTTCATCCAGCGCACGGGCGTGAGCTGTACGCTTTCAGCGGACGAAGAACTGGAGCTTCAGGAGCCCTACGCGACGGCTGTCTTCCGGATCGTGCAGGAGGCCCTGGCCAATGTGGCTAAACATGCTGGCGCGACCGAGGTCACTGTGGCCATTGACGCGTTCCCCGGCGCGATCTCGCTGGCGGTGCGCGACAACGGCCGAGGCTTTGCAGCCGAAGAGCCGCGCAAGCCGCAATCGCTGGGCTTGATGGGTTTGAAGGAGCGGGCGCTGCTGCTCAAAGGATCAGTCGACATTCACAGCGCGCCGGGGCAGGGCACGCGCGTCGAGGTGAGTATTCCGCTGCCTGAAGGAGAGCAAATCCCATGATCCGTATCGTGATCGCCGATGACCACGCGATCGTTCGCGAGGGCCTCAAACGGATCGTTTCATCCGCAGATGACCTGCGTGTAGTGGGTGAGGCAGCCGACGGAACAGAGGTCATGCAGCGAGTGCGCGAAACCGACTTCGACATCCTGGTGCTGGACCTGTCCATGCCCGGCCGCAGCGGCATGGAACTGATCAAGCTGGTTCATGCCGAAAAGCCCAGATTGCGCATTCTTGTGCTCAGCATGCACCAGGAGCTGCAATATGCCGTGCGCGCCATCAAGTCCGGTGCGAGCGGCTACCTGACCAAGGAGAGTGCTCCGGCTCAACTGGAGCAGGCCATCCGCAAGATCGCCTCAGGCGGCGCCTTTATCAGTGCCGAAGTCGCAGAACAGCTGGCCTTGAGCGCCATGCCGGGCGGGGCCTCCGCGCCGCACGAGTCGCTGTCGAACCGGGAGTTCGAAGTGTTTCGCCTGATCGCGGCTGGCGTATCGGTGACGGACATCGCCACCCGCCTGAAACTTTCCGTCAAGACCATCAGTACCCACAAGGCCAACCTGATGCAGAAAATGGGGCTGCAAAACCAGAGCGAACTGATTCGCTACGCCATCAAGCATGGCGTTTCGGATCCGCTGGAGCCCTGACCCGGGTGATGCGGAAGGCGCATTGAAGGCGCGCGAACAGCGCAAAGTCTTCGGCGCTTCGCAACCGTGGCTTGCACCCCGGACTGCCTGGCACTGCTAGGAATATTCCTAGGGGCGCTCGGAACGCACGTGTTCCGAATCCGGACTTCTCCGAGGGGTGCATTCATCCGCCGCCTATGGCGGCAGGCGGGGATCACGGCCACAGTAGAGCCATGCCTTCCCACCAAGTTCCTGTCAAAGTTTTCATCGCAGACGACTCTGTCCTGATCCGCAATCGTGTCGCCGCCATGCTCGAAGCCAGCGCCATCGCAGTGGTGGGCCAGGCCGGGACGCCCCAGGCATCCATAGACGGCATCCTGTCCACTTCACCCGATGTGGTGGTGCTGGATGTCCAGCTCGAAGGCGGCCAGGGGCTCGAGGTTCTGCGGTCCATTCGCCAGGCTGCGCCTATCGTCGCTTTTGTGGTGTTCAGCAGCAACTCCGGTCCGGCTTACCGGAAACGGTATGTCGCCGAAGGTGCCACCGCATTTCTCGATAAAAGCACTGAATTTGACCAGCTTGTTCACGCCGTGAAAAGCGCTTCTGAACATGCCACGAATTGACCGCAAGTTACCCAAGGAGAATCTCATGTCCGCAGCCACCATGCATACCGTGACCACGCCCATTCGCGTTATTCCTCGTCAGGCAGCTCTGGTTTCGGGAGCGGTTGCCCCGCTTGTCACACATTGTTCGACCTGCCATTTGCGCGACCTGTGTCTGCCTTGCGGCCTGGCTGGCAGCGACGTGGAGCGCCTGGATGACCTGATGTTCAGCCGCCGCAAGGTGAAGGCCGGTCAGACCCTGTACCGGGAGGGCGACCGTTTCCAGTTTATCTATGCGGTGCGCAGCGGCACCTTCAAGTCCAGCCTGACACTGGCCGATGGCCGCGAACAGGTGGGCGGGTTTTACATGGCCGGTGAATTGATGGGTCTGGACGGTGTGGCCAATGGTTCGCATGCCAGCAGCACCACGGCGCTGGAAGACACCGAGGTCTGTGCCATCCCTTTTGCCCACTTTGCAGAAGTAGCGGCCGGCAACCCGGGCATGCAGCACGTGGTGACCCGGCTGATGAGCCGCGAGATCGTGCGGGAGCACAGTCTCATGGTGTTGCTCGGCAGCATGAATGCCGAGGAGAGGCTGGCGGCATTTCTGCTGAACCTGTCGCAGCGACTGAAGGCGCGCGGTTATTCGGCCAATGAGTTTCACTTGCGGATGTCGCGTGCGGAGATCGGCAGCTACCTTGGCATGACCCTGGAAACCGTTAGCAGGACCTTTTCGGGTTTTCAGCAGCAGCGCCTGCTGGAAGTGGACAAGCGGCACATCCGCATCACCGATCTGGATGGCCTGACACGGGCTTTCGAGACGCGCGTGCATTGACGCGGCGCTTGGCGCCATGAAATACAAAGACTATTACGCAACGCTGGGTGTGCCGCGCGATGCGGACGGCGAGCAGATCAAGAAGGCCTACCGCAAACTCGCGCGCCAGCATCATCCGGATGTGTCCAAGGCGCCTGAAGCCGAGGCTCGCTTCAAGGAGGCCGGCGAGGCCTACGCGACACTGAAGGATCCTGAAAAGCGCGCGGCCTACGACCAACTGGGTCGCCGCCCCGCGGGCGAAGAGTTCGCGCCGCCACCGCAGTGGAGCCATGACTTTGCGAACGACCAGGCGTTCGAGGGTGTCGATCTGGCTGACCTGCTGGCTGCGATGGGACAGGGGCGTGCTTCGTCCCGTGGTCCTGTTCCCCTGCACGGGCGCGACTATGAAACCAGTGTCCGCATTCCGCTGGAAGATGCTCACCGCGGTACAAGCGTCAGTCTGGAACTCGCTGACGGGGAAGGGGGGCGCACGCTGGAAGTCACCATTCCGCCGGGCACCACGGACGGCCAGAAATTGAGATTGCGTGGCAAGGGCGGAAAAGGTCGCCACGGTGGAGCTGATGGAGATATTTACCTTTACATCACGCTGGCACCGCACGCCGTGTTTCGCGCCGACCATCACGACCTGCATTTCAACCTGGCGCTGGCTCCCTGGGAGGCTGCGCTGGGTGCGGAAGTGGAGGTGCCGACACTGGACGGACCGGTGATGCTCACCGTGCCGCCGGGAACGCGTTCGGGCCGCAAGTTGCGCCTGCGCGGCAGGGGTATGGCCAGCGGCCGTGATGGCCGGGGTGACCTCTATGCCACCGTGCATATCGATGTGCCCGCCACATTGTCCGATCGCGAGCGGGAACTGTTCAAGGAACTGGCAACTACCTCCCATTTCAACCCGCGCGTGCTTGCGGGTAAGGAGAAGTCTCATGAAAACGCAACTGTTTGACGTCGCATGGCTTGATGCACGCGAGGTGATAACTATGGCGGAGCTCGCGCGAATCTGCGCCCTGAGTCCGGCTGAGCTGGATGAACTGGTAGACGATGGTGTCCTGGTTCCCGTGGAGGAAGGCAGGCAGGAGCGCCTGTTCAGCGCCGAATGTGTGATGCCTTTGCGCACGGCCGGCAGGCTGCGCCAGGATTTCGACCTGGACCTGTTCACGGTTGAGCTGTTGCTTGGCTACCTGAACCGCATCGAGGCGCTGGAGCGCCAGGTGCGGACATTGAAGGCACATCTGCCGTATTGACAGCCGCCCGGCCGTGGCCGCCCAGGCTCCTAGTAGGCTGAATCAATGAAATTCACTGTCACTCGACTGCCCCTCGCCGCACCATGCGGCGTTGCAAATGCGCGCCGGGCCTGCGGGTCCGCCTGTGCTTTGCGCCTTGCCTGGCACACCGCTGGGCAGCCGCTTCCCAGCGATTTCACTGATTCAGCCTACTAGTGATTCTCAGCGTTTCTTTTTTGTGGGGACGCTACAAAACTGGTCGTACAGCACCCCCAGCACGCTCAGCGCCTGCGGGCTGTCGATCCGGTAATAAATGGACTTGCCGTCACGGCGGGTACTGACCAGGCCTTCGTCGCGCAACACGCCCAGCTGCTGCGACAGCGTGGGTTGCATGACGCCGACAAGCGCCTCCAGTTCACCCACGCGCATCTCGCCCTGTGCCAGCTGGCACAGCAAAAGCAGGCGATCCGGGTTGGAAAGCACTTTCATCAGGCGACAGGCCGCATCGGCGGAACTGCGCAGGCTGCCGAGATCCATCACAGTGTCTGCGGGCATGGGATGCACTCCTTTTGATTTGCGACAATGACATTATATTTACAAATATAATGTTTGTAAATAGAATGTCAGAATTGAAATTGAACAAGCAGGAGAGTAGAACATGACACCCGCCGTCACAAGCTTTTTTGATCCTGATACCTGGACTGTCAGCCATGTGGTCTACGAGAAGACAGGGACAGCCTGCGCCATCATTGATTCCGTCCTTGACTACGACCCGAAGTCCGGGCGCACCCGCACTGCCTCGGCCGACAAGCTGATGGCTTTTGTGCGTGCGCAAAACCTGCAGGTGGCATGGATCCTGGAAACCCATGCCCACGCGGACCACCTGTCGGCAGCGCACTATCTGCGCGGGAAGCTGGGCGGAAAAATTGCCATCGGCGCAGCCATCACCCAGGTGCAGGATGTCTTCAAGCGCGTCTTCAACCTGGAACCCGGATTCCGGACCGACGGCCGCCAGTTCGACCACCTGCTGAAGGACGGTGAGACTTTTGCCATAGGCGCGCTGCAGGCCCAGGCCTTGTCGGTCCCCGGACACACACCGGCCTGCATGGCCTATCGCTTCGGTGATGCGGTGTTCGTCGGCGACACCCTGTTCATGCCCGACGTGGGCACCGCCCGATGCGACTTCCCGGGTGGACACGCACCGGCCTTGTACCGTTCGGTACGCAGGCTGCTGAGCCTGCCGCCCGCAACGCGCCTGTTCATGTGCCATGACTACCCGCCGGAGGGCCGGTCCCCCGTCTGGGAAACCACGGTGGCCGAGCAGCGCGCCAAAAACATCCATGTCCATGACGGCGTGAGCGAAGAGGAATTCGTGAAGATGCGCACAGCCCGGGACGCCACGCTCGACATGCCCACCCTGATCCTGCCTTCGGTGCAGGTCAATGTCCGCGCCGGCGAGATGCCGCCGGTCGAAGACAACGGGGTGTCCTACCTGAAGATTCCACTCAATGCGCTGTGATCGGGCGCCGGTCTGTCGTCCGGGATGGAGCGGAACCTTGCCAGGAAAGCAGCGAGAGATTGACAAGAAACAAATGCAGAAACAGCCCCTGGATCCACTATGGAAAGACAGGTCGCAGGCACGGATGGCGGTGCCCGGCAGCCACCGGCATGACAAAGGACAGACGATGAAAAAATTGCAGCTCCCCGGCATTCAGATGCTGGCCTTGGTGCTGGGGCTGGCACTCAGCGCGGGTTCGGCGCGCGCCGCCACGGCCGTCGAGGTACCCGTGGTGCAGATCCGCGCGCAGGCGGTGCCCACCGGCTTCGAGCTCGACGGTGTGGTCCAGCCGGTGCAGCAAAGCACCTTGTCGGCGCAGGCGTCGGGGCGGGTGGCATCGCTGCTGGTGAAGGCGGGTGACCGTGTCCGCGCCGGACAGTTGCTGGCCACCATCGATGACCGGGAGACCCAGACCGGTGTCCAGCGCAGCCAGGCACAGGTGGCGCAGGCTGAAGCGGAATTGCGCAATGCGCGGGCGAACGCCGAGCGCTCGCGGGAACTGCAGGCCATGGGTTTTGTCAGCAAGGCCGCGCTGGATACCGCCAATACCCAGCTCAGCGCCGCACAGGCCGGACGCGACCAGGCCGTCGCCGGAGGTCGTCAATCGGCGCTGGCGCAGGGCTTCACGCGCGTGACCGCACCTTACGACGGCTGGGTGTTGCAGACCCTGAGCGAAGCCGGCGACCTCGCATTGCCCGGTACGCCCCTGTTGACGCTGTACGCGCCCCTGCCTTTGCGTGCGGTGGTGCAGGTGCCGGCGTCGCTGGGTGAGATCGCCCGTTCGGCGAGTCGGGTGGATATCCAGATTCCGGCCGGAAAGTCCGCGTCGCCGCAATGGCTGGTGCCGGTAGCACGCAGCGTCCTGCCGTCGGCAGACCCGGTGTCCCAGACCATCGAATGGCGGCTGGAACTGCCAACGGCCGGTGCGGGCGGCTTGGTGCCCGGTCAGCAGGTGCGTGTGCGTTTTGTCGGTGGCGCTTCGGACCGCATGGTGGTTCCGGCCGCCGCAGTGATGCGGCGCGGAGAGTTGACGGCCGTGTACGTGGCGGCGGGCCAGCGCTTTGCCCTCCGGGCCGTCCGTCTCGGCACCGACCATGGAATGGCGGGTGTGGAAGTGCTGGCTGGCCTGTCCGCCGGTGACAGCGTGGCGCTGGACCCGGTGCGCGCCGGCCTGTCCGGTGCCCGTCCACAGGCCGCTGCGCGCTGAGATGGCCATGAACGATCCCACATCTTCCGGCTCCACCCGCCTTGGCGCCTCGGGACGCATGGCGGCGGCCTTCCAGGCCAATGCGATCACGCCGCTGCTGGCGCTGGTGGCCTTGCTGCTGGGGCTGTTCGCCGTGCTGGTTACACCGCGCGAGGAAGAGCCGCAGATCAACGTGACCATGGCCAACGTGCTGATTCCCTTCCCGGGGGCCAGCAGCGAAAACGTGCAGAACATGGTGGCCCGGCCTGCCGAGCAGGTGCTCAGCCAGATTGCAGGCATTGAACACACCTATTCGGTGGCCCGCCCCGGCCTGGCCGTGCTGACGGTGCAATTCAAGGTGGGCGTGCCGCGCACCGAGGCGCTGGTGCGCCTGTATGACGTGCTCAACGCCAACCAGGACTGGCTGCCGCGTGACCTGGGCACACTCGCGCCCATCGTCAAGCCCAAGGGCATCGACGACGTGCCCGTGCTGGCCGTCACGCTCTGGAGCGCGGACGCACTCGCCGCGACTGATCTGGAGCGGGTGGCCAGCACGCTGGAGATGGAACTCAAACGTGTGCTGGGCGCGCGCGAGGTGCAGACCCTGGGCGGCCCGGGCCGCGCCGTGCATGTATGGCTGGACCCGGTGCGCCTGCGCGAACGCGGGGTCGATGTGCTGGGGCTCAAACAGACCTTGGCGGCGGCCAATTTCGGCATGCCCTCGGGTTCGGTGCTGGATCCTTCGCGGCAGCCGGCCCAGATGCTCAGCGTTGAAACCGGCGAATTTCTTTCGTCGGCCGAAGACATCGGCTCCCTGGTCGTGGGCGTCAGCAAGGGCAAGCCGGTCTATCTCAGCGAAGTGGCCCGCATCGAGGCTGGCGCCAAGCTGCCACAGCGTTATGTGTGGTTCACGCCGGGCGCAGCCGGGGCAGATGGCGGCACGGATGCCGCGCCGCAGCCGGCAGCGGGGCAGGTCTATCCGGCAGTGACCCTGACGGTGACCAAGAAGCCCGGCGAAAACGCCGTGGATGTGGCGCGTGCAGCCAACGCCCGGCTGGAGGCACTGCGCAACACGGTGATCCCGGCCAATATCCAGACCACCGTCACGCGTGACTATGGCGAAACCGCCGCAGAAAAAGCCAACAAGCTGATCCAGAAGCTGGCCTTTGCCACGGGCTCGGTGATTTTGCTGGTGGGCTTCGCCCTGGGCCGCCGGGAGGCCGTGATCGTCGGCGCTGCCGTCATCCTGACGCTGATGGCCACGCTGTTTGCCAGCTGGGCCTGGGGCTTCACGCTGAACCGCGTGTCGCTGTTTGCACTGATTTTTTCCATCGGCATCCTGGTGGATGACGCGATTGTGGTGGTGGAGAACATCCACCGCCACCAGCAGCTCTATCCGGAGAAGTCGCTGGCCGCCATCATTCCCGGCGCGGTTGACGAGGTTGGCGGCCCGACCATCCTGGCCACCCTCACAGTCATTGCCGCGCTGCTGCCCATGGCTTTTGTGAGCGGACTGATGGGCCCTTACATGAGCCCGATCCCGATCAACTCCAGCCTCGGCATGGCGATTTCGCTGGCCATTGCTTTCACGGTCACGCCCTGGCTCGCGCTCAAACTCATGAAGCCGCACGGCGCCGGGCACGGCCATGAGGCCGCGGCGACGTCCGGCGGGCTGGGCCCCAAGCTGCAGCGCTTTTTCACGCGCATCCTCACGCCCCTGCTCGACAGCGCGCGTAAACGCTGGTTGTTGCTGGCCGGCATCCTGGTTGCCTTGCTGCTGTCGGTTGGCCTGACCATGGTGCAGTGGGTGGTGCTCAAGATGCTGCCCTTTGACAACAAGAGCGAGTTCCAGGTGGTGGTGGACATGCCGGCCGGCACGCCGCTGGAAAACACCGCTGCGGCACTGCACGAGCTGGGCGCTTTCCTGGCGCAGCAGCCCGAGGTGCGCGACCTGCAGGGCTATGCCGGTACGGCCAGCCCGATCACCTTCAACGGCCTGGTGCGCCAGTATTACCTGCGCGCCGAGGCCGAACAGGGCGACCTGCAGATCAACCTGGTGGACAAGGCACACCGCAGTGACAAGAGTCACGCGATTGCCCAGCGCCTGCGCCCGGAGCTGGAAAAAATCGGCGCGCGCCATCAGGCCCGTGTCAAGGTGGTGGAAGTGCCGCCCGGCCCTCCGGTCATGAGCCCTCTGGTGGCCGAGGTCTACGGTCCGGACGAGGCCGGCCGTCAGGCACTGGCGCGGCGCATTGCCGCTGCCTTTGCGGCCACGCCCGACATCGTGGGCATCGACACCTCGCTCAAGGAAGACGCGCCGCGCGCCTACCTCACGGTGCACCGCCAGCGTGCCGAGTCGCTGGGCATTCCGGTGGCGGCCATTGCGCAGACGGTGCACGGCGCGCTTTCGGGTGCAGACGCTGCCTGGTTGCACGACGGCCAGTCCAAGTACCCGGTGCCAGTTCGTCTGCAACTGCCGCTGGACAGCCAGGTCGGACTTGATGCCCTGCTGGCCCTGCCCATGAAAGCCGCGAATGGCCGTATGGTGCCCTTGTCCGAGCTGGTGCAGGTGGAGCGCGGCGTGATCAACAAGCCGCTGTTCACCAAAGACCTGCAACCGGTCAGTTATGTGTTCGGCGACATGGCCGGCAAGCTCGACTCGCCGCTCTACGGCCTGTTCGGAATCCGGCCCAAGCTGGCGCAGGCGGCCCTGCCCAACACCGGGGAACTGGGCGAATACTGGATCCACCAGCCCTCGGATCCCTACCGCGAGTACGCCATCAAGTGGGACGGCGAATCGCAGATCACCTACGAAACTTTCCGCGATATGGGCACCGCCTACGGTGTGGGCCTGATCCTGATCTACCTGCTGGTGGTGGCGCAGTTCAGGAGTTACCTGGCGCCGCTGGTGATCATGGCGCCCATTCCGCTGACCATCATCGGCGTGATGCCGGGGCACGCGCTGCTCAATGCCCAGTTCACGGCCACCAGCATGATCGGCATGATCGCGCTGGCGGGCATCATCGTGCGCAACTCCATCCTGCTGGTTGACTTCATCGAGCTGCAGGTCGCGCAGGGCATGGCATTCAAGGAGGCCGTGGTGAGCTCGGCCGCCGTGCGCGCGCAGCCGATTGCGTTGACCGGCCTGGCCGCCATGATTGGCGCCTTTTTCATCCTGGACGACCCTATCTTCAACGGCCTGGCCATTGCGCTGATCTTCGGCATCCTGGTATCCACGCTGCTGACGCTGGTGGTCATTCCGGTTCTCTATTTCGCGCTGTACCAGCACCGGGTGGCCCCGCCGGCTGCGCGCGTTGAAGCCTGAGCGACGGACTGACTTTCAACCTGAACCAAGGAGACATGACATGGCCAACATCATCATCATGGGCGCCGGGATAGGCGGCATGCCGGCTGCCTACGAGCTGCGGGAACTGCTGCCCCCCGAGCACAAGATCACGGTGGTCAGCGCGGTGGACTATTTCCAGTTCGTGCCCTCCAACCCCTGGGTGGCGGTGGGCTGGCGCAAGCGGGATGACATCGTGCTGAAGATCGCCCCCCTGCTGGAGCGCAAGGGCATCGCCTTTGTGCCCAGGGCCGTCACCACCATCGACGCCGAGGCCAGGCGCCTCACGCTGGAAGGCGGCGACAGCCTGGACTACGACTATCTGGTGATCACCACCGGGCCCAAGCTCAGCTTTGACGAGGTTCCCGGTGCCGGCCCCCATGGCGGACACACCCATTCCGTGTGTACCGTGACGCACGCCGAAGCGTTCTGGGCGGAGTACCAGGACTTCCTCAAGAACCCCGGCCCGGTTGTCATTGGCGCCATGCCGATGGCCAGCTGTTTCGGTCCGGCCTACGAATTCGCCTTCATCCTCGACGCCGACCTGCGCAAGCGCAAGCTGCGCCACCTGGTGCCCATCACCTTTGTGACCAGCGAGCCCTACATCGGCCACCTGGGCCTGGGCGGTGTCGGCGACAGCAAGTCCATGATGGAGTCGGAGATGCGCGGCCACGACATGAAGTGGATCACCAACGCCAGGACCACGCGTGTCGAGGACGGGAAAATGTTTGTCACGCAGGTCGATGAGCTCGGTAATGTGTACAAGGAGCATGAAGTCCCGTTCAAGCTGTCCATGATGCTGCCGGCCTTCAAGGGCGTGGACGCGGTGGCGGCGGTGCCGGGGCTGTGCAACCCGCGCGGTTTTGTGCTGATCGATGAACACCAGCGCAGCAAGGCCTGGCCCAACATCTTTGCGGCTGGCGTCTGCGTGGCAATCCCGCCGGTGGAGGTCACGCCCGTGCCGACGGGCGCGCCCAAGACCGGTTACATGATAGAGACCATGGTGACCGCGATCACCCACAACATCGCCGACGAAATTGCCGGCCGGCCGGTGCAGGCCAAGGCCACCTGGAACGCGATCTGCCTGGCCGACATGGGCGACACGGGCGCGGCCTTTGTGGCCCTGCCGCAGATACCGCCGCGCAACGTGAACTGGTTCAAGAAGGGCAAATGGGTGCACCTGGCCAAGATCGCGTTCGAGAAGTATTTCATCCGGAAGATGAAGACCGGCAATTCGGAGCCGGTGTATGAGAAGTACGTGCTCAAGCTCCTGGGCATCGTGCGCCTGAAATAGAACCAACCTTTTTTAACCCTCTGGAGAATTTCATGACCGTCGAACGTTACATCCGCATCATTGCCGGCCTGTTCATCCTGGTGTCTCTCGCGCTCGGTGTCGAGGGCAGCCCGGTGTTCGTAAGCAAGTGGGCCCTGGCCTTCACCGCCTTTGTGGGGGCCAACTTGTTCCAATTTGGTTTCACCAACGTCTGTCCGCTCGGCTTCATCCTGAAGAAGCTGGGCGTGCCCGAGTCCAAGCTGCCCTGCGGCGCCTGAGCATGAGCGACACCCTTGTCCAAGTCAGCCTGGTTCAGCAACACGACTACCGGTTTGACATTCACTTCGGTGGCGACATTCCGGTATTGACCGGCGATGAACCGGCACCGCTGGGGACGGGTCTCGGGCCCTCGCCGGTGCAGCTTCTCAGCGCGGCCGTCGGCAATTGCCTGAGCGATTCGCTGCTGTTTGCGCTGCGCAAGTTCAAGCAGGCCCCGGAGCCGATACGTTGCGACATCACCTCGCAGGTGGGCCGCAACCCGGAAGGGCATCTGCGTGTGCTGGCCATGACCGCGCAATTGACGCTGGGTGTGCCGGCGGCCTCGCTGCAGCACCTGGACCGCGTGCTCGAGCAGTTCGAGGCGTTCTGCACGGTCACCCAGAGTGTGGGGAAGGGCATTCCGATCACCATCGAAATTTCAGACAGTATCGGCCAGCGCCTGAAATAGGTATCAAAACGCTTGCTGGCCCTTGTATGGAAAGGAGATTTAGCTATTAAAAACATAGTAGATCATCGACGGCTTGTCCGTCGATGATCGAATTCCCGAAGCGCAGTGTTCCCTCCGTCAACATGGAAAATTCCTATGAACCAAGCCTTGACTCTTCCCTCGCATCCCACATCTCCGGCTACCACTGATCACCCCACCGGTCAGGGTGCGCCTGATGCCGCACGCCGCCAGATCGTGCTGATCACCGCGGCAACTGCTGGTGTTGGTGTTGCCGCCGTTGCCGTTCCCCTGGTATCCAGCCTTGCCCCCAGTGAGCGAGCGCGTGCCATGGGTGCCAGCGTGGAGGTTGATATTTCCGACATACCGCCCGGCGGCATCAAGACGGTGGAATGGCGCGGCAAGCCCGTGTGGATCATGCGCCGTACGCCGGACATGCTGGCGGGCCTGGCCGGGCTGGATGCAGGCCTGGCCGATCCGGACTCCGGAAAAGACCAGCAACCCGACTACGCGCGCAACCCGCAGCGCTCCATCAAACCCGAGGTGTTTGTGGGTGTGGGCATATGCACTCACCTGGGGTGTTCACCCAACCAGGTGCCTGCCGGTACCGGAAACCCAAGCCTGGGCGCGGACTGGTCGGGTGGTTTTTTCTGTCCTTGCCATGGTTCCACGTTTGATCTGGCGGGGCGGGTGTTCAAGAACAAGCCTGCACCGACGAACCTGGAGGTGCCGCCGCACCGGTACATCGCAGATGGCACGCTGCTGATCGGCGAGGACGCTGACAGCGCTGCCTGATTCAGTCAAAAGTGACCTGAGTCCCTATGGACAGTGCGCTATAAGCTATGAAAACAGGAGCGGCTCGGGTGTGCTGCGAGTCACTTCTTCTCGTGCGTATCAAGCGCGGCAAGCCCGGACCGCAAAGCCTGCAGGCCTTCGCGATAGGCTGGCGCGTCTCCATAGTCGGTGAAGTTGCTGTAGTAGGGGTGGGCATGGAGCACGCGTCTCGCGTGTTTGATGGGGCACCAGTACTGTTCAGTGCGGCCCACCACTTCCCGGAGGTATGCAGCCAGGCCGCTGGCGTAGGAGCAATAGGCGCAATTGATTTTCTCCAGCAGGTTCAGGTAAGCCAGATGGGTCCGGTCAAACACCAGGTAGTCACGCCTGCGGATGCGTGTGATGCCGTACAGCGGAAAACAGGTGTATTGGTAGATGATCAGGAACAGGTCCAGTATCAGTAGCGGAAAAATAAGGGAGTAGATGACTGGAGCGCTAACCGCATGGCGCCAGTCCGCGCCCAGGATATAGGCGGCCAGTCCGATTTTGAAGCGGCGTTGCTGTTCAAGGACTTCTTGCTCGAAACGGATGCGCCGGTCCTCGAAATCGGCGTTGAGGGCCAGCCGGCGGCGCCTGAGTTCCTGCTCCATGTCCTCCTCAAGCTGGCGGACGCGCTCTATCAGTTCGCCGATTTTTTCGTTCATGCAAATTCTCCCGCGCGCCGCGTCATGAGGTGTCCGTCGGATAACCCACCGTTTGCGACAGCAGAACCTGCTGGTCGTGTGTCAGCCCCAGGGCATCGGCGATGGCACTGCGGTCTATCCAGGCCCGGATCACCGTCGCCAGGCCGGTGCTGGCCGCAAACAGATAGACGTTCTGTGTGATGGCGCCGGCCGCCACATGCGCGTAGGCTTCTCGCTGTGCAGCAGGGACCAGTCCCATGCGCGGGTAGTTGGCAACGAAAACAAGATCCAGCGGCGCGGTGTCGACGAAATCCTGGTAGCCGGTCACGCGCCTCAGGTCAGCGCCGGCGACCAGATGCAGCCGGTGGCTGCTGGCGTTGTAGCGGTAGGCACCTGCAGGCAGGGCCACAAAAATGTCAATCTCCTGGGCGTTGAGGGCCGAGGGCGCTGTGCGTCCGCCGTCGGCGCGGTTGACGCCACAGGCTGCCCACAGCAGTCCGGACAGCAGCTCCATCGGCAGAGCGTCCGGCTTGTAGTCGCGGCCGGACTGGCGTTTCGCCAGGGCCTGCATCAGGGGCAGCCCTGCCTTCCTGTCGGGCTGCGGCAGGGTGATCAGGGCATCGGAATTTCCGAGGGCAGGCTGCGGCCGCAACTTGCCCATCATGCCGAGAGCAAGCTTGGTCAGTGTGGTCATGTCTTTTCTCCTTGTTTCCGTTTCCATATCCGGGTGGGTCAGACCGCCTTGGTCATGTAGCCTATCCACGGCCAGTAGGTCAGCGCGAAGATGACCAGCAGCACCATGGCGGCTGCCGTGATCACCAGGCCGGTGCGCACGAAGTCGCGTGCCGTTGCAATATTCCGGCACAGCAGCGATGGGTACAGCGCTTGGTGTGGATGCCATGCTTGCTTTCCTCGGGTGATGAATGAGGTGATCCTGAGCTTCTATTGCGCGCGTTGTCCGAGCCGGCGCAGTTTTGCCAGCCAGCGGCTGCCGTCTGCCGGCTTGAAATCGTCAACCATGCCGACCAGCGTTTCATGCACGGGAGCAATGCCGACAATACCCAGGATGTTGCGCTGGAGCGATTTGACGCTGTGGGCCCTGAAGTACCAGCGGTAGATCAGTGCGGGCATGCCCATGGTCACCACGACCCGGGCCGAGCGATTTTTCAGCCCCTTCTTCGTGAAGGTGGCCTGGCCCGCCTCCTGCTCAAAAGCAAAGTCCGGCCTGGCCACCTGTTCGAGAAAGCCTTTGAGCAGAGCCGGCATGTCGCCCAGCCAGACCGGAAAAAAGAGCACGATGTGTTCGGCCCAGCGGATGTCGGCCTGTGCCTGCTCCAGGTCAGCAGGCAGGGCGCTGCCTTCCCAGGCCTGCTGGCTGCGCAGCAAGGGAAAATCCAGTTCGGCAACCTTGATACAGCGCACGAGATGTCCCGCTTCTTCGGCGCCCGCCGTGTAGGAGGCAGCCAGCGCATGGCACAGGTGGGGTCGGGTCGCATCGGGGTGGCCCTGGATCAGGACAATGCGTTTGGGGCTCATGGGGCAGGCTCCGTGGCGGCCCGAAGCTGACGCACGGCACGGGCGAGCAGCGAAGCCATGCGTATCGCGTTGGTGGGATGGACAACCGTGTCGCAGCTCACCACACGTGTGACGCCGGCTGCAAGCAGCTCACGTTGTGCATCGCTGTCAAGAAGCGCGTGCACGGCGATGCAAAGGGGTGCGCCCAGGCCTGCTTTGATCAGAAGCCTTGTTGCTGCCAGCATGGTGTGGCCTGTGGAGATGATGTCGTCGAGCAGCACCGGCGTTCGCCCGGGCCAGCGTTCGCGGCTCGCCAGGCGGACACCCACGTTACGGTCACCACGGCGCGTTTTGGCCAGCACCGTCCAGGGGGCGCCGGACAATCTTGCCACTTCGGCGACCCACTGTTCGCTCTCCTGGTCCGGCCCGATCAGCCAGGGCACTTCCACGTGGCTGCGTAGCCAGCGCGCGATCATGGGTGCGGCCGGTACCACCTGTGTGCGGAGGGTGTAAATCTCGTCCAGGCTGTGGATGCGGTGCAGATGCGGGTCCACGGTCACCAGAAAATCCAGCGAAGCAGACAGCAACCGGGCATAGCTGCGTGAAGTCACGGCCTCACCGGGCTGGAAGCGTTTGTCCTGCCGCATGTAGGCCAGGTAGGGTGCAACCAGCCCTACCTGCCGTGCGCCCAGCTCGCGCGCCGCGTCGGCGGCAAAAATCAGTGGCAGGGTCTTGCCGTCGGGCTGGTCTAGGCTGCCGGCCAGCACGACGCAGCGGCCTTTGACCGGCGCGTCAATGCGCACGCCGGTTTCACCATCGGGGAAATGGTGCAACTGCAGTTCGGCGTGTTCGCAGTGCAGACGGCTGGCCAGGCCGGCCGCCAGATCTGCAGCGCCGGGCAGGGCCAGGACCAGCATCAGGCTTCCTCCATCACATGGACGGCGCCAGGCTGCGTGGTGGCGTATTCCAGGGCATAAGCCAGCTCGCCCGGTGTGGCCGCATGCAGCGTGAACAGCGGGTCCCCGCGTTCGACCACCGTACCGAGCCGCACGTTCATGTCGATGCCCGCACACGCCGCAGTGGGCGCGCCGGCGAGTTTGGCAATACGCGCCAGGCGCCGGTTGTCGATGGCAATCACGGTGCCACCATGCAGGGTTGTCACCGGCTGTTGGTAGGCAGCCACCGGAGGTTCGCGCAGGCCACCCTGTGCTTCGCAGATGTCCTGAAATTTCTGCCAGGCGCGGCCGTCCTCCAGCACCGACGTTGCCTGGGCGAGGCCGGCGCCGGCTTGCGCGGCACCTCCGAACTCAAGAATCTGTCCGGCCAGCTCAAGAGCGCGCAAGGCAAGATCGTCCGGAGCCTGCGCCTCGCGGCGCAGCACGGCCAGCACATCGCGTGCCTCCAGCGCAGGGCCTATGCCCCGGCCCACGGGAGCCACACCATCGGTTTGCACCACGCGCACCTGCAGGCCCAGCGCCTGCCCGACTTGCTCAAGCTGCCGTCCCAACTGGTGCGCGGCATGTGCGCTGCGGACCTTGGCGGTCAGCCCGACCGGCATGTCGATCAGCACATGGGTGGCTCCGGCCGCAGCTTTCTTGGACAGGACCGAAGCGACGAGTTGCCCCTGGCTGTCCAGGTCCAGCGGGCGCTCGACCCGGATGAGGATGTCGTCCGCCGGACTGAGCCGCACGGCGCCGCCCCAAACAATGCAGCCGCCGGTGCGGCCCACCACGCGGCGGATCTGCGCGACGTCCAGGTCCACCGGCGCCAGCGTTTCCATGGTATCGGCGGTGCCGGCGGGCGAGGTGATGGCGCGCGACGAGGTCTTGGGCATGCGCAGCCCGCAGGCCGCGATGATGGGAACAATGATCATGGTGGTGCGGTTACCGGGCAGCCCGCCCACGCAGTGCTTGTCCATGACCAGGCCCTTGCCCCAGCTCATGCGCTCACCCACATTGACCATGGCGCGAGTCAGTGCGATGGTTTCGTTCATGTCCAGATGGTCGCCCGCGCAGGCGGTGACGAAGGCCGCGAGCTGCAGATCCGAGTAACGTCCGGCTGCCACGTCCCCGATCACCGCATCAATGGCGGCCTGACCCAGGCGACGTCCGTAGACCTTGGCACGCACATGGCTCAGTGATTCAAGTGGCGCTGGATGGTGCAGCGAAACCTCTTCACCCGGCCGCGCGTGGAGCAAGCGCCAGGCCGCTTCGGACAGACCGGCCTCTTCAGGCGACAGAAAGTCCCCGCTCACCACATTGAGCGTGGCCACGATGGTGTGGCCATTGAGCCGCAGTTCCACACGAGACCGCGCTTCGAACCCTTCCGAATGGCAGACGGGGCAATCGCGGTGCATGTACAGCACCGGTTCCTGGTAGGTGTCGATACCCAGCCGGCGCAGGCGCAGGCGGTTGACAGTGGGCGGAGATGGGGTTGGCATGAAGATCCTTCGCGCCACTGTAGGCAGGACGGACATGCCCGGCCTTGACAAAACGCAAGCCCGGCAGGGGATGTTTGCGGGACTCGCATGTCCCGGGGCTTTCAGGACGGTGGGCCAGGCGCTACGGTTCGCAAAAACGGCAGTTCGTCGTCAGCCAGCGCTTCGGTGCCAGGTCGCAATTGCTCCAGTACGGCAAAGTTGGCTTCAGATGCGTCACCCCGGCGGGCCAGCAGGCGCTGGCGTAACACAGGCAGGGGCGCTTCGCAGTGCACGATGGAAAACGGTACACCCAGGTCCCGGGCCAGGGCATGTGCCTGGTCCCGTTCGGCGCGATGCGGGAAGGCTGCGTCCAGGATCACCGGGAAGCCTGCCTGCAATGCCGTGCGCGCCACGCCGAACAACTGCCCATAGGTGCGCGCAGTGACGTTGGCGCCGTAAAGGTCCAACCCCTTGGCACGCGAATCATCCAGCATGCCCAGGCCGTACAGGCGCTTGCGTTCCACGTCCGAGCGCAGCCGGATAGCGCCTTCCTGCTCGAGAAGGCGCTGAGAGACGTAGGTTTTGCCCGACCCCGGGAGGCCGTGCATGATGGACAGCCAGGCAGTGCCCGGTTGTGCCCAGACCAGCGCCACGTCCAGATAGCGGCGGGCTGTATCGTTCCCCGGGTCCCGCAGGTGCGCCACCTGGGCCCGGACCAATGCCCGGTACACGACTGCAAAACGCAGGGCGGGCAGGCTGCCATGGTCACCCGTCCGGTCCAGCCAGGCGTTGAGAAAACGAAAGCACAGGTCGCGTTGTTGGTAGGCCGCGAGGTCCATCACCACAAAGGCCGCGTCATCGAGAACGTCGATCCAGCGCAGTGCCGGGTCGAACTCAATGCAGTCAAATGCCGCCACCCCATCGTCAAGACGAACGATATTGGCCAGGTGCAGGTCGCCATGGCATTCGCGCACACGCCCCTCAGCTTTCCGGGACGCCCACAGGGGAGCCAGCATCCCAGCCTGGGTTTCGATCCAGCTCTGCAGCGCGGCCTGCGCGGCAGCACTTGCAAACGGACGCACCCCCTCCAGTGCGGCCAGCGCATTGCCCCGGCGATGGCCGGTATCGGCAAAGCTGCTTGCGGCATCTGCGTGCGGAGCTTTCCCATGCGCATCGGCCAGCAGCGCGGCGAGTTGGTCGATATCTGTGTTGTTCAGTGTGCGCGCGGCGATCCTTTCGCTGAACAGTGCTCCCGGCGCGAACCGGCGCATGCGCACCGCGTACTCCAGCACCGGTCCGGCTCCGTCGAGTTCGGGTGAGTGGGCTGTACCGGTGATGCGTGTCATACCCAGGTACAGCGAAGGTGCGAGCCGCTGGTTCAGCCGAACTTCCTCTTCGCAGAAATGTTGCCGGGCCTGCAGAGTGCTGTAGTTGACAAAAGGCAGATGCACCGGCTTCTTGATCTTGTAGGCGGTGTCCTTCGCCAGCAGTACCCAGGAAATGTGGGTTTCAATCAGCTGCGCCTGTAGCACAGCAGCCAGCGCGGCCACCAGCGTGCGGGCAGGTTCCGGGGGCTTGTTGTCGGTGGACATGGTCAGGGCTTGCGTACCCGTACCTTGCTGCCTTCGCGGATGGTAGCGGGCGGGTAAACAATCACGGTCTGCTCCGGTCACTGGCCGTGACAATTCGCACCGACACCCGGGAGCCGTCGCTCATGCTGCGCCATGCCTCTGGCGGGTTGCTGACGTTGATCAGCACATTGACACGCTGCTCTTCAATGACCCGGGCCGGAAACCGTGTCAGGCATGGGGCTGCCCGGCTGGGGTTTCCAGCTTGCCTGCAAAAAACCTGTTGCCGGAAGCCATCGCTGTCTGAAAGTCTTCCAGGGCCGATTTCCATCCCCCATGTTGTTCGTCGGTGAGCAGGTGGCTGGTGCTGGCCATCATCTCGATCTGCGACTGCAGTGCCGCTGTCGTGATCTGCTGCCAGTATTGGATGGCGCCTTGCAGGTCAAAACGCAGCAGGCTCGACTGGATGGCCAGCAGGTCGCCCGGCGCGCAGTTGCCGTGCAGCTTTTGCGCGGCGACCTGATGGCGCAAGGATGCCTCGTGTGCTGCCTGCTGCTGGATGGTGCGCAGGGCTTCGCTGCCGCGGAACATGGCACAAGCTGCATCGGTGGCCGCTGCCAGTTGCTGACGGCCGAGTTCGGCCAGAAAGTTGGGGGTTGCTGCGCCGTTCCCCCCGGTTGTGGGAGACGCGGCAGCACGGGATTTTTTTGCACTCATGCGAGATCCTTTCGGGTGTGGGTCAAAGTCAAGGTCCTGCGCCGCAGCGCAGGCGCTTGTTCATGCTCGTGGATGGCCTGGCATGCGGTGCACAGCGATGCTGCGGGCACAGCCTCGAGGCGCCGCAGGTCAATGGCTTCACCACAGTCCAGGCAATAACCGAACCTCTGGTCGGTCAACCGGCGGCGTGCCGCCAGCACCTCTTCCAGCTCGAGAAACGCGTGCCCGGCCTTGGCTTCGTCGACCGTGGCGAGCGCCTGTTCCATGGCAACGTCCTTGAAATCCATGACGCCATGTGATCCGGTGTCGCCTGTCTGCTCTGGCAGGTCGTCGCTGGCTCGCAGAATGGACCGCAGGTCGGCTTCGCGTTGTGCCAGGAGGCGGCGGAAGTGCGGCATCAGGGTACTGTCGTATGTTTCCATGGGAGACCTTTACAGATCCGTTCATTTTGTGGGTCAGCACCTGCCCGGGTCTTTGATCTGGAGCAAGTGAGGGGACTGTGCGGGCGTTAATCTGCCTGCACCGGCGGTCCCGTCCGCCCCACCGCGTTTGAAGGAGATCCATGAGCGTACGCAATCTCGAAGCCCTGTTCCAGCCTGCCTCGGTGGCCCTGATCGGCGCCTCCGACCGGGAGGCAAGCCTGGGCTCCGTGGTGCTGCGCAACCTCCGCGCTGACGGGTTCCAGGGGCCGGTCTGGCCGGTCAACCGGCGGCACGGCAACGTCGGCGGTGCGCCGGCCTGGCGCGATGTCGAGTCGCTGCCGCGGGCGCCGGACCTGGCTGTGATCTGTACCCCGGCAGAAAGCGTGCCGGAGATCATTGCTGCCTTGGGCCGCAAGGGCACGCGTGCTGCCATCGTGATGTCGGCCGGGCTCAAACAGGCTACCAGCGCGGATGGCCGCTCACTTGAACAGGCCATGCTGGATGCAGCGCGGCCGCATCTGCTGCGCATCCTCGGGCCCAACTGCATCGGGGCGCTGGTGCCCGGTATCGGGCTCAATGCCAGTTTTGCGCCCGGCAACGCCTTGCCCGGCAAGCTGGCTTTTGTGACGCAATCGGGCGCGCTGGCGACGGCCATGCTCGACTGGGCCAACAGCCGCGGCATCGGGTTTTCGCATTTCATCTCGCTGGGAGACAGCGCAGATGTGGATTTCGGCGATGTCATTGACTACCTGGCCAGCGATCCCGGCACCCGGGCCATCCTCATGTACATGGAATCGGTGAAGTCGGCGCGCAAGTTCATGTCGGCGGCCCGGGCCGCCGCGCGCAACAAGCCGGTGATTGTCGTGAAGGCGGGCCGTGCGCCCGATGGAGCCCGGGCCGCCGCCTCGCACACCGGTGCACTGGCCGGTTCGGACGCGGTGTTCGACGCCGCAGTTCGCCGCGCCGGCATGCTGCGTGTGGATACGCTGGAGTCCCTGTTCGATGCGGCCGAGACCTTGACCCATGTCAGGCGCTGGCATGGCGAGCGCCTGGCGGTCCTGACCAATGGCGGTGGTGCCGGTGTGCTGGCTGCCGATGCGCTGGCCCTGGGCGGTGGAACGCTGGCAGTGCCTGGCGAGGACACCTTGCAGGCGCTCAATGAGTGCCTGCCTTCGACCTGGTCGCATGGCAACCCGGTCGACATCATCGGCGACGCGCCTGTAAGCCGCTATGCAGATGCACTCAAGGTTCTGCTGGCGGCACCGGAAATTGACGGCGTGCTGTTTATCCATGCGCCCACGGCGATTGTTCCCGCCGCTGACATCGCCGCAGCCTGCTTGCCGCTGATCCAGGCATCGGTCAAGCCTGTACTCACCTGCTGGCTCGGTGGCGTGATGGTGGCGGCTGCGCGGCAGAGCACGGCAGCGGCCGGTATTGCCAGCTACAGCACGCCGGAACGTGCGGCCGCCGCGTGGCTGCAGCTGGCCACCTATGCACGCAACCAGCAGGCGCTGCAGCAGTTGCCCGCCGCTGCGATGGAGGACTTCACGCCCGACCGCGAACTCGCCCGGTCATTGCTGGATGAAGCGTTGCGCGATGGCCGCGAATGGCTTGGTGATGCGCAGGCCCAGGCGCTGCTGCGGGCCTATGGCATTCCCGCGGTTGAAACCGTCAAGACCCGTGATGTCGAGGAGGCCGTGGCGACAGCCAGCCGCATCGGTTATCCCGTGGCCCTGAAAATCATTTCGCCCGAGGTCATCCACAAGTCCGATGTCGGCGGTGTTGCACTTGACCTGGCCTCGGAGCAGGCCTTGAGGCTTGCGGCCGGAAAAATGCAGCAGCAGGTGTTGCGGCTGTTGCCCCAGGCGCGGATACAGGGCTTTACCGTGCAGGCCATGGCGCGCCGTCCGGGCGCCCATGAGCTGATTGTCGGCATCGCCTCCGATCCCGTGTTCGGGCCGGTGTTGCTGCTGGGTGAAGGCGGTGTTGCCGCCGAACTGCACAAGAACCACGCCGTGGCGCTGCCCCCGCTCAATGCCCGGCTGGCGGGTGACATGGTGGCCGGCAGCGGGCTGGCGCCCTTGCTGGCCGGTTACAGGGGGCGTGCGCCCGCCGATGAGCCGGCGCTGCTGGCCACACTGCTGAAAGTTTCGCAGATGGCCTGTGACCTGGCCTGGCTTGCCGAACTCGACATCAACCCCTTGCTGGTCGATGAACATGGTGTGCTGGCGCTGGACTCCCGGGTCAGGTTGCGTCCGGTGGCGGCGGGCGAGCCCAGCCGGCTGGCCATTCGACCCTATCCATTGGCGCTGGAAGAGCATGTGCAGGTCAAGGGCCAGGACGTGCTGCTGCGGCCCATCCGACCGGAAGACGGCCAGCGTCTGATGGCTTTTTACGCTGGCGCGTCACCCGCCGACATGCGGCTGCGGTTTTTCATGGCGCGCCGGGAGGTGCCGCACTCCGAACTCGCACGCTACAGCCAGATCGACTACGACCGCGAGATGACTTTTGTGGCCATTGCGCCGCAGGCAGGCGGCGAGCCGGTGATGGTGGCCGAAGCGCGGGCCGTGTGTGACCCTGACAATCTGACGGCGGAGTTCGCGATCCAGGTGGCCACGGACTGGCAGCGCCGCGGCCTGGGACGGCTACTGATGGACAAACTGCTCCGCTACCTGCGTGAGCACGGCACGACCGAGGTCGTGGGGCAGTGTCTGCCCGAAAACGCGGGCATGGCCGCCCTGGCGCGACAGCTGGGGTTTGACGTTACCGCCGGGACCTTGAAGGAAACCGTGGCCATGCGCCTTGCGCTGCGCTGAAACCTTTTTTGACTTTGGAGAAAGAAATGTCCGCTTACCACCAGATTCTCATGCCCATCGATGGCAGCCCGACGTCGGACAAGGCGCTTGATGAAGCCATCCGCCTGGCCCAACTGACAGGTGCCCGGCTGCGGCTGCTTCATGTGGTGGACGAACTCAGCTATGTCAATGGCTTTGAGCCGGCGATGAACTACCTCAACGACATTGTTCCGCTGATGCAGGGGGCCGGTGAGAAACTTCTTGCGCACGCCCGTAAAAAGGCGGAAGACAAAGGGGTGGAGACCGACAGCGTGCTGATTGTGGGTGGGCCGGGCCGGCTCTGGGAGCAAGTGGTGGAACAGGCCGCCAGCGTGAAAGCCGACCTGGTCGTGGTCGGCTCCCACGGCCGGCGCGGGATAGGCCGTGCGCTGATGGGCAGCGACGCTGAACAGATCGTCCGTCACGCGCGGGGGCCGGTCCTGGTGGTGCGCGGCAGCGATGCCGCTGCCTAGTTGCAGCCCTGCTGGTTGACGATGGACTGCAGTGCGGAGATGTTCAGAATCCGCACATGGCGCTGCCGCACCTCAATGACGCCGTCTTCGGCGAATTTCGAAAAAGTGCGACTCACGGTTTCGAGCTTCATGCCGAGGTAGCTGCCGATTTCCTCGCGTGTCATGCGCAGCACCAGCTCCGACCCGGAAAAACCGCGCGCATGCAGCCGTTGCGCCAGGTTCAGCAGGAAGGCTGCCACGCGCTCCTCGGCCCGCATGCTCCCCAGCAGCAGCATCACGCCGTGTTCGCGCACGATTTCGCGGCTCATGATGCGGTGCACATGATGTTGAAGCGCATTGATTTCCCGTGCCAGCTCGCCGATGCGGTTGAAAGGCATGACGCAGACCTCGGCATCTTCCAGGGCAACGGCATCACAGGTGTGGCGGTCGCTGACGATGCCGTCCAGCCCGATGATCTCGCCCGCCATCTGGAAGCCGGTGACCTGGTCCCGGCCGTCGCCTGACATGATGCAGGTCTTGAAAAAACCGGTGCGGATGGCAAACAGGGACTCGAAGATCTCCCCGGTGCGAAACAACGTGGCACCGCGCTTGACCTTGCGGCGGGTGGCCACCACGTCGTCAATACGGGTGAGTTCCTCCGGGCTCAGGCCGACAGGCATGCACAGCTCACGCAGGTTGCAGTTGGAGCAGGCGACCTTCATGGTTTTTCCGTCGATGGGCTGCAGAGCCGAACCGGCTAACAGGTCCGTAGCCGGTGTGTGCACAGGGATTTCCTTCATGACAAAGCCTTTGATGATCTTCGTCAAATTGTCCAGTCCACCGCTCCGGCGCGTTTGATCCAGATCAAAAGCTGACAGGGCTGGACGCGGCACAGTAGGCTATTACCACGAGAAACCTGCAATGACCACTGTATTGCCCGAGCTGCTGCAACGATTTGACATCCCGGGGCCGCGGTATACGTCCTATCCCACGGCCGACCGCTTTGTCGAAGCCTTCAGCGCGGCCGACTATGGCCAAGCCTTGGCGCAGCGGCGTGCCGGGCCGTCCGTGCTGGCTTTGCCGTTGTCGCTGTATGTGCACATTCCGTTCTGTGAGTCACTGTGTTACTACTGCGCCTGCAACAAGATCATCACCAAACATCACAACCGCGCAGCCAGCTACCTGCGCTACCTGGGGCGCGAGATAGACCTGCACACGGACCAGCTTGGCCGTGGCCAGACAGTCACGCAGCTGCACCTGGGCGGCGGTACACCCACTTTCCTGTCTGACGACGAGCTCAAGGAGCTCATGGCCATGTTGCGGCGCAGTTTTACGCTGGCCCCCGGCGGCGAATACTCGATCGAGATTGACCCGCGCACCGTTGACGCCACGCGCCTGCGCAACCTGGCCGATCTGGGCTTCAACCGCCTGAGCTTTGGGGTGCAGGATTTTGATCCCGACGTTCAGAAAGCCGTGCATCGTGTTCAGCCCTTTGAGCAGGTCAGTGAGCTGATGGCCCAGGCGCGCGAGATTGGGTTCGACTCCATCAACGTCGACCTGATTTACGGCTTGCCGCGCCAGACGCCGGAATCGTTTGCGCGTACGCTTGCCCAAATAACACAGTTGCGGCCCGACCGTATTGCCCTGTATGCCTATGCCCACCTGCCCGAGCGCTTCAAGCCGCAGCGGCGCATCGTCACTGCCGACTTGCCTGGCGGCGCTGCCAAGGTGGCCATGCTGTCGCAGTCACTCGCCGCTTTCATGGCGGCGGGTTATGTCTACATCGGCATGGACCACTTTGCATTGCCCAACGACGCACTGGCCGTGGCCAAGCGGCAGGGCAGGTTGCACCGTAACTTCCAGGGTTACAGCACCCAGCCCGACTGTGACCTTATCGGCCTGGGCGTTTCCGCCATTGGCCGCATAGGTGCAACTTACAGCCAGAACGCCAAGACGATGGAAGAGTATTGCGACCATCTGGACCAGGGCCGCCTGCCGGTGGTACGCGGCCTGGCGCTCAACCGTGACGACCTCGCGCGCCGGGCGGTGATCATGGCGCTCATGTGCCAGGGCCAGGTTCTCTTCGAGTCGATCGAGCTGGCCTGGTTGCTGGACTTCCGCAGCTATTTCGCGGGCGAGATGGAGCAACTGCGCGGCCTGGCCGATGCGGGCTTGGTCCTGCTGGACGAATCCGGCATTCAGGTGACCGCGCAGGGCTGGTTTTTCGTGCGTGCAGTGGCCATGGTGTTTGACCGCTACCTGCAGGCCGACCGTAATCGCGCGAGGTTCTCGCGCATCATCTGAACGAGCTCCTGCCATGTCCACCACACTGGCTGTCACGGCCCTGATGATGGGGCTGGCCGGCGGCCCGCATTGCGCCGCCATGTGCGGCGCCGCCTGTGCGGGAATTATCCGTATGGGCCCTCGGCAGGGCCCGGGTTCGACATCGCGGTCGCTTTGGCATTTTCAGGCTGGGCGCCTGGTGGGGTATTCGTTGGCGGGTGCCGCAGCGGCGACGGCTGTGCAAAGCCTGGCCTGGCTCACCGCGAATACCGCGGCACTGCGTCCGGTGTGGACGCTGTTTCACCTGGCTGTTCTGCTCTGGGGGCTGATGCTGCTGGCGCAAGCCCGTCAGCCGGCCTGGGTCAGCGAGGCCGGCCGTTCGGTCTGGTCGCGCATCCGGCCGTTGGCCACTGCGCGCGGCGGCGTTTTTGCCACGGGCGCGCTGTGGGCCTTCATGCCCTGTGGCTTGCTGTATTCCGCCTTGCTGGTTGCTTCGCTCAGCGGCGGGCCTCTGGAAGGCGCGCTGTCCATGGCTCTCTTCGCGGCGGGCAGCAGCGTGTCGCTGATGCTGGTGCCCCTGCTTTACGACAAGCTGCAGGTCCGCGGCAACAAGCTCAAGCAGGATTGGGGCACGCGCGTGGCCGGTGGCCTGTTGATCCTTGCGGCCGCCTGGGCTTTGTGGGCAGACGCGTTTCACCGCTTTGCCGAATGGTGCGGCCTGGCTTGACCTCCACCCGTTGCCTGTGTTGACGGCGTCAGCGGAGCGTGACCGTTTCGAGGTAGAAAGGCATGTGGACATTCCACCGCAACTCGCGTTCGATGCGCTGGCGCATCGCGTCGGCAGCAGCTGGTTCGCCGTGCGTGATGAAGGTCTGCCTGGGCGGCGCCTTGAACCCCTTGAGCCAGCTCACAATCTCGCCGGCATCTGCATGGGCCGACAGGTCGTCCAGCATGGCGACCTCTGCCCGGATGGGCACGTCCTCACCGAAGATGCGTACAGTCGGTGCGCCTCCCGCAATTGACGCCCCCCGGGTACCGCCGGCCTGGTAGCCGGCAAACAAAATGGTGTTGCGCTTGTCAGGCGCAAAAGCCTTGAGGTGGTGCACTACCCGGCCGCCGGTGGCCATGCCGCTGGCAGCGACGATCACCATCGGACCGTGCCGTGCATTGAGCAACCTCGACTCTTCAGGCGACTGCACGATGTGCGCCGTGTGCGCCATGGCTTCGCATTCGGCGGGTGTCAGCTTCAGTTCCGACTTGTGTTTCAGATAGACCTGCATGGCGCTGGCCGCCATGGGACTGTTCAGATAGACGGGGATGTCCTGGATCACACCCTGGGCCTTGAGCAGATGGATGCAGTGCAGCAGGCTTTGGGCCCGGCCTACGGCGAAGGCCGGGATCACCACCACGCCACCGCGTGCGGCGGTTCGGTTGATCACCTTGCCGAGCTCCAGCAGCGGGTCCGAGTTCTTGTGCAGCCGGTCGCCATAGGTGGACTCCACCACCAGGTAGTCGGCACCATCCATCTGCACCGGGGGCTTGAGCATCAGGTCCTGGGGCCGACCGATGTCCCCGGAAAACAGGATGGAGCGAGATCCGTCGTCCAGCCTGACAAACGACGATCCCGCCATGTGGCCCGAAGGTGTCATGCGGGCATGCAGGCCGGGTACGGGCTGCCAATCCTTGTCATAAGGGATGGGATGAAACAGCTTGAGGCATCGCAGGGCGTCTTCGCGTGTGTACAGCGGCAAGGCCTCCTTGTGTTTGGACAGCTTGTGGCGGTTGGCGTATTCTGCCTCTTCTTCCTGCAAATGCCCTGAATCGGGCAGCAGAATGCGGCACAGGTCGTAGGTGGCGGGTGTGCAGAACACCTTGCCGCGAAAGCCCTGGCGGGCCAGCAGAGGCAGGTAGCCACTGTGGTCAATGTGTGCGTGGGTCAGGATCACTGCGTCAATCGAGGACGGCTTCACGGGTGGTGCCTCCCAGTTGCGCAGGCGCAGCAGCTTGTAGCCCTGGAACAGCCCGCAATCAACGAGCACCCTGGCCTTGTCGTGTTCGATCAGGTATTTGGAACCGGTCACAGTATCGGTGGCGCCGAGGAATTGAAGCTTCATGAGGTCAGTCTAGAAACAGGCAGGAGGTTCGCGCTTGCGCTGGATCAAACGCACTGGAGGTGCAGAAAAAGCAGGCGTCAGTAGCCCAGGGACGTCCTGGCTGCCGCCAGGTCCCAACCCGCCCAGCCACAGCTCTTGAAAAGCACAGGCCCGGCCGGTCTTTCGATATTCCGGACGACCACATCGGCCAGTGTCGCAAAGAGGCTCACATCCAGGCAGGCCTGCAACAGGTCTCCCGCCTCATGGCCCGCGTCAGCTGTGTCGACAAACACAGAACCCTGTGCCGCGATATGGCGGCACAGCTCCGGATCCAGTTCCACCATGCGGGGCGTGAAAGCTCCCACCGCACTGATAAATCCATCCGCGCGGGGCAGGCCGCGGAGCACCACGCCGTTGGCCGGCGTGCAGGTGACGATCAACGGGCATTCCGACATGGCGGCGCCGGCGTCTTGCACCACGCGGGCTTGCAGGCCCAGTGAGCGTGCATGCTTTACGAGGGCTTGCGCACTGGATGCACTGCGCGATGCGATCACCACTTCGCTCACGCCCAGACCTTCGGCAAACGCTTCAAGATGGGCCTTGCCCTGCACACCCGCACCCACGATCAATAGCGGGCCTTGTGTATTGGGGGCCAGCCGCTGCGCTGCCAGCAGCGAGACCGCTGCGGTGCGCCGTGCGGTGACCGTGGGCCCGTCGAGAACCAGCCGCCGTTCACCACTGGCAACATCAAACACCAGCACGTCACCCTGGATGGTTGCCCGCCCGGTGTTTGCGTTGGCAGGGGTGAATGTGATCAGCTTGGTCATGGCAACGCGGTTGTCCATGGCCGGCATCAGAAACAGGCTGCCTCCCCCAGCCAGCGGCTGAACCATGCGCATCGGCACCTGTACGGCCGGGTCCTGCAACAACCGGGTTAGTTCATCCACCAGTGCGGAATACGGGAGGCGCAAGGCGGTTTGTGCAGCGTCGAGAAGCGAAAATGTAAGCGACATGGCAGATGGTAAACGGGTAAAAAATACGGGTTTGTTCGGGGCCTTTTTGGCCGGAGTGATTTATTGCCTGAGGTGAAGCGGTTTTATCCTACAGGGGCACGGGTAATGCTCCGCGTTGTACTTCGCAACCGGAACCCTAGCATCGAAACAGACGTAACGAGGAGTCTGTTTCATGTTTACCTATCCCACGCTCTCCATCAACACCATACCGCGCCAGTATTTTTATGCGGGTGCAGGTATTGCGGTGATTTTTGGCTTGCTGGTGGGTATTGCCAGCGTTGCAAGCGGCGAGGTCAAAAAAGCGCAGGCACGTGAGTCTTTGCTGGCCTCGCAAAAAAGTGCCATGACTTACTGCGTGGAGAATTTGCGTGGCCCGGCGTTCAACGCCTGCATGCAACAGGCCCGGGCTGAGATGTACAACGATGGCAGCCGGACCAGCGTCGCCGACATCGCCAAAAGCGGCGCTGTGCTGGCAGGTGGCCCGCTAATCGCTCCTTCAGATTCTCAGAGTCTGATGCCCGCTTCCTTCAGCACGGTTCGTTAACCACGGTCCTTGGCGTTTTCCGAGCAGTTCTCCGCTTGGGGATGTGCTCGGACCGGCAGCGGTTAGCATTGCCGCCATGAAGCTTTCCCGTTTATTTCAGCCCCGCAATCCCTTGTTCTGGATGGCCATGATGCTCAATGCGCTCTCGGCTGCGCTGGCGTGGATTGTCCAGAACCGGCCGCTGAATGGTTTTGCCACCCTGATCATTGGTGGTTTTGCTATTTGCAACGCATTGATCGGAAGCTGGCTGGTCTGGCGCTTGCTGCGCGACGAGCCCGTAAAAAATACCGTGACTGATCCTAGCTGAGGGCACCTGCGCCCTGCGCAATATCGCGCTGCGTTGCCAATGCTGCGCGAACGGCTACGCGCAAGGCGCGAACCTGCTCTTGCAGCGGCATGCCCGGGCTGCCTTGCTCAGGCAGATAGGGAACATGGACAAACCCGCCGCGCGTGTTCTTGAAACCCCGCCGCGTGGCCAGATGGTGCATCAGGCCGTAAAAAACATGGTTGCAGACAAAGGTGCCGGCTGTCTGCGAAACCTCTGCCGCAATTCCTTCGTGCTGCAAAGCCTGCAACATGGCCTTGATCGGCAGGGTGCTGAAATACGCAGCCGGGCCACCGTCAACGACCGGCGTGTCAATCGGTTGTGCGGCCGCATTGTCGGCAATACGGGCGTCGTTCACATTGATCGCCACACGCTCCAGCGAAATGGCGGCCCGTCCGCCGGCTTGGCCGACACACAAAACCAATGAAGGCTTATGCAGCCGAAGCAACTGCGCCAGCTCAGCCAGCGAGTCATCAAACACGGTGGGCAATTGGGCCGCCACCAACTGATGGCCAGAGATGCGACGGCCGTGCAACGCATGCACAGCCATCCAGCTGGGGTTCAGGCTTTCGCCGCCAAACGCGTCAAAGCCGGTCAGGAGAACGCGGGGGATAGTCGAAGCAGAAGCTGGGCTTGGCATGCCAGCATTGTGAAGCAGTAGTTCGTTGGCCGTGGGCGACCGGAAATCGCGCTGCGCTACCTACTTCTTGATCACGGCGCCGGTTTTTCGATCAAATTCGACCTTGCGTACCAGCCCGCTTTGCCCCGGGAATCCGTCCATGACAGCGCGTACCAGGTAGGGCGCGATGGCAGGCAAGGTCGCACCGCCTTCGTAAACAGCGCGTGTTTCAAAGACGGGGCGCGGCTGTCCCGGCGGCCCGCTGCGCGTGTCGAGCAGGCGCAGGGTCAGCTCGCTGAACTGGACGTTGTAGGGCACGACCCTGTCACCCACGTAGGTTGGCCCAAAGCGGCTGGGTGCCCAGTAGCCGGGGAAATAGTGGCCGGCGGCGTTGCGGCGCGGCGGGTAAAAAACCATGTTCTCTTCGTATACCGGCTGCACATAAGTTCTTTGCTGAAGCTGGCTGACGGTAATGAGCTCCACCAGCAGCCGGGCACGCTGCCCCGCAGCGGCCTGCTTCAAACCGTATTTTTCCAGTTCGGCCTGGGCGTACTTTTCGTAGGTGGCCTGCTCCAGTTCACCGGGGACGGCCCCGGCGCGCGCGGGTGGCTTGATAAAACTGAAGGTGCTGCCTTCGGCGTCTGGCGGCCACTGGTTGAAATTGGTGACCTGCGTCACCAGCGGCGTTGCGCAGGCGCTTAAAAGGGCGGCGGCCAACAGGGCCAGAAAAACACGCGCGTGAACAAGCAATTTACTCATGGTGGATGGATGCCGTGGCCTACAAAATGTTCCTGTTCTGGAGTGAATGCTCAAGTAAAGTAGTCTGCACTGTTGCACCGCACCGGCGGCATCAACACCAACAATGCCAACAAAAGTCAAAGAAAGCCAATCATGAAATGGGAAGGCAACCGCGAATCCGATAACGTTGAAGACCGCCGCAGCGATGGCGGAGGGGGCGGGTTGATGGGTGGCCGGAGCATAGGCATTGGCACGATTGTCGTGGCACTTGTCGGCGGCTGGATCTTCGGCATCAATCCCATGACCATTTTGAGCCTGCTCAGCGGCGGCACGCCCACCGCACAAGTGCAGCAGGGCCCGGCGCAGCGCCCACCGGCAGACGACCGCATGGCCAAATTTGTCTCCACGGTGCTGGCCGACACCGAAGACGTCTGGAAAGACGTGTTCACCAAAGGGGGCGCCGCTTACCAGGAGCCCAGGCTGGTGCTGTTCCGGGGCGCTACCGCCACGGCTTGCGGCCAGGGTCAGGCGGCCATGGGGCCTTTTTACTGTCCGGCTGACCAGAAGGTCTACATTGACCTCGGTTTTTATGAAACCCTGCAGAAAAAGTTGGGCGCGCCCGGCGACTTCGCCCAGGCCTACGTGATTGCCCACGAGGTTGGCCACCATGTGCAGAACCTGCTGGGCATCAGCAGCAAGATGGAACAGATGCAGGGCCGCGTGAGTAAGGTCGAATACAACGCCATGAGCGTTCGGCTTGAGTTGCAGGCTGACTGCTTTGCCGGCCTGTGGGCGCACCACGCACAGCGCGCGCGCAGCATCCTCGAGCAGGGTGATGTCGAGGAAGCCATGAACGCCGCTGCCAAAATTGGCGACGATGCGCTCCAGAGCTCACGCGGTGGCGCGGTGGTGCCCGAGAGCTTCACCCACGGAACCAGCGCCCAGCGCGCCCGCTGGTTCAATACCGGCCTGCAGCAGGGCAATGTGAGGGCTTGCGACACCTTCAACGCCCGAAATTTATAAGAAAAAGGCCTCCAGCCCTTTGTTTTCGGGTGCTGATTGCTATAAAAATAGTAGCAAATGGGTTCCCGATGCAGTCAGGCGTGCTGAGGCGCCGCCGGTGCCCCAAGGCCATGAGGGGCCATCTGCAGGCAATTTCGCTCAAAGTGCGACAATAGAGGGCTGAGGAAGCTCTGCACAAGCCCTGCGATCAATGGTCGCAACCCGGCGGTCTGCGGCGTTACCTTGTCGCCGGCGGCTGTGCTGTTGGCACCCAACGCGCCCCGGCCACGGAACCTGGCCCGCGCGCCAACCCGCTACACACAACCGCAAGAGTCACGCCGAGCTTTTTTATGACATCCTCCTTCTCGAATCTTTCGCTGGCAGAACCGCTGGCCCGCGCCGTAGCCGAAATGGGCTACGAAACCATGACTCCCATCCAGGAGCAGGCCATTCCGGTCGTGCTGCAGGGCAAGGACGTGATGGGCGCCGCGCAAACCGGCACCGGCAAGACCGCCGCTTTTGCACTGCCGCTGCTGCAGCGCATGATGAAGCACGAAAACGCATCTACCTCGCCGGCCCGCCACCCGGTGCGCGCGCTGGTGCTGCTGCCCACGCGCGAGCTGGCGGTGCAGGTGGCCCAGCAGGTGGAGCTGTATGCCAAATACACCAACCTGCGGAGCACCGTGGTGTTTGGCGGCATGGACATGAAGCCGCAGACGGCCGAGCTCAAAAAAGGCGTTGAGGTGCTGGTGGCTACACCGGGCCGCCTGTTGGACCACATCGAAGCCAAAAATGCCGTGCTGAATCAGGTGGAGTACGTGGTGCTTGACGAGGCCGACCGCATGCTGGACATCGGTTTCCTGCCCGACCTGCAGCGCATCCTGAGCTACCTGCCCAAGCAGCGCATCACCTTGTTGTTCTCCGCCACCTTCTCGCCAGAGATCAAGCGGCTGGCCTCCAGCTACCTGCAGGACCCGGTGACCATTGAAGTGGCACGCTCCAACGCCACCGCTTCCACGGTGGAGCAGCATTTCTACGCCGTCAGCGCCGACGACAAACGCCGCGCGCTGCATCAAGTCCTCAAGACCCGTGGCATCAAGCAGGCCTTTGTTTTTGTCAACAGCAAGCTGGGTTGCGCACGCCTGGCTCGTTCGCTCGAGCGCGAAGGCCTGAAAACCACCGCCCTGCATGGTGACAAAAGCCAGGACGAACGTCTCAAGGCACTGGACGCTTTCAAAAAAGGCGAAGTTGACCTGCTGGTGTGCACCGACGTGGCCGCCCGCGGCCTGGACATCAAGGACGTGCCTGCGGTTTTCAACTTCGACGTGCCTTTCAACGCCGAAGACTATGTGCACCGCATTGGCCGCACCGGCCGTGCCGGGGCTTCCGGCCTGGCCGTGAGTTTCGCCGCCAGCAGCGACCAGCGCCTGGTCGCCGATATCGAAAAACTCATCAAGACCAAAATCGAGCTCGAGCCGATGGAGTTTGAGGAAGACCAGCCGCGCATCAAGGAGCAGGGTCGCATCAACGACGGCCGCCGCATGTACCGCGACAGCGGCGACCAGCCGGTGCGCGACGAAGATGCTTCGCGTGACCGCCCCGAGCGAAGGGAGCGCCGTGAGTCGGTTCCCCATCGTCAGCCGGCCGTGTCGCGCGATCCGTTTTTCGACAAACCCTACGAGTCCACCCTGCCTGGCGATACACAGCCGGCCTGGGAGGCCGCCGCCAAGAGCGGCACTTCGCGCAGCAGCGTTTCGGCCAACATCAAGCCCAAGAAAAAGGTCGCCGCGCTGTTCAAAACAGCCGGGTAGGCCCTTGCGCCTGCACCTTGGTCGGCATCGGCCGGGCCTGGTTTTTTCCGCGTACGCGTCTGATGCTCCGGTTCGGCAGCCTGCGCAGCGCTTGCAAGCATGCTATTAAATAAGTAGCTGCTCGCGCCCGTATTTATTGGGCTAAAGGCCGAAAATGCTTGAAAATTTACGGTTGAGGGCTCAGCGGGGCGATTGGGCGGCTTCACAGTCCACCGTGACCCGCTCAAATGTTCCCGGCGCTTGCCCCAGCCGCGCGGCCGTCAGGCAGCCACCCCACACGCAGCCCGTGTCCAGCGGCAAGGTATTGTTCAGCAAGCCGGCTTTGGCGGCTGCATCGGCGCCCAATGTCGACCAGTGACCGAAGGCAATCGGCGTGCCGGCGGTTTTACGGCCCGGAACTTCAAACCAGGGCAGGTAGCCCGGCAGCGCTGTTTGCACGCTCCCTGTGCTTTCAAACTCCATCGCGCCATCAGATGTGCAAAAACGCATGCGTGTCAGCGCGTTGACGATCACGCGCAGGCGGTCAGCGCCGGTCAGTGCGTCGTCCCACCGGTCGGGCGTGTTGCCGTACATGCCGCGCAAAAAACCGGTCAGGTCCGGGCCGCGCAGGGCTTGCTCCACTTCGCCGGCCAGCGCCATGGTTTGCGCTGTGCTCCACTGCGGCAGCACGCCGGCATGCACCATCAGCCAGCCGTGCGAATGAATCGCCATGCGGCGGTGCCGCAGCCAGTCCAATAGGGCTTCGCAGTCGGGCGCGTCCAGCACTTCCTGCACCGTGTCTTTGCGGTGCGGCTTGCGCAGGCCGCGGTGGATGCCCAGCAGGTTCAGGTCGTGGTTGCCCAGCAGGCACTGCGCCGCGTCGCCCAGAGGCTGCAGATAGCGCAGCACGGCCAGGGAGTCCGGCCCCCGGTTGACCAGGTCGCCAAGGACGTACAGCGTGTCGCGGCTGGGAGAGAAATCCACGGTGCGGAGCAGGCGCTGCAGCGGTTCATTGCAACCCTGCAGGTCGCCAATCAAGTAAAGTGCCATGTGTTCATTCTGCCTTCGGATCCATGGATTTCATCCTCATCGCCTTTCTGACCCTGCTTAACGGCGTTTTTGCCATGTCGGAACTGGCGCTGGCTTCCAGCCGCAAGGCCAGGCTCAACGCCATGGCCGAGTCGGGCGACAAGGGCGCGCATGCGGCGCTGACGTTGCTGGAGAACCCGACCCAGTTTCTCTCGTCGGTGCAGGTGGGCATCACTTCCATCGGCATGCTCAACGGCATCATCGGCGAGGCGGCTTTCAGCGACGGGCTTTCCAGCTGGATCCAGACTTTTGGCGCGCCCCCGCGCGCTGCTGAAATTTCTGCCACCGCGCTGGTGGTCACCGTCATCACCTTCATCACCATTGTGTTTGGCGAGCTGGTGCCCAAACGCATCGGCCAGCTGTACCCCGAAACCGTGTCGCGCCTGGTGTCGCGCCCCATGATGTGGGTGGCCACTGGCGCCAAGCCCTTTGTACGCTTGTTGTCCTTCAGCACCCACGCTGTGCTCAAGTTGCTGCGCGTGGACACCGCGGGCGACCGTACTGTGACCGACGAGGAAATTGCGGCCAGCCTGGAAGAAGGCGTGGACGCCGGGTTGATCGAGGAGCACGAACACCAGATGGTGCAGAACGTGTTTTTGCTGGACGACCGGCTGCTCACCTCACTGATGCGCCCGCGTTCGGACATTGAGTGGATAGACTCGAGTGACACCGTGGCGCAGGCCATCGGCAAGGCCGGCGCCACCGGGCATTCCTGGTACCCGGTGTGCCGCGGCAGCCTGGACGACGTGGTGGGTGTCATCAACATCGCAAAACTGTTGGCGTTGCGCGGGCAAATCCAGCCGGTAGGTGAGGGCACAGGTACAGGCAAAACGCCGACCATGGCCGACCGCATCGACGCCTATGCCATTCCCGCCGTGTTTGTGCCCGAAACCCTCACCGGTATGGAGCTGTTGGAGCAGTTCCGCAAACAGTCCACACGCATGGTGTTTGTGGTCGACGAATACGGCGTGGTGCAGGGCTTGATGACCCCTCTGGACATGCTGGAAGCCATTACCGGCGAGCTGCAGCCCGGCGCCCAGGTGGATGCTTGGGCCACCCGGCGCGCGGATGGCAGCTGGCTGATTGACGGTGTCATGCCCGTGTCTGAACTCAAGGCCAGGCTGGAGATCAAGGAACTACCCGACGAAGACCGCGGCCGCTACAACACCGTGGCTGGTTTATTGCAAAGCGTTTCCGGCCGCTTGCTGGCAACGGGGGAACAGGTTGAAGCCGCGGGCTGGCGTTTTGAAGTGCTGGACCTGGACGGCAAGCGCATCGACAAAGTGCTGGTCAGCGAGCTGGCAGTGGCAGCACCCCCGCAACCCAAATAGCCCTGACGCGAATCAGGGGCGGCCGGTACCGGCGGGGCTGGCTGGGCGCACTGCCGGCGTCACGGTGATCAGCACCTCGTTGGCGCCAAAGTTGCCTGCCTGCATTTGCACCGTTGCCACCCGCTCCGCCTTGGTGAAGGTCAGCAGGCTCACTTTTGAATAAGAGCTGGAAGTCAGCGTCCAGCCCGCACCGGGCAGACTGTCGCGAAACCAGGCAAACACCGTTTGCGGTTCGCCCGAAACCGCCACATTCAGGCGGCCCATCCAGGTGTTGCCCGAACCCATCACCAGCGAGTCCTGCTGCTTGATCACCGAGCCCGCAGGCAGCGGCACGTCACCGGCCAGCTGCTTGGCAGTGGCCTCGGTCACGGTGCTTTCACTGCCCAGCTGGACATTGCCCATGGAACCACAGCCCAGCAGGGCAAGGGCGGTGGAGGCTGCGAGCAGGGTCTTGATGGTGGTCATGGGCGTAAACCTCTAGGAAGGATGGCAACACCCTGGCAGCGGCCGCGCCAGGCACGGCGATTGTAGCCGTGCCTGCAGGCGGCTTTGAGGCGGAAAGTGGTAGTGGGCAACGGGCGCGCGGGTGCGCGGGGTCAGCCCATGAGGCGTTGCGGCCGCGTTTGCAGCGGGGTAGAGGCGCGCCCGATGCAATAGGCGATCAGGTCGCCCAGCTCGGAGGCCTTGTCAAAGACCGCAGTGGCGCCCAGCAGGCGGCAATGCGTGAGCAGGGAAGCGATGGGGTGATTGGTCATCACCAGCACGTCCTGCTCTGCCCCGCGGGTGCGGCAGTGCCGCAGCACGCCGGCGCCGGTGCCTTCACGCAAAAACAGGTCAAGAATGGCCACGTCCCAGCCGTCGGGGTTTCGCTCCAGCCAGTCCTTGGCTTCGGCCTCGGTTTGCGCCATACCCACCCATTCAATGTCGGTTTCTTCGGAAAGCAGATCCATCAGGTGTTGGCAGGTCAGCTCGTTGTCTTCCACCAGATAAACCCTTAGCGCCAAACCGTTCTCCTTGGCAAGCTTGGGGCTCGCAAGTTAAAAAAATATCTGGCTCAGCTTAGCGAGACAACCAAGAAACAGGAAGTGGGGAAGAACTGAAAATGTTTGTGGGAACAGTCCTACGGACTTTGGTGCTCGTCTTTTTGATTCCAAGCTGGCGGCTACAAACCAAACGGTTTAAAGCAGCCCGCGGCCCGCCAGGTTGGTCATCAAGGCAGTGACGCCAAAAGTCCACGGCGGCGCCTTGTCGCTGTGCGACACGCGGTTGACCAGCGCGCCGAGCGCAGGCGTCTCAATGCGCACCACGTCGCCCACCACGTGCGTGAAGCCCTGGCCGGGGCCCATGCGATCTTGCGTGGGCGCAAACATGGTGCCCAAAAAGAGCATGAACCCGTCGGGATACTGATGGTTGGCCCCTGCGGCCTGGCTCACCAGGTCCAGCGGGTCGCGGCTGATCTTGGTGAGAGAGCTGCTACCCAGCATGGTGAAACCCTCGGGCCCATCCACCCGCAGATTCAAATCACAGCGGCGCACATCGGCTATGCCAAAGTGCGCGTCAAACAGGCGAATGAAAGGCCCAATCGCGCACGACGCGTTGTTGTCTTTGGCTTTGCCCAGCAGCAGCGCGCTGCGGCCTTCAAAGTCGCGCAGGTTGACGTCATTGCCCAGCGTGGCGCCCACCGTCTGGCCCAGGCTGTTAACGACCAGCACCACTTCAGGCTCCGGGTTGTTCCACACCGACAGCGGGTGAATGCCGATGTCTGCCCCCACACCCACAGCCGACATCGGCTGCGACTTCGTAAAAATCTCGGCGTCCGGCCCAATGCCCACTTCCAGGTATTGCGACCACGCGCCCTGCGCCAGCAGCGCTTCCTTCACACTGGCTGCCTGCGGCGAGCCCGGCACAATGCCCGTCAGGTTGTCGCCCATGATCACGCTCAAGGCCTCGCGTATGCCATGCGCCTTGGAAGCATCGCCACGCGCCTGCTCTTCAATCACCCGCTCCAGCAAGCTCTCCACAAAAGTCACCCCGCTCGCCTTGAGGGCCTGCAGGTCGCACGGTGCCAGCAGCCAGGGCAGTTTTCCGCTTTGCGTGGCAGGGTCTGACTGCGCCAGCGCCACGTCCAGTTGCGCGATGGGCTTGGCACTTCCATCAGCCAGCGCACCTTGTACGGCCGCCGCAGGGTCTGTCAGTTCAAACAATTGCGTAGCCGTGGGAGCAATGGCAGAGAGGTCATGCAATGCGCCGCCAGACACCGCCACCAGCACCGGCCCCACGCCGGGTTGCCAGATCCGGCCAACAAGCGTGGCCCGTGCGTGGTCTTGCGGAAGGATGGAAGCGGCGGTGAGTGAAAGCGTCATGGCACACATACCCGGTTGATGTTGAAAAGTCAATCATCATATGTTAATACGTGTGGTGAAGCCTTGGCTATGACCCAAAAGCTGCCAGCGTTGAATTCCTTCGAAACCTGACCCGGGTCAGACCTCAGTGCAATTCAACAGCGACATCGTGTACAGGTTCTAGCGATGGATCTAAGTTCAGCCGAAATAGATCTTTTCAAAATGTATATTCGAAAAGGCTGCTGTCAGCAGTTGACTCAGTTTTCCCGTTTGCGTCGAAGCGAAGTTACGTTCCGTGGATCCGCTGCTAGTTCCACTGTATCGGAAGTCATGACTTTTTCCCGTTGGCTATTACCTTGATTTTTCCCACCATACCCGCCTGGTAGTGGCCCGCGATCAAGCACGCGAAATCGAATTCTCCTGCGCGGTTGAAAGTCCAGACCAGTTCGCCGTTCCTACCGGGCCCCACGTGGGCCATATATGGCTCTTCGTGTTCCATATTGGGAAACTTCACCATCAAGGCTGCGTGCTCGTCGAGCACTTCTTTCGTGCCTATAACGATCTCATGCATCACCTTGCCGCTGTTTTTGACGACAAACTTTACGGTGTCGCCCTGCTTCACCTCCAACTTGTTCGGAGTGAAGCGCATGTTATCGGACATAGTCAATTCAACAGTACGCCTGGCACCCTTTGCATCGCCCGCGATACCCCACTCCTTTTGCTCCTTCCTAACTGGACCAGCTTTCTTGTTGTGGTCTTCACCTTCATGAGCTATGGCTCCCAAAGACATGACGATCAGTGTCGCAGCCAACAGTTGGTTCAAACGTTTCATTTCAAATGTCCTTTCAATGACACAGTGGGTGAGATAGCGGGTTAATGGCGGATGCGGCCATTTGATTCTTCGTCAGCGAATCCACGAATAGTGCGGTCTTCATCAGTGGCGAAGGCTTAAAACCTCCAGAGGACCGGGCAAAAGCTGCTGCGCGCACCATTGGCTAATGAGCGATCTGAGACAAGAAGGCGGCGGCGCGATCTGAGGTGCCACCAGTCGAACCAAAAAATTTTGCCACTGGCAGATCGTCCACGACCTTACCCGCGTCCATGAAGACAACCCGATGCCCAACCCGCTTGGCAAAGCCCATCTCGTGGGTTACGCACATCATGGTCATTCCCTCCTTGGCCAGCTCGGTCATGACGTCGAGGACCTCTCCGACCATTTCCGGATCCAGCGCGGATGTTGGCTCGTCAAAAAGCATGACGATTGGGTCCATGCAGAGGGAGCGGGCTATGGCCACGCGCTGCTGCTGCCCCCCCGAGAGCTGCCCGGGATGCTTGTTCTTGTGAGCCAGCAGGCCCACTCGCTCCAGGAAATGATGGGCCTTGCTTACGGCCTCTTCCTTAGGCCGCCCCAGAACGCGGATTTGCGAGAGCGTCAGATTTTCAGTCACAGTCAGGTGCGGAAACAACTCAAAGTTCTGAAATACCATTCCAACGCGACTACGCAACAGCGATAGGTTGGTTTTCTTTGCGCCGACAGAAGTCCCGTCGATCGAGACTTCTCCCGCCTGAAAGGGTTCCAGCCCATTGACGGTCTTAATGAGGGTCGACTTGCCGGACCCCGACGGTCCACAGACCACAACAACCTCGCCACGTGCGACGGACAGAGAGCACTCGGTCAGGACTTGAAAGCTGCCGTACCACTTAGAAACATTCTTGATTTCGATCACATTTCACCTCATGTCTCGGCCAGTCCGCGCCGCTTCTGCAAATAATTCACCAGCCAAACCCCGAGCGTGCACAGCGCCAAGTAAACGGCTGCCACGAATAAATACATCTCAACCAAACGCCCATCGCGCTGTCCCAACTTGCTCGCCGCGCCAAGGAAATCGTTCAAACTGATGACGTAAACAAGCGATGTGTCCTTCAATAGGGCAACCGTCTGGTTGATCAAGGACGGGGTCATGTTCCGAAACGCCTGAGGCAGAATCACGAAACGTAACGATTGCCAGCGCGTCAATCCGACCGACTGTGCCGCTTGCATTTGCCCACCGCGCACGCTTCCGATCCCGGCACGCATGATTTCACAGTAGTAAGCGGATTCCGCCAATGTAAATGCCGCTAAGGCCGAGTAGATCGCACCCACCGTGAGGTGGGGATCCCCTGTGAGTAGCCGCAACACAGGCGGCATCAGAAAGTAAAACCAAAATATGGTCAGGATCAAAGGGACTGAACGAAAGAGATTTACATATCCACCGGCGAGCATCTGAACCGATTTAGGTCCGAACATCCGCGCCATCGCTAGCAGCGTCCCGATGACGATACCTAAAACCATGGCTACGACCACCAGGAATAGCGTCATGGCCATGCCTTGCGCCAGATATGGCCACCCGCGTACTACCGTCGACCAGTCAAAGCTATATTCCATGTCAGGCTCCCAGCAAGCCGGGGACACGGCTACGTTTTTCAATCCATCGCATGAGAAGGATGACGCAGTAGGTCACGACCATGTAAATGAGGGTGGCCATCACGAATGCTTCAAATGGTTGGGCACTGAACTCACTGATTTGTCGCGATTGCCCGGTCAACTCCATCAACCCAATCGTGAGTGCTACAGCGGAATTCTTAAAGACATTCAGAAAGTCAGAGGTCATTGGTGGAATGACGATGCGAAAAGCCTGAGGCAGCAATACATAACGGTAGACGGCAGCCCTGGTTAGACCTACTGAGAGTGCAGCCTGCGTTTGTGACTTTGGCACTGACTCGATTCCGGCGCGTACCTGCTCTGCTGCTTTCGCAGCGGTGTACAAGGTCAGCGCAACGACGACAGTAAGAAACTGATTGAGCGTCGGATTCATCTGTTTTACTGCGTCGCCCCATCGCACAGGCAACAGTTCGGGAACCACGAAGTACCAGAGGAACAGCTGGACCAGTAAAGGAGTGTTGCGAAAGCAGTGCACATACACAGTTGCCAACCACCGAGTCGGCTTATTTGGAAGGGTGCGCGCCACACCGGCAACTGTGCCGAGGGCAAGTGCGATGAACCAGGACAAAAGCGAAATTCCTACAGTCCAGCCCGAACCGCGCAGCACCATCTCCCAGTAGTAGCCTTCCCCCGTGACCGACGCACGAAAAAAGATGAGCCAATCCCAGTTGTAGTTCATCGAGAACCTTCAGTGCTCGGCATCGTCTGCATGAGTTTCACTTACTGAAACGGCTTGTCGTTCGGGTTTTTGAACAATTGCCACATCAGTTCTGGCACTGGCATCCCCACCGTCACTCCGCCCTTCACATTTATCTTCGACAGGAAGTACTTTGTGTAAAGCGTCTCCATTTCACCGCTTTTCATCATTTTTGCAATGACGTCGTCCACCACGGCTTTGAACTGTGCGTCGTCCTTGCGCAGCATGCAGGCATAGGCCTCCTGAGCCATAGGGGTGCCTACGACATCCCACTCATAGGGCTTGTTGGCGCGTGCGATGTTTCCGTAAAGAATGACATCGTCCTGCATCGCGGCTTGGGCGCGACCTGTCTCGACCATCAGAAAGTTTTCACTGATATCTTTGGCCAGGAGGACGTTGACGCCCCAGCCGTTTTTCTCGTTGGCCTGGCGCAGTAACCGCTCTGCGGTAGTTCCAGCGCTGACAACTACGTTTTTGCCGACCAAATCGGCCCAATATTTGATGCCCGAATTCTTTCGCACCAGCAGACGGGCACCGACCACAAAAAATGTGTTGGAAAACCCTACCTGCCGCTCACGCTCCAAGTTGTGAGTTGTAGAACTGCATTCGAGGTCGAGCGTTTGGTTCGCAACCAACGGTATGCGAGTTTGCGGAGTGACCTCCATCGTTTTAACTTGGACATTCGACAATTTCAGGTCTTTTTTAACCCGCTCAACCACACGCTGGGCGATCTCCCAAGAGTAACCAGCTTGCTTGTTTGCGTCGTCCAAGTAGTTGAACGGAACGGACGCGCCACGGGTACCCAGCGTAATGGTGCCGGTGTCACGGATTTTGGCTAGCGTTCCCGTCAACGGCTGCGCCACAGCTGGAGTGTTGGAAGGAGCAACCTGCTTGGGTTGCTGCTTTGCTGCCGGTTGGGCAGCCAGACCGCCTGCGCAGCAGGCAAGGAACACTGCCGCAAAGATGGGGCGCGGAAGGTGAAGGTGAAAGGTCATGCTGTACTCCTAAGATTTTGTGGGCGAGATCAATTGACAGAAGCAGAAGCTATCGGGACGGGAAGATCTAAGCTTTCGCTAAAGTGCCCCGGTGGCGGTGCATGTTCCAGACGATCCAGAGCGCCTCGGATATCTGAGAATAGATCGTCCATCCGTTCAAAGCCGACATGGAACCGAACAACGTATTCACCAGGCGCCCAACCGTCGATACTTCGCGTGGGAGCGGGTTCCGCCAGAGCAACCAAGCTGTGGCTGCTGCCCCAGCTAGCGCCAATTCGAAATACGGTAAGGCTGTCGATCATTTCGGTCAAGGCCTTGCGGGAGCGGTTTCGAAAGAGTACCGATACCAAACCGTTGCCAGCCGAAAAGTAGCGCTTAAATCGCTCGTGATACGGGTCACCCACGAGGGCGGGATTCAGCACCCGTTCAACACCAGGCTGCTCAAGCAGCCAATTGGAGAGGGACAGCCCACGGCGTGCATGTTCGGCCAAACGCGTTTCCAAGGTGGCCAACCCGCGCAATGCCATATAGGCATCGTCGGAGGACACTCCAGCTCCGATTGCAGAGACGAACTCTTTGATCCTGCGGAACAGTCCTTCGTCTTTGACCGTTATGGCGCCCATGCAGAGATCCGCGTGCCCTGCGGCATACTTTGAGAGGGCTGTGCAGCACACATCGACGCCGTGATCGAACATTTTTGAAGCAGCAAATCCCCAGCTGTTATCGATCAGCACAAGGGCCCCGGCTGCGTGGGCTTCGCGTGCGATGGGCTCAATATCCTGGATTTCCATCGTGTAGTACCCAGGCGACTCCAGCAGCACCACCTTGGTACGTGCTTGGATCAGGTCGTGTATCGATCCTGCGTCCGAAGGGAAGAAGCTGACTGAGATGCCCAAGTCGTTCAGTGCTTTTTGCAGGAATGCACGAGTAGATCCGTAGATGCAGTCAGCCGCTAAGACATGGTCCCCCGTTTTGCAAAACGCCAGCAAGCTATGCGTCAATGCCGCGAGTCCTGAGGGGACAACAACGCATCGAGTTCCGCCCTCAATGTCAGCGACAGCCTTCTCAAGAGCGCGAGATGTCGGAGTTCCGTACAGACCGTACGAATAGCCGTCGTACAGACGTTGGCGACGATCCAGGAACTCCTTGCTGTTGGCAAAGAGTATTGTGGAGGCGCGGTGTACGGGAACATTAATCGCGTCGAATGTCTCTTGCGCCGCACCCACTTGCTTTTGCTGATTGATCATTAATAAATGTTGTTGCGTACTTGGCGACCTATCGCCGCCAAGCACCGGTTGGATTCAAGAACAAAGGGGACTGGGCTGGAGGCGACTCATTTGGAGGGCGCGGCCTGAATCAGGTTGAGCGCCTGCTTCATGTTCTCCACTGCTTCCGTCTCAAGCGCCTCATAAACCGGCTTTTCGTGATTGAGCTGCGCGAATATCTCGCGGGCCTTAGCAACCTTGGCGGGATCGTTGATCTTGGGATTCGCCAACGCAGCCTCGAGCCGCTTGTATTCACTTGAGAGGAACGCCGGCTGCTCGCCCAGTTCGCGGAGGCCCGCGTTGGTGAGGCTTCGGATGCGAAGGAGCATCTTGATATCGGCCTGATCCATCTGGCCCTGGGCGCGCTCGAGCGCCAGTCGGGCCTGGATTGCCTCTTTGCTATCCAGCTTCTTGGTCGCGGCGAGCTGCTGGTATTTAGTGACGTCCGGGGTGAAATCGTGAGCTTGGACGGCTGATCCGGTCGCCAGTAAAGTGGCGATAACTGCTACTCGAATATTCATTTCTACATCCTCGTGGTTGGGTTTTGAACGCAAATGCAGTCTAAAAGTGGATCTATAAATTAATTGATAATATTGTTATCACTCAATAACCTAGACTTATATGCGCGTTACCGAGATCGAAACTTTTCGGGCCATCATGTCAAGCGGTTCGGCACGCAAAGCAGCGGCGTTACTGAGCGTGACGCAACCAGCGATCAGTCAATCGCTGAAACGGCTGGAAACTGAGGCGGGTTTTGCACTGTTCCAGCGCCTGCGTGGCAGGTTGCATCCAACACCTGAAGCGAAGGCTTTACTGGTGGAGGTCGAGCGAATGTTTGTCGGCTTAGGGGCCATTGAACATCGCGTTAAAAGTCTGCGGGAATTTGGAGTCGACCAATTGCAGGTGGCCTGCTATCCCGCCTTCGGGCTGGGTTTCATGCCCCGATGCCTAAAGCAGCTGATGGCCTCTTCTGCGAAGGGCCCGCGTCCTCACGTATCGCTGCAGGTCCTCAGCTCCAAGGAAGTGAAAGATCGGGTCGTATCTGGATTGGCTGACTTTGGGCTAATGGCTGACGAGGTTTCGGTGGATGGCCTGGAACCAACCACATTCGCAACTTTTCCGGGCGTGGTGGTAATGAAGAAGGGGCACCCCCTTGCGAGGCACAAGCAGATCCGGCCAGAGCAGCTTGCTGAGCTGCCCTTCCTTGCGCTGAATCCGGAAGATGCATCCAGGCGGAGGTTGGAAGCGAAGCTCGCCGAACACGGCGTCACGCTGTCGGTATCAATTCACACTCCCTACGCCGTCAGCGTGTGCGAGATGGCGCTGCACGGCCTGGGCGTGGGAATTGTTAACCCCATAACCGCTTTGGATTACGCTGACCGTGGATTGGTGGTTCGCAAATTAAGCGTGGACGTCATTTTCTCGTGCTTCCTGGCAATTCCTGCCGGTCAAGTCCTGTCAGGTACTGCCAAGAAATTTTTGTCCCTTATGCGTGCCCAGCTACAGGCTGACGAGCAGAAGCTGCGGGAGTATCTGAAAGCGGTGTAAGCATGTCTCCTCAATTGACGCATTGAAGGCTCGGGTACGGCGTGGAGTAGTCTGGTCGACTCTCGGTGGTCAAATACCCGTCCTCATGCCGCCTGGCTGCGGGTTACCGGCTAAGCGGCTTAGTGCAAAGCGACGGACGGCCAATCCACCATATAGCCTTCGGTTGCCGCCGCAATCAACTGGCCTATCTGCTGCAGATGCGTGTCCAGGTCACAGGTAGCAACGCCACGTAATTCAAACGCCGCCACTTCCACATCAAAAAGCCCCTGTTTCTTGCGAAACAGGGGCTTTATCTTTATTGAAGCTGCTATTGCGGCGACGATAGTCTCCATGGGTTAAGAAAGTCAGGCATCAAAACGAACAATGTCGTCTTCACCCAGATAAGAACCCGACTGGATTTCGATCATGTGCAGCGCAACACTGCTGGGATTTTCCAGGCGATGCTTTTGGCCCAGAGGCACAAAAGCAGACTGGTTCTCGGCCAAGAGGCTTTGCGCTCCATTGATCGTGACGAGTGCCTTGCCGCTCACCACAACCCAATGTTCCGCGCGGTGGTGATGCATCTGCAGAGACAGGCGTTTCCCCGGCTCAACCATCAACCGCTTGACTTGAAAGCGCTCACCCCTGTCGGTGACCTCGTACCAACCCCAAGGCCGATGTACTCGCACCTGGCGTAGCAGTTCGGATCTGCCGGCGCTCTGCAACTGCGCGACCACATCCCGAATATCCTGCGCCTTGTTCTTGTTGATGACCAGCACGGCATCGGCTGTTTCGATGACCGCCACGTTGTCAATACCGACCACCGAAACCAGTCGATGCCCGGCGTGAATCAAGCAGTTATGAGTGTCCGCCAACACCACATCACCTGTCACGCTGTTGTTGTCGGCATCTTTGGGCAGGGCTCGCCACAGGCTGTGCCAGCTGCCAATGTCACTCCAGGCGAAGCGGGCCTGCACCATCGCAGCCCGCCGGGTGGTCTGCATCACGGCATAGTCGATGGAAATGGAAGGGGATGCGGAAAATGCCGCCGCCTGAGGGCGTAGAAAGCCTGCGTTTTCGCTTCGCCCGTCCCAGGCGAGTTTGACGGCGTCCAGAACTTCAGGCCTGTGTGTCCTCAGTTCATCCAGAAATATCCTCGCGGTAAAAACAAACATACCGCTGTTCCAGAAATAATCGGTCTCCTGAAGCAGGCTTCGGGCAGTCTGCAGATCAGGTTTTTCAATGAAGCGATTGACGTGTCTTGCGCCCTGAAGTCCGTCAATCATGGCCCCCGCCTCGATGTAGCCATAGCCCGACTCGGGCCCGTCCGGCGGAACGCCAAAAGTACACAGCCACCCATCGAACGCAGCTCTCGATGCGGTGGCTATGGCTGCCTCAAAAGCTGCCTGGTCTTCAATAAGGTGGTCAGACGGCAAAACCAGCATCAGCGCGTCTGGATCGGTGGACGTGAGATGCAATGCAGCCAGTGCAATGGCAGGAGCGGTATTTCGTCCCTGTGGCTCAAGGCAGATGCAGGCGGGCGCGCAACCGGCCTGTGCCAGTTGCTCCCGAACCAGAGAACTGTGCTCCTCGCTCGTGACCACGATGGCGGCTTGCGCACCCGGCAACGCAGCCGCCCTTAGCGCAGTGGCTTGAAGCATCGACTCGCGCCCGGTCAGTGTCAGCAATTGCTTGGGGTATTCGGTGCGCGATAAAGGCCAGAGGCGGGTACCGCCGCCGCCGGACAAAATCACAGGGTACACAAGAGGGATGGCTGGCGACATATGAACAGTATTAGAGGCTACTCTGTGGGCTTGAGGCTCCCGGTCAGCCTTTGCAGCTTCGCGAGATCTTCGGGTGCAGTTTGCGGTTGCAAAAAGCCCGCGCGTCCATGAACCTGACCGTTGGTGTAGTTGTCAATCCGGTCAAGGATACGGTGAGGATGCTCGGCTAATGTGGATTGATCCTTCAGGAAGACGGCTACATAGTCATTCCATACGTCAAGGCGCTGGCGGGTGGTGAAAGACTCCAACAAAACAGGGTGGTAGCCTGCCCTTGCGCCCCAGTTGACCAATGCCTGCCCTGAATCCGGGTAAAAACGCCAGCAATCGACCGGATAACGGTGAAACTCACCGTTAGAGGGCGCGTTCATGTAAAAAATACCCGACGGTTTGAGCACACGCAGAATTTCGTTGAACATCAGCCAGAAAAATTCAATGTGTTCGAAGCATGAGCTGCTGACCACCACGTCGACAGACGATGACTCGAAAGGCAGCCGGTAGGGGTCGTCAAGCACGATGTCAACGCCTTCACCGGCAGCAAAATCAACGCCCAGGTAACGGGCGCCGGGAGGACAGACATCACGCAATGAGCCGTTTACGTTCTGCGCGCCAACATCCACGATGGTTTTGCCTGTGGCGTCTGCTACATAGCGTTCGAAGAACAGGCGTCCGTTGTCTATGGCGGTGGGGTGCATCCGTTACTGCTTTCTGTTGTGCTTGTACGGAAGTGCCTGCAAACCACACGGGGATGCGCCGACACCAAAAAAAGGGCGGAAAACACACGTCCATATGATAAAGTCATTTGTAACAGACAGTTGTAGAGCAAGACTCGCTATTCGTCGCGATCCAATAGCTCAAAAAGAGAAAGTGGTTTGAACCATGCCATTGCCCACCTTTTACCAGTGCAGCCGCAGGTTTTCAGCAGTTTTGGCGTTGTTTGCCTGCGCTCACGCAGCCGCACAAACCGGCGCGACAGAGGCCCTAGAGCGCCAAAGCGATGAAGCTTTCCGTCAGGTGCTGCAGCAACCCCAAAACCTGCCCCTATGGTCCGCCTACTCGCAACTGCTGGTCCGACAGGGCAATTACGAAGGTGGCATTGCGGCGCTGGAGCGGCTTCTGCTGGAGCCCGATGCCAGCCCCAGCCTGCGGGTGGATATAGGCGTGCTTTATTACCGCCTGGCCTCCTATGCACAGGCGGAGGCCATGCTGCGCAGGGCGGTGGAAGACAACCGCCTTCCGGATGATCACCGGGCCCTTGCAAATGCGCTGATCGCCGATATCGCCAAACGCAGCCAGGTCTCACAGCTGAGCGGGGCATTCACCTTTGGCTTGCGGCACCAGAGCAACCCCCTGTATCGAACCGACAGTTCACAGGTGCTTTCGGGCGGCGTGTCCGTGCCCAACCCCCAAACCCGTGAGTCCAATACCGATGTCAATCTTGGCCTGCGCCTGCGCCATTTTTATGACCTGGAAAAGCAGAACTCAGCCGGAATCCAGAGCAGCTTCGGCGCCTACCTGACCCACTACGACTCGTCCGCCGGCAGCCAGGTCGTGGCCAACCCCACCAAGCCGTACGACCTGTTCGTGCTGGATTTCTCGACCGGGCTGCAGTTCAAACCGCTACCGGCGGACATGGCAAACCTGACCATCCGGCCGCATATTCTGTGGTCGAACGTCCAGGCCCAGGGAAAGCAATTTTTCGACACTTATGGTCTGGGGCTGGACGCCAGCTGGCTCGTCAGCGAACGCACTTTTGTCGAGGCCACCGTGGACAGCCAGCGACGCTCCTTTGCCAACCGCATCGACGTTCCCAGCGCCGACCTTCTCAGTGGCCGCGTGGACAGCCTTCGTGCCCGCTGGACTCACGAAATGACGGCGGGCCACACCGTGTCGGCCGACTACATCATGCGGCGCAATCGCACCGGGCGGGATTTTTACGACTCCGACTCGCATGAAGTCCAGCTGACGTATGCGTTGTCTTATGCCAGCCCGATATCAGGTGGCGGCAAATGGACGACCGCTGTTTATGGCAGCACCCTGCGCCGTACCTACGGAGGGGCCGACCCGGCCGTGAGCGCCAGCATCAAGCGGCAGGACCGCGAGTCCAAGCTGGGCATCACCCAACGGATTCCCGTGACACCGGTTTGGTCCTTGTTGTTCGCGCTGGAAGAGTCGCGCAACAATGCCAATATTGCGAATTTCAACTTCAAGAATACGACGCTTTCCGGCACGATTATTCGCAGCTTCTGAGGATTTAAAAAAATGCCGCCCTTATCCAACGATTTGTTGCTCGCAGCCGCGCTTACCAGCGCCATTCCTTTGGCCGCTGCCCAGCCCGTCACCAATCCCGGGCGCCCGCAGACCGGCGTAGCCACCACCGTCAAAACCGGCGCGGCGCGCGGCACCACCACGATGTACATCGACGGCACGACCAACCAGCGCTTGACCACCGACGCCAACAGCAGGATTCACGTGCTGTTTTCAGACCAGTCGGCCGTCACTATCGGCCCCGACTCCGAACTGGTGATTGCGAAATACCAGTTTGATTCCAAAGCCAAAGAGGGCCAGATTCTGATCGACCTGACCAAAGGGCTGCTGCGCGTGGTGGGTGGTCTGATCAGCAAAAAGACCGACACAGTTGTTCGCGCCGGCACAGCTACCATTGGTATCCGTGGGGGCATTACCATCGTAGAAACGGATGGTCAAAAGACCAGCGGCGTCTTTTTGTTCGGGCAGCGCATGTCTGCGACTGACAACAATGGCAACACACAGACGATTACCCGGCCCGGCTTCGGAACCAACTTCGGCTCCGGCCAGCCACCAGCGACCCCTTTTCGTATGCCGATTAGCGAACTTAACAGCAGGCTGCAACGGTTAGAGACTCCTACTGGGGGGAACCCTGGTAATCAGCAGCCGGGTGGTGCCCCGCCCGGGCAGTTGCTCAGCACTGGAAATACCCCGGGTGGCGGCAGCAATCCAGGCGACACCCTTGCAAACGACCGTTTGAAGAATGTCGTCGACACCAATAGCAACAGCAACCCCTCCCAGACTCTTCGTAATATTTTGGCCACGGGACAAGTCCAAAACCAGTCTTGAAACTGCTTTAGTGCAAATGCGCCAGGGTACAGGGCGTGACTCGGGCATCAAGACTTTTCTCCAGGATTTGACCGGTGATACGCGTCCTCTTCGTTTCTGATTACCCCCATCTTCCCGATATCAAGGGCGGGCTGCAGACCACCACCCATGACCTTTGCCTTGCCATGGGTGTCGTCGGTGCGGAGGTCGCAGTACTGTGCGGCCTGAACCTTGCTGCCGCGCAATCAGGGCCAGGAACAGCTGACCCGGACCACCTGACATTCAGTGACGAAGCACTAGGCTACCTTTGCATGCGGGCAACTTCGCCCGCTGCCGTGCTGCCTCTGGTTGCCGCCGCCTGGAACGCTTCCATCATTGTTGTGCAAAGCGGCAACGCCTTGTCGCTCATGGTGCTGGCCAGTTTGCGCACCGGCCGGCCTACCGCTGTTTACCTGCACAACGTGGAGGTGCATCAACTGGGCGGCATGCTGATTTCCGACCCGTCATTGCTGTACCTCGCCAACTCGGCTTTCACTGCCGATCGCTGGCGGGCGCTGTGCGGGCTGCATTGCCATGTGGTTGAGCCCGTGGTGCACGCGGAAAAGTACCTTACGTCGGGTGACGGCTCCAAGGTGCTGTTTGTGAACCCCACGCCCATCAAGGGTGTACAGCTGATGTTCGCGTTGGCCGAACATTGCCCAGACCTGCCATTTCTGGTTGTGGAAAGCTGGAACCTGGACCCGCACTGGCGCGCCTATTGCCAGCAACGCGCGCGCAGCCTGGGCAATGTGCAATGGCTGGAGCCCCAAGACGACATGCGCGGTGTGTATGCCCAGGCAAAGGTGTTGCTGATGCCGTCGGTCTGGGAAGAGTCATTCGGCCGCACCGTCATCGAGGCGCAACTCAATGGAATCCCGGTGCTGGCCAGCCATCGCGGTGCGCTGCCCGAGACGGTGGGTGACGGCGGGCTGACGCTGGACCCGCACGAGCCTGTCGAAGTCTGGGCAGAAGCCTTGCGCCAGTTGATGGGCGGGCATGAGTCGTTTGGCGCGGCTGCACGTTATCGTGCAGAGAGCCACGCCGCCGCTACGCCGCTGATCGCCGGACAGCTGCTGAGCCTGCTGACCGAACACGCCTTGCGGTAGCCGCATGGCCACACATCCCGCTGCGCAACGGCTGACGCAAAGCGCGTGGCAGTGCTTTGCGGCAGGTGATTTGGCGGGTGCCGTGACGCACGCCCGCGATGCCGTCAGGCTGGACCGGCTGTCTTCCAAAGCCTGTGCCGCTTTGGGCTATTTCCTGATTCAAACCGGCAATACTGAAGAGGCTGCCGCAGTGTTGCTGCCCGCCCTTGACCGCGCACCAGACGATGCGGTGCTGCATTGGTACAAAGGGTATCTTTTGTCGCGTGGCGGTGATACCGCCGGCGCTGCTGCGGCTTTTCAGCGCGCCTGCGTGCTGGATGCCTCTCTGGACGAGGCAGCGTACGCGTTGGCCTGGGCGCTGATTGACCTGGGGCGCATCGAGGATGCGGCCCATTGGGCGGCCCAGGCGCTGCACCGTGCACGCACACCGCAGCGCTTCATGCAGGCAGGCTGGATACAGCAGTTGCGCGGCGAGATTGGACAGGCGGCTCATGCCTACCGTGAGGCCATCAGCGGCTTTGATGCTCAGGCGCCTGAGCAGCTACGCCTTCATGTGTGCCTGGCGCAGTGCCTTCGGCATTTGCGGCGGCATGACGAGGTGGACGCGCTGCTGCGCAAGGCCTTGGAGCAATGGCCCGGCAATGCTGATCTGCTGGCTGAAACCATGTGGCTTGCGCATGCGCGGGGCCGTACGGGACTGGCGCTGCGGCAGGCTCGCGACATGGTGAAGGCGCAGCCGGACAATGCCGAAGCCTGGCACAGGCTGGGTGCATTTCTGCAGGATGGGGGTGATTTAAAAGCTGCAGACGAAGCGTTGTCCAAAGCGCAAGAACGCGCCCCCGGGCTGGCGGATGCGATCTTTCGGCGTGCACAGATCAAACGTGGATTCAAACAGTTCGAGGACGCGAAATTGCTGCTCGACCGGGTGCTGGGGCAGGAGCCTGAAAACGCGGCCGCGCATGCGCTGATGGCGCAAGTGCTGCTGGACTTGCAGGAAACAGTGGCGGCCTGCCGCCTATTGCACAAGCGTGTCAGGGTGCAGCCGCAGGTGTCGGAGCTGTGGCGCTTGCTGGCCGCGGCCCAACTGGGACGAGGCCGCTCCTCAGGCGCTGAACGTACTTTGCGAAGGGCGTTGCGGCTGGATCCGCATAACCTGGAGGCGCTGCGCATGCAATGTTGGCTGGCGCTGGATGGGGGGCACACGGCCCATGCGGTCGATATCGCCAGGCAACTCACAACCCGCGTGGCCAGCGATCACGCTGTGCAGGCCCAGGCGGCCATGGTTTTTGCAAAAGCCGGTCTTCTGCCCGAGGCACAGACCTGGGCAGAGCGGGCCGTGGCCCAGTCGCCGGCATCTGCTGAAGCGTGGCTGGCACTCTCGCATGTGCGCCTGAAGCAGCGCCGTGTAGAGGACGCGGAACTGGCTGCGCGCCAGGCCCTGCAACTCGAACCCGGACAAGCAAACAGCCTGCGACACCTGGGCTGGGTGCTGATGACGGCGGCCAGGTATGGCGAGGCACAACTGGCTTTCCTGCGCGCGATTGAATGCAAACCAGGCGATTTTCTGCCCCGGCTGGAGCTGGCCGAATCGCGTCGCCGCGCAGGCCATTTCGCGGCGGGTTTGCAGGACGCCAACACCATGCTTGCAGAGCGCCCCCTATGGCCGCCCGCCCTGCTTTTAAAGGCAAGGCTGATGGTCGAGGGCGGCATGGAAGGCGCGTTTGAAGCCTGTGCAGAATTGTTGCGCCGCGATGGCCGGCATGCCGATGCTGCCAAAGTGATCCTGCGCCTGGCCGGCCTGGGCAACGTGCGGGCGCGCCGGTCTTTGCCGCTGGTGCCCATTGAGGTTTTGCGCGGCGCATGGCGTGATGCCGTCGCTGGCGCAATGCATACCCAAAGCCAGCCCTGTTTCAGGCTGCTGGCAAGCGCGGCGTGCGAAGACCTTGAGGCGGACGACTGGATGGCGACGGCGGCACTTTACGCCGCATCACTGTCGATGCAGGCGGATGCGGCGACCCTGAAGCGGCAGGCGCGCGACTGGTACCGTGGACTCAAACTGCGCAGCGGCCTGGCGCCGTTTCCTGCCCATCCCATACCAGTACAGCAACGCGTCGCCGACCATCGGCCGCGAATTGCCTACGTGGTGAGCCAGTTGCACCAAAGCCTGCTGCGCCGCGTGCTGGCCGCGCATTCGGCTGACGAGGCGCAGGTATTTGTCTATACAAACCAGCCCTGTGCCGACTTGCCGCTTCATGTGCACGTTCAGCCGCTGGTGCCTGAAACCCTGGCCGGCTCCTGCGCTGCCAACCGCATTGATGTGGTGATCGACACGGGCGGGCTGCACCCTTTTGAAGGGCAGTTCGAATTGCTGCAGGCTTACGCGCGCCGGCTCGCGCCGGTCCAGCTGGGCTGGCTGGGTTGCTGGGGCAGCGCGGGCGGCCTGTTCGACGGATTGCTGGCCGACGAGATTTCAATTCCCCAGGACAAAACGGGTCTGTACGATGAGGCTGTCTTTCGTCTCGAAGGCGGGCGGTGGTGCTGGGACCCGCCGCCGGCAGCTCCTGAGCCTCGCCCGGTGCCTGCGCTCAGCCATGGTTATGTGACCTATGGTGTCTGTGTCCGCAGCCTCAGGTTGAGTGAGGCTTGCCTTGACGCATTCGCCCGCATCGTGGCGGCCACACCGGCATCCACCATCCGTTTTATGGGTGCCGTGGCGGACGATTGGCCTTTGCGCCGTGACATCCTGTCGCGCATGCGTTCGCGGGGCGTTGATGCCAGCAGGGTGTTTTTTGATCCCTTCCAGCCGCACGCGGCTTACCTGGCGTGGTTCGCACGCATCGACGTGGTTTTGGACGCGTTGAATGGTGGTGGCGGCCTGAGTCTGCTCGATCCATTGTGGATGGGCGTGCCAGTCGTAACGTTGGCAGGTGAATGGGCTGGCGCGCGGCAAGGCGCATCCATTCTGACGGCACTCAATTTTCCGCAATGGGTCTGCGATGACGAAGCTGATTTTTGCGCGCTTGCCGTGTCACTGGCCGGGGATCGGGCCGCATTGACCGTACACCGCCAGAGCTTGCGGGGCCGCATCAGCCAGTCACCGCTCGTGGACGGCCGTCGCGTTGCCGCGCAGATAGAGCAGATCTGTGCGCGCCTCAAAGCCGACAGCGCGCCCATTGCAGAAGCGCCTGATGGCAAGGCCCGCACCAAGGCGCATGCGCAATGGGCGCTGACCAACTGGCTGGCACGGCCGCGCAGCATTGAGTTGCCGGTGTCTGCCACAGGCGCAATGCCAGACCTGTCCGTGGTGATCGTGCTGTTTAACCAGGCTGGATTGTCATTGCGCACCTTGCAGGCTTTGGCAGACCAGCGCGGCGTGCAGTTTGAAACCATCATCATTGACAACGCCTCGGGTGACAACACAACGGAATTGCTTGAAAGAACAAGCGGTGCAAAGGTCATCCGCAATACCGACAATGCCGGCTTCATCCGCGCCGCGCGCCAGGGTGCCGCGTTGGCCACCGGCCGTTACCTGGTCTTTCTCAACAGCGACGCGATTTTGCAGGAAGGCGCGCTGGCGACCGCGCAGCGCGCGATGCAGGCCGACCCCAGCATTGGCGTGCTGGGCGGCCGTGTGGTGCTGACCGATGGCGGATTGCAGGAAGCCGGCAACGTCATTTTCAGCAACGGTTTTACGGTGGGCATAGGGCGCGGCGAAGACCCCTTTTGCCATGCCGCGCGCGCAAGGCGCACAACCGACTATGTATCCGGTGTTTTTCTCGTCACGCCTCTTGCCTTGTGGCGCATGCTGGGCGGCTTTGATGAAGCCTATGCACCGGCGTACTACGAAGACACCGACTATTGTTTGCGTGTCTGGCAGGCGGGGCTGTGCGTGGTTTACGAACCCGCGGTACTGTTGGAGCATTTAGAGGGCGGAAGCGCCCCAGGTAACAGCGCCCAAATCTTGATGGAACGCAACCGCGACCTGTTCTTCAATCGCCACGGCGACTGGCTGAAACACCAGCCCGCGCTTGCACCGCAGCGGCTCGACGGTGACCGCTGGCTCTCGCCGGAAGATCGCCCGCGCCGCCCGCGCATTCTTGTCATCGACAACGAAGTCCCGCACATGTTCAAGGGCGGCGGCCTGCCCCGGGCCCGGCTCATGCTGCAGGCGCTGCAGGATTGGCCGGTCACACTGTTTCCGCTATGGACACCGCATGACGACTGGCGCGCGGTTTATGCCTCTCTGCCGCAAAGCGTCGAAGTTGCCATGGGCTACGGGCTGGCGGGGCTGGAGGATTTTCTGGAGGGCAGGCAGGGCGTGTACGACGTGCTGGTGGTCAGCCGCCCGCCCAACCTGCAGGCCCTGCAGCCCTTGCGCTCGCGCAGGCCTGACCTGTTTGCAGGCATGCGGCTGGTCTACGATGCCGAGGCGCTGTTTGCGCTGCGCGAGATTGCCATGGCTGGCGTACAGGGCCGTCCGTTGACACGCGCTGCGGCCCATGACCGGGTCAGCACCGAGATCGCACTGGCGGCGGACGCCAGCGATGTGCTGGTGGTGTCCGGCCGCGATGCGAAGTACTTTGAGGCAGCAGGCCATCGCACCCATATCCTGAGTCACGGCATTGCGGTGCGCCGCAACGCGCCCGGCCTGGGCAACCGGCGCGGTCTGCTGTTTGTGGGCGCGCTGCACCCGGATACGCCCAACGAAGATGGCTTGCTGTGGTTCATTGATAAGGTGATGCCGCTGTTGCGCCTGCGCATGCCCACACCGCCCATCCTCTCCGTGGTGGGGGTATGTACTTCTCACAAGATAGCCGCCACGGCAGGCCCCGACATCCGCATCCTGGGGCCGCAGGAGGTGCTGGAGCCCCACTACGATGCCGCCCGCATATTTGTGGCGCCTGTGCGGTTTGCGGGTGGCGTACCGGCGAAGGTGATTGAAGCCGTGGCGGGCGGCGTGCCAACCGTTGCTTCTGCCTTGCTGGTGCGGCAACTGGAGTGGCGCGACGGTGTTGATATCCTGGGCGCGAAGGACGCACAAACCTTTGCTTCGGCCATTGCCAGGCTGCTAGTCGATGACCAGGCCTGGCAACGCCAGCAACGCGCAGGGTGGGAGCAATGCGTGCGGCGTTATGACCCGGTGCTGTTTGCCCAAACCCTGCGCCGCGCACTCATGCCGCCACCGGGGCCGGGGCTTCAAGCATGAAGGCCCACCCGCTGGAGCAGCCCACGCTACTGCGTTTTGGCCGCTTGATGGCCGATGGTAACCGTGGCCAGGCAGAGGCCGTGTTGCGTCAGGCACTGGTGCTGGAGCCCAATCTGCCCCTGGTCCACGTGGCGTTGACCAGGTTGCGCTGGCCAGGCCCCGGCTACCGCGACTGGCTGGCATGGCTGCACCAGCAGCTCCACCCGGCGCTGTATGTGGAAATCGGCGTCGAAAAAGGCGAGTCACTTGCGCTGGCCCAAGCGCCAACACAAGCCATCGGCATTGACCCTGCGCCCATGGGCGACCCGCTTTCCCGTTGCACCGCCCCCACGCGGCTTTACCGGCAGTCGAGCGCAGATTTTTTTCGCGCCCCGCCCGTCGGCTGCCTCTTGCATAGGCAGGGTTTCAACCTGGCCTTTGTCGATGGCGACCACCGCTTCGAAAGCGTGCTGGATGACTTCATCCGGCTGGAGCCGTGGGCCGCACCGGGCGCGTTGATCGTGCTGCATGACACGCTGCCTCTTACTGAACTCACCGCTTCGCCGACGCGACAATCGGGGTTTTATACCGGTGATGGCTGGAAGATCGTGCCTTGCCTGCGCGGCCTGAGGCCGGAGTTGCGGATGGTCACGCTGCCGGTGGCCCCGACCGGGCTCACGCTGGTCACAGGCCTGGACCCCACATCAACATGGCTGCGTGACCGGCGTGACGATATTTTGGCGACCTATGCGGCACTGGCAGCAGACAAGGTTATCGAACGGCCGGAATTTGCGGCGCGCCCTTTGGGGGCCAACGACTACGACTGGGTCAGGCGCTGGTTAACTGGTTCTGGTGAGGACGCTGGCGCGCAATCACGCAGCTGAAATGATGTTCCAGCCGGCCCAGCCGGTCCAGGTCGTCCTCGGCGTCGATGAGCGCCTGGAGCCAGGGCTTGGCCTCAGGCGCCTGAAAATTCTGCGCAACCTCGGCCAGCAGCACATGCAGCAATGATCCGCCATAAGGACGCTGGGCCACCACCTGAAAGTAGTTTGGCAACAGGGGCAGGATGCTTGAAGAGCGCACTGCCTCGCTCGGGTCCACCGCCACCACCTCGGCCACCGTGGGCGCGCGAAAGCCATTTTTGACCACACCGTGCTGGTTGGCCAGCATGCGTTCGGGCAGCAGGTTGGCCAATGCGATGAGTTGTGCCAGGTGCCGCTGTGAATACTGAAAGCGGTCCGGCCCCACATACTCGTCCAGGTAAAACCAGCCGTCCGGCGTGAGAAGCTGCGCCACCGACGCGTACAGCCTTTCCAGTTGCGCGCAATGGTGAACGCTGGACACGCCCAGCACCGCATCAAAACTGCCCGGCAGGAAGGGCGCCAGCCCGACGGGCAGCTCGTCCATGCTGGCCAGCACATAGCTGATGCCGTCCAGCCCAGCCGCATTTTTCCGGGCGACATCCAGCACCTTGGGCGATAGGTCAAACGCCACGATTTCACGGGCCCAGCCGAGGCCGTGCAGTTCACGTTCCAGATGGCCGGCGCCGCAGCCGAGCACCAGGATGCGGCGCAGCGGCAAACAGTCGGCGTCGGCCAGTCGCTTGCCAAACCAGGCCAGCGGTTTGACCGCTGGGTCACCGCTCACGCGGCGGTTGATCATGTGATGGATTTCCTCCAGGTGCGTCCATTGCTGGCCATTGGCCACCCAGGTGCCGGGGTCGCCCCAGGTGGCATCCAGCATGGCGGACAAATCGGCGTCAGGCATGGCCCGGCCGTTCGCACACCACGGTGAAGAGCTCGACAGACCTGCCCCCCGCCGCCGGTTGCGGCTGGGTGTGAAAAACAACCCTCGCCTCGGTAAAACCCAAAAGCTCCAGCGCCGAGATAAAAAACTGTGGCGTGAAATGCCACCAGGTGTGCACCTGGTCGACACCGCGGTGCGGTAAAAATGCGCAGGCGGCCTGCTCGCCCAGCGAGGCGTCGTAAACCTCTGTCACGATGATGGTCTTGCGTGTTCGCGCGGCCACGCTTTCCAGAAGGTCAAACGGCCGCCTGCAGTGCAGCAGCACGGCTGCCAGCAGACCGACATCAAAGCTGCCCAGGGTGTCGGGAATCCTGTACGGTTCGACTTCAACCATGCGCACCGTCGACTTCATCATGGCGTGCGCGTACCAGAAGGAATTGCGAACACGTTCGATACCTTTGGAGAAGTCGGCGCGCCAGGCGGGGATGTCAACGCCCTGCGACGGCACCACGTCCCAGAGGTGCGACATGGGTGGTTCCAGCGCCGTGACCTGGGCGCCCGCGCGTTCCATGCAAAAAGACAAAAATCCGCTGGCCGGGCCGATCTCCAGCACCGATCGTCCGGAAAAATCAACATGGCCGAGGTAGGGCTGCCAGTTATCGCGGAGGTCCCATTGCCCGACGACCTCTCCCTCCGGCAGCGTGAACGAATGGTAAAAATCGCAGTCTTCGAGCTTTACAGTGCGGGGTTGGATGTACATGAGTTTCGGGTTGGGGCCGTGGATCTGGGTAGTTCGAAATCTTACAATGCAATCTCAACAGGAGCATGCATGGGTTTCCCTCCCGGACACTACTATTCGTCGATTCCAGACCCCGACGACCTTCTGCGGCGGGAAAAGCAGATATGGGCGCCGCGACCGGGCCTGGCGGGTGTCGACATGCAGATACCGCGGCAACTGGAACTGCTGCAAAGCCTCCGGCCGCATCTGGCCGCGATTGACTACCCGGTCGATGCGCCGCCGGAGCCTGACCGCTACTACTACATGAACGGCATGTTCCCCGTTCTGGACGCCGAGTTTTTGTTCGGCGCCCTGTGCCTGCTCAAACCAAAGCGCGTGATCGAGGTCGGCTCGGGCTTCTCCTCACTGGTCATGGCTGATGCGAATCGCCGCGCGTTCGGCGGCGGCATCGACATCACCTGCATCGAGCCTTATCCGCGCGATTTTCTCGTTGCGGGGGTTGAGGGCATCACCCGCCTGGTGACCTCCCGCCTTCAGGATGTGGACCTGGCGCTTTTCGACCGGCTGGAAAGTGGGGATGTGCTGTTCATCGACTCATCGCATGTCTGCAAGACGGGCAGCGATGTCAATTTATTGTTCTTCGAGGTGCTGCCCCGCTTGAAACCGGGTGTGTATGTGCACCTGCACGATATCTTCCTGCCCGACGAGTACCCCAAGCCCTGGGTGCTGACCGAGGAGCGAAGCTGGAGCGAGCAATACCTGCTGCACGCTTTTTTGATGTTCAACAGCCAGTGGCGTGTGGTGTGGATGGCGCATTACATGTCCACCCGCCATGGGGAGGCCGTCAGTTCCGTGTTCCCGCGTTGCCCCGCGCTCGGTGGGGGCGGAAGCTTCTGGATGCAGCGCCTCAGCCCGGTCTCGCCCTGAGAGCCACGACGTCCTGCCCCATGCCGAGGGCCGGGATGATGGCCAGCACGTCGAAGTAGGTCTGCCAGGTCGCTAGCATGTAATCATGCGAGTGCTGCACGTCGACGTAGCAATCCGGGTCCGTCAACACATCCCGCAGCTGCGGGTTTTGGCCAAAAACATGGATACCGCTGAGATGCTTGTCCCGTTTGTTGCCACCTCAGTCCCGGTAAAGATGCATCTGTGCCTGGCCTGAAATCGTCATCAGCTGCACACCGCCAGGCCGCCCAGGTTCCTAGCCAGGTAACCGATTTGTCGCCCAGTGAAATCGGGTTACGCGTTGAGTACATGAAAAAGCCTCTGTTTCGCGAGAAACAGAGGCTTTCATTTGGTGCCGGAGAGATGAATCGAACACCCGACCTTCTCATTACGAATGAGCTGCTCTACCGACTGAGCTACACCGGCTTATTCTGAAATACAGCTTGCAATTATAGCTTGGCAGTTTTCTCGGCGTGGTACGCGGTGACACGTTCCACCTCGTTTTTCGAGCCCAGAATCACACTCACGCGCTCGTGCAGCTTGGTGGGCTGAATGTCCAGAATGCGCTGGTGGCCGTTGGTGGCCATGCCGCCGGCTTGCTCGATGAGCCAGCTCATGGGGTTGGCTTCGTACATCAGGCGCAGCTTGCCGGCTTTTTCGGGCTCGCGTTTGTCCCAGGGGTACATAAAGATGCCGCCGCGGCACAAGATGCGGTGCACGTCGGCCACCATGGCGGCAATCCAGCGCATGTTGAAGTTTTTGCCGCGCGGGCCATCTTTGCCTGCCAGCAGCTCGTCAACGTAGCGTTTGACGGGTTCGTCCCAGTGCCGCATGTTGCTCATGTTGATGGCGAACTCTTGCGTGTCATCGGGGATTTGCACGTTTTCTTCAATCAGCACAAACGAGCCCTGTTCGCGGTCCAGCGTGAACATGGCGACGCCATCGCCCACCGTCAGCACCAGCGTGGTTTGAGGGCCGTAGATGCAGTAGCCAGCGGCGACTTGTTTGTTGCCGGCTTGCAGGAAGTCGGCTTCGTCGACACCGCGGTCGTCGTCGGGCATCTTCAACACGCTGAAGATGGTGCCGATGCTGACGTTGATGTCGATGTTGCTGGAGCCGTCGAGGGGGTCAAACAGCAGCAGGTATTCGCCCTGCGGGTAGCGGTTGGGCACCACATAAATGCTGTCCATTTCTTCAGACGCCATGCCGGCCAGGTGGCCGCCCCATTCATTGGCTTCGATCAGCACTTCATTGGCGATGATGTCGAGTTTTTTCTGGATCTCGCCTTGAACGTTCTCGCTCTCGGCGCTGCCCATCACGCTGCCCAGCGCGCCTTTGTTGACGGCCTGGCTGATGCTTTTGCAGGCACGGGCCACCACTTCAAGCAACAGACGCAACTGCGCGGGGATGTGGCCGTCGATGCGTTGTTGTTCAACGAGGTAACGGGTGAGGGAGATTTTTTGGGACATGAGGGTTCCTTGTTAGTCGGCTAAAGCGCGCGTGACGACTTCGTGGGTGTCCTTGCTGAGATCAGTGCGAGCGGCCACGCGGGCTATCGCTTCGCGAGCTGCGCTGCGGTAAGGCTCGGCCAGCTTGCTCCAGCGGTCCAACGCGCGTGCCAGGCGCGCCGCCACTTGAGGGTTCATGGCGTCGAGCTCGATCACGCGTTCGCTCCAGAAGACGTAGCCGGCCGCGTCTGCACGATGAAAGCCTGCCGGGTTGCCCTGGCAGTAGGTGCTGACGACACTGCGCGCGCGGTTGGGGTTGCGCAGGCTGAAGTCGTGGTGTTTCATGAGTTGCTTGACGGCCGGCAGGATGTTGCCGCCGCGGTCCGGCGCGCTGGCCTGCAGGCTGAACCATTTGTCGATTACCAGCGCCTCGTCCTTGAACATGGCGTGAAAGCGCTGCAAGGCTTTGGTGGCCAGTGGGTGGCCACTGGACACCAGGGCCGCCAGCGCGTTGAAGCGGTCGGTCATGTTGCCGGCATCTTTGAAGCGCTGCAGGGTTTTGCCGGGCCAGACTGCATCGCCGCTCGCGACTGCAGCGATACACAGCTGGGTCAGCGCCATGCCGGCCAGGGCGCGGCGGCCTGAAGACAACGGGTCGGGTGTGTAGGCGCCGGTGTCGTGGTTGGTGTCGTAGGCGGCTTCCCAGTCGGCCTGCAGCGCGGTGGCCAGCTGAAGGCGCATGGCTTCGCGCACCGCATGAATTTGCTGCGGGTCGACCACGGCCAGTTGCTCGGCAATGTAGGTTTCCGAAGGCAAGGTCAGTACCAGCTCCTTGAAGGCGGCGTCCAGCCCCGGGTGGTGCAAAACGTTGCGCATCGCCCAGATATAGGCATCATTTAGCGGGTTTGCCCTTGTGGCGCCTGCGTCACCAGCTATTGATTTAATAGCGCTTCGCACCGCCAGGCGTTGCCCCGCTTCCCAGCGGTTGAAGGGGTCGCTGTCGTTTGCCAGCAGATGCAGCAACTGGGCGTCGCTGTAGTCAAACTCCAGCACCACCGGCGCGGTGAAGCCGCGCAGGATGGAAGGCACGGGTTCCACATCGACATTGACGAAGCGCAGGGTTTCGCTGGCTTGCGTCAGCACAAAGGTGCGCGGCGTGGCCATGGGAGCGGCTTCACCTTCCAGCTGCAGTGGCAGGTCTTTGCCGCTGGTGCCTAGAAGGCCCAGGCCCACCGGTATGACAAACGGTTCCTTGGTCGGCTGGCCAGTCGTGGGCGGGCAGCTTTGCGTGAGCGTGAGGGTGTAGCTGCGCGCAACGGCGTCGTACACGCCTTCGGCGTGCACGCGCGGCGTGCCGGCCTGGCTGTACCAGCGCTTGAACTGCGGCAGCAGGCGCGCCAGGTCAGAGGCCGGGTTGGCATCGGCAATCGCCTGCGCGAAGTCGTCGCAGGTGACGGCCTGGCCGTCGTGCCGCTCGAAGTAGAGCTTCATGCCTTTGGCAAACCCATCACGGCCAACAAGCGTCTGCATCATGCGCACCACTTCCGCACCTTTTTCGTAGATGGTGACGGTGTAGAAGTTGCTGATTTCAATGTAGCTGTCGGGGCGCACCGGGTGTGCCATGGGGCCGGCGTCTTCGGGGAATTGCGCGGTGCGCAGCACACGCACGTCTTCAATGCGCTTGACGGCGCGGGCCGAGGCCTCGCCGCACAGGTCTTGTGAAAACTCTTGATCGCGGAAAACAGTCAGGCCTTCCTTGAGGCTGAGCTGAAACCAGTCGCGGCAGGTGATGCGGTTGCCGGTCCAGTTGTGGAAGTACTCGTGGCCGACCACGCTTTCGATGTTCGAGTAGTCGGTGTCCGTGGCCGTGGCCTGATTCGCCAGCACGTACTTGGTGTTGAAAATGTTCAGGCCCTTGTTTTCCATGGCGCCCATGTTGAAGTCGCTCGTGGCAACAATCATGAAGCGTTCCAGGTCCAGGCTCAGGCCGAAGCGGGCTTCGTCCCAGGCGACCGAATGCATCAGCGAGTTCATCGCGTGTTCGGTCTTGTCCAGGTCGCCCGGGCGCACATAAACCTGCAGCAAATGGTTTTTGCCGGCGCGCGAGGTGATGCGCTGCTCGCGCGCCACCAGCTGGCCGGCCACCAGTGCAAACAGGTAGGCAGGCTTCTTGTGCGGATCCACCCATTTGGCAAAGTGGCGGCCTTCAGCCAGTTCACCTTGCTCGACCAGGTTGCCGTTGGATAGCAGCACTGGGTATTTGGCTTTGTCGGCGCGCAGGGTCACCGTATAGCTGGCCATCACATCGGGGCGGTCCAGAAAATAGGTGATGCGCCTGAAGCCTTCGGCCTCGCACTGGGTGAAGAAAGAGTCGTTGCTGACGTACAGGCCCATCAGCTTGGTGTTTTTCACCGGGAAACAGGTGGTGAAAATTTCCAGGTCAAAAGACTCGGTGCCTTCGGGCAGGTTTTCCAGCACCAGCAGCTCGCCTTCCATCTTGAAGGAGGTGCCCTGGCCGTTGACCAGCACGCGTGCCAGGTTCAATTCTTCGCCATGAAGCTTGAGGGGCTGGGGCGGTACGTCTGCATTGCGGCGCAGCGTCATTTTGTTGAGCACGCGCGTTTTGGCCGGGTCCAGGTCAAAACACAGTTCGACGGTGTCGATCCAGTAAGCGGGTGCAACGTAATCTGCACGGTGGATGGTGGGTGAATTACCTTCTCTGGACAACATTGGTTTACTTTCGGGTGATTGGTCTGGGCCGTAGCAGGTTGGGAAGCATCAGCGCCGCGTCGTACAGGTTGTGGTTGTGCCCTTGCTTTCACAGGCAACCGGGCTTGGACGCGGGCCGCAGCTCGTTGTCGTGCTGCCTGACTCTCCCCGTTTCTGGTACTGCGTGCAAAGGTAAAAAGGAGCGGTTGGAGGAGGAGGGATGCGGTGCCCGACCAGCTTGCTCTGAATGCATTCCGCCGAATATCCAGTTTGATCGGAGAACGCCCGTGTCACTTGTCCCTTCTCGTCGAGTGCAAACACCAGTTTGGCTGATGTCGGCGTCGGGAACACGGCGGTGACGCACTCCAGAATGGCTCTTTCATGGGGCATGACGACTACTTTCCGCACGCCGTTGTCGTTCCATATGTTGGAACTCCCAAATGCCCATTGCCTGGCATAGGCTTGAGCTTTCGGATCGGCGTTTTGAACTTCCGCAGCCTTCCAGGCCTGATCGATGTTTTCAATGGTCGCTGCAGCAGCATTTGCCGAAGACGAGGTTTGTTGTGGAGGAAGCCCGCATCCCAGCAAGAGGGAACACGCCACTGCGCAGGTCAAATTCAGAGTCCAGTTCATACAGTGCCCGGTTGTTGCGCTTACACGCCTTGTTTCAATGAAGCTTCGATAAACGGGTCAAGGTCGCCGTCGAGCACCTTCTGGGTGGCCGAGGTTTCGTAGTTGGTGCGCAGGTCCTTGATACGGCTTTGGTCGAGCACGTAGCTGCGGATCTGGTGGCCCCAGCCGACGTCGGTCTTGGTGTCTTCCAGCTTCTGCTGGGCTTCCTGTTGCTTCCTCAGCTCGAAGTCGTACAGCCGTGACCGCAGGCGTTTCCACGCCACGTCGCGGTTGCTGTGCTGGCTGCGGCCGTCCTGGCACTGCACCACAATGCCGGTCGGGATGTGCGTCAGGCGCACGGCCGAGTCGGTCTTGTTGATGTGCTGGCCGCCGGCGCCGCTGGCGCGGAAGGTGTCGGTGCGCACGTCGGAAGGGTTGATGTCGATCTCGATCGAGTCGTCGATCTCGGGGTACACAAACACCGAGGCGAACGAGGTGTGGCGCCCGCCGGACGAATCAAAAGGCGACTTGCGCACCAGTCGGTGCACGCCGGTTTCAGTGCGCAGCAGGCCAAAAGCGTATTCGCCCTCGATCTTGATGGTCGCGCCCTTGATGCCTGCGGTGTCGCCCGCGGTTTCGTCTTCGATCTGCGTCTTGAAGCCCTTGCGCTCGGCGTATTTGAGGTACTGGCGCAGCAGCATGCTGGCCCAGTCGCAGGCTTCGGTGCCGCCGGCTCCGGCCTGGATGTCCAGAAAGGCGTTCAGCGGATCGGCCGGGTTGTTGAACATCCGGCGGAATTCCATTTTTTCGACCTCGCCCGCAACCACGGCGGCCTCGGCCTCGATGGACTGCATGCCGGCTTCGTCGCCTTCGGCTTTCGACATTTCGAACAGCTCGACGTTGTCGGCCAGTTCCTGGGACAGGCGGTCAATCACATGGACGACGTCTTCCAGGGATTTCTTTTCCTTGCCGAGTTCCTGCGCGCGTTTGGGGTTGTCCCAGACTTTCGGGTCTTCGAGTGCGGCGTTGACTTCGCTTAATTTACGTTCTTTGGCAGGGTAGTCAAAGATACCCCCGAAGTTCGTTAACGCGGTTGCTCAGATCGGCCAGCTGGTTGCCGATGGTGTTGATGTGTTCTGCTTCCATGAGAGGGGTCCTGTCTTGTCTGGGGGATCAACCCGCTATTTTCTCATGCTCCGGGGCGCGGCTCTTCCAGAAGGCCCTGTGGGCCGGATGGGCCCGTCCGGACCCGACTCAGGGGGCGGGCGTTGCCGGTGGGTTCAGGGGCAGGGTGACCGTGAAGACGGAGCCCTCGCCCGGACGGCTTTTTACGTCGATGGTGCCGCCGTGGGCCTCCACCAATTGGCGCGTGATGTACAGGCCCAGACCCAGGCCGCCGGTGCCGTCGTCACTGGCAATGCGCTCGAACTGTTCAAAAATGCGCTGCTGGTCCGCTTCGGAAATGCCCCGGCCCTGGTCTCGCACGGAAATGCAGGCGCCGTGCGACGACAGGCTCAGGCTGACTTGCACCGGCTTGCCTGCGCCATAACGCAGGGCATTGGTCAGCAGGTTGACCACCACCTGCTCGATGCGGAACTCGTCCCACAGCGCGGTGACCGGCTTGCCGGCATCCAGCGTGATGGCGCTGCCGGCGGCCAGGGCCTGGTTGGACAGGTTGTCCACCACACGCGCCAGAAAAGACGAGAGTTCCACCGGGCCGGGCCGTATGGAGAGCTGGTTACTGCGTATGCGCGAAGCGTCCATCATGTCATCGATGAGGCGCATCATGGCCTCGACCTGGCGCTTGTCGCGCGCCACCATGGCCTGCAGGTAGGCGGTGTCGAAAATGTCGGCACGCCCGCGGTCCAGCTGCATCTTGCGCAATTGCGCCTCGAGGAAAAGGGTGTTGAGCGGCGTGCGCAGCTCATGCGCCACCATGGACATGAAATCATCGCGCGAGCGAATCGATGCCTGTAACTCGCCCTGCGTGGTGCGCAGTTGCTGCAGCAACACTTCCTGCTCCTGCCGGCTTGCCTCCAGTGCCTGTACCTGCCGGCGGCTCTCGCTGCGCTGGCGGTGCAGATCCACAAAAACATTGACCTTGCTCTTGACGGCCTCCATGTCCAGCGGCTTGTACAGGAAGTCGACCGCGCCGGTCTCGTAGCCCTTGAAGGCGTAATTGGATTCCTTGCCGGCAGCGGTGACAAAAATAATCGGTACCTGGCGCGTTTTTTCAGTGCTGCGCATCAGTTCAGCCAGTTCGAACCCGTTCATGCCGGGCATCTGCACGTCCAGAATGGCCAATGCAAAGTCGTGCTCCAGCAGCAGGTCCAGCGCCTCTTCCCCGTGTGTTGCCTGGAAAATAGTCCTGTCTGTATGGCGAATCAGGGCGTTCAGTGCCAGCAGGTTTTCGGGCAGGTCATCGACGATCAGAATCCGTGTGGTTTCTTCTTCGGGCAGGCGCTGCCTTCCGCCGGCGGCGGATGGGTGCGGCCGCCACTCCGGGAAACGGCTGACCTCAGGCGGTGTGTGAGGTGCGCCTGGTTCAAGGTTGACCATGGTCATGGGAGCTGGGCGCTCAGGACGGCAGAGAGGGTTGTGAAAGTGGCAGTGAACATGGCTGTAAACATGGCGGTGAAAGGGGGCATAGAGGTTTCCTGCCAAAAGGGTGCGGGTGAATCGCTGTGGCTGTCTGTACGCTGTCGCACAAACAGGGTGTGAAAGTGTGCTTACCCGGCATGGGTGTGACCCAGCTCGAGCAGCAGGTTGCGAATGCCGTCCAGCGGCAAAACAAAATCGGGGGGAGATTTGCGAATGGCAGCATCAGGCATCATTCTGGCCTCGGCTTCGGCGGGGTCCTGCACGATGGTGATTCCGCCCTGCTGATGAATCCGTGCCATGCCTGCCGCTCCGTCACGGTTCGCCCCCGTCAACAAAATGCCCGCCAAGGTTGCGCCATAGGCCTCAGCAGCCGATTCCATCAGGATGTCGATCGAAGGACGTGAATAGTTGACGGGTGCTTCGCAGCTCAGGGAAAAAGTCCGGTCCATTTCCACCGAGAGGTGGTAGCCGGGGCAGGCAAAGTACAAGGTCGCCGGCGCAATGCCTTCCTTGTCGGCCGCTTCGCGTACTGCAATCGGCAGCCGATGCTGAAAGATCCCGGCCAGCTGGCTCTCGCGGTCATCGGGCAGGTGCACCGCCACTAGCAGGGGCAGCCGGAAGCTGGGCGGCAGATTTGCCAGCACGACCAGCAGGGCATGCACGCCCCCGGCGGATGCGCCGATGACGACCGCTTCTATGGCCTGTTTTTGTGCCGCCGATTTCATGAAACCTGGGCCGGTGGCGCCGTGAGTTTGCGGAATATGCGGGCGGGTTTGTCCAGCGATTCGAAATGCATGTTGAACGCAGAAAATTCGATGCTTTCCTTGCTGCCCAGCGCCATGAAGCCGCGGTGGCCCAGCGATTCGTGAAACAGGCCGAGGGCGCGGTTCTGCAGCGTCTTGTTGAAGTAAATCAGGACGTTGCGGCAAAGCACGAGCTGCATTTCGGAAAACACGCTGTCCGTCGCCAGGCTGTGGTCGGAAAAAATCACGTTCGCGCACAGCGAGGGGTCGAAAATGGCAGCGTCGTAGGCCGCGGTGTAGTAGTCGGAAAAAGCCCGTTCTCCACCGGCCTGCTGATAGTTGGCTGTGTGGCTCTTGATGCTGCCCAGCGGAAAAATGCCCCGCCTGGCTTTGTCCAGCGACAGCGGGTTGATGTCTGTGGCGTAGATCAGCGAGCGCTCGAGCAGGCCTTCTTCCCGCAGCAGGATGGCCAGCGAATACACCTCTTCGCCCGTACTGCAGCCGGCAATCCAGATCTTGAGCGAAGGGTAGGTCTGCAGCACTGGCAGCACCTGCTGGCGCAAGGTGAGAAAGAAAGCCGGGTCCCGAAACATTTCGCTGACCGGAATTGTCAGGTACTGCAGCAACTCCATGAAAAGCGTGGCGTCCTTCAGCACCAGGGCCTGCATGGCCTCCATGGTTGGGCATTCAAAATGGGCCATGGCCTGCAGAAGGCGGCGCTTTTGTGATGCGCCGGAATAGTCCCGGAAGTCGTAGCTGTACTTGAAGTAAATTGCCTCCATCAGCAGCTTCAGTTCTGTCTCGCTGACGCTGGCTCGCGAATGGGCCGGCGCACCCCGCGCTTGTAAGGCCGGGGCGTTTCTTCTGGGCATGGCTAGTGTCCTGTCCCGCAAATAAAGGCGATATGAAATCGCCCATTCAGCCGCCATGCGGCGTTACTCGTCGTTGCCATAGCTACGGCTATGTCGCCTCCTCGCGCCTTGCCTGACAGCTGACTGGACAATTTCATTTCATCACCTTATTTGCGGCACAGAACACTAGACCCGCTCCACGTTCGGCATCCAGACGCGGAGCAGCGAGAACAGGCGGTCCAGGTCAATCGGCTTGGCGAGGTAGTCGTTGGTGCCCGCCTTGATGCATTGCTCCTGGTCGTCCTTCATGGCCTTGGCGGTGACGGCAATGATGGGCAACTTCTGGAAGCGCGGGTCCTGGCGGATGCGGCGCGTGGCTTCCAGGCCGTCCATGCCGGGCATCATGACGTCCATCAGCACCAGGTCGATGTTCTCTACATCATTGAGTTTGCTGATGGCCTCAAAGCCGTTGCGGCCGATTTCGACCAGCATGCCTTTTTGCTCAAGCGCGCTGGTGAGCGCGAAGATGTTGCGTACGTCGTCGTCCACCAGCAGGATTTTCCGGCCTTCAAACACCCGGTCACGGCCCCGTGTGGCCTTGAGTATGAGTTGACGCTCTGCCGACAGGTCTGCCTCTACCCGATGCAGAAAGAGGGTGACTTCATCGAGCAGGCGCTCGGGCGAGCGCGCGCCCTTGATGATGATGGAGCGCGAGTACTGCAGCAGGTCGGCTTCCTCCTGGCGGGTCAGGTTGCGTCCGGTGTAGACAATCACCGGTGGAAAAGAAGTGATGTCGCTGGTGGCCATGCGCTGCAGCAACTCATAGCCCTGGATGTCGGGCAGCTTCAGGTCAATGATCATGCAGTCAAATATCGTGTTGGCCAGCAAGGCCAATGCCTTGGCGCCGGTTTCCACGGCGGTGATTTCAACATCGTCGTCACCAATCAGGCTGGTCACGCTGGCGCGCTGCAAGGCATCGTCTTCCACCAGCAGCACACGCTTGACCTTCTGCGTGAGCTTGTCTTCGAGCTTTTTGAATACCGCCTTGAGTTGCTCGCGCGTGGTGGGCTTGATGGTGTACCCGATGGCGCCCATCTGCAGGGCGGGCTCGCGGGGCTCTTCACCCGACACCACATGCACCGGCATATGGCGGGTCAGCGGGTTGCGCTTGAGCTGTTCCAACACCGACAGGCCGTTGCGGTCGGGCAGGCCCATGTCGAGCAGAATCGCGGCCGGCAAAAATTGGGTAGCCAGTTCAATGGCATGCGCCGCACCGTGCGCGACGAGGCAGTCGTAACCCAGCTCATGGGCCAGGTCGTACAGGATTTGCGCAAAAGCAGGGTCGTCCTCGATCACCAGCACCAGCCGGGTGGCCAGCGGCTTGTGCCTGTCGTCGGGGAACACTGGCACATGCACCGCTGTTTCCGGGGCCGCCGCTTTGACGGTTGCAAGGGTTGTGGCGGGCACCTGCACCTGCGCGGGTGCCATCGGGGCGGCTGGTGGCTGTTGGGCGGGCGTCCAGCCGGTAGGAAGCAGCAGCGTGAAGCAGCTGCCTTTTCCTTCGCGACTCTCCAGTGTGATGGCGCCGCCGAGCAGGCCGCTGAGGTCGCGCGAGATCGACAGGCCCAGGCCGGTGCCGCCGTAGCGGCGGCTGGTGGTGCCGTCGGCCTGGTGGAAGGCGTCGAAAATAATGCCTTGCTGGTCCGGGCGAATGCCGATGCCCGAGTCCTGCACGGCAAACGCAATCTGGCCATTGGGGTGCTGCGATACGGTGAGGCTGACCTTGCCTGCGTCGGTGAACTTGATCGCGTTCGACAGCAGGTTTTTCAGGATCTGCTCCACGCGCTGACGGTCGGTCACCAGCGTGACGGGTGTACCGTGGCTGATGCTGATCTCGAACTGCAATTGCTTCTGGTTGGCCATGGGCTCAAAGGTGCTCTTGAGCGAACTCACCAGATGGGCCAGAACGATGTCTTCAGGGGTCAGCTCGAGCTTTCCGGCCTCGACCTTGGAGATGTCGAGAATGTCGTTGATCAGGTTCAGCAGGTCGTTACCGGCGGAGTAGATCGATTGCGAAAACCGGACCTGCTCTTCGTTGAGGTTGCCCTTGGGGTTGTCGGCCAGCAACTTGGCCAGGATCAGCGAGCTGTTGAGCGGGGTGCGCAGTTCATGCGACATGTTCGCCAGGAACTCCGACTTGTAGCGGCTGGCGCGGCTGAGTTCTTCAGCGCGCTCTTCCAGCAGGGTCTGCGCCTGGTTGAGCGCGCCATTTTTCTGGTCCAGCGACAGGGCCACTTCGGACAGCTGCTCGTTGGTTTGTTCCAGCTCGGCCTGCTGGTTCTCCAGGTTGATCTGGTACTCCTTGAGTACGCGCGACTTTTCTTCCAACTCTTCATTGACGGTGCGCAGCTCTTCCTGTTGTGACTGAAGGCCTTCGTTGAGCTGCTGGCTTTCTGCCAGCACGTCTTGCAGCCGCCGGCGGTAGAGGGCGGCGTGGATGGAGTTGCCGATGTTGTTGGCAATCATGTTGACGAACTCCAGGTCCCGCGCGCCGAGCGCACGCAGAAAACCGAGCTCCACCACGCCATTGACCTGTCCGTCGTTATGCACCGGCACCACCAGCACGTGGCGGGGCGAGCCCCGGCCCAGGCCCGAGGTGACCTTCAGGTAACCGTCGGGCAGGTCGTCGAGTTGCAGCACGCGGTTTTCAAGCGCCGCCTGACCGACCAGGCCCTCTGCGCTGTAAAACGCCTGTGCCGTACTTTCGCTATTGGCACTGAAGCCGTAGGCGGCGACGCGCCGCAGGTTGCCGTTGTCTTCCCGAACGTAGAGAGCGGCCACTGCCGCATCAAGGTAGCGCGCAATGAACTCGAGCACGCTGCGGCCCAATGACTCCAGGGCCTGCTGGCCGATGGTGTGCTCGGCCAGCTGCCGCTGCCCGGTGCGCAGCCAAAGCTGTTGGTCCAGCAGCAGCGCGGTGGCCGCCTGTTTGCGCTCTGCTTCTACATAGGAGTCCGACAGGCGCTGCAGTTCGCGGTGGCCAAGTGCTGCCAGCAGGCCGCTCAGCCCCAGGCTGAACAGCAGGTAAGCCGCCATGCCCCAGGTGGTGTTGTTCCTGGCCTGGGCGTTGCGCTCCTGCAGCAGGCGCTCTTCGATGCTGATGAACTCGGCGAACTCGCGCCGGATTTCATCGGTCAGGCTTTTTCCGCCTGCAGAACGAACCGGCGCCTGGTAGTCGAGGTCTTTTCGCCTGAGGTCGACGATGGTTTGTGCAAACTCGTTCCACTGCGTCTGCAGCGCAGCAATGCGCCTGAGCCGGCTGACCTGGGACTGGTTGTTCCGGACCAGCTCGGCCAGCGTGGCGGTTTCGGCCGCAATGCGTGGCTTGCCGATCTCAAAAGGCTGCAGCAGGGGCTCTTCACCGGTGACCAGGAAGCCGTACATGCTGGCTTCCATGTCGGCGCCCAGTTTGGCGACCTGGTTGGCGTTGCTGATTGCCCGTTCCGTCAGCTCGACCCCGCCCAGGGCGGACAGGAGATAGAAGATGAGTGAGACGAAAACTGCGGCGCTGAGTGCGCCCACGCCCAGCGGCAGGCTGACGTTGCGCGTCAGGACGCGGCGGAAGTTTTCCTGATTGTCGGAAGCTGGCTCGGTCATGGATATCCCCGCGCCAAGCGCAATAAAGGACCGAGTGTGCCTGAGAAGCGGTGCCTTGAGTGTGCGTTACCGAACTTAAAGCCTGTTAAGCCAGGAAATCCTCGATCAGGCGGGCGAGCTGCTCTGGCTGGTCGTGATGCAGCATGTGGCCAGCATCCTGCACCACCGCGGTGGTGGCTTGCGGCACCGATTGCAAGCGCTCGTGGTACTGGGCCAGCGTGTATTTGCCATCCCACCACTTGCCCAGGGAATCATCGGACGCCTCGACGGCCAGCGTGGGGGCACTGATGCGCTGGTAGATCTCCAGCACCTCGTCCACACGGTAAAGCTGGGCGTTGGTGATCTTGTGGGCGGCGTCGCCCAGGATGTTCCACTGGCCCTGGGCGTCGGGCGCGGCCCAGTGGCGGGCCAGCCAGTCAGCTTTGTCTTGCGTCAGCCGCGGGTTGGTGCGCATCAGTCGGCGGGCCACGCCGTCCACGTCGTTGTAGGGTTTGAGCGCCATTTCGCCGCGGTGCAGGCTTTTGAGCTCGTCCATCCACTTGGCATAACGGCCGGGCGCCTGGCTGGGCCGCGTGGCGGGCATGCCGAAGCCTTCGAGGTTGATCAGCTTGCGGATGCGCTCGGGCCGCGAGCCGGCATACAGCATGGCGACATTGCCGCCCATGCTGTGGCCGACCAGGTCGACGGGCCGGCCGGGCGCGTAGTGGTCGAGCAGGAAATCCAGGTCGGCCAGGTAATCGGGAAACCAGAAATTGTCGGCACCGTTGGCGCCGGTTTTTCCATAACCGCGCCAGTCGGGCGCGATGATGCTGCGGCCCTGCACAAAGGCGTCGGACAGGGCATCAACCGCAAACTGGTAAGAGGCGGCAACGTCCATCCAGCCATGCACTAACACCAGCGGTGTCAGGTTGCTGTTGGCTTCGCCCCAGTGAAGCGTGTGGTAATTGATACCGCGTATTGGGACAAACTCGCTGCGGGAAGGGCGTTTTTCTTTGTACATTGATCCTCATCATAAGGAGACTCGATTTGAAGCGCAGTCAAGACAGGGACATGGCCTCCACGTCCACACCCGATCATTACGCTGACCTGCACACGGGTTTTCGTTGGCAGGTTGACGAGTACTTCAACATCGCTGAGGTCTGCTGCCGGCGTTGGGCAGAAGCCGATGCAGGTAAAGGCGCTATCAAAAGAGTAGCTATCCGCGCCCACCAATCAAGGGCGAAAGGCACTTTCTATACCTATTTCGAGCTGCAGCAGGCTGCCGACGCCCTGAGCCATGTGCTGGTGCAGATGGGCGTGCAGCGCGGCGACCGCGTGGCGATTGTGATGCCCCAGCGTTTTGAAACCGCCGTGGCCTACATGGCGGTGTTCCAGATGGGGGCGGTGGCGATGCCGCTGTCCATGCTGTTCGGGCCAGAGGCGCTGGAGTACCGGCTGCAGGACAGCGAGGCAGTGCTGGCCATTTGTGATGAGAGCTCCATTGCCAGCCTCAAGGCCATTCGCCAGAGCTGCCCGGCGCTGCGCACGGTGATTGCGGCGGGCGCGGCTGCAGGCCAGGGTGATGTTGACTATGAAACGGCACTGGCCGGACAGCAGCGGGTGTTTACCGCGGTGAAAACCAAGGCGGACGACGCAGCCATCCTGATCTACACCAGCGGCACGACGGGCCCGCCCAAGGGGGCGTTGCTGGCGCACCGTGCGCTGATTGGCAACCTGCCGGGTTTTGTCTGCAGCCAGAACTGGTTTGGTTTTGACGGCAAAACGAATGCAAAGTCCGAAGCAGTTTTCTGGAGCCCGGCGGACTGGGCATGGACGGGCGGGCTGATGGACGCCTTGTTGCCCACGCTGTACTTTGGGCGCCCCATCGTGGCCTTCAACGGGCGCTTCAGCCCCGAGCTGGCTTTCAGCCTGATGGCCGAACAGGGCGTGACGCATACCTTCCTGTTTCCCACCGCGCTGAAAGCCATGATGAAGGCCTACCCGCAGCCGCGCCGACAGTTCAAGCTCAAGCTGCAGGCCATGATGAGCGCGGGCGAGGCCGTGGGTGATGCGGTGTTTGCCTATTGCCGCGACGAGCTGGGTGTCACCGTCAACGAAATGTTCGGCCAGACCGAGATCAACTATGTGGTGGGAAATTGCTCTGCGTTCTGGCCGGCCCGGCCCGGCAGCATGGGCAAGGGCTACCCGGGCCATCGGGTGGCGGTGATTGACGAAGACGGCAAGGAGTGCGCGGTTGGCGTGCCTGGCGACGTGGCGGTGAATCGCTTTGACGTGCACGGCGATGCCGATCCGATTTTCTTCCTCGGCTATTGGAAAAAAGAAGCCGCAACCCGGGGCAAGTTCACCGGCGACTGGTGCCGCACGGGAGACATGGCCAGCCGCGATGAAGATGGTTACCTCTGGTACCAGGGCCGGGCCGACGATGTGTTCAAGGCGGCGGGTTACCGCATCGGCCCCGGCGAAATCGAGAACTGCCTGGTCAAGCACCCGGCGGTGGCCAATGCAGCGGTGGTGCCCAAACCCGACCGTGAGCGCGGCGCCGTGGTCAAGGCCTACATCGTGCTTGCTCCTGATTTTGTAGCTGCTCGCGCACGAAAGACGGGGGCTGAGGCCGAATTTGATGTCAAACTCATGGCCGAGCTGCAAGCCCACGTCAAGGGCCTGCTGGCACCCTACGAGTACCCCAAGGAGATCGAATTCATTGACGCGCTGCCGATGACCACCACCGGCAAGGTGCAGCGACGTGTGCTCAGGCTGCAAGAGGAGGAGCGGTTCCGACAGGCCGGTTGAGCGCATGCGCACAAAGAAAAAGCACCCCGAGGGGTGCTTTTTCTCTTTATCAGCAGGGGCCGCAGGTCCGGCTTTGCCGGCCTGCAGGCGCCATCCCCGGAGGGGAAAAGGCGCTACACGAAGTGAGCGTCGATAGGGGGAATCAGTTACCTGGCAGTGGCTTGTACCGGCTCGGCCACATAAATTTCAACGCGGCGGTTTTTGGCGCGACCCTGGCTGGTGTTGTTGTCGGCGACGGGCTCGCGCTCTCCGCGGCCGTCGGTGGCAACGCGATTCCCCGAAACGCCGCGTGCCACCAGATAGTTGCGCGTGCTGTTGGCGCGGTCGACAGACAACGGGTTGTTGACGGCATCGCTACCGGTGTTGTCAGTGTGGCCAATGATGGTGACTGTGGTGACCGGGTTCTGATTCAGGCTGGTCGCAAACTGGTTCAGGATGGGACCGAAGCTGGAACTGACGTCAGAACGGCCGGTGGCGAACGAGATGTCCGAAGGAATGTCGAGCTTCAGGCGGTTGTCCGCGGTTTGGCTGACAGCAACGCCGGTGCCGACTGTGGCCCGTTCCATGGCAGCCTTCTGGTCCTGCATGCGCTTGGACCACAAGTATCCGCCGCCTGCACCCACTGCACCACCCAATACCGCGCCTGTTGCCGCACCTTTGGAGCCGCCGGTGGCCGCACCGATCACGGCGCCAGCGACAGCGCCTATGCCCGCACCCTTTGCGGTGCCTTGCTGGGTTTCGCTCATGTTGGCACAGCCGCTCAGGAAGAGAGCGGCACAAGTCAGGGAAGTGAGTACTAATTTCATGGAAGCTCCTGGAGAAGTTATTGTCGAAAAATTGGCGAAAAAGGATTAAAGCTTTTGTGTGTGAATGGTAGGGGGTCATCAGGTATGCATTTGTAAGCGAATCGCCCGAGATCCTGCCCGCCAGCGGCGATGCCGGCGACCCCTTAAACTAGCCGCGGCATTCTTTCCGGCCCTTTCACTTTCCATTTCAATGCAAAAAATTCAGCTAGGCAGCAGCGACCTGCAAGTCACCCCGGTTTGCCTGGGCACCATGACTTTCGGCGAACAGGTGGATGAAGCCACAGCGCATTCAATTCTTGACCGTTCCCTCGAGCGCGGCGTCAATTTTCTCGACACGGCGGAAATGTATTCGGTGCCGGCCAAGGCAGAAACCTTTGGTGCTACCGAAACCATCATCGGCAACTGGTTTGCCAAACGCCCAGGCGTACGAGGCAAGCTGGTGGTGGCTACCAAGGTCGCCGGCCCGGCGCGCGGCATGGCCTGGGTGCGCAACGGCAGCCCCGACTTGACGCAGCAGGACATCGTGCAGGCCTGCGAGGACAGCCTCAAACGCCTCCAGACCGACGTCATTGACCTTTACCAGATTCATTGGCCGGCGCGCCATGTGCCGGCGTTCGGCATGCTGTATTTCGACCCCGCAAAAGACAAGCCGGTCAGCTCCATCCATCAGCAGCTGGAAGCCTTGGGTGGCCTGGTGAAGGCCGGCAAGATCCGCGCGATCGGTCTGTCCAATGAAACGCCTTACGGGGTGCACGAGTTTGTGCGCCTGGCAGAGCAATATGGCCTGCCCAAAGTGGCGACGGTGCAAAACCCGTTTTGCCTGGTGAACCGCACGGTGGAAAACGGGCTGGATGAAACCATGCACCGGCTCGGTGTGTCACTGCTGGCTTATTCGCCGCTGGGCTTTGGCCTGCTGACCGGCAAATACGATCAGTCGGGCGTGGAAGGCCCGCAGGCGCCGCAGAACGCGCGCATCGCCAAATACGAGTCAGTGCGCAAGCAGCGCTGGGGCCGACCCGAAGCACTTGCCGCCGCACGCCGCTACAACACCCTGGCACGCGAGCATGGCCTTACACCCACGCAGCTTGCACTGGCTTTTTGCTACACCAAGTGGCAAGTGGCCAGCACCATCATTGGTGTGACTTCAGTGGCACAGCTGGACGAAAACCTCGATGCCTGGGGCGCCCAGCTGTCACCCGAGTTGCTGGCCGCCATTGATGCGATCCGTTGGGACGCGCGGGATCCCGCGCTGTAAATATGGGCTCCCCCCGAAGCGCCTTTGGCGCCTCCCCTCAAGGGGCGCCATCTGCGGCCCGGCAAAGCCGGTTCCGCGCTGGCACTTGAACGGAAGCACCGCAGTGAGCAAAAAGGACCACGTGTCAGAGACACCGGCAACTCAGATGTTGAAGATCGCCGGGGTAGTTTTCACCGAGCACCCCTACGAGTACCTGGAGCATGGTGGGGCGCAGCACAGCGCCGAGGTCCTGGGCTTTGATCCGTTCACCGTGGTCAAGACCCTGGTCATGCAGGACCAGGATGCGAAGCCGCTGCTGGTGTTGATGCACGGTAACCGCAAGGTTTCCACCAAAAATCTCGCACGCCAGATCGGTGCCAAATCGGTCGAACCCTGCAAGCCGGAAATCGCCAACCGCCACAGTGGCTACCTGGTCGGCGGTACTTCCCCCTTTGGCACGCGCAAAGCGATGCCGGTGTATATCGAGGAAAGCATTCTCGCCCTGCCTAAAATTGCCATCAATGGCGGCAGGCGCGGGTACCTGGTCGGGCTGTCGCCCCAGGTATGCGTTGAGTTGCTGGGCGCAAAATCGGTCAGTTGCGCGCTGGTCGATTAAAACAAGAAATACTGGAGAACACATGGTCTACGTTTACCCCGTCCTCGCCGTGCTTGCGGCCTACCTGATCGGCTCACTGTCGTTTGCGGTGATCGTTAGCAAGCTGATGGGCTTGAACGATCCGCGCAGCTACGGCAGTAAAAATCCAGGGGCCACCAATGTGCTTCGTTCCGGCAACAAGGCCGCAGCCGCACTGACGCTGCTGTTTGACGGTGTCAAGGGCTGGGTGCCGATGGCACTGGTGATGTGGTTTGGCAAGGACTATGGCCTGCGCGAAGGCACCCTGGCCGCCGTTGGGCTGGCGGCGTTCATGGGCCATCTGTATCCGGTGTTTTTCGGCTTCAAGGGCGGCAAGGGGGTGGCAACGGCGGCCGGTGTGCTTTTCGGCGTGCACTGGATTTTGGGCCTGGCTACGTTGGCGACCTGGATCATCGTGGCCTTTTTCTCGCGTTATTCGTCGCTGGCGGCACTGGCCTGCGCCATATTTGCGCCCTGGTACTACCTGATAGGCGACCGTTCGTTCTGGTATGTCGACAAACTGGTGGCGCTGGCCTTGGTCGCCATGAGCGCCTTCCTCATCTTCCGGCATCGGGAGAACATCATCAAGCTGCTCAAGGGAACCGAGTCGAAGCTGGGGGGCAAAAAGAAGAGCTGAGCTGCATTGCAGTCTGCTATGAATTAAGTAGCTGCTTATGCCCGCACAATAAGGGCTACAGCCGCTTTTCCTTCAGAATCGTTTGGTCAGTGTCATTTGGTCATTTTCCCGGACCATCTGAAAACGCGTCAGGAAGCTGTTGCCCAGCAGCATGAAGGGCATGGGCTGGGAGATGACCACGGCGTCAACGTCGTACACCTCGACGTCACCCACACGCACGGAATTGAGCTTGACGCGAAAGCCTGGCGCGACGCCATTGGCCGTGCTCAACTGGATGGGCTGGCCGCTCTTGTAGTTGATTCCAGCTCGTTCGGCATCGGCCGCGCTCATGGCGATGCTCGTGGCGCCCGTGTCCACCACGAACTGCACGGCGCGCCCGTTGATCTGACCTGGAGTCACGAAGTGGCCGCCGGTGCCGGCTGTCAACACGATGCGGTTGCCGCCTTTGCCGCTCTTGCCGGCTTCGCCGCCCGTGCCTCCCCCGGCGCCCACACTGACCGGGGCGTCCCCGACGCGCAGGGTGTGGCGCTTGCCATTGAGTTCGAGCACGGCCTGGTCTCCGGACGTGGAGATGACCTTCACATCCATGTGCTTTTCGCCCACCGCTACGGATTTTGGCGCAGCACCGTTGACCACCAGCAGCGCCTTGTTGCCCAGCGTGCCGGCCAGGGCCACACTCTGGGCCTGCGCCATGCCACCAAAGGCCGCCAGCGCGATGAGCAAGAGGGTGAGGTGTCTCCATCCCATGCCAGCCGGGGCCGCGGAACCGGCTTCGCCGGGCCGCAGGCGCAGCGCCCCCTCGGGGGGCAGCGAACCACACGCAGTGGGGAGCGTGGGGGCCAAACCTCTAGTCCCTGAAGTTGTTAAAGCTAAGCGGCATGTCAGGCAGCTCCGCTTTGATCATGGCCATGGCGGCTTGCAAGTCGTCGCGCTTGGCACCGGTGACGCGCACCGCATCGCCCTGAATGGAGGCCTGCACCTTGACCTTGCTGCCCTTGATGAGCTGCGAGATCTTCTTGGCCTGTTCGGTCTCTATGCCGTTGCGGACCTTGACGATCTGCTTGACCTTGTCGCCGCCAATTTTTTCCACTTTGCCGGCATCGAGGAAGCGAACATCCACCGCGCTTTTTGTCATCTTGTTGCGCAGGATGTCGGTGATCTGGTCGATCTGGAAGTCGCTGTCGCCGATCAGCGTGATTTCCTTGTCCTTGAGCTCGATCGCGGCGGCCGTGCCCTTGAAGTCGAAACGCGTGCCGATTTCCTTGGCGGTATTCTCCACGCCGTTTTTGACCTTCACCAGATCGGCTTCGAGGACAGTGTCAAAAGAGGGCATGTTTGCAGTTTCCTGGTTGCGTTGCAGGGATGGCAGGGTGAGACAATCCCGTCATGTTAGTCGAGAAAAACGTTCCCCTCCAGTTTTCCAACACCTTTGGCATCATGGCCAAGGCGCTTGCGCTGGTGCGCATTGCCAGCGAGGAGGATGTCGCTGCCGTGCTGGCCGATCCCGCCCTGCAGGCGGTGCCCAAATTCGTGCTGGGCGGCGGCAGCAACATCGTGATCACCGGTGACGTCAAACCACTGGTGCTCAAGGTGGAAATCAAGGGCAAAAAGCTGGCCGGCGAAACGGCCAAAGCCTGGATTGTGGAAGCCGGTGCCGGTGAAAACTGGCACGACATCGTCAGCTGGACGGTGCACAACGGCTACCCCGGGCTGGAAAACCTGGCACTGATCCCCGGTACCGTGGGGGGCTCGCCGGTGCAGAACATTGGCGCATACGGCGTGGAGCTGCAAGACCGCTTTGACTCGCTGGACGCGATCGACCTGACCACTGGCAAAAGCTTCACGCTCAATGCAGCGCAGTGCGCTTTTGGCTACCGCGATTCGGTTTTCAAACACAGCAGCAATGGCCCCAACGGGCTCGGCCTGGCCGGCAAGGCGCTGATCACGCGTGTGCGCTTTGCCCTGCCCAAAGCCTGGAAAGCCGTGCTGGGTTATGCCGATATCGAGAAAAAGATGGCGCAGTTCGCGTCCGTTGTGCCTGACGCGCTACAAATTTATGAATGGATCTGCGAAATCCGCAAAGCCAAGCTGCCCGATCCGAAGGTGATCGGCAACGCCGGCAGTTTCTTCAAGAACCCCACCGTCACGCCCGAGCAGTGCGCCGACATCATCCTGCGCGAACCCAAGATCGTTCACTACCACCTGGACGACGGCTCCGTCAAGCTGGCGGCAGGCTGGCTCATCGATTCCTGCGGCTGGAAGGGCAAGACGATTGGCAATGCCGGGGTTTATGAGCGGCAGGCCCTGGTGTTGGTCAATCGCGGCGGCCCGGCCAACCCGGTGACCGGCGGCGAGGTCATGACCTTGGCCAAGGCGATCCAGACCAGCGTGTATGAACGTTTCGGCATTTTGCTGGAACCCGAACCGGTGGTGGTCTGAACATGGCGCGGCTGGGCGAGACCTATCGGGGGCTGCGGATGTCTTTGTGGCGCCGGCTGGCGCTACGGTATTCAGGTTTGTCGGCCGTGTTGCTGGGCATCCTTTGGGGTTGCCTGTTCCTGGTTTCGGTGTTGTCTGGCTTGCACCCAGACAGGGCAATGCTGCTCATTCTTGTATTGGCCTTCCCGCTGTCTCTTGTCGCAATATGGGCGACCTCGGAGCGCCGCCGGCTGGTGCGTGAAGCGCCGCTGCCGCGCTTTCTGAAGCAAAAGCTGGTGGATGCCTATCCGCACCTAACCCTGCGAGACGCCGAACTGGTCGAACGCGGTTTGCGCCAGTTTTTCACTGCCTGCCAGCGCAGCAACAAGCGCTTCGTCGCGATGCCGTCGCAAGTGGTCGACAGCATGTGGCATGAATTCATCCTGCACACCTCGGCCTACCGCGAATGGTGCGACCTGGTGATCGGTCGTTTTGTTGACCATGTGCCTGCCGAAGTGCTGGGCCGCAAGGCATCAACCAACGACGGCCTGCGCCGCACCTGGTTCTGGGCCTGTCGCGAGGAGTCCATCAACCCCAAAAAACCGAGCCGCCTTCCGCTACTGTTTGCGTTGGACGCGAAATTTGCGATAGCCGGCGGCTTTGTCTACCTGGCCGATTGCAAGGGCGTGCGCCGTGACGACGGAGCAGGCGGTTCAGCGGGCGCTTATTGCGGCGAAAGCTTTTCCGACGGCAGCTATAGCGGCGATGCGGATGGGTTTGGCGGCAGCGAATCTTCGGGCGGCGGCAGCGACGGAGATGGCGGTAGCGGTAGCGGATGCGGCTCGGGGTGCGGCGGAGGCGGCGATTAGTTGGCTGCCACCGCGTATGGGTGAAAATTGTCAGATGCTCTGTATTCCCTGCAACCGGGACAAGAGTGACCTTTAATCCAGTTGCATTCCGATGATTTAGGTTTCTGCTCAAATCTGATTGAATCGCCAGCAAAAAGCCCGCCAAGCTCTCACTTGGCGGGCTTTTTGTTGGGTGATCAGTCAGTTCTGATTTACTTGCCCAACTTCAAGAAATCATCCCCCTTGCCCAGCTCCAGCATTCCGGCATTGGAGTAAATGCCCAGCTTGGCGCGCGTGTCGGTGATGTCCAGATTGCGCATGGTCAGTTGACCAATCCGGTCCAGCGGCGAGAAAGGCGCGTCTTCCACCTTTTCCATGCTCAAGCGTTCGGGTGCGTAGGTCAGGTTCAGCGATTCGGTGTTCAGCAGCGAGTAGTCGTTACCGCGGCGCAGTTCTAGCGTGACGGTGCCGGTGATCGCGCTGGCGATCCAGCGTTGGGCGGTTTCGCGCAGCATGATGGCTTGGCTGTCGAACCAGCGGCCCTGATACAGCAGACGGCCCAGCTTGCGGCCGTTGTCGCGGTACTGTTCGATGGTGTCTTCGTTGTGGATGCCGGTGACCAGGCGCTCGTAGGCGATGAACAGCAGCGCCAGGCCGGGGGCTTCGTAGATGCCGCGGCTCTTCGCTTCAATGATGCGGTTTTCGATCTGGTCGCTCATGCCCAGGCCGTGGCGACCGCCGATTTCGTTGGCCTTGAGGATCAGGCTCACCAGGTCGGGGTAGTGCACACCGTTGAGTGCCACAGGGCGGCCTTCTTCAAAGGTCACGCTGACTTCTTCGGCCTTGACGGCGCAGTCGTCTTTCCAGAACGGTACGCCCATGATGGGGTTGACGATCTTGATGCCGCTGTTGAGGTTTTCCAGGTCTTTGGCTTCGTGCGTGGCGCCCAGCATGTTGCTGTCGGTGCTGTAGGCCTTCTCGGCGCTCATCTTGTAGCCAAAGCCGTTGGCCGTCATGAACGCGCTCATCTCAGAGCGACCGCCCAGTTCGTCAATGAAGAGCTGGTCCAGCCAGGGCTTGTAGATCTTCAGGTCGGGATTTGTCAGCAGGCCATAGCGGTAAAAACGCTCGATGTCGTTGCCCTTGTAGGTGCTGCCGTCGCCCCAGATGTTGACGTCGTCCTGCTTCATCGCCGACACCAGCATGGTGCCGGTCACGGCGCGGCCCAGCGGCGTGGTGTTGAAGTAGGTCACGCCGGCGGTGGTGATGTGGAATGCGCCAGACTGCAGTGCGGCAATGCCTTCAGCAGCGAGCTGTGGGCGGCAGTCGATCAGGCGGGCTTTGATGGCGCCGTATTCCATGGCCTTGCGCGGGATCTCGTCGTAGTCGGCCTCGTCGGGCTGGCCCAGGTTGGCGGTGTAGGCGTAGGGCAGGGCGCCCTTCTGTTTCATCCACAACAGCGCGGCGCTGGTGTCGAGGCCGCCAGAGAACGCGATGCCGACTTTTTGGCCGGCGGGGATGTTTTGCAGGATGGTGTTTGACATTAAATGTGCCTCTGGCCCTCGTGGAATATGCGCAAGCAGCTATTAAATTAGGAGTAAGTTGCCCTGCGGATCAGCCGAAATGGCAGATGTAGTGATAGGCCTCGGTGACGCGGATGTCGAAGCTCGAGTTGCCCGGTATGCTGAATTTTTCGCCCGGCGAAGACTTGAGCCAGGCATCGGAGCCGGCCAGTTTGTACTCGCAGGAACCGGCCACACATTCCATGATCTCGGGCGCGCCCGTCTTGAAAGCCAGGGTGGACGGCAGCACCACGCCAACGGATTTTTTGGTGCCGTCAGGGAAGGTGATGCCGTGGCTCACACATTTGCCGTCGAAATAGACGCTGGCCTGGGTGGAAACGCTGATATTGGCGATGTGGTCGGTAATCATGGTGGTGGGCAAAGTCGGATGGAAGCCGGACGGCAAAGAGCTGCAAAACCATTGATTTTAGGTCACCCGGGCCTATCCTTGGTGCCTGGCCACCCTGGTGACGTTCCGGCCCTGCGGGGAACCTGAATCCATTTGCCTGCTTGTGGCGTATCACTGATGCAGGACAATGACGGCCATGAACGCAGAAAGCCCGGACACCCAATTGATCGCGCTGATTAACCGCGTGGCGATGGCCGATGAAGCGGCACTCAGGGCGCTGTACGAATTGACATCTTCCAAGCTGTATGGTGTGGCTGTGCGTGTGGTCGGCAACAAGAGTTGGGCCGAAGATGTGCTGCAGGAAGCATTCATCAATATCTGGCGTATCGCAGGTGATTACAAGGCAACACTCTCGCCGCCCATGGCTTGGCTGTGCCTGATTGTGCGCAGCCGGGGGCTGGACTTTCTGCGGCGGCGTACCTCGGACCGGGCCGACGCGGCGCAAGAGCTCGACGATGTGATGGCTGAAACGCTGGAGGGCGATTCCGCCAACCCGATGGACACGGCCCTTGCCGGCGAGCAGGCCTGGGCCTTGCACCAATGCCTGAGCCAGCTTGACAACCAGCAGCGAGAAGTGGTCAGCCTGGCCTATCTGCGTGATTTAAGCCACGGCGAATTGGCAGAGCAGCTGAAGTTGCCGCTGGGAACCGTGAAAACATGGATACGGCGCGGGCTCGAGAAACTGCGCGGCTGCATGGCCCATTTCGCATGAATCCGGTCGCATGAAGCCGATGATTGATTTTGTTTGTTCCGGCCCTTTGCGGCTGGAAACTTCTGAAGAAGGTGGCGTATGAACCTGACCCGCAATCCCGCGCTGATCGAGCAGCTGGCTGCCAGCTATGCGCTGGGCACCTTGCGCGGTGGCGCGCGCCGCCGGTTTGAAGCACTGGCGCGAACCCACGCTTCCGTTCGCGCCGCCGCGCTGATCTGGCAAGGCCGGCTGGCTTCGGTGACCGAGCTGCAACCGCAGGAAGCGCCCAGCCCGGCTGTGTGGAAGCGCATAGAAAATCTGGTGCAGGCGGACAAGCAGGCGCGTGCGATGCAGGCCGCGCGGCAGGCGCCACGGGCCAGCGCGGGGGGCTGGTGGGCCAGCCTGGGCTTGTGGCGCGGCGCTTCGGCTGCGGGTGCCATGGCGGCAGTGGCTGCGGTGGTGGTGGGCGTGAACCTGAACACCCAGCTCAATGGCCAGGTCCGGGAGTTGAGTGCCAGGCTCGCGGCCACGCCTGAAATCCAGTATGTGGCGGTGCTGGCCGACGACAAAGCCGCAGCCTCCATGCTGGTGACTTTTGATCCCAAGAACAACAGGCTGGTGCTCAAGCGCGTCGGTGGCTTCCAGGAAAGCGCCGACAAGTCGCTCGAGCTGTGGGCGCTGCCGCAGGCGGGCGGACCCAAATCGCTGGGTGTGCTGGGCAGCGAAAAAGTGATCCGGCTCACCGCCAGCGACACGGATGTCAGGGAGGTGCCCGCGCTGGCCATCACGCTGGAACCCAAAGGCGGCGTGCCACCGGGCAGTGGGCCCACCGGGCCGATTCTCTTCAAGGGCGCACTGATCCAGACAACGCTGTAAAAGGCTGCGTTTGAGGTGCGCAGGTTAATCGCCGGGCAAAAAAAAAGGGGCTTTTCAGCCCCTTTTTTGTTTGCCCGGCTCAGCGCCAGTGGCGGTGCCCGTGGCTCCCGCGGCTGTACCCAAAATTGAGCGACACGCCGACCGGCGGGTAGTAGTAAGGGCGCGGGTAATAGCCAGGGTAGGCCACCACGGCAGGCTGCACGTACACCGGTTGTGTGTAAACAGGCTGTGAATAGACGGGCTGCGTATAGACGGGTTGCGAATACACCGGCTGGGACGGCTGCACATAGCCCTGCTGCACATTGGCCTGGGGTGTGGGCTGTGCCGGCAGGGTGCCTACCGGCGTGACCTGCAGCCGGACATAAAGGCCGGGGTCATTGGGCATTTGCACTGTGTACTGCTTGTCCGCGTATTCATAAACCACGTTGTAGTGTGTGGTGCGGTTCTCATAGGTAGTCTGGGTGCCGCACTGTTGCACGTTCTGCACCTGGTTGCGGTTGCCTTCGATGTTGTTGCCGACCACGGCACCACCCACGAGACCGATCATGGTGGCCAGGGCCCTGCCTCCACCGTCACCGATGGCATTGCCCATGGCACCGCCCGCCAGTGCGCCCATCACGGCGCCGGCACCCGAAGGAGGGGCCTGGGTGATCATGGGCTGCGTGGTGCAAACCTGCTGCGGCACGCTGACCTGCTGGACAACCGGTGTGCTCGAAATGACGCGCGCCAGGATGTCCATCGCCGATGCATGGGCTGCAAAAAGGCCGGACGCTGCAGCGACTGTCGATAAAACCAATGCTTTTTTCATGATTCAGACTCCTTTTTCAGCCTGCTGGAACGAACCCTGCAAGGGTGTCCAAAAGTGAGTTTTCAAGTTTAATGAAACAGACACGTTTTGGTGCACAAAAGTTCGGTAAAGCCCTGTAAAGCTGTGTTCGTGCTTACAAGCGCGCCGTCCAGCCGGCTTCGTCGAACCCGACGGTGATGCCGATCCCCCAGTCCACCACCGGCCGTTTGATCACGCTGGGATTGGCCAGCATGAGCGTCTGGGCGCTGGAAGCGTCTGTGGTTGCAGCCTGCAGTTGCGGCTCCAGTTTGCGCCAGGTGGTGCCCTGGCGGTTGAGTAGTTTTTCCCATCCCACGGCTTTTTGCCAGGTGGGCAGCCGTTCTGCGGGCACGCCTTGCTTTTTGAAGTCGTGGAATGTGTAAGTGACGCCGCGGCTGGCAAGCCAGGCGCGGGCTTTTTTGACGGTGTCGCAGTTGGGAATGCCGTAAACAGTGATCATGATGCCATTTTGGCATAAATTGAAGTATCAAATCGGCACTTTGCCCAATGCCTGCGGGCGCAAGCAGCTACTTATTTGATAGCAAATTCTTCCTCGTGGACGGCAGGGCTGCGGTTCCCGCGGGTGAACGGGTGAGGTGCCAGCAGCGACAATACAGCCCTCTATGGACAAGCTCACTACCCTGGACGATTGGCTCACGCATTGTGAGCGACTGCACCCCCACGCGATTGACCTCGGGCTGGACCGGGTCCGCCAAGTGGCAAGCCGCATGGCGCTGCGTTTTGATTGCCCGGTCATCACCGTGGCCGGCACCAACGGCAAGGGCTCGAGCTGCGCAATGCTCGAGGCCATCCTGCAGCAGGCGGGTTACCGCACCGGCGTTTACACCTCGCCGCATCTGGTGCATTTTGAAGAGCGCTGCCGCATACGCGGCGAAATGGCTTCTGCCGCCGCGCTGGTGCCGCACTTTGCCCGGGTGGAAGCCTTGCGCGGCGAGATTTCGCTGACCTATTTCGAGTTCACCATGTTGGCTATCTTCAGCCTGATGGCGGCTTCCGGGCTGGACGTGGTGATCCTGGAGGTGGGCGTGGGTGGCCGGCTGGATTCGGTCAACATCATCGACGCCGATTGCGCGCTGATCACCAGCATCGACATCGACCACACCGAGTTGCTGGGCACCGACCGGGAAAGCATCGGCTTCGAAAAAGCCGGCATCATGCGGCCCGGCAAACCGGTGGTGGTGGGCGATCCCGTACCGCCGCAAAGCGTGATCAAGCACGCGGCCGAAGTGGGTGCCGACCTGTGGCGCCTGGGCCATGATTTCAATTTTTCTGGCGACAAGCAGCAATGGGCCTGGGCGGGCCGTGGCCGCCGGTACGCCGGCCTGGCTTACCCGGCGCTGCGCGGTGCCAACCAATTGGTCAATGCCTCCGGCGTGCTGGCTGCGCTGACCGCCTTGCGCGACCGGCTGCCGGTGACTGCTCAGGCGGTGCGCAACGGCCTGGGCATGGTCGAGTTGCCGGGACGCTTCCAGATCATTTCCGGCCAGCCGACGCTGGTGCTCGACGTGGCGCACAACCCGCATTCAGTGGCCGCACTTGCCGAGAACCTGGACGCCATGGGTTTTTATCCGTGTACCCATGGCGTGTTCGGTGCCATGGCCGACAAGGACCTGGCGCAGATGCTGGCGCGCGTGAACCCCCTGGTTGACCGCTGGTATTTCACCGATTTGCCAACGCCCCGCGCGGCAGCCGGCGCTGATTTGATGGCCAGGTGGCAAGGCCTGAATACACGCAAGGATGTGAGCGCCACCGTGTTTGCCGACCCCGTGCAGGCCCTGCAGGCCGCAGTGGCCGCAGCAGACCCCGCTGATAGAATTGTCGTGTTCGGATCGTTCTACACCGTGGGGGGTGTTTTGAAGGACGGGCTGCCCCGCCTTTTTGCCCCGCACGCGGCGCCTGAGCGCCATGTTTCATCAACCGATACCTAGTCACCCACATGCCGTTTTTCAACTTTCGCCGGAGCCAAGCCTCTGCCGCTGCTGCCGGGTCTGGCGCCCAGACCGAGAGCATGGAAGTGATACGCAAGCGTGCCAAGCACCGCCTGATCGGTGCTGTGGTGCTTGTTCTGGCCGGCGTGATTGGTTTCCCATTACTGTTTGACACGCAGCCACGGCCGGTGGCGGTGGACATCCCGATTGAAATACCGCCTAAAAACGGGGCCAAGCCCCTGGCCGTGCCTGCACCAGCAGTGGCGCAGGCGCCTACCGCCAGTGCGTCATCCAGCACGGGCGACAAAGTGGCAGTGCCGTCCAGCCTCGCACCCCGCGAAGAAATAATTACTGAGAAAAAGGCTGCAGCCCCCGCTGCGCCTGCGTCGGCAGCTATCAAGACAGAAGCAAAGCCGGAACCCAAAGCAGAGCCCAAACCAGAACCCAAGGTGGCTGCCAAAGCGCCACCGGCCAGTGATGAAGCTGCACGCGCCAAGGCCCTGCTCGACGGCAAGGTAGCGGCGGCGCCGTCGGCCAAGGCCGCGGCCCATGAGGCCGAAGGGCGACTGGTGGTGCAGGTTGGCGCTTTCGCTGATGCCGACAAGGCCCGTGAAGTGCGGCAGAAGCTGGAACGCGCGGGGCTCAAGACTTATACGCAGGTGGCAGAAACCAAAGACGGCAAGCGCATTCGCGTGCGGGTCGGGCCTTTTGCCACCAAAGCCGATGCAGACAAGGCTGCCAGCAAGATCAAAAGCCTTGATTTGCCCGCTGCCGTCCTGACCTTGTAAAAGCAGCTGACTTGTGGCGATTGCTGACCTGGCTTTTCTGGGGGTGTTGGTGGTGTCGCTGATCATCGGCGCTTGGCGGGGATTGGTGTACGAAGTCCTTTCTGTTCTCGGTTGGGCCTTGTCGTTTTACCTGGCGCAATGGTTTGCACCGGATGTGGCCCTGCTGCTGCCGCTGCAGGGGGCGTCCGAAAAGATTCGTTATGCGGCAGCCTTCGTGCTGGTTTTCATAGCCGCCGTATTTGTGGCGGGTCTGCTGGCGGTGCTGTTCAAAAAGCTGGTCGAGGCTGTCGGCCTGCGGCCGGTGGACCGCACATTGGGAGCTGCATTTGGCGTGGTGCGCGGCGTGATTCTTTTGTTGGCAGTGACGGTGGTGATCAACATGACGGCTTTTAAAAGCAGCGCCTGGTGGCAGGAGTCCAAGGGCGCGGAAGTGTTGACGGCCACTGTCAAGGGCCTGAAGCCGGTGCTACCTGAACAGTTTGCAAAATACCTGTAATTGATGGCGACTTGATGATCGGAAATTTATGTGCGGAATAGTTGGTGTTGTCAGCAACGCCCCAGTGAACCAGCTGATTTACGACGGACTGCTTTTGCTGCAGCACCGTGGCCAGGACGCGGCCGGCATTGTCACTCAGCAGGGACGCAAGTTCTTCATGCACAAGGCCAAGGGCATGGTGCGCGACGTGTTCCGCACGCGCAACATGCGCGCGCTTCCCGGCACGGTCGGCCTGGGGCAGGTGCGCTACCCCACGGCGGGCAATGCCTACAGTGAGGACGAGGCGCAGCCGTTCTATGTGAACGCGCCTTTTGGCCTGGTGCTATCGCACAACGGCAACCTGACCAATGCCGCGGTGCTGAAGGCCGAGCTTTTCAACACCGACCACCGCCATATCAACACCGACAGTGATTCCGAGGTACTGCTCAATGTGCTCGCGCATGAGCTGGAAAAAACCACCCGTGGCCTGCCGCTCAAACCCTCCGATGTGTTTGCGGCTGTGCGCGGTGTGCACAAACGCGTGAAGGGCTCCTACGCGGTGGTGGCGCTGATTGCCGGCCACGGACTGCTGGCATTTCGTGACCCCTATGGCATCCGGCCGCTGTGCATTGGCCGGGGCCAGAACGAAAACGGCAGCACGGTGATGGTGGCCAGCGAATCGGTGGCGCTGGAAGGCACGGCACACCAGTTCGAGCGCGATATCGCTCCTGGCGAGGCAGTGTTTGTGGACCTGGACGGTGTGGTGCACGCCGAGCAGTGCGCTGCGAACCCGCAGCTCATGCCCTGTATTTTTGAATTTGTCTATCTGGCGCGGCCGGACTCGGTGCTGGACGGCATCTCGGTCTATCAGGCCCGCCTGAACCTCGGCGAAACGCTGGCCAAGCGCGTGGTCTCCACGGTGCCGCCGAACGAAATTGATGTGATCATTCCGATTCCGGAATCGAGCCGGCCGAGTGCCACGCAGCTTGCACATCTGCTGGGCATTCCTTACCGCGAAGGCTTCGTGAAAAACCGCTATGTGGGCCGGACCTTCATCATGCCGGGCCAGGGCGTGCGCAAAAAGTCCGTGCGCCAGAAGCTCAATGTGATCGCCAGCGAATTCAAGGGCCGCAACGTATTGTTGGTCGATGATTCCATCGTGCGCGGCACCACCAGCCGCGAGATCGTTCAGATGGCGCGCGACGCGGGCGCCAAAAAAGTTTACCTGGCCAGCGCCGCGCCACCTGTGCGTTACCCCAATGTCTACGGTATCGACATGCCGACTGCCGACGAACTGGTCGCGCACGACAAAACCGTGGAAGAAATCCGCATTGCCATTGGCTGCGACGCATTGATCTACCAGGACGTCGAAGGCATGAAGCGCGCGATTGGTTCCCTGAACAAAAAGCTCGATGGCTTTGACGCCTCGTGCTTTGACGGCGTGTACATCACGGGCGATATCACCGTCGAGAGCATTGCAAAAATGAACGAACAGCGGATCGACTCCAGTGAGGAAAACGAGGTCGATGTTTCGCGCCTGGCGCTGCCCAATCCGCAGGAAGCCTGAACATGGCTTCCAAGCAACTGCCTGATAACCTGCACCGCGACACACTCGCCGTGCGTGTTGCGCTTGAGCATAGCCAGCACGGCGAAAACTCCGAAGCGCTGTACCTGACCAGCGGTTTTGTTCAGCCCGATGCAGAAACTGCAGCCCGGCGTTTTGCCGGAACTGAAGATGGCTATACCTACGGTCGCACTTCCAACCCCACGGTGACCAGCTTCGAACAACGGCTGGCGGCGCTGGAAGGAACAGAAGCGGCCGTTGGCGCCTCCACCGGCATGGGCGCCATTCTGATGATGTGCATGGGGCTGCTGAAATCCGGCGACCACGTTATTTGCTCGCGCTCGATGTTCGGCTCAACCATCAATTTGATCGGCCGTGAGTTTGGCAAATTCGGTGTCGAAACCACCTTTGTCTCGCAGACCGATGTGAGCGAGTGGAAGGCCGCACTCAGGCCCACCACCAAACTCCTGTTTGCTGAAACGCCGACCAATCCGTTGACGGATGTGTGCGATATCGCAGCGCTTGCCGATCTCGCGCACAGTGTCGGCGCGTTGCTTGCGGTCGACAATTGTTTCTGCACGCCTGCGCTGCAGCGGCCCGGTGAGCTGGGCGCGGACCTGGTGATTCATTCCGGCACCAAATACCTCGATGGGCAGGGCCGTGTCATGGCCGGGGCCATTTGCGGTCCCTCGAAGTTGATTGTTGACGTGTTTGGCCCGGTCGTACGGACGGCCGGCATGACGCTGTCCCCCTTCAATGCCTGGGTGGTACTCAAGGGGCTCGAAACACTGGGCATCCGCATGCAGGCGCAATGCGCCAATGCGCTCGCCTTTGCGAAGTGGCTGGAAAAACAGCGCGCGGTTTCGCGCGTCTACTACCCGGGGCTTGCCTCGCATCCGCAGCACGACCTGGCAATGCGCCAGCAGTCAGGGCAGGGCGGAGCCGTGGTTTCGTTTGACGTGCGTGGTGACACCCCTGAGCTTGCACGCGCCAATGCCTTTCATGTGATCAACAGCGTGCGGGTGATGAGCATTGCCACCAATCTCGGCGACACCAAAACCATCATCACCCACCCGGGCACCACCTCGCATGGGCGTCTGACCGAAGTGCAGCGACAGGATGCCGGCATCGGCCAGGGTCTGATCCGTGTAGCGGTAGGCCTTGAGCATATTGAAGACCTGAAGGCCGACCTGCTGCGTGGCCTGGACACCCTGACATGACACAGAAAACAAGAACGCGTTTCGCGCCATCCCCTACAGGGTTCATTCATCTCGGTAATATCCGCTCGGCCCTCTATCCCTGGGCTTTTGCGCGCGCCACGGGCGGTGATTTCGTCCTTCGCATCGAAGACACCGATGTCGAGCGCTCCAGCCAGGAAGCCGTTGATGTGATCATCGAAGGCATGCGCTGGCTGGGACTGGACTACGACGAAGGCCCGTTCTATCAAATGCAACGCATGGACCGCTACAAGGCCGTGCTCGCGCAGATGCAGGTTGATGGGCTGGTATATCCCTGCTACATGAGCGTGGCCGAACTCGATGCCCTGCGCGAAAAGCAGATGGCCGCCAAGGAGAAACCGCGTTACGACGGCACTTGGCGCCCCGCGCCCGGCAAGACATTGCCGCCGGTACCGCAAGGCGCGCAGCCCGTGCTGCGCTTCATGAATCCACAAGGCGGCAGCGTCGTGTGGGACGACAAGGTCAAAGGCCGCATTGAGATCAGCAACGACGAACTCGACGACTTGGTGATTGCACGGCCGGATGGCACACCGACCTACAACTTTTGCGTGGTGGTCGACGACATTGACATGGGCATGACCCACGTGATTCGCGGCGACGATCATGTCAACAACACGCCGCGCCAGATCAACATCTTCCGCGCCCTGGGCAAAGAGGCGCCGGTGTATGCGCACCTGCCGACCGTGCTCAACGAGCAGGGCGAGAAGATGAGCAAGCGCAACGGCGCCAAGGCCGTCACGCAGTATGCAAAGGAAGGTTACCTGCCAGATGCCATGGTCAATTACCTGGCGCGCCTGGGCTGGAGCCACGGTGACGATGAGATTTTCAGCCGTGAACAATTCTTGCAATGGTTCAATCTCGACCACTTGGGCAAGAGCGCGGCGCAATTTGACGAAGCCAAGCTGCGCTGGGTGAATGCCCAGCACATGAAGACCATGGCGGATGACAAGCTGGCCGAGCTGATGCAACCTTTTCTCAGCGAGCAATGCCTAGGCGGGCTGGATGCGGCACGGCGCGTGCAGGCCTGCGCGTTGTTGAAGGACCGTTGCAGCACGCTGGTGGAACTTGCCGAATGGATGGCGGTGCTGGTCAGTGGAGAACCCATCAGTGCGGCAGACATCCAGGCGCATGTGCCGGCCGATGCTGTTCCGGCGGTGGCAAGGCTGGCGGAATTACTGGTTGACTGCGAGTGGACCAAGGCGTCGATTGCTGTTGTGATCAAACAGGTGCTGACTGAAACAGGCCTGAAAATGCCGCAACTGGCCATGCCGGTGCGCGTGCTGGTGGCGGGGCGCCAGCAAACCCCTTCGCTCGATGCATTTCTGGCCTTGATGGATCGGCAAAACGTCATCGCCCGACTCGGCAGCTTGAAAAGCCTCTGATTTTCGGGCTATAATTCAAGGCTCGACGATTGCAGGGAAACTTGCAACATGGGGGTATAGCTCAGCTGGGAGAGCGCTTGCATGGCATGCAAGAGGTCAGCGGTTCGATCCCGCTTACCTCCACCATTGATCGTCGGGAAGATTTAAGAAGAGTTTTTTGGCAGGCCTTTGTGTAAAACCAAAGCCTGCTGACGGAAGTTCCAAGGTTTAGACCCTATCGTCTAGAGGCCTAGGACACCACCCTTTCACGGTGGCTACAGGGGTTCGAATCCCCTTAGGGTCGCCAAAATTCTTCACAGCGATGTGAAGCACAAGGCACAAGTTGATAACAAGCCTGCGCAAGCAGGTGGCTTGGCTCGAAAGAGCGAACGTTGTCACTACCAGGAGTGGTAGTTCAGTTGGTTAGAATACCGGCCTGTCACGCCGGGGGTCGCGGGTTCGAGTCCCGTCCACTCCGCCAATAAAATCAACGGGTTGCAGCAGTTTTGCCGCAACCCGTTTTTCTTTGGCTGCGCCGTGGGAACACTTATGGGAACAGTTGATCTTGGGGCACATGCGTAGTGATCTCGTGCGCCTGAACATTCGTGTCTTCACACAGGTGTTAGCCATGCGGCGGCCGCGCATCACTGAGCGTCGAAGGCCGTCGGATGTCGAATCTGCTGCGGACCCAGCGCGCGCGTGTGTGGAGACGGCTCCACCCGCCGTCCATGCATCAGCCGTGATTTACGGATAATCCAGTTCACAAATGTCCCGTGCGCGCAGCTCCGGTCACTCTGGCCAGCACGGCTCTATCGCCTTTTGCTCGATTGCGAATGCCCCGAGCGCGTCGGCCTCGTCGGTCCATCGCCAATGCTCACAGGTCCGGAGGATCTCGCGCCGCTCGGAGAGTACCAATTCGCGCCGCGCGACGGTCCCGGGTGGCACGGCATCCGCCCGCATGCCATGCAAGCGGAGGGACCGCCCCGCGTCCTCGCAGCACTTGGCGATGTGCGAAGCGTCCGGAAGCATCCCACGTCGATGTCGCCCCAGTGATGGAGATGCGCGGTCTGCGCGAGCGCCGCGTAGGCACGCTTCCACGAGGAGCTGGGCATCCCACCCGTGTAGATCACGATCGCGCCTTCCGGCCGCTTGCCGGCCAGCTCGCGGAATGTGGTCGGGTTTTCGACGTCAGGAGGTGCCGGCCGGCACCCGAATCGACCGCGACCGAGCGGATGGCGGACGGCGCGAAGCCGACATATGGCCGCGAAGCCCTGATGATCTCATTGCCATACGACACCGCAACATTGCCGGCAACTAGCAGGGTCGGCGGAAACTTGATCAACCAGCCCGTGATCAGCCGAACACCAGCGCCAAGCGCTTTTGCTCGCGGGTCGGCCCGCGTGCATCCGCCTACTATTTGCACCACTCGATCGATCCCTTCTTGATCCAGAAGTGACACCTGCACATTTTCTGCTGGTGTATCGAAGGCGAAACGGTGGGACGGCCCCAAAAGTCGGACTCCACTGACCACCGCGGTCGGCGATCCGGGTTCAGAGAAAGAGAAATCTGGACCCCACAGCCACCGGGGCAGCTCATGCAGGCCCATTTCTTTGCTCCGCCATCGACCACCAGCCATAGCTCACCGGGCGGAATCACGGCCTTCCCGGGATGGCGATTTACCCGAGACACGAGGAAGTCGAAAGGAAGCCAGCCAAGGCGGCGAAGCCCCAGGGAAAGTAGACGTTTCATCGGGCTAGCCGATCACGCCGAGGAAGGGGTTCACGTCGCCGCGTCCCCAAACCGTTTCGCTGCCGCACACCGGGCAAGATGACACCGGCCGACACGTCATCGCCCGATCCTCCATGCGATCAAAGCGACGAATCCTGTTGTGCGTCATGCCATGGCCACCCCGAAATCCAGTCAAGCCCTGAATCAGTTCATCCACCGCCGCGCAGGCGATGCTGGTCGTGAAGGTCACCACGGCCGGTGCCGGGTCGCCACCACCAGCCACGTAGGCTTCGGCCTTGCGCCGCTCGAATTCCGCAGGGTCACTGCGTCGCAAGCCTTCGGCAGCGGCGCGGCTGGGGTCAACGACGCCCAAGCACATCAGGCACGGACTGCCCGGCCGGATCGTCGATACGCGCCCCGTCATGTCGTAGTCGACGCCGCTACGGGCGGACCGCATGCGCAGCCCGACGTCGATCAACGGAATCCCGTAGTAGTGCGCCAACCTGTTCAGCGTGAGTCGGCCCTGGTGGTCATCCGTGCAGCCGAAAAGCACATCGCAGGAGCGCAGCAGGTCGCGCAACGCCAGGTCACCCACCCAAGCCTTGCGGGCGACCACCTGTGTACCCAGGCCAGCCGCCGCGATCTCGCGCGCGGCGATGTCGACCTTGGCGGCGCCGTTCTCCACGTCGGTCGCGTGTGACCCGTGCACGCGGTTGAGATTGGTGGTGTCGATCGTGTCGTTGTCGATCAAGCCCAGGAACCCCACGCCCAAGCGCGTAAGCAGCATGGCCACCGCGCTGCCCGTGCCGCCGCAACCGATCACGCCGACCCGCAGCGCCCGCACCACGGGATTGAAGCCGCCCCCGAACAGCGCAGCCTGCCGCGCCAGAACCTCCGGCTCACTGTCGTCCGCATGTACCCGCGAAATCCTGATCGTGCTGCCGATCAGGGAAATCGAGGATGCGTTCACCGTTTCCGCAGACGAAGTCCACAACCGCCCCACGATGGCCTCGTTCCGGCCGAATACAACGCTGGCCAATCCGGCTGCGCCCTTGTTGAATGCAGTTCGCGCGAGCTCGGCCTCGTTGCGGTCATCCTGATCGGAGAAGAAGGCTTCGGCGCTAGGGTGCGTGTGCACCAAACCTGCCACCAGGCCACGGTGCTGCGCTACGCCCAGCAGCCGCATGAAGCCCCTCGTCGACCAAGTGACGTGGACTGCGGACGCTGAGACCATTTCGTCCGGGGGAATGGGCACGACCTCGTGTGAGATGAGCCGCATGCGCGGCTGGCCCGACCAGGGGTCGGCCGCGATTTCTGCCTTGCCGAACAGCACGTAAGCAGCCGCCTCTGAGCCATTGTCCCGGTGAAGCAGCGACCGAAGCGCTGCTTCATGGGACTGCAGCAAGACGATGTCCAGCGCCGCCGGCATCACTTGGCCCCCGCCAAGGCGTGCTCGATGCGCTTGATCATGGTGTGCAAGCCATCGATGCCCGGCCGCCAGCTGGGATTGTGGCGGGACCAACGCTGCCAGTTGCGACCGTGAAACGCGTGCGGCTGGTCCGCACGGTTCGGGTAGTGACCGGAGGACTGCAGCGTCAGCCACGGGTCGCAGAAGAACATGTCCGGCGCGACATCCGGATAGCCGGGCGGCAGGATCACCAGCACGTCCGCCACGGCGTGGTTGAACTTGCCGGCGGGCGCGGACATCTGCTTGAAGACGACGCCGGTGTGCGTGCCATCGCTGACCATCTCGATGGCGATGCCGTGGCTGTCCAGGTAGCGCTGGTCGGCCTCGGGCAATGCCATGAGGCCTTCGGTGGTGTCGCGGATCAGCGTGATGAAGCGCTCGATGCCAGGCTTTCCGAGGTCGATCAGGTCAGCGTCGCGGATCAGAACATCCTGGCCGCCGCCCCGCACTTCGAGATAGACGTCGTAGGTGTCTGCCGGAACGCCCGCCAACGACTTCAGAACGCGACCGCTGATGCTGGGCTTGCCCCATTCCAGCTGCCGGTCGTCGATCGTGAACTTGAAGGCGCGATCGGTCTGAAAGATGACGAACCGCTCGGCACCACGACCGCGCAGGTCGTAGGTCTCGTCCAGCCGCAGGTCTTCGAACTCCCCGGACGGGAGGATCGCATAGACGCTGTGGTCTTCCACCGAGCGAACCGCGGCCGCCTGCAGAATCTGACGGGCCGTGGGAACCGGGTCGCTCAGGTCAAGAGGCCGCTCGGCAAGCTGCTCGTCGAGCACGACGATACGGTAGCGCTGCGCGGGGCGAAGACTGCGGCCCTCACGGATCGCGGCGCCCACGTCTTCGAGGGGAATGCGGTCATCACCGCTGGGAGTATCAGTTTGCATTTGATTGCCTTTTTTCGGGCCGCCTGCGGGATTGCAGGTTTGTGGCCTTCACCAGGTCAATCGCAGCTGAGTTCAGGACCGGAAAGGTGCGTCCATCTTTTTTATTTGGATCGCGCCGGATGGCAGATCACCGCAGACAAAGAAGCTGGGGCACCGCGGACAGGCCCGCGCCTCGGCCTTGAGAGGAAACTTGCCGGCACGTACCCCCTGAACGATCTCCTGAAGCTTCTGGCGTCGGGTCTCAAGCTTCCGGGGCGTGATCGACATCGGTTCGATGGTCTCGCTGGTCAAGTAGGTCACCTCGACCTGGGCTTGACTGCCATAGGTCTGCACGGCGGCGAGATGCAGAATGGTGTATTCGATGTCGTCAAAGGCATTGGAACGGGGCTTGCCCGTCTTCACGCGCCGAACCACGATTTGCCCACCCGCTCCTTGGGCTACCCCGTCCGACTTGACCAAAATATCGCCCCCTGCCCACCCCAAAGAAACTGGCGCGGCCGCGACACGCGTGCCGCTGCTGCGGCTTTCAATGAGGAAATCGACAAGACGCTTGCCGATGCGACGGTAGTCGTCCGCGTAGCCATGCTCAGTGGCACCCTTGGCGCGCCAGGCTTCATCAAAGCGTTCGGCCAGTTCGGCGACTGTAGGGCTGGTCGTTTCATGCTCGCTCTTGAGCCACTCAAAAACATCACTGACCACGTTGTGCATCTTCATGAAGGCAGTTTCAGTCCGGCGGCCCCCGAGCCTGAGCACGTGCGTGTACAGGAACCGGCGCGGGCATCGCTCGAAGAGATTGACTTGGCTGTCGGTCCATGCCGGCTTTTCCTCCCAGGTGATCCGCACATCCGGCAGCACGCGCGGTTGCCCGGCGCATTGCGGTGGGTGGCTGGGGCGCACGAGGAGGTGATTGATCGGCGGGATGAATCTCGACGCGTTGCGTGCCCTGCCATCTGCTTGCTGGGACGAGGCATAGAGAAACAGCCGGTTCCGGGCACGGGACAGCGCCACGAAGAACAGGCATTCCTCTTCCTCGTCATGACCCGCCTTGACCGCTTCAAGCCCGGTCAACCCTTCGGAGCCGTGAATGAGACCGTCCGGCGGCACGCAACGTGGCGGAACGTTGTTGCGCGGCAATCCGGAAGCCACCATGCCGGGAATATGAACGATGTCGAACTCCAGCCCTTTGCTCGCGTGGATAGTCATCAGGCGCACAGCGTCTATTCCCTCGGCACTGCCCGGCAACTGGCGCAGCCCCCGGTCCTCGGACAACAACACCAGGCGGCGAATGCGGTCGAGCAAGCGCACACTGGGGATGCCCGCGCCGCCCGGCTGCCGGTGGCAGAAGTTCAGGAACTGCCATATGGCCAAGCCCTTCATCCGGCTCTGGGGGCTTTGCGTGACATGGAGTGCCCTGGCGAGCCCGAGCCCGTCGATCACCCAAGTCGTGAGAACCGTCCACGGGTTGCTGAAGGGCGTCAGCCCGGAGAACAGTGCTGCCAGGCGCATCAGCGCCGTGCTGCTCTCCGCCGCGAGATCGGGCAGCTGCGCGCCAGCGGCGCCCCATGCAAGTGTCGCTGCCTGGCTTTCTCTGAGGTGCCCAATGATCCGCATGACATCTTGCAGAGGCATTTCGTAGCCGCCCATCGTGGCCGCCCGCACCAACCCTGCCGCATAGGGATCCGTCGCCATGGAGAGCAAGGCGAGAAGATCCTTGACCTCAGGCCGCTCGAAGAGGCTACCCAGATGCAGTACAGGAATGCCTCTGGCTTCAAGACCTTCGGCAATCTCGCTCAAGCGCGCGTTGGATGCACAGAGCAGCGCCTGCTTGTGGTAAGGGATGCCTGCCTCGCGCTGCGCCTTGATGGACGCCGCCACTGCGGAAATTTCGTCCTCCACCGAGCCGACGACACGAAACTCCGGCGACATGTCCAACGCGCCACGATCAGCCGTCAGCTGCAACGGCAGTGCGCCCGTGGATGCCTTCATCGATCGCGAGAATTCTGTGAAAACGTTGATGATCTCCTGCGCGGAGCGATAGTTGCCCCCGAGCTGCTGAACTTGTGCCCCCGGAAAATCTGTCGCGAACCGCGCCATGTTGGTCGCCGATGCACCACGGAATCGGTAGATCGACTGGCGGGCATCCCCGACGACCCACAGATTGCGGCCATCGTCCACGATCGCTTTCAGGAGCCGCACCGAGGCGCGGTTGACGTCCTGGTACTCGTCCACGAGCACATGCTGGTGCCGCGCCTTCAACGCAGCCCTCACCTCCGGGTCGTCCTCCACCAACCGCACCGGATGCGCAACCAAATCACCAAAATCGATCAGCCGCCCCGAGGTCATCAAGCGTTCATAGGTTTCGAACAGTATGGCGACTTCGAGGCACTTTTCTGCTCGCGTGGTTGCTTCCGGATCGGCGCCCGCCCTGCTGGCCATAGCCTCCGCCAGCGCGCGATAGCCGGCAGCATCAATGACTTCATCCTTCGCACGCGAGATCGCGCTGAGCATGTCACTGAGATCGAGCGCCGGGTCCCACAGGTTGCGGTAGTTCCGCAGCGGCAGCCTGGGCAACTCGTCTTCCAACAACTCGATGGCCTCTGATCGATCCAAAAGACGGGGATCAGGTGGAAGGCTCAGCCGATCGTGAAAGCGGCGAACAATGTCCAATCCGAAGGCATGGAACGTCCCGATCCACATGGCGGCTGCTGAAGTGGGGTCGTTTGCAGCCAGACGCTCGCTTAGTTCATTTGCCGCCTTGTTGGAGAACGTAAGCACGAGAATCGACGTGGGGTCAACGCCATCTGCAAGGAGGCTTTCGATACGGCGCACGAGCGTGCGTGTCTTTCCCGTCCCGGGCCCTGCCTGCAGCTGGAATGCACTGCCGCGATGTGCGGCGGCGGCCGCCTGAGTGGGATCTGGCGTCAGCGTCCTGGCCGAGCCTTCGCTTGCGCCGGTCGTTTGGTCTTCCGCTGGCAGCAGCAACGCATCCAAGAGCTGCTGCTGCACCACCTGGAGCGGTGCGCCGAATCGCCTGGCGATCTCGGCCGACGACAGCGCGTCGGAAACGTGCAGTTGCCGCATCACGAACCGGGGAAGTAGCAGCTCGCGCGCAAAGAGGTCCATGCGGACTTCGCGTCGTTCACGTGAGCCATAGTCAAGCACCCTCTCGATGCCCACCGGCGTGTCTTCGACTGAACGATCGGGCTCGACTTGCTCGGTCACCGCATCGAGTGTGCCGCCCTCCAGCACCACATGCCCCAATTCATGAGCAATGAGGAAGGCGCGGTCGAACTCGGACCCGCTGTTCTCGTACAGGATGATTCCAGCCTGGCTGTCGAATGCAGCGCGCCCGCCCTTCAGTTGCGAATCGCCCGGCTGAAGCGCATACACGTCCAGGTCACGTCGAGCGGCTTCGCGCCGAACAAAATCGAGCAACTGTCCGGGGTCATCCCCTGCCGCAACCGCCGCCCGATGAATGCGTTCTGCTTCTCGGCGGGCGGCCTCGGTGGCGTCCATGCTCAGTCCAACATTGCCTTGAGGGTTGCCTGCTGCGCCGGCGTCAGTTGGGACGTCTCAATCGCCTGCAGAAAAGTGATCTGCTCGGCGACCTCCGGCTTCACGCTGGATCGAAAGCTGTGCCCCGAAACCATGGCCGGTGGACTGCGCAGATACGCAGCGACAGCATCTGCCGTAGCGCCCAACTCGGCCGCGAGCCCCTGGACAAACTGCGCTGGAATCGATGCAGCACTAACGGCACGATCCCGCAGACGTATGAGGAACAAGTTGCTCACGTCGAGCTTCTTCGCGACGGACTTGAAGGCGCTGGGATTCAGCTTGGAAAACGGATTGACCAGCGGGGCATCCGCTGGCTCTGCAACAGCCGCTTGAAAGCGCCGCCAGGCATTGTCGACGGCGCCTTCCGAAGTGGCCGCGGCCTGCGTACCGCCGACTGCGTCCATCATCAGCTCGATGGAACAATCCACCAGCGCACTCGCATGCTCAGGATACTCCTTCAGGTACTGTTCCAGTGTTTCGCGGCCATGGCTCGGCTCGACGGAAAACGCCAGCAGCACCTCTTCCTCATCAAGTCTTGAACGGTCTTTGGTACTCATAGCGCGTCTTCCGGAAGGACGGCCCTGAGCGCCTTGCAGGCGCGGTCACGGCGGTTTCGAACCGTTCTTTCGTCGCACTGCAGAATGCGGGCAATAGTCATGATGTTGGGGTCCTTTGAGTCGATTTGGAAACCTTGCAGCAAGAGGCCCATGACCTGTCTCTGGTCGTTGGGTAGGGCGTCAATCGCGGCAGTCAGCTCCAACCGGAAAGCAGGGTCATCAAGTTTTGATGGGTCGCCCCCCAGAAAGTCGGCGGCAGCGGCCTCCACCTCGGCGGAAACCTCCAGGGCATCCTCTCGATCCGTCCCCAGGGGTACCGTGTCTACGGATGCGGGTCCGATCTGGCGCAAGACCGAGGTTCGGATGGCCGCAAGCGCCTTGTCGAACCGGATTTCAAAGAAGTCCATCAGACCGCCACCGCCACGGCAGTCCTTGGCGATTCGCTCGGCGAAGCGCCCTGTGATCTCTTCCCTGATTCCACGCGCCCCCGCCATGCGTGAGTCAGAAACCGCCGAGGACAGCGATTGCTCAACCCGGTCCATGAGAATTCGAAAAATCTTCTCGAAGTCGCCCTTGGCTCCCTCGGCCCACGCGCGCCGCAGAAAATGGACTAGCACCTCCGAGGGCACGTGGCCGACGCTCTTCCTGGACATCACGGAGAACTGCCGCAGGCGCTCAGCGACCTCGATGCCCTCCAGTTTCACGAGCCAAGCCTCGATCTCGGGCGGTCGCACATAGGGCACGCCATTCCTGTCCTTGCGCTTCAGCGGTTCCGGCATTCGTCGCCTCCCTCAGAGGTAGTGCAGGCTTCACCAAATAATCTGGCCATATCCCCTCCCGCTACCTGATGCGGATCGGCAGCGACACCTGCGGCTGAATCGGTACCAGCGTTTTCGCGTACGCGCGCAGGATGTCGTTGTACAGGTCGGCATGCTTCGGCGCCTCGACCGTAATGATCAGCGCATAGCGAATCTTCTCGGCCCCCGTTGCGCGGCCGCCGGCTTCGCGCGCGTTGTAGTGAATGTCGAAGACCGGGTTGTCGAGACTGCTTCCCCGCATGCCCTTGCCGCCGTGCAGCACGGTTTCCCATTTGCCCAGATCGGACCGACGCTCCTCTTCGGTCGCGTACTTCTTCATGTCGAAAAAGCCCTTGGTTTCGGCATTGGCCTTGCCGTCCTTGATCTTCTTGTCGCTGGGCCTGAACACGACCTCCAGCCCGGCGCGCGTATAGGCCGCTGCGTCCTGTGGGTCTGTGGGCGACGCGTAGCAGAACGTCGCCTTCAGGCGGATATTGCCCTTGAGTCCATCGGGCGGAATCGGCAGCGTTGCGCGGAGATACTTTCCAGGCTTCAGCTCGCCCTGATACACCACGCGCGCCGTGCCTGCGGGGCATGTAATCACCTCCATCAGGTCTTCCGGCACCTTTCCCCAGCCCACATCGAGTTTGTCGTGCGTCGAGGCATCAGCGGCATGAACCAGCAGCGCCTTGATCGCCAGCGGCGTCAAGTCCGCTCCAAGGATGGCTCGGACGCCGACCGCGCTGCGAAGCAAGTACGGCGAGGCGTAGCTGGTGCCGAGCTGCGGTGCCAGCGCAGCCTTCTTGCCTGGCGACAGGACGTGGAAGTATTTGGCCGCATCGCCGCCGAATGCCATCAGGTCGGGCTTAACTACACCTGGACTGCGACCTGGGCCGACAGCGCTGTATGGCGCCCTCGCCCAAGTGGGTTCGGTATCGTTGGCTGCGCCGACGGCGAGCGCGTTGACACAGTCCGAGGGAACCTGCACGCGCGCGTTTCCGACGGCGCGGTCCATCTCTCCATTGTTTCCGATGGCGACGGTCATCAAGGTGTCGCCGTCGCTCAGCAAGTCGTCGATGACGGAGGTCCACGCATGGACGTCCGTGTCTTCAATCGGAAGGTCTGGCCCGAGGCTGAGATTGACGAACTGGTATTGGCGCGACAGCAGTACTTCTTCGACAAACCCCAGCGTACGATACAACTCCAAGGGGTCTTCCGTCTCTGCATCCTTGTCGAGCACGCGCAGGTGATCGACGTACGCGAACGGCCGCGACGCCATGCCATTCGGTTGGATGGGTCCAAAGAGGAACGCCGAGGTGACACCTAGGCCATGCTCGACTCCTTGGGGATCGTCTGCGGCGTCTTCGTCCAGCACCCGGTACGAGCGCAACCAGGGGCCAATGGCATGCTGCTTCGGCAGGCCGCCGTCCAGGATGGCGACCTTGGGCTCCGAGGATAGTGGCTGCTCGGTCGGAAGGCTGCAACCGACCAAGACGCCACCCGACCGGTGCACCGGGCGCATGCCGCGAAGCTTCGGCATCGGACGGATCACCCGCACGAAAACAAATTCAGCCAGCTTGTCGATGCTGTCATGGCTGCCCTCGACGGGCACAAACCAGAGGTTGCCTGCCGTGAAACCCAACTCTGTGTGGACTTTTGCCTCGACGCCCGTTGCGTACTTGGCGAATGCGCGCTGCACGAACAGACGATCCTCGTCGGGCAGCAAGTGAATGCCGACCTCGAAGAAGCGGTCCTTTTTGCGGCCCAGGGATACGATCCGTTCCTCGGGCGCGAATGCCACAAATCGTTCAATGTGGGCCAAGTCCAAGGCTTCATCCGCCTCGGCTTCAATCTCCCGCGTCCAGGCCTTGAGTTGGCGGAACGCCTGGCGCTTGCCCGCGACGAACAGTTCCGTGGTCGTGCATTCCCGCGGATCGCCCTTCTTGGTCCAGCCGTCAGGTGTCAATTTCACGGTCCGGCTGCCCACCGACTCTAAGCCGACCGTGCGCAGCATGGCGATAGGGAAAAACGACCGTGCGATATAGCTGGGGTTCATCGTCAGCCGCGCGATGCCGAAATCGCCTGGACATGCCGCTGACGGCAGGGCATCGAGGGTCGAGGCCGCCTCGGCAAACTGAGGACCCAGCCGCTGCGCAGCTTCTTGAAGGCTGTAGACCTCCGCCTTGCCGGGTTTGCGCTTGGGCCCCTTGATCTCATGCGTCAGGAGTTCGCCGCGTCCAATCAGGAAGTTCGTTTGGCTCATGCGTCATGCTTCCTTCGGGGGGTCTTCCTCGGCTCAGGCGATTGCTCGGCGCTGTACTTCCGGATGGTGTCGCGGCTCACGCCCGTGATCTCCGAAATGGAGTGCTGCGACAGGCGGGTTTGCTTGGCCAGCAGCACTGCCATATCGATGCGGCCCTGGTGATCCAGCGCAAGAACGCGCGACTTGATGAATTCCTCAATCAAATCGGAATCCGAGGCCGTACCCAGCGCCACGGCACGCCTGAATCGCTGAATATCTCGCTCGATGTCGCTGAACGACTCCCCATTGAAGGCAAACGCCAGGATGTCGATCCACCGGCCAAACAACGCGTAGTCCGGCCCGAGGAATCGCTTGATCGCCGCTTTGACCGCGGGCAGCTCCGGCAACTTGAATTCGATAACCAAGTCGAACCGCCGCCACAACGCCGGGTCAATCAGTTCAGGATGGTTGGTCGCTGCCAGGAGCAACCCTGTCGCCGGCCACTCGTCCACCTCCTGCAGGATCACGGTGACCAGGCGCTTCAGTTCCCCGACATCGGTGTCGTCGCTACGCCGCTTGGCGATCGCATCGATTTCGTCGAGCAGCAGGACACAGGGACTGCGTTTGGCGAAGTCAAGTGCGGCGCGCAGGTTATTGCCGCTGCGTCCGAGCAAACTGCTCATGACAGCGGTGAGGTCCAGGACGTAGAGCGCCACCCCAAGTTGCGCTGCAAGCCAGCGCGCTGTCAAGGTCTTGCCCACCCCCGGCTTGCCGACGAAGATGGCTGAGCGTGTCGGAGTCAGCCCCATGGACGCAAGGCGCTCGATTTGACGGCGTTCCTGAATCAATTGGTTCAAGCTCTCTTCGAGCTCGACAGACAACAACGGCTGCTCCCGATCCGGTGAATCCTGGAAGACCTTCAACAATGACAGGCGGGATTCATCATCCATCGGCAACGCCTCTTCGGAGGTCATGCGTTGCGTGGTGGTCTTGCGCAGTGGCGCACTCGACCGAGGGGCTTTGGAGCGCAGGTAGAGATCCATCTGCTCAGCCAGCTCAGGCGCCGCAGCGCGGTACTTGCGGACAAGCCGTGCAACGAACAGACGCACATCATCCGTCTGCTCGCCAAGGGCCAGCCGAATGACCTGGGCTAAATCTGACTGTAGATCGTTCATTTCGTCCAAAACATTCATAACCTATTGAATTTAAACGTATTTCTATTTTTGTCAATTGGACGACTGTATTGTCGCATGTTTTTATGTCTTCTGTGAAGACCGTCCCGGCGTGCCGCCGTCGGGCTCGCGGGCGTTGCCCCGCGCCTTGCCGTCGCGGCCATTCGGCTTTGATCCCTGACGCCTCCGCCGGCTGCGCCGGCTCCGCGCTGTCGCTTGCCGTAGGCAGTGGAGGGCAGGGGGGCTGTCTCGCTGTTCCCTTCACCGTATCACGCCGTTCTCGTGGTCAAGGTCTGCGCGCCTGCGCTTCGCTGGTGCGCTTGCGTCCTGGCGGCCGTCTACGAACCCTGACAACTGCGCTGCGCCGTGTTGGTGCCGGTCTCGGGCAATCCCGCCCGGATCACGGAGCCGACCATGTCGCACGATTTCTCTTCTTTCAAACCTTCCGTTCTCTTCGTCAAGGACGTTGCGGGCACCTACCGTCCGGCGCAGGCCGACGAGGTTCTTCAGGCTGCTCAGCGTTTGCTTTTGAGCCGGGTGCGCAACACGGAGATCTTTTCCTCACCGCAGGCGGTGCGGGATTTTTTGCGGGTGCGCCTGGCAGGCCTGGAGCACGAGATGTTTGCCGTCGTGCACCTGGATTCGCAGAACCGCGTGATCGAGTACGTCGAGATGTTCCGGGGCACGGTGGGTCAGACCTCGGTCTATCCGCGCGAAGTGGTCAAGGAGACATTGGCTCGCAACAGCGCCGCCGTGGTGCTGGTGCACAACCACCCGAGCGGCACGGCCCAGCCGTCACGCGCCGATGAAGCCCTGACGCAGACACTCAAGGCGGCTCTGGCGCTGGTGGACGTGCGGGTGCTGGATCACCTGATCGTGGCGGGTCCGGACATTCTCAGCATGGCCGAGAAAGGGCTGATGTGATCCCGGGGGCGCAGCCCCTTTTTGCTCGCCGACGTTCGACGTTGGACATAGGGCCCCACTCCAGGGGTCGGCTTCTAGCCCACCCCGCCGCGCAGGCTTGGCGCCCCGGGATACCGCCGAACAGGCTGCGCCTGATCGGCCAGCGCAGGTTGCCGATGCGCGCTGCGCACTTGCTCACCTCTAGCCAGGCGTGCCCGCGGCACGCGGGGGCGCTCGCCGCGCGGCCGTGGGTTCGTCGCTCCCCTGGCCGTTGGCCGGGTATCCGTCTTTCCCCTCCTTCATCGCTGATCCCGCGACCGTAGCCGCCGGTGCCTGGCCGTCAAGGCGCGCAGGGCCGTGTCCTCGCCCCAGGCTGCGGGCCGCCCCAACCCCCTGCGCTTCTTTCCTTGACGGCCAGTCCCCGCCGGCCCGGTTTTTCGCGGGCGATGAACTCAGGAAAGACGGCGGCAACGGCGACCAGCCCAGGTCACTGCGCCGAACCCACCGAAGCCAACACCGGGCTCCGAATCTTGGAATCCGGCTGGTTTTGGAAACCACAGGAGAGCCGCGCATGCAGACACCGACACCTTGAACCCTCTTCCCTTTTTCTTCCTTTTCACTTTCAACGTCCCGGTACGGGACAGGAGTTTTTAACTATGAACACCGCCACCCTTCACGAAACCACCGCCATCGCTTTGGCGGTGGCAGCAGTCGCTGCCGCGCAAGAACTGCTGCTCATTCCGCTGTCCAAGCTGCGACCGTCCAGCCGCAATGTGCGCAAGAACGGCGGCACATCGATTCCCGAACTCGCTGCCAGCATCGCCCGCGTGGGTTTGCTGCAAAACCTCAACGTCGTGCTGGGTGCCGATGGCGAGCACTACGAGGTCGTGGCCGGTCGCCGACGCCTCGCCGCGCTCAAGCTGCTGGTCAAGCGCCGCAAGCTCGCCAAGGACTTCGAGGTGCCTTGCCTGCTGGTGGCGGATGCAGCGGCGCGCACCGTCAGCCTGACCGAGAATGTGCAGCGCGAAGCAATGCATCCGGCAGACCAGTTCGAGGCTTTCGCCGATCTGGTAGCCGAGGGACGACCCATCGAGGACATTGCCGCCGACTTCGGCGTGACGCCATTGGTTGTGCAACGGCGCTTGAAGCTCGCCAACGTCTCGCCACGCCTGCTGGCTGACTACCGGGCCGACGCCGTGACGCTGGAGCAATTGATGGCGCTTGCCATCACCGACGATCATGCGGCGCAGGAAGCAGCTTTCTACGAGTCGCCGCAGTGGCAGCGCAGCCCGGAGGCGCTGCGCGACCACCTGACGCATGAAGAGATCGACGCGGGCCGCGATGCGCTGGCGAAGTTCGTGGGCGTTCAGGTCTACGAGCAGGCTGGCGGCGCTGTGCGGCGCGACCTGTTCGCGGACGGGCAGAACGGCATCTTCCTCACCGATTCGGCGCTGCTGGAGTCGCTGGCGAAAGACAGGCTCGTGCCGATGGCCGAGCAGGTGCAGGCCGAGGGCTGGGGCTGGGTGGACGTGGCTCCGCGCGCCACCTACGCGGACCTTCACCAGTTCCAGCGCATGCGCAGCAAGCGGCGCGAGCCGAGCAAGGCCGAGGCCAAGCGAATCGCCAAGCTCGAAGCGCAGCAGAGCAAGCTGCAAGACCGCCTCGACGACGAGAACGAGGACATGACTGACGAACAGGCGCAGACTATGCAGGACGAGATGGACGGCCTGGGTAACGAACTCGAAGCCCTCGAACGCACGCTGGTGGTCTTTCCGCCGCGTGCGATGGCAACGGCGGGGGCCGTGGTGTCGCTCGACCACATGGGCGGTGTGATCGTCCATCGCGGGTTGCTGCGTGAGGAACAGGCCAAGGCGTTGCGGGAGAATGAACGCGACGGGCACGGTGCAGATGACGATACGGAGCGCAACAGTGAAGCCGCAGCGGAAGGCAAGCTGACCATTTCGGAGAAGCTGGTCAAGCGCCTGAGTGCTCATCGCACCGCAGCCCTGCAGGCCGAAGTGGCCCGGCATCCGCACGTCGCGCTGGTAGCCGTGGTACACGGGCTTGCGCTGCGCGTCATCCATGACACGCACTACGGCTCGCCCATCAACATCACTGCCAATCCGCAGGACCGGCTGGAGCTGTTCGCGCCGGACGTGGCCGAGGCACCGGCTGCTGTGGGCATGCGGCAGGTACGGGAGGCTTGGGCTGCACGCCTGCCCCAAGACTCGGACGAGCTGTTCGCCGAATTGCTGGCGATGCCGCAGCAAGAGCTGTTGTCGCTGCTGGCGGTGTGCGTGGGCTTCACGGTGACAGCCATTGCTTCGCGTGAGGACGAAGCTCCGGCTGCTGCGCTTGCACGAGCCGTGGGGCTGGACATGCATGCGTGGTGGACCCCGACCGCGGCGGGCTACTTCGATCACGTTTCCAAGGCCAAGGCACTGGAAGGGGTGCGAGACTTCGCGCCCGGTGAAGTAGACCGGCTTGGCAAACTCAAGAAGGCGCAGATCGCCAGCGAGGCCGAGCGGCTGGCGGCGGGTTCGGGCTGGCTGCCCGCGATGTTCCGCGCTCAGGAGGTAACGACGGTTGACGTTGAAAGCGCTGAACCATGTGTTGAGGGGCAGGCTGACGACGAAACGCAGGAGGACGCGCACGTAACGGCGTGATCCTCATGACTCCCCGGCCGCGAGGCCGGGGATCAAGAAATCAGCGCGACGCGCGCGGCAGGTCTGCCGCGCGCGTTTTGACTTCCGGAACACGCAAGCCCTCTGCTCAGGAATGCCGCGCTACGTTAGCGCTCGCTGCGGCGGGTTGGGAATGCCCGCTGGTCGCGGGAGCATCGAACAGCACCGGTCGCCTGCAATCCAGCGCGCTGATCGAGCCTTCGACCACCACCCGGATACCCCATGAATCACCAAGGCGTCAGCGAGATATTCTTTGAAGAATCCTACACCGTGCCGGCCGATCAGACAGCGAAGTCGCTTTTCTCGCGGCTTCCTCACGGAAGCGGGTATGCGGAGCGGTTGATCGAATGTCTGGCAACCGGATACCTGGTCGCGGTGGTCGAATCCCTTTGCATTCGTGAGATGCAACAGCACGTCGATGCCGCCGCTGAAGTGGTGGTCGGCCGTTCGATCCGTGTCGACCATCGAGGGCCGATCCCGCCAGGGTCGCCCCTGCGGCTGCGCGGATGGCTCGAACGGATGGGAGATCGAAGCGCGACATTCCGCGTTCAGGCCCACGATGCGCACGAAGTCGTCTGCGAAGCCACTGTCACGCTGGTGGCTGTGCAGCGGGCTCAGATGGAGTCGCGCATCGCGACGAAGGTTTTGGCACTCCAATGCCTTGGAAACTAGAAACGAGGCGCTCCGGCGTTTGCGGAGCGCGGGGCACCACTCAGCTTGCTGCGTTCGAATGTCATGCGCGCCGTCGCGAGTGAATCTGGCGGGCAGTCGGCCGTCACAACGGCGATTCACCGAGAGAGAGTTCCCTTGCCGATTTCTTTCCACGCCGCAATGGCCGATTCGTTGGCCAGCGCCTGCGCGGAGGGATCGTTCTTCCTTGTTTCGTTGCTCGGCCGACATGGACCGGGCTGCGTCGGGCCCTGCCGGAACGCTGTTGCCGCAGTGACGGTGCTTGGGCCATCCGTCCTATTGCTACAGGATCACACCCACAGCGGCCTTGTATTTGTCGTGAATCCTGGCGAGGGCACGGCGGCGCCACGCACCGCCTCGGGCTTCTTCGCCGCAACCGTACAGCCCGACAAATTTCCCCGACCTGCGGTCTTCCTCGCGAGGCAAATTTCTCGGGCCTCCCGGTCCTTCGCGGTGCTTCGGCCTTCGGTGCGGCGCGCCCGGACCCTCACCCATCGGATCACGCCAAGGCCGCGATGGGCGCGACCTGGTTAACTTCAAAAGGACTTCATCATGGCCAACATCGGCACCTTCACCGCACAGAACGACAGCTACACCGGCACGGTTCGCACCCTGACGCTCAACGTCAAGGTCAAGATCGTGCCCAACAACAAAGAGAGCGAGAACGCCCCGGACTACCGCATCGTCGCAGGCAACTTCGAGATCGGCGCGGCGTGGAAGAAAGTGAGCAAATCGGATCGCCCCTACCTGTCAGCGACCCTGGATGACCCGTCGTTCCCGGCGACCATTTATGCCCGCCTGGTCGAAGGCGAGGACGGCGCGCACAACCTCATCTGGTCGCGCAGCAAGGGCGACTGAGCGTCGCCCTCGGCGCCCCGCCCGCGGCGGGGCGCTTTTCCATTGTTCTCCCGCTACTTCAACGGCTCGGGCGAGCAGTCAGCTATCGGGGGCTGATCTCGCTCATCGGCTTTACGCATGCCGGCGATTCAGTAAACCCGTGTCTGCGTTTGCTCGCCAATCCGCTTATGCGACCTTGCGGTTCTACGCTTCAACGGCAATCCGTGAAGGCGGCTATGCGCTTCTGAGAGTTTGTTGAATGCCGCATCGCTGGCTCTACGAGTCTCCGCATATTTGGCATCGACCCTGAGAAATTTCGTGCGTCTCCGGCGATGCCGGCCGCGCTGTCGTGCTGCGCATCGAGCCGCCGTTGGCGTCTCGCCCCTTCGGGCTTCCATCGCTGACGTCTTCGCGCCTGTCGGCGCTGCGCACTGCGTTTGCAGGCGCGAGTGGGGCTGGCTTGCTGTTCCCTTCACCGTATCACGTCGTTCTCGCCGTCAAGGTCTGCGCGTGCCGTGCACGCTGGCGGCTTGGCGGCCGTCTGTCGAACCCTGACGGCTGCGCTGCGACGTGCTGCTTCCGGTCTCGGGCAATCCCGCCCTGATTCCTTCCAAGGAGAAGACCATGACGAAGCTCATCACCGACGAACAACGCGCGCAACTGCTAGCTAACGGCCGGCAGTCCCTCGAACAGGAAAACTTCGATCCCGCTCCGGTGGTCAAGCTGTTCACCCCGGATGCTGGGGCGACCTGGCTGCTGACCGAGATCGACCCCGATGACCACGACCATGCGTTCGGGCTGTGCGACCTGGGCTTGGGTTACCCGGAGCTGGGGTGGGTCAGCCTGGAAGAGATCGCGACTGTGCGTGGCCGGCTCGGACTTCCCGTTGAACGGGAGCTGCACTTCGAACCACAGAAACGCTTAAGCGCGTATGCGCGAGAGGCACGTTTCGTCGGCCGCATCGTGGTCTAGCCGGGAGGCATTGGCCGCCGGCAACGTTCGGTGGCCAATTCCGCTTTAGATCTCCTCCTTCGGCAGACGTGCTTCGGTTTCCAGGATCAGTTCGCCTGCGCTGCGGCCCAACGCGCGGGCGATCTTCAGGATCATGGCCAAGGTCGGCATGTGCTCTCCGCGCTCGATCTTGCCCATGTGGGATCGTTCGATGCCCGCCAAGTGGGCCAGGGATTCCTGCGCGATGCCGTCCTCGGTGCGCAGGCTGCGCACTGCATCGCCAAAGGCCCGTGCCGGGCCCGCCTCAAATGTCGTCGCGCCGGTCGGCCGCCCGCGCTGGATTCCTCGCTTCTGCATCCACAGAAGCGTCACGTTTCAGAACATTTAAAACCACGTTATCTTTAACTCATAAAATGACCTGCGTTGCCCCAGAGAGCTCGCATCCGAAATTTACGGTGCGACAAGCGCTGTCGCCGTGGCGCTTGCGTTATGCCTCCCGCGAACTAGTATGTAACTACCTCACGAAGATGCCATGACATTCCTCACAAACGAGCAGCGAAGCCAGATGCTGGCCAACGGTGCCGCGCGGGCGCGTGGGGACACTCTTGACCCCTTGCCCGTGGTCAAGCTCTACACCTTGGACGCCGGGGCCGTCTGGCTGCTGACCGAACTCGACGCCGACGGGGACAAGGCCTTCGGCCTGTGCGACGCTGGCACCGGCAGCCCTGAGCTAGGGCAGGTCAGTCTCTCCGCCCTCGAAGGCGTCCGCGGGCCGCGCGGCATGCGCATCGTTGCCGATCCGCACTTCAAACCGCGCCAGACGCTGTCGGCCTACCTGGCCGACGCACAGCGCGACGGATCGATCAACGACTGACGCGTCCCGCAGCGTCGCTAGACGAGCGATGAATGGTCGCCGAAAAGGCGACGTTGCTTTTCCTGGTCTGTGGCAGCGTTCCCCTCCAAAGGAGGACTCCATGTCGAAACCTGATCCCGAAGACCTGCCCCACGCGCTGTGGGGCGTGTCTGCTGCCTATCTCTACGTGCTGGACCTCGACGACTCGGGCGTCGCATGGGAGTACTTGCGCCGCCATCCGGGCTACCGTTCGGACTGGGCGCGCCGCAAGCGCGTGGCCTCCTTCGCCCGCTGGGGGTTGCGATGTCGCCGAAGACCCCGACATGGATGGGCGCAATGCACAGCCGCTGTGGCTGTCGTCCCCTGACGGGCTGCTGCATGTGCGTGCTGCGCACGCGCACGATGCAGCAGCCAGCCGATTCGACCTGTGGCGCATTCCTGGCCGCAAGCGCCTGGCGCTTGACGGCACCGACCTGGCGCTGACTGCCGACCTCAGCGCCCAGCGCATGCGCTTGTCGCTATCGGGCACGGTGGCTGACGGCGCCGCCTACGCGAGCGCCGTGCCGCTGACGCCGCGCCTGCGTGGCCAACTCGACGCCTTCAACGCGCAGGCGCAAGCTCTGGAAGGCCATCCCCCGCAGCTCGACCCCGCACGGCCGGTAACCCGCGCCGCGCTGCTGCACATGCGTGCTCTACAGGCGCTCGACGCCTCGCAGGCGGGTGCGTCGCACCGCGACATCGCCCAGGCCTTGTTCGGTCTGGAAGCCGTCGTCCTGCGCTGGCACGAAGACGGCGAACTGCGTGCGCAGGTGCGTCACTTGCTTCGGCGTGGCGAGGCGTTCATGGCGGGCGACTACCTGGCCCTGGCCGGCGTGGCCCGTCCCGCAGCGAGGCACCCCGGAGACGAACCGATGCGCTGAATCTCTCCCTGCCTTGATCGGGCATGGTTCCCGAGACTGCCTCCATCGGGCCGCGAATGGTTTGCGGCCCATCCACAGCGATGGAGGCCTCAATGGCAGTTGGCAGTTCTTTCCCTTCGCGCACGGCCGCTGCGGCTGCGCCGCAGCCTGCTGCGGTTCCAGCTGCGCCGGTCAATCCCGAGTTCCTGACCACGGACGAAGCCGGCGCGTTCCTGCGGCTCTCGCCGCGCACGCTGGAGAAGCAGCGCGTGCTGGGCGGCGGTCCTCGCTTTCGCAAGTTCGGCGCGCGTGTGGTTTACGCGGCTGCCGACCTGCGTGCATGGGCCGACAGTCACAGCTACGGTATGACTTCAGATCCCGGCTACGTGCAGCGCGACTCCGTCCGCTGAATGCCGCACGAGGGGAAACCGCCGCATGTCGAAGCGCCACAGTGAACGCGAACAGCTCACGCTGTTCCGCGCGCTGCCGCACGGCGACATGGCGCTGCGCGATGCGCAGGACCTGATGGCCTACCCCTTCTTCTCCCTGGCGAAGTCGCCGCGCATCGTCCCGATCCGCTTCGAGGCCGGTGGCATCACGCTCACCGTCGAGGGTGTGCCCGAGCACGGCATCGCCACGATCTGGGATGCCGACGTTCTGATCTGGGCTGCCAGCCAGATCATCCAGGCGAAGAAAAAAGGCATCGCGCCTTCGCGTCTGATGGTGGCCACGCCCTACGAGATCCTGCGCTTCGCGCAGCGGGGTACCGGTCGCAGCGACTACCTGGCGCTGCGCGCAGCGCTGGACCGGCTGCAGTCCACCACCGTCGCCACGACGCTGCGCCAGCGCGAGCGCCCGAACGGCGGCAAGCGGGTGCACCGCTTCTCCTGGATCAACGAGTGGAAGGAATACATCCGGCCCGATGGTCGCTCCGACGGCATCGAGTTGATCCTGGCCGATTGGTTCTTCACCGGCGTGATGGACGAGGCACTGGTGCTCACGCTCGATCCCACGTATTTCCGGCTTTCAGGTGGCATCGAGCGCTGGCTGTACCGGCTGGTGCGCAAGCACGGCGGCCGGCAGCCCGCGGGCTGGCGTTTCGAGATGCGCCACCTGCATTTGAAGTCCGGGAGCCTGCAGCGCCCATCCGATTTCGCGCTGCAGGTGCGCCAGCTCGCGCTGCGGCAGGCGTTGCCCGGCTACCAGCTGTCCCTGGAACGCAGCGGCGGCATCGAATGGCTGGCCTTTCGGCCCGGCCAAGCCGAAACCTCCCAGAGTGACTTATCCACAGCCTCTGCTGAAGAACCTGTGGGTGGCGTGGGGATGAACTCGGTAGATCGCCCGCACGACCCTCGGTGGATCGCCCGCAGAAGTATCGGTGGATCGCCCGCACCGATCGGCCGGAAAGCCGCACCCAGCAACGGTTTCGGGCCTCCCTAAACATCTAAAGGGATACATAAATGGAATTCACGCGCGCGCGAATAGAGGCTGCTCAAAAAGCGGGCAATGCCATGCCGGAGGCATTCCGAAGAGCCCAAACAGCCGAAAACCGCTTATCAGGAAGACAAGACCAGCCTGGCAAGGTGATCGCGCTACTCAACCAGAAAGGCGGCGCCGGCAAGACCACGCTCGCCACGCACCTGGCCGGCGAGCTGGCGATGACTGGAAGCCGCGTCACGCTGCTCGACGCCGATCCGCAGGGCTCTGCGCTCGACTGGGCGCAACGTCGGCTTCAGAACGGACGGGGACGGCTCTACGGCGTGTTCGGGCTGGCTAGGGACTCGCTGCACCAGGAAGCGCCGCAGATCGCCTTGGAGGCGGACTACGTCGTGATCGACGGCCCGCCGCGGGTCGCGGCCCTTGCGCGCTCCGCGCTGCTGGCCGCCGACCTGGTGCTGATCCCCGTGCAGCCCAGCGCCTACGACGTGTGGGCGAGCCACGAGATGGTGACGCTCATTGCCGAGGCCCGCGTATTCAGGCCGCAGCTTCGCGCGGCCTTCGTGATCAACCGGCGCGTGGTCGGCACCGTGATCGGCCGCGAAGCGCGCGCAGCGCTGGCCGATCAACCGTTCGCCGCGCTGCACGCCGAAGTCTCGCAGCGCATCGTGTTCGCCGACAGCGTGGCCGCAGGCCGGCTTGCATGCGAAGCCTCGCCTAAGTGTGCCGCCGCGCGCGAGATCGCGGCGCTGACGCAAGCAGTGCAGGAGATTTTGCGATGACGGTTTCAGCGTCATCTGCAGCGCCGAAGCGGGCACCAATCGGTCGCAAGCCGGCCGCCGATCCGGCCTCAACATGGGTACGGCAGGCCGACGCACCAGAAGTTGCCGCCACGGCGTCGATCTACACCGCCCGCCTGACCATCGACGTGACGCCGGCGCTACGGGGCCGCATCAAGGTGATCGCGTTCAAACGCGGCATCACCGCAGCCGAGATGCTGCGCGAGTTGTTGGAACGCGAGTACGGCGGAGGTCAACCATGACGCAGTTGCTTCCCTTCACTGGGCAGGCCTGGCCCCAGGCCGTGGTGCCGCGGCCTGTCCATATGCGGGTCTCGCTCGCCTTCGTCGAGCATCGGGTGAACCTCTGGCTGCGCTTCGGACGGCCGGTGCGCGAGACGGTGGTGGACCGCTGGCGGCGCGTGGCGACATTCGAACCCAACGCAGTCTGTTGCCGCGTGAAGTGGATCGGCAATGACTACGGCACGGCGCTCTGGCAGCTCATGGTGCTGGAGGCACCGATGCCGTTCGATGGCGCGCAACGCATCGCGGGCGTAGCGCCCGGCGCGCGCATCCTGTTGCGCGCCGATGGCGAGCAGCATGTCAAGGCGGTGCTCGATGTGATCGATGCCATCGAGGCGCTGGGCATCGATCCGGCCGTAGTGGCCGTCACATACTGGCGCACGGTCGGCAACCGGCTGGCAGCACGCCAGCCGCCGCCGGACTACACCACCGAGCGGCATGCGGCACATCTTGCGCGGGGAGCGTTGAGATGAGGCGGCGCGTGCTCTTCACCTGCATGGGGATCGGCCTGGCTGCGCTGTGCGCGCCGGCCGTCATGCCGATGTCGGCGCATGAACGCATGTTCGTGGTCTACAACCCGACGGACAGCGTGCCGCGCGGCTGGTACGGGGTCAGCAGCATCGACAACGCCGCCTCGCTGCACGTCGGCAGCATCGTGCTGGCCCGGCTTCCCGTCGACGTGGCCTCGTTCGCGGGACAGCGCGGCTACCTTCCGAACGGCGTGCCGATCCTCAAACGTGTCGGCGCTGTCGCGCGGCAATCGGTGTGCGTTCGCGGACAGACTGTGCACATCGACGGCGCCGTAGTGGCGACCGCGCGGACGCACGATGGCGCGCGCCGGCCGCTACAAGCCTGGCCGCAATGCCGACCCCTTGCCGCAGGTGAGCTATTCCTGCTCAGCGACACGAATCCCGCGTCCTTCGACAGCCGTTACTTTGGCCCTATCGCCGCGTCTGCCGTGCTCGGCATCGCGCGGCCACTGTGGACATGGAGCGAGCCATGAACCTTGCTCCGTCGCGCGACCGCCCATGCTGCCGAACTGCAGCGGGGCACGCGCCCGCGCTGCACTCCGTCGTGCAGGGAGCCCGCCGCCAGCGTGCAGCGCGCGCTGCACCGTCGCTGCCTCTCGGGCAGCGTTGCACACCCTGTGTGCGGCTGGCGGCAAGTCGGAGCCGGGAGCGGGAGCAGAAGGCGGAGACGGAGGGCCAGATAAAGGGGGTGGCACGTCGCGCCCCTCCAAGCCAGTCTGCACGTGGGTTTGCGGCGGCACCGCAAGGGGTCTTGCGCGTGCCGCGCAGAGGCTGGAATCCGCATAGCAGCGGCGTCTGCCACGTGCCGCTTTCGATGCGCTGCGCCACTGTGCGCTGGAGTCTTCGTGGCTGGCAATGACGAGGACCGCTTTCGCGTCAAACCCGCGGCGCCGAAGTCGCGTGGCGGGCCGCGCTCGCAGCGCTTCGTTTCGCAGGTTCTCAAGCAGGTGTCGAAGACCGGCGCAAATCCCTCACGCAAGGCCCTTGGCAGACCCGCCAATACGTTCGGCCGAGGCCGCGTCGCGGCCTCCATGGCCGGCCAGCGCCTGGGGCCGAACGCGCGGCGTGTGGTCATCAAGTCCCGCTTCGTCGTGCTACGGCGCGCCAGCCCAAACTCGGTTGCCGTGCACCTGCGTTACATCGAGCGCGACGGCGTCACGCGCGATGGGCAGAAGGGCCAGGCTTACGGCGCCGACACCGACGCGGCCGATCTCAAGGCCTTTCAGGAACGCGGTTTGAATGACCGCCACCAGTTCCGCTTCATCGTCTCGGCCGAGGACGGCCTGGAGCTGGAAGATCTGAAGGGTTTCACCCGCCAACTGATGCGCCGCATGGAGATCGACCTGGAGACGCGACTGGACTGGGTGGCCGTGGACCATTGGGACACAGACAATCCGCACACGCACATCGTGCTGAACGGCCATACGGGCGGGCCCGCTAGTGGCAGGGAAGATCTTGTGATCGCCCCAGACTACATGGCCCACGGCATGCGCTTACGCGCCAGTGAAATCGCCACCGAATGGCTGGGGCCGCGCACCGAGGCGGAAATCTCTCAGAGCCTGCTGCGGGAGGTCGACCAGCAGCGGCTTACCAGCCTGGACCGTGCGCTGGTTCGGCAAGCTGGTGCCGATGGCATCGACCTGACGGGCAACTCGCAAGACCGCCAGCGTCAGAACGCGCTGCGGGCACGGCTGCAGCACCTCGAAGGCATGGGCCTGGCCGAGAGGATGGATGCGAACCGCTGGAAGCTCCAGCCCGGGATGGCGGCCACACTGGACAACATGGGCCAGCGCGAAGACGCGCTTGAAACCGTGCGCCGTGCGCTCAAGGGTCTGCGGCGGGAATGCGTGGTCGATGAGCGGCAGACTGCCCCCGTCATCGGCCGGATCGCAGGCAAGGGGCTGGCCGACGAACTGCACGACCGCGGCTACCTGGTGGTCGATGGCATCGACGGACGGGCTCACTATCTGAAGCTGCCAGCCGGTACCGACCTCGCAGAACTGCCCATGCACGGCATCGTGGAGGCGAGGCCACCGGGCCAGCAGAAGCCGGTGGACCGCCACATCGCAAACGTCGCGCGAGACGGCTTCTACAAGACCGCCGATCACGTGTCGCAACTGAAGCAGGATAACGACCGCGACCCGCAATCCACTGCCGATGTGAACGTGCGCCGACTCGAAGCGCTGCGCCGCGCCGGCATCGTGGAGCGCATCACCGATGGCGTCTGGAAGGTGCCGCTGGACCTGCTGCAGAAGGCCAGGCAGCATGATGTCCAGAAGGCCCCCGGATTCGCGATCGAGTTGCGATCGCATCTGTCCATCGATCAGCAGGTGCGCGCCATCGGCGCCACTTGGCTGGACAAGCAGTTGGTGGGCGACGGTTCGGCCTTGGCCGGCCAAGGCTTTGGGGCGCAAGTGCGCGACGCAATGCGCGACCGTGTCGATTTCCTGGTCGAAAGAGGTTTGGCCGAGCAGCGCCGCCAGCGCGTTGTGCTCGCACGCAATCTGCTGACAACCCTGCGCGACATGGAACTGACTACAGCCGGCAAGGCCATCCAGGATCAGACCGGGCAGACCTACCGCCCGGTGCAGGAAGGCCAGTACACCAGCGGCGTCTACCGCCGGAGCATCCAACTCGTCAGCGGTCGCTTCGCCATGCTGGATGACGGCATGGGCTTTAGCCTCGTGCCATGGCGGCCCGTTATTGAGCAACGTCTCGGGCAGCAGATTTCGGGCGCCATCCGCGGCCAAGCGGTCACGTGGCAGCTTGGGCGCCAACGAGGCATGGGCATCTGACGGCAGCGGTCCCGGTTTTCCTAGCTAGCTGCCCACAGATTCGGTGCTCACGGCGTCAGCGCCCTAATAATGTGAACTAAACTATCGGTTCTGCGCAAAGCTGGATCAGCCGCCGTGGACCGCTCACGCGGTACCTGTGACCGGCGGATGACCCGATTGAGCAGCTAATAAAAATCATCAAGGAGTGAAAAAAATGATCCGTCTCGAGTCCGCTGTCACGCACCCTGTCTTCTCTTATTGCCCTTGCCTCCTGCCCCGACGCGCACTGCCCAACAGTTACGCGGCGAGGCGACAATGATTGAACTGCGACACCTGCGCTATTTCATTGCCGTTGCCGAGGACCTCAACTTCCGCCGTGCCGCTGAGCGGGTGCACATTGACCAAACGCCGCTGTCGCGCACCGTTCGCGATCTGGAAGACCAATTGGGCGTGCAGCTGTTCGTGCGCGCTCCCCGCAAGCTGCACCTGACGCCGGCCGGCCTGCGCCTGCTTCAGGACGCACGCAAGATCTTCATCCGCATCGAACGCACTTATCGTGCCGTGCGTGAAACCGACGCGCGCTTTCGAGCGCCGCTGCGCATTGGCGTTGCCGACGGAATCGCCCAGCCCAAACTATCTGAGTGCATGGTCCGTTGGCGCGAGGTCGCTCCGGAGATCCCGCTGGAACTTACTGAGATGCGCGCTTCGGAGTTAGCGGATGCACTGCAGCGTGAGGAGCTCGACGCGGGCTTCTCGTTTGGCCTGCCTGATGATGAGGCCATTGCGCAGCAACCTGCATGGAGCTACCCGGTGATGGCGCTGCTGCCTATTGGGCACGAGCTCGCAGGGCAGTCCGCGCTACCCATTGCCGACGTGCTGGCCTTCCCGTTGCTGTCATGCCATGCGGAGCGACAGCCTGGCCTTTTGAGACAGATGCAGGTCATCGTCCACCGATACACATCGACGCCGACGTTGTCTGGTGAAGCCTGTACGCTCGCCGGCTACGTCACGCGCATTGCTGCGCACATGGGAGTGGGCCTCGCGGATGCCGGCCACGTCAAGGCCCTGCGCCGCAATGACGTGGTGGCTGTGCCGCTGCATGAGGACGAACGCATCACCACCTTTGTTTTGCACAAGCACCAGCGCTTCGGCTTGCGCCCGGCTTTGCAACGTTTCGTTGCGCATGCAAAAGATTTGAAGTAATCGTTACGCGTGTCGCGCCCGCAACTCGTGGCGCGGCGTGATCGGCCTTGGACACACCGCGCACAGCTCGCGATGCTGATGGCCCGCCGATGAGTCTGCGCGCATGAAGCCTGCATCCATCTGGTCCGAAGCCACGATTTCCGCCGACGTACTCCTCACCACGCTCCATCACGCCCAGGTGGGTGGGCGTTGGGGCGACTCGGTTCCAGACTCGGGCATGCGGTGCCGTTGCGGCACGCGCGCACTGGAATCAAGACGCGAAGGAGAAGTGGTGTATGCCGACCCGGGGTGCGACAGGGATTTTGTTTGGACAAATTGTTGTAGTGCTGGGTGTGACCCTCGGCGGCGTCTGGGCGGGTACGCAGTGGACGGCGCATGCGCTTGGCCATCAAGCCCGGCTCGGGCAACCTTGGTTCGCCATCTCTGGCATGCCGGTCTACGAGCCGTGGAAGCTCTTCGAGTGGTGGTACTTCTTCGATGCGTACGCACCAAAAATATTCGAGCGCGGTGGGATCATTGCCGCGTCGAGTGGAATGCTGGCCACCGGTGCGGCCATCGGCATGGCCGTCTGGCGTTCACGGTTGGCCAAGCAGGTCACGACCTACGGTTCCGCTCGATGGGCCGAGCGAGAGGAGATCGCTGAAGCTGGACTGACGCGACCGGCAGGCGTGTTCCTTGGAAGGACAGCGCACAAGAACGCCGACTACCTGCGCCACGAAGGTCCGGAGCACGTGATGGCATTTGCCCCGACGCGCTCCGGCAAGGGCGTGGGCCTGGTGATACCGACGCTGCTGTCCTGGTCGGGATCGGTTGTCATTCACGACATTAAGGGCGAGAACTGGAACCTCACCGCAGGCTGGCGCTCGCGCTTCTCTCATTGCCTGCTGTTCAACCCGACCGACATGAAGTCGGCCGCATACAACCCACTGCTCGAAGTGCGGCGCGGCATGCACGAGGTGCGCGACGTGCAGAACATCGCCGACATCCTGGTCGATCCCGAAGGTGCGCTTGAGCGGCGCAACCACTGGGAGAAGACCAGCCATGCCCTGCTGGTGGGTGCCATCCTGCACGTGCTGTATGCCGGCGTAGACAAGACGTTGCGCGGCGTAGCCAACTTTCTGTCCGATCCGGCGTGCCCGTTTGAGGTAACGCTGCACCGGATGATGACTACCGGGCATCTTGGCGAAGGGGTCCATCCCGTCGTCGCTTCGGCTGCACGCGAAGTGCTCAACAAAAGCGACAACGAGCGCTCGGGTGTGCTGTCCACCGCAATGAGCTTCCTGGGCCTGTATCGTGACCCCACGGTGGCCGAAGTCACCTCGCGCTGTGACTGGCGGATCGCGGACCTGATCTCGGCCGCGCACCCCGTGTCGCTCTACCTGGTCGTGCCGCCATCGGACATCAGCCGTACCAAGCCGCTGATCCGCCTGATCCTTAACCAGGTCGGCCGGCGGCTGACCGAATCTCTCGATGGTTCGGACGGAATCGCGCGCAAGCACAAGCTGCTGCTGATGCTCGACGAGTTCCCGGCGCTCGGCCGGCTGGACTTCTTCGAGAGCGCCTTGGCGTTCATGGCCGGCTACGGGCTGCGGGCCTACCTGATCGCACAGTCCCTCAACCAGATCGACAAGGCCTACGGCCAGAACCATTCCATCCTCGACAACTGCCACGTGCGCATCGCGTTCGCAACGAACGACGAGCGCACGGCCAAGCGTATCTCCGAAGCGCTGGGAACGGCGACGGAGCTGCGCGCACAGCGCAACTACGCGGGGCACCGGCTCGCGCCTTGGCTCGGGCATCTGATGGTCTCGCGCCAGGAAACGGCCCGGCCGCTGCTGACACCGGGCGAAGTGATGCAACTGCCGCCCGACGATGCCGTGGTGATGGTCTCGGGCCATCCGCCCATCAAGGCGAAGAAGCTGCGGTACTACCAGGACCGGAACTTCACCACGCGCGTCCTGCCTGCACCCGCGCCGGCTGCGGGCGTCTACGCGGACCGACCTGCGGCACGGCCTGACGACTGGAGCGGACTGCCACCGCTAGCAGCGCGGATGCCTTCATCAGCCGGAGATGCGAGCGGCCTTGCCGACGAGGGTGGACACCAGCTCAAGCCCGAGCTGGATGTCACCGCCGATGCACCGTCGTTTCCAAACGCCGACGGCCTGTTGGTGCTCGATGACGAAGACGACGCGCCGCTACGGCCGCAGGACGTGAACCGGCAGCTGATGCGCACCGCGCGTCTGGCCGCGCTGGACCCTGACGACGGGATCGCGCTATGACCCGCGCCCGCCTGAATATCTTCATCGAGCCAGAGCACGCGAAACGGCTGGACCAGGTCGCGGTGCACAAGGGCGTGTCGAAGTCCGCCGTGATCGCCGCCGCGCTGGCCTCGTTCCTTTCGCCGGACGGCGAGGACCAGCGCGAGGCGGCCATCGCCAAGCGCCTGGACCGGCTCTCGCGCCAGTTCGACCGTCTGGAGCGTGACCAGAACGTGCTGATTGAGACGACAGCCCTCTACGTCCGCTACTTCCTGACGGTCTCGCTGCCGGTGCCCGAGGGCCAGCAGGACGCGGCGCGCGCACAGGGCAGGGCCCGCTATACGCAGTTCATTGAACAGCTCGCGCGCCACATCCAGCGCGGGCGCAGCCTGGTGCGGGAGGTCCATGAGGACATCGAACCTGCGGAAGCAGCCCAAGTGGGTTCAGGCACCGAATCTCAGGAGGTTCATAGTGAATCTGCTTGAGCCGAACGCCATGGACGCCTCGTTGGAGCGGCGCATCCGCATGCTGCGCACGGCCATGGGGCCGGAGATCGCGGCAGCGTTGGAGGACCCCGAGGTCGTCGAAGTCCTGCTGAACCCGGACGGCTCGCTATGGGTGGACCGCCTGGGCACGGGCCGCGAAGCCACCGGCGCGGCGCTGCCGCCCGCCGTGGCCGAACGAATCATCCGGCTGGTGGCCGCGCACGTGCGCACCGAGGTGCATGCGGGCGCACCGATCCTGTCGGCAGAGTTGCCCGAAACCGGAGAACGCTTCCTGGGCGTCCTACCGCCCGTCGTGCGCGCGCCATCGTTCGCGATCCGAAAGCGGGCACTGCGCATCATGACGCTGGCGCACTACGTAGCAGATGGCGTGATGACCGAGGATCAGGCGGCGTTCCTGCGCCGCGCAGTGCGCGAGCGCCTGAACATCGTCGTGGCGGGCGGCACCAGCACCGGCAAAACCACGCTGGCCAATGCCTTGCTCGACGAGATCGCCGAGACGCGCGACCGTGTGCTGATCCTCGAGGACACGGTGGAGCTGCAGTGCCGTTCCGACGACCACGTGGGCATGCGTACCGAGCCGGGCGTGAGCACGATGGCCGACCTGGTACGCGCCACCTTGCGGCTGCGTCCGGATCGCATCGTCGTCGGCGAGGTGCGCGGTTCCGAGGCACTCGACCTGCTCAAAGCCTGGGGCACCGGACACCCCGGCGGCATTGCAACCGTGCATGCCGGCTCGGCGCACGGTGCGCTCACGCGGCTGGAGCAACTGGTGCAGGAGGTCAGCGTGACCGTGCCGCGTGCCCTGATCGCCGAGGCAGTCAACGTGATCGTCTTCATCGCCGGCCGCGGCCGGGCGCGCCGCGTGCGCGAGATCGCGCGTGTCATCGGCCACGACAGCCATGGCTATCAGCTCGATACCGAGCTGTCTTCTTTCCCGACCCTTCCTTCGTCCAACCCTTCCATCACAGGAGACCCGTCATGACACATTCACGCCGTTCCGTAAAACCGCTTTTGCACTTCGTCGCTGCAGCGGCGCTGTTGCTCGCCGTGGCACTACCCGCGCATGCAGCCGGCTCCAATATGCCCTGGGAGGCGCCGCTGCAATCGGTGCTCGAATCCATTCAGGGACCGGTGGCGCGCATCATCGCGGTGATCGTCATCATCGCCACCGGCCTCGCGCTGGCCTTCGGCGACACCAGTGGCGGCTTCCGCAAGCTGATCCAGATCGTGTTTGGTCTGTCGATCGCCTTCGCCGCGTCCAGCTTCTTCCTGACCTTCTTCAGCTTCACGGGCGGGGCGGTGCTGGCATGAGCACCGCTACCGGAAGCCTGGCCGGATTCGAGGTGCCGCTGCACCGGTCGCTGACCGAACCGATCCTGCTGGGCGGTGCCCCACGCACCGTGGCGATTGCCACCGGCACGCTAGCCGCTGCCGTCGGCGTAGGGCTACAGCTCTGGCTGCCCGGTCTCGTGTTGTGGATCGTTGGGCACTCGCTGGCTGTCTGGGGTGCGCGTTCGGACCCGCAGTTCATGCTGGTCTTCGCGCGACACATCAAGCACCGGCAGCTGCTGGACGTGTGAGGTCACCGTGTTGAACCTCACCGAATACCGCAATCGTCCGGCGCTGCTGGCCGACTGGCTCCCGTGGGCCGGGCTAGTGGCGCCGGGCGTCGTGCTGAACAAGGATGGCTCGTTCCAGCGCACGGCACAGTTCCGCGGGCCGGATTTGGACAGCGCGACGCAGGGCGAACTGGTCGCCATATCGGCGCGGCTAAACAACGCGCTGCGGCGGCTGGGCTCCGGCTGGGCCTTGTTCGTTGACGCGGAGCGGCGCGAAGCGGCCGATTATCCCGATTCGGATTTTCCGGAGCCGCTGTCCTGGCTGGTCGACGAAGAGCGTCGCGCCTCCTTCGCGGCGGACGCCAGCCACTTCGAAAGCAGCTTCCACCTGACGCTGCTCTACCTGCCGCCTGAGGAATCGACGGCCCGTGCCGCCCGGATGCTTTATGAGAACCACCGGTCCGAAGGCGTGGATTGGCGCGAGCGGCTCCAAGCCTTCGTGTCGGAGACCGAACGCCTCTTCGGTCTGCTCGACGGCGTAATGCCGGAGATCTCGTGGCTGGACGACGCGCAGACCTTGACCTACCTGCACGGCTGCGTATCCACGCGCCGGCATACGGTGGCCGTGCCCGAGGTCGCCATGCACCTGGATGCGCTGCTGGCCGATCAACCGTTGGTGGGCGGTCTGGCGCCAATGCTGGGGAGTCAGCACCTTCGGGTGTTGTCCGTCCGAGGCTTTCCGACCTCGACTTGGCCGGGTTTGCTGGACGATCTGAATCGTCTGGGCTTTGCCTATCGTTGGAGCACGCGCTTCCTCTGCCTCGACAAGGCTGAATCCGAGAAGGAGTTGCGCCGCCTGCGGCGCCAGTGGTTTGCCAAGCGCAAGAACATTGTCGCGCTGCTGCGCGAGACGATCTTCCAGCAGGAGAGTCCGCTGGTGGACTCCGATGCATCGAACAAGGCATCGGACGCCGACGCGGCGCTGCAGGAACTGGGCGGCGACCAAGTGGCCTTCGGCTACGTCACAGCCACAGTGTCGGTACTCGACTCCGACGCCACGGCGGCCGACGAAAAGCTGCGCGCAGTGGAGCGAGCCATCCAGGGCAGGGGCTTCGTCACCATACCCGAGACCTTGAACGCAGTCGATGCCTGGCTGTCGTCGGTACCGGGCCACGCCTACGCCAACGTCCGTCAACCCATCGTCTCGACTCTGAACCTCGCGCACATGATGCCGGTTTCGGCCGTGTGGGCGGGGCCGGAGCGCAATGCGCATCTCGATGGTCCGCCATTGATCGTCACCCGCACCGATGGTGCGACGCCGTTCCGTCTGGTCACGCACATTGGCGACGTGGGCCACACGCTGATCGTGGGACCGACGGGCATGGGCAAGTCGGTGCTGCTCGCGACCCTTGCGATGCAGTTCCGCCGCTACCCGGGTTCGCGCATCTTCGCGTTCGACATGGGGCGTTCGATGCGGGCCACCATCCTCGGGCTCGGTGGCGAGCACTACGACCTCGGCACCGACGGCGCCATTGCGTTCCAGCCGCTAGCACGTATCGACCGGGAGGGCTATCGCGCCTGGGCGGCCGAGTGGATCGAAGGGCGCTTGCTTCAGGAAGGCGTCGCCGTCGGCCCACCTGAGAAGGACGCCGTCTGGTCGGCGCTGAGCAGCCTTGCCAGCGCGCCGCTCGAGCAGCGCACCATGACTGGCTTGTCGGTCCTTCTGCAGTCCAACGCATTGCGGCAGGCCCTGCAGCCCTACGTGCTCGGTGGTGCCCACGGCAAGCTGCTTGACGCCGACGCCGATCGGCTTGGCGCTGCCTCCGTGCAGGGCTTCGAGATGGAGGAGCTGATGCACAGCAAGGCCGCAGTGCTGGCGGTTCTGGGCTACCTGTTCGCCCACTTCGACGAGCGCTTCGATGGTGCGCCCACGTTGCTGATCCTGGATGAGGCCTGGCTGTTCCTGGACGACCCGGTGTTCGCCTCGCGCATCCGCCAGTGGCTCAAGACGCTGCGCAAGAAGAACGTCTCGGTGATCTTCGCTACGCAGTCCCTGGCGGACATCAAGGACTCGACCATCGCCCCGGCCATCGTGGAAAGCTGCGCGAGCCGCATCTTCCTGCCAAACCCGCAGGCGACCGAGCCGCAGATTCGGGTGATCTACGAAGGCTTTGGACTCAACAGCCGGCAGATCGAGATCGTCGCGACCGCACAGCCCAAGCGGGACTACTACTACCAGTCTCGGCTGGGCAACCGCGTCTTCGACCTCGGGCTCGGGTCGGTAGCGCTGGCCTTCGCCGGTGCGTCCACACCGGAAGACCAACGAGCCATCGATGCCGTGTCCGGTGCCGGCAACTCTCCGGAATTCGCCGCAGCTTGGCTGCGCCATCGCGGTCTGGAATGGGCTGCGGACCTCATCCCATCGTTTCCGTCCTTCCCTTCATCACCTCAGGAGAACTCGCCATGAAAGAGCACTTTCTCGCCGCCGCGGCGGCATCGCTGATCGCACTTGGGCCTGCCGCACACGCGCAGTGGATCGTCTTCGATCCCTCGAACTATTCGCAGAACATCCTCACGGCCGCGCGCACGCTGGAGCAGATCAACAACCAGATCCGCCAGCTGCAGAACGAGGCGCAGATGCTGACGAACCAGGCGCGCAATCTGACGAGCCTGAATTTCAGCGCGCTGGGAGAGCTGCGCGCCGCCTTGTCGGCGACGAACCAGCTGATCCAGCAGGGACAGGGCCTGGCCTTCAACGTCGCGCAGATGGAGACGGATTTCCGTCGGCTATATCCCGAATCGTATTCGGCAGCGGTCTCGGGCACGCAGATGGCGACCGATGCGCGCACGCGCTGGACCCATTCGCTCGAAGCACTGCGCACCGCGACCAAGGTGCAGTCCCAAGCGGTGCAGAACTTCACGTCGGACGAACGGACCTTGACCGACCTGGTGAACCGCAGCCAGTCGGCCGTCGGTGCCTTACAGGCAATGCAGGCGACGAACCAGTTGCTGGCCTTGCAGTCGCGCCAAGCCATGCAAGCGCAGCAGCTCCAGATCACGCAGGACCGAGCCGCGGCGCTGGAGCAGGCGCGGCAGGTGGCGGTGCAGGAGCGCGCGCACGAAGTTCGTCGGCGCTTCCAGGGCGATGGCACCCCGTACACGCCCTACACGGTCAACTTCTACGGCAACTGAGGGGAGCGACCATGAAACAGCTCTTAAGCATGATCCTGGCCGCTGTCGCAGCCATGTTGCTGGTCGCTTGCAGCAAACCTGCGCCCATCGAGTCCGTCGAGTCGCTGGTAGCCAATCCCGAGCGCCTGACGGAATTGCGCGCGCAGTGCAAGGCCGACCACGCCAAGGTCGGTGACGACCAGTGCAATGCCGTGGCCGAGGCCACGCGTCGGCGCTTCTTCGGCAGCGGTGGGCCGAAACACACACCGCAGGCGCAGGCACCCGCGGCGTCAGCACCAGCTGCCAAGGACTGAACGATGAATGACCTGTCGGTCATCGACCGCTTCCTCGACGTCTTCTCGCGCTACATCGATTCCGGGTTCGGCCTGCTGGGCGGCGAGGTGGGGTTTCTGACCGCCACACTGGTCGTGATCGACATGACGCTGGCAGGCCTCTTCTGGGCGATGAGCAATGCCAGCGGCGGTGGTGGCGACGATGTGATCGGCAAGCTGATCAAGAAGGTGCTGTATGTCGGCGCCTTCGCCTTCATCCTGAACAACTTCAACAGCCTGTCGGGCATCGTGTTCCGGTCCTTCGCCGGGCTCGGACTGGTGGCGTCCGGTTCGTCGATGACACAGGGCGAGTTGCTGCAGCCGGGCCGGCTGGCGCGGGTGGGCGTGGAGGCCGGCGCGCCGATCATGCGGCAGATCAGTGATCTGACGGGTTTTCCGGAGGTGTTCGCAAATCTTGATGTCATCACCGTGCTGTTCCTGGCTTGGCTGGTGTTGATCGTGAGCTTCTTCGTGCTCGCGGTGCAGCTCTTCGTCACCCTGATCGAGTTCAAGCTGACCACGCTCGCCGGCTTCGTGCTGGTGCCGTTCGCGCTGTGGAACAAGACGGCCTTCTTGGCTGAGCGGGTGCTTGGCAATGTGGTGTCTTCGGGAATCAAAGTGCTGGTGCTGGCTGTGATCGTCGGAATCGGCACTGGCCTGTTCGCCGAGTTCACGGTGCCGCCGGGTACCGAGCCGTCCATCGACCATGCGCTGGTCATCATGCTGGCCTCGCTGGCGATGCTGGGGTTGGGCATATTTGGGCCGGGCATTGCCACCGGACTGGTGTCTGGTGCGCCGCAGCTTGGCGCAGGCGCGGCGGTGGGGACTGCGCTGGGTGCTGCGGGTCTGGCCGTTGCCGGCGGCGCGGCCGTGGCGGGAGCCGGTTCGGCGGTGGCTGCTGGGGCACGCATGGCACCTGGTGCTGCGCGCGCTGCCATCGGCGGGGGCGCTGCCGCTGCGCGGTCTGTCAGTTCAATGGCCACCGGCGCGAAATCGGCTTATCAGGCCGGAGCCGCCGCATCGGGCGCAGGCGGCATGCGCGCGGCAGGCGCCGGCCTGGCCAACGTTGCACGCAGCGGCGCCAGCGCCGTGGGTCAGCGCGTGGCATCCGGCGCCAAGGCGGTTAAGGACGGCGTGGGGAACTTTGTCGCCGATGCCGCTGCACCCGCGTCAGCCAAGGCGACGGACGCAAGCGAATCGAGAACGCCAGCGGCCGAGCCCGCATGGGCCAAGCAGATGCGCCGCAAACAGCAGATCACGCATGCAGCAACGACGGCCGCGCATGCATTGCGTTCGGGCGATGCCGGCGGCAGCGGCGCCAGCCCGAGCTTGCGCGACGACTCAAATTCTTAGGAGATCCAGATGCGATTCAAACGACCCCAGGTGCGGTACTCGGAGACGCCCGAGCCCGTCACTCCCTACCAGGCCGCCGCGCAGGTCTGGGACCAGCGCATCGGCAGCGCGCGCGTGCAGGCCAAGAACTGGCGGCTAATGGCCTTCGGTTGCCTGTCGCTCGCGCTGCTGATGGCCGGCGGCCTCGTGTGGCGCTCGGCCCAGTCCATCGTGACGCCCTTCGTCGTAGAGGTGGACAACGCCGGCCAGGTGCGCGCGGTCGGCGAAGCGGCCACGCCCTACAAGCCGAACGACGCGCAGATCGCGCACCACCTGGCGCGCTTCGTCACCGACGTGCGCTCGCTGTCGATCGACCCAATCGTGGTGCGGCAGAACTGGCTCGAAGCCTACGAGTACACGACGGACCGCGGTGCCGCCACCTTGAACGACTACGCGCGAGCGAACGATCCGTTCTCGCGCATCGGGCAAAGCTCGGTGGCCGTGGAGGTGACGAGCGTTGTGCGGGCCAGCGACACGTCTTTCCAGGTGCGCTGGATCGAGCGCAGCTATGCCAACGGCTCGCCTTCGGGAACGGAGCGCTGGACGGCCGTGTTGTCCGTGGTGCTGCAGCCGCCGCGCACCGAACAGCGCCTGCGCAAGAACCCACTCGGCATCTACGTCAACGGCCTGTCCTGGAGCCGTGAACTAGAAGCCACCGATGCAATGAAAGGAACAAAGCCATGAATACTCATTTCCGTAGATCCGTACTGCCGTTGATCTTGCTGACCCTCGCTGGTTGCGCCACGCAGGGCAAGCCGCCGCCGACGATCTCACTGGACGAGCCCGTTGCCGTTGCCGCGCAGCCGCTGTCGGAACCACCGAAGCCTATCGAGGTGGTTGAAATGCCGAAGCCCTTGCCGTTGCCCGAGCAGATGAAGGCGCTGCCGAACGCGACTGAGGCGAAGATGGAGCCGGAACCCGTGGACGAGAAGCTGCGCGTTTCCCGGGCCAACGCGGAGGCGCGCATCGCGCCCACACGCGAGGGCTATGTCAACGCCATCCAGGTCTGGCCCTACGCCGATGGCGCGCTGTATCAGGTCTACACCAGCCCTGGGCGTGTGACCGTCATCGCCTTGCAGCAGGGCGAGGAGTTGGTGACGGTTTCGGCCGGCGATACCGCCCGCTGGATCGTCGGCGATACGGCCAGCGGGACGGGTGCGACGCTGCGCGTGAACATCCTTGTGAAGCCCACGCGCGTTGGCCTGAAAACCAACCTGGTGGTGACGACGAACCGTCGCACCTACCTGCTGGAACTCTCCTCGACGCCACAAGCCTGGATGGCCTCGGTGTCCTGGGACTACCCGAAGGACCGGATGCTGGCCCTGCAGAAGCAGGCGCATCAGGCTCAGGCCAGCGCGCCGGTGGAAACTGGGATGACGCTGGAGCAGATCAGGTTCCGCTATGCCGTCAGCGGCGACAGCCCGCCGTGGAAGCCGCTGCGCGCCTTCGACGACGGCGAACGCGTCTACATCCAGTTCCCCGGCGGCATCGCGCAGGGCGAGTTGCCGCCCTTGTTCGTGATTGGCGCGCGAGGGGATGGGCAGCTGGTGAACTACCGCTTCCGCTCGCCGTACTACGTGGTGGACCGGCTGTTCGGCGCTGCCGAACTGCGACTGGGCGGCGACAAGGCGCAGGTGGTGCGCATCGAGCGCACCGATGGTGTCAGTTCGGGCGCCACGCGGAGGAACTGAGCATGGGAACGCCAGACATGCCCGATACGGCATCAACCGCGGCCTCGAAGGTCGCGCCCGAATCCGTCGCCTTGCGCGCTTCGCCGCGTCCTGTCACGCGCCTGAATCGCCGCATGCTGGCGCTCGGTGCTGGCGCCCTGGCCGCCGCCGTGCTTGGCGGCACTCTGTGGTCGCTGCAGTCGAACAAGCGCCAGCGTAATCCTGCCGCCGAGTTGTACAACGTCGATCGCGTCTCGCGCGCCGAGAACCTGAACCAGTTGCCCAAGGACTATGCCGGGATTCCGCCGACCGTGAAGCACGGGCCACCGGTGCTGGGCGAGCCGCTACCCGGAGACCTGGGACCGGCCATTGTCAAGGCACAGCAGCCGATGGAGACACGTCCCCCGGGCGGCGGGGTCGATCCCGCGCAGACCGAGCGACTTGCCGCTGAAGAGGCGGCGCGGTCTTCGGTGTTTTTTCGAAGCGGTGGTAGCAGCGGCGGACCGAAGCCGGGTGCGGCGCAGGCCGCCGTTGATCCTTCGGCATTGACTTCGGGCAATCAGCCATTCAATCCGATGGGGACCATGGCTCCAGCAGCGCAGCCATCAAATCCAACGGCCGCGCAGAACCGGCAGGATCAGAAGGATGCGTTCATCGCGAAGGCAGGCGACATGACGACGCGCAATCCCGGCAGCTTGCAGTTGCCGGCGTCGCCTTACCAGGTGATGGCAGGCACCGTCATCCCCGCTGCGCTGGTGACTGGGATCAACTCCGATTTGCCGGGGCAGGTCATCGCCAACGTGTCCGAGGCGGTTTACGACACCGCCACGGGCCGCCATCTGCTGATCCCACAGGGCTCACGCCTGATCGGCCGCTACGACAGCCAGGTGGCCTTCGGCCAGCGGCGTGTGCTGCTGGTGTGGACACGGCTGATTCTTCCGGACACGTCGTCGGTTGCGCTGGACCGTCTGCCCGGCATCGACCCTGCGGGCAACGCCGGGCTCGAGGATGGCGTCGATTGGCATTGGGACCGCATCCTGGTCGGCGCTGCGCTGTCCACGCTGCTGGGCATCGGGGCCGAGTTGGCGGCACCTGAGAGTCGCACCGATGGCAACCGGATTGTCATCGCTGGGCGTGAGAGCGCGCAGGAGACGGTGAACCAAGTCGGCCAAGAGATCACGAAGCGCAACATGAGCATCCAGCCTACGCTGACGATCCGGCCGGGCTTTCCGATGCGGGTGATGGTGAGCAAGGACCTAGTGCTGCGGCCGTATCAGCCGTTGTTCTTCCAGCGGGGATCTTCGCAATGAGTAATGCAAAGGGAAAACTTGGGTTGGGCAAGCTCCCCCGCACGGATGTGGTGAAGGTCACGATCGCATTGACGACCGAGGCGAAGTCCCTACTCGACCGTTATGCCGCTGTGCACAGCCAAATCCATGGCGATATGGTTGATGCGGTAGTGCTGATCCCTCATATGCTGGACGCCTTCATGAAGCGAGATCGTGGCTTCAGAGCCTTGAGCCCGAGACTTGCGAATCGCAAGAATCAGAGCGAATGATCGGTCATGCTTCCATAAAACTGATGCGGTTCCCCTTGTGGACCTTCATTTCAGATCGCGTTGGGCGAACCAGAGCCTGTTGACCGGCTTCTTTGTTGAAGGCGATCGAAACCAACTCTGGTTTCGATTCGCGCATGCTCGATGATAGTGTGCGGGACTGCACCTTTTCCTCAAAGTCACTTCACTTTTGTGACGACATAGTCATTGCCGTCCTTGACGAACTCGACCTCGACGGTCTTGCCCTCACTGAGCTTGTCCATCAGCTTTTTCTCCTTGACCTTGAACGCCATGGTCATCGACGGCCAGTTCAGGGTGGCTACAGGCTCATGCGCCAGCGTCGCGGTACCGGCCTTCGCATCGACCTTTTTGACCGTTGCCTTCGTCTGATGAGTGGCACTTGCGCCGGCGGCCGGCCTCTTGGCCATGTCCATCCCCTTCATGTCATCCATTTTTTGCTGCGCCAGGGCACCGCCCGACGCCGCAACCCCCAAAGACATGGCCAAAACAAACGCTGACTTGTTCATGAAATTTTCCTTGTGAACAGGTTAAAGAAAACTGATTTTCCACTCGGCGACTTGGTTCCCGTCGCCGCACCCTCCCGCCGGCGCCGGAGCAACAGGTAGGCCGCGGGGATGACGAACATGGACAGCAGCGGCGCGGTGATCATTCCCCCGACCATCGGGGCGGCGATCCGCTGCATGACCTCCGAGCCGGTTCCCGTTCCCCACATGATCGGGAACAGGCCGGCCAGGATGACCGCGACGGTCATCGCCTTGGGGCGCACGCGCAGGACCGCACCCTCGCGGATGGCGTCCAGCAGATCCTGCTCGCCGGTGGTCTCGCGCTTGAGCCGCGCTTCCCAGGCGTGCTTCAGGTACAGCAGCATGATCACGCCGAACTCCGCCGAGACGCCTGCCAGCGCGATGAAGCCCACGGCGCCGGCTACCGACAGGTTGTAGTCCAGGAGGTAGAGCAGCCAAATGCCACCCACGAGCGCAAACGGCAGCGTCGTCATGATCAGGAACGCCTCCTCGAAGCGTTTGAAGGTCAGGTACAGCAACACGAAGATGATCAGCAGCGTGAACGGCACCACCACCTTCAGCTTGGCCGTCGCGCGCTCCAGGAACTCGAACTGCCCGGACCAGGAGATTGAGTAGCCCGGCGAGAGTTCGACCTTCTCTGCAACCGCCTTTTGCATGTCTTGCACGGCGGAGCGCAGGTCGCGGCCGCGGATATCCACGTAGACCCAGCCGGATAGGCGAGCATTTTCACTTCGGAGCATCGGCGGCCCATCGGTGATGCGCACTTCAGCCACATCGGAGAGCACTAGGCGCGCGCCCTGAGGGCTCACGATCGGCAGGCTGCGCAGCTTTTCCAGCGAGTCCCGGATTTCGCGCGGGTAGCGCACGTTGATCGGGAAGCGCTGCAGGCCCTCGACGGTCTCGCCGATGTTCTCGCCGCCGACGCCCGAGCTGATGATGGACTGGACATCGGCGATGTTCATGCCGAAGCGGGCCGCCGCATCACGGCGGATGTTGACGTCCACATAGCGGCCACCGGTCAGGCGCTCGGCCAGCGCGCTGGTGACGCCGGGAACGTCCTTCAGTACCCGTTCGATCTCGGCGGTGGCCTTGTCTATCTCGATCAGGTCCGTACCCGCCACCTTGACGCCCACCGGGCTCTTGATGCCGGTGGCGAGCATGTCGATGCGGTTGCGAATGGGAGGAACCCAGATATTGGACAGACCTGGAATGCGGACGATCTTGTCCAGTTCCTCGACCAGCTTGTCTTGCGTCATGCCCGGCCGCCACTGGTCCTTCGGCTTGAACTGGATGGTGGTCTCGAACATTTCCATCGGCGCCGGGTCGGTTGCCGTCTCGGCCCGCCCTGCTTTGCCATACACGCTCAGGACTTCCGGCACGGTCTTGATCAGCCTGTCTGTTTGTTGCAGCAGCTCGGCCGCCTTGCCGGACGACAGGCCGGGCAGGGCGGATGGCATGTACAGCAGATCGCCTTCGTCCAGCCGCGGCATGAACTCGCCGCCGATACGCGCCAGCGGCCAGGCAGCAGTGAGCAGGATCGCCACCGCAACGACCAGGGTCAGTTTCGGTGCCCGCAGCACGCCGTTGAGCAAAGGCTGGTACACCGCAATCAGGAAACGATTCAACGGGTTGGACTTCTCTTGGGGGATGCGCCCGCGAATCAGATAGCCCATCAGCACCGGGATCAAGGTCACCGACAGGCCCGCGGCCGCTGCCATTGCATAGGTCTTGGTGAAAGCCAGCGGTGAAAACAGTCTTCCTTCCTGAGCTTCCAGGGTGAATACCGGGATGAAGGACAGCGTGATGATCAGCAACGAGAAGAACAGCGCCGGTCCGACTTCCGCCGCCGCATCACCAATCACCCGCCAGCGTGCCTCGCCCTGCAGCTTGTAGTCCGGGTTTTCATGCGCCCAGTGCTCCAGGTGCTTGTGCGCGTTCTCGATCATCACCACCGCCGCATCCACCATCGCGCCGACGGCAATGGCGATGCCGCCAAGCGACATGATGTTGGCATTCACGCCCTGGTAGTACATGACGATGAAGGCCGCCAGAATGCCCAGCGGCAGCGAGATGATGGCGACCAGGGCCGAACGCAGGTGGAACAAAAAGATGAAGCAGACCACCGCCACCACCAGAAACTCTTCCAGCAGCTTGAAGCTCAGGTTGTCGATCGCGCGCTCGATCAGGCTGGACCTGTCGTACACCGGAACGATCTCCACGCCCTTGGGCAGGCTGGCCTGTAGGGACTTGAGCTTGGCCTTCACCGCCTCGATCGTTTCCAGCGCGTTCTTGCCCGAGCGCATCACGATCACGCCGCCCGTGGCTTCGCCTTCGCCGTCCAGTTCGCCGATCCCGCGCCGCATCTCGGGACCGATCTGGATGCGCGCCACATCGCCAAGGCGCACCGACACACCGGCCGGCGTCGTCATGAGGGGAATCTTGCGGAAGTCTTCGAGCGAGGTGAGGTAGCCCGTGGCACGCACCACGTACTCGGCCTCGCCCAGCTCCAGCACCGAGCCGCCGGTTTCCTGGTTGGCCTTCTGCACGGCTTCGGTCACCCGCGTGTGCGGAATGGCGTAGGCCGCCATCTTGTCCGGGTCCAGCACGATCTGGTACTGCCGCACCATGCCGCCGACGGAAGCTACTTCCGCCACATTCGGCACGGTCTTGAGTTCGTACTTCAGGAACCAGTCCTGCAGCGCGCGCAGCTGGCCTGCGTCCTGCGTGCCGCCGCGGTCCACCAGTGCGTACTGGTAGATCCAGCCGACACCGGTAGCGTCCGGCCCCAGCGATGCCTTGGCCGAGGGCGGCAGGCGTGATTGCACCTGGTTCAGGTACTCGAGCACACGCGAGCGTGCCCAGTACATATCGGTGCCGTCCTCGAACAGCACATACACGAACGAGTCGCCGAAGAACGAATAGCCGCGCACCGTCTTGGCGCCTGGCACCGACAACATGGTGGTGGTGAGCGGGTAGGTGATCTGGTTTTCGACGATGCGCGGCGCCTGGCCCGGATAGGTGGTGCGGATGATGACCTGCACGTCCGACAGATCGGGCAGGGCGTCCAGCGGCGTGCGCAGCAGGGCATAGACGCCCCAGGCGCTCAGGCCCAGCGTCGCCAGCACCACAAGGAAGCGGTTGACGATGGACCAGCGGATCAGGGCGGCGATCATTTGCCGGTGCCCTGGGGTTGTTGCAGGGATGGCGGCAAGCTGGGTGCCGGTGCGACACGGGTCAATTGCGGCCCGTCTGCACCCATGTAGAACTCGAAGCTGACGCGGTCGCCGACTTCCAGGTTGCGCGGCAGCGCGCTGGGCGGCGGCGACTTGAACTCCATCGTCATCGCGCCCATCTTCAGCGACGCGATCGGCCCGTGCGACAAGGTCAGGCTGTCGCGCCCGATGGCCTCGATCTTCGCCTCGCCTTCATGCCGCGCCGCGGTGTTGGCTGCGGTCGGTTTGGGAGCGTCGTTCAGGCGGGCTTCCACGCCTTTCAGGCTGGCTTCGGAGTCGATCAGGAACTGCGACGACACCACGACGCGCTGGCCGGCCTGCAGGCCGCTCTTAATCTCGGTCTGGCCGCCCGACTCGATGCCGGCCTGCACTTCCACCGGCCTGAATTTGCCGTTCTCTTCGGCGATCATCACCACCGCGCGCTTGCCGGTCTGGATCACGGCTTCGGTCGGGATCAGCAGCGCCGTTTCGCCGCGTGTGTCCATGAACTGCATGGACACGAACATGCCGGGCACCAGCCGCGCGCCGGGGTTGGCCAGCTCGAGGCGGGCCTTGAGCGTGCGTGTGGTCGCATTCACGTCCGGCAGGATGGCCTGGACCCGGCCCTGGAAGGCCACGCCGGGCACGGCCGGGCTTTGCGCCTGCACCATGGCGCCCGGCCGCACCAGCGCGGCCTGGCTTTCCGGCACCTCGGCGTTGGCCCAGACTGTGGACATGCCGTTGATACGGAACAGCGGCGCCCCCGCCATCACGGTCATGCCCTCCCGCACCGACAGTTCCACCACCACCCCGCCAATCGGCGCGTGGATCGTGGTGCGGGCCTGGGTTTTCAGTGTCCGCTCCACCAGACGGATTTGTTCCTCGCTCATGCCGGCCTGGCGCATCCGCTGGCGTGCGCCATCGACCAGCCCTTCAAGATTGGTGCCATCCATGCGCTTGAGCGAGAGGAATTCTTCCTGCGCCGCCACCCAGTCGGGCACATACAGCTCGGCGAGCGGCTGGCCCTTGCTCACCCGGTCCAGCGTGGCGCGCACGTGCAGGCGCTCGACAAAGCCGGTGGCGCGGGCCTGCACCATCACCTGGTCGCGCTCGTTGAAAGCGATGCTGCCGACGGCGGCCACCTGCGGCGTCAGCTTGCCCTCGGTGACGACTGCCGTGCGCACACCCAGGTTCTGCTGGGTGCGGGGACTGACGGTGACCTTGCTCTGGTCGCTGTCGCCGTCGGCGTACACGGGCACCAGCATCATGTTCATGAAGGGCGACTTGGCGGGCTTGTCGAACTTGCTGGCCGGAACCATGGGGTCGTGGTAATACAGCACCTTGCGGCCGGTGACAGGGTCCATCTCGCCGGCTTTCAGGCCGGCTGCGATGTGGCGGCGGGTGGCTTCTTCGCCTTCGGCGATGCTTTGCGGCAAAGGGCCGGGCGCAGCGGGTACTGCACCTGCTTCTGCTGGCGCTGCTGCACCCGGTGCGGCTGCTCCGGGCGCAGCGGTCATGCCGCCGCCGCGCCGCATGCCCATCTCGAAAGCCGCGTAGCCGAATGCAGCCAGGGCCACGGCGACAGCCATTGCAATGGCGATGTGTTTCCGGTTCATGGTTTGTCCTTCGCAGCGGTGCTGTGTTCAGGGATCAAAAAGTTGACCTGGGCCCAGGCACGGGCCGTTTCCATCTCAACGGTCAATGCCTGTATCTGGGTCTCCACCTCGTCCCGGCGGGCCGTGAGCGTGCTTGCCAGGTCGCTTTTGCCAGTCCGGTAGCTTGTCAAGGCTGCCTCGGTCCGCTGTTTCGCCAGCGGAATGAGTTCGTCCCGGTAGCGTGCCACCCGCTCCTTGCCATTGCGCCAGTCGTTGAGCAGGCCGCGCACTTCTGCGTCGTGGTTGCGCAGCATCTCTTCGTACTTGGCGCGCGCCTCATCCACCATGGCGAGCCTGGCTGCCAATTCGCGGTCCTGGCGATTGGCGCGGTCCCATTGCAGGGGAATGGAAATACCGAACGAAACCATGTTGGAGTAGGCCGAGCCACGCTGGCTGTAGCTGCCCTCGACACTCCAGTCCGGCTTCCTGTTGGCATCTGCAAGCCGTGCTTCAGTCTGCGCGGTCTCGATTTGAGCCCTGAGCATGACGAGATCGGGGTGGTACTGGAAGTGTTCTTCCAGCCGTCCTTCGTCGAGATGGCTTTGCTGCCAGGAGGGCGCGCCTGCGACGGGGCGCTCGGCGGCCGTGCCGACCCAACGCGCCAGCATCAGCGCGGCATTCTTTTCCTGCCGCACCAGCTGGCTCAAGCGGTCCTGCAGCATCGCCAATGCCGCGCGGGCCGCAAAGACATCTGCCTGGCTGTTGCGGCCGGAGCCAAAGCCCGTCTCGGCCGTCTGTGTCTGCAGCTTTGCCTCTTCAATCTGCTGCAATACCAGCGCCCGCATCTGCTGTGTGTAGTAGTGCTCCAGCCACGCTTTTGCAGTCTCGCGCCGGATGTTGACCAGGTTCAGCTGGCGCTCGGCCTGGGTGCGCGCGGCTTCCCGCTCAAAGCGCTCGGTCCGAAGCTGGCGCTTGTCTGCACGTGGCAATTCCTGCGACAGGCCGATGCGTCGCATGGTCATGAAGTCGCGCGAAAGGCTGAGGCGGTCCGGCCCGTTGATGGGCAGGTTTTCGATGCCGAACTTAAGTACGGGGTCGGGCAGCTGGCCTGCCGCGGTGGCCATCTCGCGCGAGGCCGTTATGGACGCACTGTTGGCCGCCAACAGCTGGGAGCGTGCGACGGCGAGCGCCTGGGCCTCCGGCAACGTCAGGGGCTCGGTCGCCCATGCAGGCAAGGTGAGGAATGCGACCCACACGGCCGCGGCGCGCGAGCGTCTCAATGGGGAATGAAACATGACAACTCCAGACGACGAAGAACAGACTGCCGGCGCGAAGCGCAGGCAGCGTCAGACGGTCTGGGGTGTCAGATTCGGAAGCAGCAGTTGCGAACGGCGATCGGCGGAGCCGTAGTTCGCAACAGCGATGGTGCTTGGGCCGGACGTGCCGGCGGGGAAATTCGAGTGGGTTTGATCGTGTAGGCGGAACCAGTCGCCAAAGCGCCCATCGGAGTGGGCGCCTGAACCTTTTCGACCGTCTGTTGGGCAGGCTGGCAGTGCGCATGGCACAAGCTGGGCTGCTCCGTGTCTTTGACCATTTCACCGGCGCAAGGCATCCCGGCTTCAGCCATAGACACCGTCTCGGCTACGTTGCTCTCGACCGGGCACGCATAGCCGGCCACCGCCAGCTGCATGAACAGCAGGCTGAACAGTGCGAAGATCACTGTGAGCAGGCGATGTCGACGGCGAACGAACATAACGCTATTTTAGGACGTTTGGGAAGATGCCAAAGTTGTGGATGAGCTGCGCACCAGAAAGTTCATCATCGTAGACGAGCTACTCTGACCGCGTCGCGAGCGTCATCGATCAGCCGGCGTAGCTCCGGCGACACTGACATGGGCTTGAATGCACTGACGGTTGCCCTCCCGATATTGCCTAGCGGGAGCCTGCCCGTCCCATTCCCCATGGGTACCAACAGGAGGCGCAGCGCTTGGCCAGCAGCCTCCGGCCAGTCCCGTTCAGCCGCAGCGAAGCGAAGCATCATCAGGTGAATGTGCAGGTGAAGGCCCATGCGTTCCTGTCCGGCAATGTGGGCGGCCGTCAACCATTGCCAGCGCTGTTCTGAGTTCTGGTCTGTGCTACCCCTGAACTGTTGGATCAGGTGCGCGTAAATTTCTCGGTCCTCCTGGAGGATCGGCGATCGACGCATGCTCATTCTCGTGGTGTGAAAGCACTGCATTGGAAACCCTGCAGCGACTTCAATGTCAAGTGCCGCCGCACAGTCGTCAAGGTCTCAGAAATTGTCGCCCGTCATCGGTGGGTAGCAGACACCACGCCATTCCTCGCAGCTTGGTAGGAGGCGATGCAGCCCCGCGCCATACTTCATCAATTTCGCTCAGGAGTGCCCCCATGCAACTCGACCGGATCGCAATTGCACGCGAACTTGGCGTCAGCCCCGCTTTCGACGCCCAAGCTGAAGCCGCGCGCCGCGTGGATTTTCTTTGCACTTACCTCGTCCAATCCAGAATGGATTGTCTCGTCCTCGGCATCAGCGGCGGGGTCGATTCGACCGTGGCGGGTCGTCTGTGCCAACTCGCGGTTTACAAAGCCCGCCCCCAGCGAGCGGGCGCCAAGTTTGTCGCGATGCGCCTTCCCTATGGCTCGCAAGCGGACGAACAGGATGCCCGGCGGGCGCTGGAATTCATTGATCCTGACGAGGTCCTCACCGTGAACATCCAACCGGCATCCGATGCCATGCTGGCAAGCCTGAAGGCGGCGGGGCAAGCGTTCGAGCATGCGTCCCAGGAAGATTTCGTCCTGGGCAACATCAAGGCGCGACAACGCATGATCGCCCAGTACGCGGTCGCCGGTGCGCGGCGTGGCCTCGTCATCGGCACCGACCATGCGGCCGAAGCCCTCATGGGGTTTTTCACCAAGTTCGGGGACGGCGCGTGTGACGTGGCGCCGCTTTCGGGACTGACGAAAGGACGCGTGCGCGAGCTCGCTTCCCACCTTGGCGCACCGGCCGAACTAGTCCGGAAAATTCCAACGGCCGATCTGGAGACGCTGCGCCCTCAGCTTCCGGACGAGTCGGCATTCGGCGTCGGTTATGACGAGATCGACGCATTCCTGGAAGGACGGCCCGTGCCGGAATCCACCTTGGCGATCATCGAACGGTTCTACCTCGCCAGCCGACACAAACGCACCCTTCCTGTCCAGCCCGAGCAAAATTGATGGGTGGCCGCTTGACTCTCTACCGACTTTAGGCTTTCAAATAGGCGCTCACCATTAACAAACTGGATCGACTCGCGGGAACTAAGCTGATCAGCACGACTCGCATGCAAGCGACGTCTCCATAGGTGCTTTCATATTTTCCCTCTACGGCTTGCAATCAAGCCTCTGCAATCGACTCCATGCCAATTGGTCTTTCAAACACCACGCCTCCTCGCGCCAACATTCCATCGCCGCAGTGGTCCCTTTTACTGCTGGCTTTCTTGGTTGCGTTCGTCGCAACCCTGGGCAGCTTGTTCTTCAGCGAGGTCATGAAGCTGGCGCCGTGCGTGCTGTGCTGGTATCAGCGTATCGCAATGTTCCCCCTGGTGCCCATCCTCGCCATTGGGCTCTACACGCAAGATTCGGGAGGTATCAAATACGCCATGCCGCTGGCCGGAGCCGGCTGGCTGGCCGCGTTTTACCACTGGCTGCTTTATTCGGGCTACATCCCAAAGGGCCTGCAGCCATGCGGCACGGGCGTGTCTTGCGCCGAGGTCAGCCTGGAATTGGGGGGCCTGGTCACCATCCCGATGCTCTCGCTGGTTTCATTCACCGTCATCATTGTCTTGTTGCTGTTTGCAACCCGGAAAGTTTTGTCCCGATGAACCGGCAGCGAATCCTTCTGATTTCGGCCATGGCCGTGATCCTGCTGTTCGGCTTGGGCGTCTACCTGTACGACAGGATGGAGGACGAACGCCTTGGCGAACTCGCCCGCCAAAGCGACTCCGTGTTTAATCGCCCGCATTCTCCGACGTATGGCTCTGCGCAGGCCAAGGTCAGGATCGTCGAATTCTTCGATCCGGCCTGCGAGACCTGCAGGGCCTTCTACCCCCTGGTGAAGGACCTTGTGGACAGCCACCCCGGCAAGGTTCAACTGGTCGTGCGGTACACGCCGTTCCATGCCGGCGCCGACACCGCCGTGAAAGTTCTCGAGGCGGCCAGGCTTCAAGGCCTCTTCTGGCCGGTGAACCGCACCTTGCTCAACGCCCAGCGAACCTGGGGAGCTGACCACAATCCCCGGCCCGATTTGATCTGGTCCATCGTGGACGGCACCGGCCTGAACCTCAGGAAAGCCCGCGAGGATGCCAACTCACCTCAGGTCCTGGCCAACATCGAACAAGATATGGCCGATGCCAAGGCCCTGAACGTCACCCGCACGCCGGGATTTTTCGTGAACGGAAAACCGTTGAAGGACTTTGGCGAAGAACAGCTCAAAGCGCTGGTCAGTCGAGAGCTCAAAGCGGCTTACCCGCAGTGAAGTGAGATGAGATGAGAAAGTCAAGTTGGTCGCGGAGCAGGCCGCGTGTCCTTCGCGCGGCAAGTGCGCCCTTGGCGTTCGCGCGCCTCGCGTGTGCCGCCCTGCTGATCGTCGGGAGTGCATTCGCCCTGCCGGTCAAAGCGCAAGTGGTCAAGAGCGTGGTCACGACCGAGCGCGCGCGGGCCGAATTGCTGGCCCATGCGCCAGATGGCGTCGAGCCGGGCAAGGCGTTGTGGGTGGGCCTGCAGCTGGCCCACCAGCCAGAGTGGCACACGTACTGGAAGAACTCCGGAGATTCCGGCCTCCCGACGCAGCTGCAGTGGACGTTGCCGCCGGGCGTGGAGGCCGGTGAAATCGCCTGGCCGATACCGAAGAAGTACCCGATCGGAAATCTGGCCAACTACGGCTACAGCGGCACAGTGCTGTTGCCCGTGCCGCTTACCGTCACGCCTCAGTTCAAGCCTTCGCTCCTGGGCGGTGACTTGGAAATCAAGCTGAAAGCGCAGTGGCTGATATGCCGGCAGGAGTGTGTGCCCGAAGAGGGCGAGTTCGCGCTCAAGATTCCCGCGCGCAGTGCCACAGCCCTTTACGCGGATGTCTTCAATGCCAGCTTCCAGGCACAGCCCCGGCCGCTGGCTGGCGCCGGCACGGTTCGAATCGATGGTGGCATGCTCAGGGTCAGCGTGCCCGGTTTGCCGGCGGAGGCGCACGGCAAGGTGCTGGGGTTCTTCCCGGAGACGAAGGAGGTGATCGAGACCGCGGCGCCGGTCACGCAATCCTGGGACGGCAAGGTTTGGAACGCAGTCGTGCCTCTGTCACTCCAGCGCAGCCAGAGCCCGGCGGTGATGCCTTTGGTGCTGACCCTGGGAGACAAGGGATGGCGCACGGAGGCCCAAGTCGTGGGCCAATGGCCGCAAGTTGTGGCTGCAACCGGCGTGTCCCCCGCGCTGGAAGAAGCGTTGCGCCGCAACAGCCTGAGCCAGCCCGCCCCCGCCGTGTCACTGACCTTGGCGGCAGCGCTGCTGGGCGCACTGCTCGGCGGCCTGATTCTCAATCTGATGCCATGCGTCTTCCCCGTGCTGGCGATCAAGGTGATGGGTTTCGCGCGCCATGCCGACGACAGGCGTGCCCACCGCGTCAGCGGCTTGGCGTTTTCGGCGGGCGTGGTGCTGTCGTTTGTGCTGCTCGGCGCCTTGCTGATCGGTCTGCGCGCGGCGGGCCAGCAGCTTGGTTGGGGCTTTCAGCTGCAGTCCCCGCTGGTGGTCGCGACCCTGGCGGCGCTATTCACCGTGATCGGCCTGAATCTCGCCGGAGTGTTCGAGTTCGGCGCCTTTTTGCCGAGCAAACTGGCTACCCTGGAGAGCAGGCATCCAGTGGCCAATTCGTTCTTGTCCGGAGTGCTGGCCGTGGCGATCGCCTCGCCCTGTACCGCACCATTCATGGGTGCTTCTCTCGGCCTGGCGGTCACGCTGCCGACGCCGCAGGCCTTGCTCGTGTTCGCCGCCCTCGGCTTCGGCATGGCCTTGCCCTACCTCGCCGCAGGCTGGATTCCCGCCGTGGCCAGGTTGCTACCTCGGCCCGGACCCTGGATGGTGACGCTGCGCCAGTTCATGGCCTTCCCGATGTTCGCGACGGTGACCTGGCTGCTGTGGGTACTGGGCCAACAAAGCGGGATTGATGGAGCCGCTTCCCTGTTGGTGCTGCTGGTCGCCATGAGCATGGTGATCTGGTCCCTCACGCTGATTGGACGTTCGCGGGGTATCGTGGGTGGCATTTCTTTGGTGGTGCTCGCGCTGCTGATGTGGCATGCAGGTCAGAACATTACCGCAGTCGATGCGCGGCCGACTACGGCTGCCAGCGACGGTGCGTGGCAACCCTGGGAGCCGGGACGCGTCGAGCAACTCCTGGCAACGGGCCGTCCCGTGTTTGTCGACTTCACGGCGGCCTGGTGCGTGACTTGCCAGTACAACAAGAAAACCACCTTGGCGAACCCGGCGGTGCTGGCTGACCTCTCAGCCAAGAATGTCGCACTGGTGCGGGCCGATTGGACACGGCGCGACCCGGCTGTCACCGAAGCCCTGGGTCAGCTGGGCCGCAACGGGGTGCCCGTCTACGTGCTCTACCAAAGTGGCAGGCAGCCGGTGGTGCTCTCCGAAGTGCTGAGCGTGGATGAGGTGCGTGCAGCCGTCGCATCTCTCTGACCTCGTATTGCTTTCACCGCATAGACTTGCCCGTCGGGGGTTGGCGCAAGTTGTCAGTCCAGTTTCGCTCCAGCAATTCGCGTTTGCCGGCCTTTACCGTTCCAGATGTCGGCTCCGGGCACGAGGGGCGTCACCCGCGCGCGTGAGCGGGTTAGGCGTTCAGCTGCCTAAAGGCGAGCTGGCCCAGCGGCAAATCGTCCTCGCAACGGTTCACTTTTCTTGCGATCCGACAACTATCTTGCCCCGCAACGTCTACTTAGCTAAGTCAACGACCTGCGCGATTACAGTAAAGTCACGCGGAAAAGGCGCGGGGAATCACAACCGAGTGTTGTCAATGTCAGCACGCTGGCCTGCTCATGAATGCAAGTTCCTGAACCTTCGCGTTGACTTCGAAGAAAGTGGGCCATGGACCTCCCGTACAACCTTGCACGTTTCGATCTAGTATCAGTGAAGCTTGCAGTTGCTTGTGCACAGCGAGGCAGCCTTACTCGAGCCGCGCAAGATGCGAATTTGGCTCTGGCTGCAGCCAGTCGTCGAATTCGCGACCTTGAAACCGCTATTGGGGCGCCGCTGTTCGAACGTCATGCCCGCGGGGTCCGTCCTACAGCTGCAGGTCGTGTGTTTGCGAAGCACGGATTGACTCTGCTGCAAACCGTCGAGCGACTCGGCGCGGAACTGACTGACCTACAGCATGGAGTCGTACGGCACATTCGCCTGTGCGCCAGCACGGCGGCTATCAGCCAATTCCTCCCTGCACTGCTTGCGCAATACAGCGAGCGGCAACCGCAGGTACGTGTCGACCTGGAAGAGCAGCTGTCCGAGGCCGCTGCAGCTGCAATGCGAGAGGGCCGCTGCGACTTGGCCATCTTCGTCGAGGGGCCGGATACAGCGAACATTGAGACCCGTCTGTTCCGAGAAGACGAGTTGGTCATCGTTCTACCCAAGGGCCACAGACTCGGAGGCCGTTCGAGACTTCCCTTCGCTCAAGCTCTCGACGAAGACTTCATAAGTCTGCCAGCGGGAGCGGCAATGCTGCAGCAGCAGCAACAAGCTGCGCTGGCGGCCGGCAAGCCCCTGCGCCTGCGAATGCAGGTGCGCAGCTTCGATGCAGTGTGCCACCTGGTCGCCTCCGGCATGGGCCTGGCCGTTCTCCCAAAAGGCGCCGCTTTACCAATGGCTGGAGCGATGGGACTGACCTGGCGCCCGTTGGCAGACCTCTGGGCCCAGAGGCGCCTGCTTATCGGGGCGGCCCGGCAACCGACAGACGACGCCGTAAACCAGCTCATTGACTTCCTGGCGGAGCCTACTCCGATTGCGAAGGCTCCCCGCCGAAAGTAGCAATGGTCCTCAGGCGTGATGGCTGACACATTACGCCGTATGAACAGTGCAGGCGTAGGTGCAGGTCCGTTAACCGGTCTCAAAGTCTTGGAACTTGGGCAGCTTATCGCTGGCCCTTTCGCTGCAAAGACCTTGGCCGATTTTGGTGCGGACGTCGTTAAAGTCGAACAGCCCGGCGCAGGTGACCCGCTGCGTCGCTGGCGCATGTTGAAGGACGGGACATCTGTTTGGTGGCAGGCCCAGTCTCGCAACAAGAAGTCGTTGGCCCTCGACTTGAAGAGGCCCGAGGCGCAGGACATTGTCCGAAAGCTCGCAAGCGAAGCCGACGTCCTCATCGAGAACTTTCGCCCTGGCGTCATGGAGGAATGGGGACTCGGCCCTGACCGCCTCCTAGAGGAAAACCCTCGGCTGGTGATGCTGCGAATCAGCGGCTACGGCCAAACAGGCCCATACCGTGACCGTCCCGGCTTCGGGGTGGTGGGCGAGGCGATGGGTGGCTTGCGCCATCTCACTGCCGAGCCCGGACGTGTGCCTGTGCGTGTGGGTGTCTCCATTGGAGACACGCTGTCCGCCCTGCACGGCGTCATCGGAATCCTCATGGCGTTGCAGGAGCGTCAGCTCTCAGGGTTAGGCCAGGTCATCGACGTGGCTCTGTACGAGTCGGTGTTCAACTGCATGGAGAGTCTGCTGCCGGAATACAGCGCTTTCGGGGCGGTCCGTGAGCCCGCAGGGAGTGCACTCCCGGGAATCGCCCCCAGCAACGCGTACCGTTGCAGTGATGGCGGGTTTGCATTGATTGCCGGCAACGGCGACAGCATCTTCAAGCGCCTGATGGAGGTCATCGGCCGGCAGGACCTTGGCAGCGACCCGCGGTTCGCGGACAACGCAGGGCGCGTGCAGGACGTCGCAGAGCTCGACGCGGCCATCGGTGAGTGGACTGCATTGCGTCCGGTGGACGAAGTGATGCACGCGCTCGAGACGGCCTCGGTGCCGGCAAGCCGGATATACACCGTGGCCGACATCGCCAAGGACCCCCACTACAAGGCCAGGGGCATGCTGCAAGAGGTTGCGCTGAACGATGGCAGCAAACTCATGATTCCAGGCATCGTCCCCAAGCTGTCTCGCACTCCTGGAGCCCATCGACGCAATGCACCATCTGTGGGACAGGATACCCGCGAGGTGCTTACAGGACTCGGCTTTGGTAAGGAGCAGGTCGATAGGCTTAAGGCCGCCGGCGTCATCGCAGGGCAGTCGCTATGAGGCCCCGCATCTACTTTCATGAGGTTGTCACCCGAGACGGCTTCCAGATCGAACCCGAGTTCGTACCCACAGACCAGAAGATTGCACTGGTTAACGCCTTGTCCGAGTGCGGTTTCGCGAAGATTGAAGTCACCTCGTTCACCTCGGCAAGGGCCATTCCTGCTCTGCGTGACGCCGACGAGGTGATGGGCCGCATCGCTCGGGTACGTGGCGTCGAGTACACGGTGCTGGTTCCGAACCTCCGAGGCGCGGAGCGCGCGTTGGAAGCGAGGGCCGACGAGTTAAACATCGTGATGTCCACCTCGGAGACTCACAACCTCGCCAACCTGCGGATGAGCCGGGAACAGAGCTTCGCTGGCCTGAGAGAGGTCATCTGGCTCGCGCAGGGCCACGCTGCCATCAATGTTTCCCTTTCAACTTGCTTCGGCTGTCCCATGGAGGGCACCGTGGCGCAGGAGGAAGTTATCCGCTGGGCCGACCGCTTTGCCGAGCTAGGAGTGCGTGGCCTGACCATCTGCGACACCACAGGAATGGCCCATCCCGGGCAAGTTGCACGAATGTCGCAAGTGCTGCTGTCTCGGTATTCACAGCTGCAGCTGACCCTTCACTTTCATAACACTCGGGGTATGGGACTGGCCAACGTGTTGGCGGCCGTTCAGGAGGGAGTGGTCTGCTTCGATGCTTCGCTAGGTGGCCTGGGTGGCTGTCCGTATGCACCAGGAGCGAGCGGGAACATCTGTTCCGAGGACGCCATCCACATGTTGGACGCCATGGGCTACGACACCGGCATAGACCTGCCGCGGCTGTTTGCGCTCGCGCGTGCGCTTCCCGAACTCGTTGGACACCAGGTCCCCGGACAAGTGGCCAAAGCCGGGCGGATCCAAGACCTACATCCCCCGCCCAGCGCCCTCGTCGCGCAGGTAGCCGCCTGAACCCACAATCAAATGGAGACACTTATGAACCGTAGAAATCTCGTCGCAGCTGTTGCGGCAGCAGCCGCGCTCGCATCTTCCCCGCTACTCGCGCAGGACCTGAAGCGGCCAATCACCCTGGTGGTCCCGACTGCGGCCGGCGGAACGACCGACATTTCGGCGCGGATGCTGGCCGAACCGCTGGGCCGCATACTTGGTACGTCTGTGGTGGTGGACAACCGAGGGGGCGGGAACGGCAACATCGCTGGCCAGTTCGTTGCCCGAGCGGCTCCAGATGGGAACACGCTGCTCGTACAGTATTCTGGGTTTCACAGCATCACCCCCCAGATTCAGCCGGTTCAGGGCTTTGACCCCGGGAGAGACCTCAAGCCGCTGGGTCACCTCATCGACGCACCGCAATTGCTCGTCGTGCGAGCAGACTTCCCAGCCAACACGGCTGGCGAGTTCATCAACTACGTGAAGGCCAACCCTGGCAAGGTGAACTACGCATCCAGCGGCAACGGCTCGTTGCAGCACGTGACCACTGAATTGCTCAAAGACCTCACCAAAACTTTCATCACGCACATCCCATACCGCGGAACTGGCCCGACGGTGACGGACATCTTGGCTGGTACCGTGGACCTGACCATTACGACCCCGCCGCCGCTGTTGGCTCACGTGCGAGCCGGCAAGATGAAGCCTCTGATGGTCACTGGCAAGACCCGGCTTGCCGTGCTGCCGCAGGTGCCCACGGCCATGGAGCTGGGCATCCCGTTAGTGGCTTCTTCTTGGTTTGCCGTCTACGGGCCCGCTGGCTTGTCGGCCGATGTGTCGACGAAGCTAACGGCCGCCATCCGCCAAGTTGTGGAGTCTGAAGCCTTTCGCAAGCGCGCCGAAGACCAGGGGGCCAAGGCAGTGTTTCTGGACGGCTCCGCGCTGGCCAAGCTTGCTGATGACGAGCGAAAGATGTGGGGACGCATCGTGAAGGTCGCGAACATCAAGGCTGACTGAATGCGGGGCGCCTGACGGGCGCCTCGTTGCTTTTCCCGATAACAACGAAGGAGACAAGACATGCCTGGTATTTCACGCCGCTCACTCGTGGTGGGCACTGCTGCAGTAGTCGCAGCGCCAGCGTTCGCTCAGGAACTGCTGGAACGACCACTAACCATCATCGTGCCTGCGCCGGCCGGTGGTACCGCTGACATCGCAGCGAGGGCACTGCAGGAGCCTCTGAGCAAGGCTCTGGGCCAAACAGTGGTCGTCGAGAACAAAGGTGGTGCGAACGGCGTTGTGGGCAGCCAGGCAGTCATGGCCGCCCGGCCGGACGGTCACACGATGCTGATGGCGTTCTCCGGATTCCACGTCATGACGCCCCATCTGGTGAAGTTGCCGTACGACCCTATGCGCGACCTGCAGCCGGTGTGCAACGTCTACTCCGCGCCCCAGGTGTTGATCGTGCGCTCCACGTTGGACGAAATCAAAACCGCCCAGGATCTGGTCCGCTACGCCAAAGCGCGCCCAGGCAGGCTCAACTACGCGTCTGGCGGCAACGGGTCTGTCCAGCACGTCGCAGCGGAGCTATTCAAGAGCAATGCCGGTGTCTTCATGACGCACATCCCATATCGAGGCACCGGCCCAATCGTGGCGGACCTGCTCGCGAGTCAGGTGGATCTGACATTGACAACGGCTCCTCCCCTTATTCCCCACATTCAGAGCGGCAAAATGCGCCCGCTTTTGGTCGCCTCGCGCAAGCGGCTCACGACGCTACCGAACGTCCCGACTGCCGAGGAAGTGGGCATCAAGGACTTTGACGTGGCGAGCTGGTTCGCCCTGTACACGCACGCGGGTGCTCCACAAAAAATCGTGGACTACGTCGCGGCAGAGGTCCAAAAAATTATGCGCACGCGAGCGTTCAGCGAGCGGGCCGCCGGTCAGGGAGCAGAAGCAGCGTTCCTCGACCCAATGCAGATGCGAGCATTCGCCGCAGTCGAGTATTCGCGTTGGGGCAAGGTCATCAAAACAGCAGGAATAAAGGCAGACTAATCATGAATACAACCACTCAGAGTCTTCTGAAAATCGTCGGGGCGCTGGGCTTAGCCGTGGCCGCAACGGGCTGCGCGAGCACGGGCGGCTTCCAAGTCAAGGAGGTCGGCAGCTATCACGTTGGAGGACGTAGTGTCACTTTGGCCGGACTGCCGACGAAGGAGATTACGTTCACGCCCGGCGCACCGCCCCTCAAGGTTGACCCCAACGGTGATTTCGAGGTCGAGTCGCTATATGCGCGCTACACGCGTCTCGCTAGTCCCAAGGCGAAGTACCCACTCATGCTTTGGCACGGGGGCGGACTCGCTGGTGTGACCTTCGAGACCAAACCCGACGGCGGCGCCGGGTGGGAAAGCTACTTCCTCAATGCCGGGCACGACGTCTACGTTAGCGACGCCGTGGAGCGGGGGCGGGCGTCATGGGCGCGCTACCCTGAAATCTTCAAAAGCGAACCGTTCTTCCGTCCGAAGAGGGAGGCGTGGGAGCTGTTCCGTATCGGAGAGAACGGCTCGTATGACACTACCGCTGCGAAGCGGCGCGCTCTTCCAGGCACGCAGTTCCCGGTCGACTTCTTTGACCAATTCGCCAAACAAGGCATTCCGCGGTGGTCCACGAACGACGCTGCAACGCAGGCTGCGTACAACGCGTACGTGGATAAGCAATGCCCCTGCGTCATTGTGGTGCACAGCCAAGGTGCGAACTTTGCCTTCCAGGCTGCCCTCGCGAAGCCGGAAAAGGTCAAGGCTCTGGTGGTTGTGGAGCCGTCTGGCTCGCCTGACCCGGACACGACGGACTACACGCGCCTGCGCAACGTCCCGGTTCTTTGGGTGTGGGGAGACAACCTTCAGCGCTACCCGTTCTGGCAAGGTATCACTGCCCGTCAGGAGCGGTTCCGCACTGGCTTGGCGAAGACTGGCGCCGTGGCCGATAGGCTCGCATTGCCAGAGGTGGGCATCGCCGGCAATACTCACATGGTGATGATGGATCGCAATTCAGACGAAGTGGCAGCACGAATCCAGGAGTGGCTGAGCAAGCAAGGGCTCATGCGTTAAGCGCAAGTTGGTACGAGCCAGTCGGATTTAAAATTGCAGGCCGCCGGTAGTGTTATCCGAGGTATTGAGCGTGGATGAGGTGCGCAGCCGTCGCATCGCTCTGACATCGTATTGCTTTCACCGCATAGGCTTGCCCGTCGGGGGTTGGGGCAAGTTGTCAGTCCAGTTTCGCCCCAGCAATTCGCGCTTGCCGGGCTTGCCGTTCCAGATGTCGGCATCCGGCAATGGAAGGATCGTGCGGACGAGGGGGCGCCAACCGGGCGCTCGAGCGAGTTCGGCGTTCAGTATTATGAAATCACGCTGGTCCGGCGGCACATCGTCCTCACCGAAGATCGCGTCGGCGGGACACTCTGGAACGCAGACCCCACAGTCGATGCATTCGTCCGGCGCGATGACCAGCATGTTGGGGCCTTCGCGGAAGCAATCCACAGGACACACGTCCACGCAGTCCGTGTATTTACATCGGATGCAGTTTTCGGTGACCACGTATGTCATGGGATCAGGGTGAACTGAACTACCAAGATGATTGTGGATGCCAAGCCACTGCATTAGTGTGGCAAGTCGTCAACTTCGTCGCCACTGAGTGTGATTATTCAGTCCCAAAATGAGCACGCAGTGCCATCTTCAACGAACTGACGTTGATCGGACGCTGATCCACACTTAGGCAGTGTTGCTCAATCACGCTGACGCATTCTTCAACAAATATCTGAGCAAATTTGTCGAAATTTAGCTCGCTCCAGGATTCGCTTTGGCCGGAGCAATTGTCGCTATTTTGCTTGAACTCCGTCGCTTGGTTTGCAAGCGCCTTCACTCGTTGACTCGTAGGTAGAGTTGTTTGCATTGACGCCTCCAAGTATTCGTTGAATGCCAGCCACGCTCCATAAAGTCAGGATGAAAAACCTCACCGGCCTTCGAGGGTTTTGCGCGGAATGCATGAGAACGGGGGTGCGGACGACGGTGATGCCTGACCTGACTCAGACCACACCCTCGTAAAAAATCTTCCATCCATTGCGCTGGCGCTGCCAATACTGACGCAGGGTGCGCCCTGACTTCGCCCCGGCTATGACCTCTCCGAACGTGGCAATCATGATCTCGGCATCGTCGCCTGAGCGAACAAGGGAGATGTCACTGAGCTGGACGACGCGCCCCCTGACGCGTATTGTCTCGTTTTCCAAAACGGTGCTGTAAGCACGCAGGTTCTTACCATCCGCGAGGAAATCGGGGGCATAGTAGGCCATGAGCTTGGGCTGCTCGGCTGTGGATTTGGCGGTCGCCCATGAGCGCAACCGCTCCTCGAATGCTGTTTTCTCGGACGCCAGGCTTTCGCTCCGCACCCAGTGAAGTTTTTTGGCAATCGCCACCGGGGTGGTGCGAATCTCCACGGTCTTGATGATGCGTTGGAGGTCGGGGTTCGCGACAGCGACACAGCCATCGGTGGCCCGCGGCGCCCGGGAGAACTGGTTCGCCGGGGTGCCATGCAGCCAAATGCCGCTGCCCGTCTTGCCTCGTCGTACGTCCAGCGCGTTGGGGTAGTTGATGGGGAGCGCACCGACCCCATACAGGTCCTTCAAGGTTCTCGGATCCAGGTTGCTGGTGATGAAGTAGGTCCCGATAGGCGTGCGCTGGTCGCCTTCTACGCTCTTGTCGACGCCGGCTTTGCCCACAGACATGTAGTAGTCCGCGACCAACCTGACACCACTGCTGGAGTTCTCGAAGAGGTAAAGCCGGGCGTTTGACACGTCAATGGCGATGGCGTGCTTGTTGCGCGGGGAGAGGCCAACAAACTGAGATGGCACCGAACCAAATGGGGGGCGCTCCCTCACGGCAGTAACGCGAAGCTGCGATTCCGCGCGAAGATCGTCCAGTGTCTTGTGGGCGGCCTGGGGCAGTTCCGCCGGAATGTCTCCAAGCATTCGCACCGGCTTCACTCGTGCCGAGAGGAGATCGCCGTAAACCAGTTGGGCCAGCTGAAATGTCGGATAGTCCTTGACCAGCTTTTCAGATGCCTCCAGCGCCGCACGCGCTCCGCCGACGCCCATCAACCGATAAACTTCCAAGAGGCGAGCTTCTGCATCAAGTTGCCCGCTGCGTGCGCGCGTCTGGATGGGGGTTGACGGCGTCGTCGCTCCAGCGGTACTGCTCCAAGCGGGCCCGACTGCGACCGACAGCCATGCCGCCATGCACACCGTGACATTCCGGAGGATCGGTTTTACGAAGGGTAGCTGGTTGCGAGTCATAAATCAGAGAGGTTCTGTGGCGTCGTGTCGTCCTTTGAATGCGCGGGCGCTCATGCCTCGGCAAGCAATTCTTCGATCAGCTTTTCGAGCTCGCCGAAGTTCGGCTGGCCAACGTACCTCTTGACGATCTGACCGCGCTTGTTCACGACAAAGGTCGTCGGTGTGACCTTCACATCGCCCCAGGCCTTCGCCACTGCACCGGTGTTGTCCAGGGCGACGGCGAACGGCAGCTTGCGAGTGCTGGCGAAGTTGACAACATAGGCCGGCGGGTCGTAGCTCATGGCGACCGCAAGCGTCTCGTACCCACGCGAGTGGTACTTCTCATAGGTCCGCACGATCATCGGCATCTCTGCCACACAGGTGGTGCAGCTCGTGGCCCAGAAGTTGACCAAGGTGACCTTCCCGCGAAAGTCATTGGCTGTCCTCGATGATCCGTCGAGAAGAACAAACGTGGCTTGAGGCGCTTCGCCGGAACTTGTGCTGTAAAGCAGCCCGGCGCCAAGCAACGCGGCAACCGCGGCAACCGCGGCCATCGTGGCGATCAGTTTTCTCATGCTCATTTTTTGACGACCCGGTCTGCTGCGCTTCGGCATTCTAGGCAGCACCACCTCCTGCGGACCGAATACCCCATGGTCGCGCTGCTCGCAAGTTTCCTGACTTGACCTTGTACCGACTTTATAGTTTCCAATTAGGGGCTTTGCGAAAACCGCGCACTTCCGAACTCCTATGAAACGACGACTTCTTGCTGCATCTCTTTTGACTCCCATGGCCGTGTGGATGGTGCCTGCGGCTGCCCAGGACCGCCCCGTGGAAGGCCGCAGCTATCTGGTCCTGCAGTCTCGGCAACCCACGCGCGACGCGGGCAAGGTGGAGGTGCTGGAGTTCTTCGCCTACAGCTGCGGGCACTGCAACACCTTCGAACCCATGATCGACGCATGGCAGAAGAAGCTGCCGCGCGACGTTCTGTTCCGCCGTATCCCCGTGGCGTTTCGGGAGGACCTCGTGATCCACCAGAAGCTGTACTTCGCGATCGAGGCGATGGGTTTGGTGGAGCAGCTGCACCCGAAGGTGTTCGCAGCCCTTCACGCCGAACGCAAGAAGCTCGACACGCCCGATCAGATCGGAACCTTCGTTGCGGCCCATGGCGTGGACCGTGCACGGTTCCTGCAGACGATGGATTCCTTCGGTGTCACGGCGAAAGTGAAGCAGGCCACCGCGCTGGCGACCGGCTACGCGATCGAAGGCACGCCGTCGATCGGTGTGAATGGCCGCTGGCTCACGTCCGGTTCGCTGGCCGGAGCGAATGCCAAATCCCTGTCGGTGACCGAGTACCTGCTGGATTTAGCGCGCAAGGGCGGATAGTGGACGACGACGACGAATTTGCCGCGATGGACCTTGCGTCCAGCAATGCGCAGGACCGCAGGATCCTGTGGTACGTGCTGCTGATCAACCTGGCCCAGAGCGCGCTGGGAATGGGTGTGGGCGTGTGGGCGTCTTCAACCGCGTTGATCGGCGCCGCGCTGGACAACCTGGCGGACGCGTCGGTGTACGCGGTGGGCATCTACGCGGTTGGCCGTAGCGTGCGCGCCAAGGTGATAGCGGCCCGTCTGTCCGGGTGGTTGCTGATTGGCCTGTCGATCCTGCTGGTCGGCGAGGTGATCCGCAGGTTCATGGGTTCGGAAGCGCCTATCGGGCCGGCCATGATGGCGATGGCCGCGGTGAATGCGGCGATCAATGTGTTCTGCCTGCGCCTGCTCAAGCGGCACAAGGGCGAAGACGTCAATTTCAAGGCATCCGCCATCTTCACGAGCAACGACTCGATCGTGAACATGGCGATCCTCGTCAGCGGCTTGCTCGTTCTGTGGCTGGGATCGAATCTTCCGGACCTCATCCTGGGCATCGTCTCGGCCCTGTTTGCGGCTAATGGCGGCAGGGAAATCCTCGAACACGCACGCAAGGCTTCACGCGAGTCAGCTGCGTCCAGCTCTGAGCAAACCGCCCACCGCACCGAATGAGCGAAGGCCGAATGGCCAACGGAGCCAGCTTGACTCTGAAGCGACTACAAGGTGTATCGTGACCTCATCGAGATAAATGGAGAGTCAAGCGATGGATTCCAGCAATACAAAATCGTGCGGTACCGCCGCATGTGAATCGCTGGCCAGCGATCCCCTGGTCGGCTCGGCGCGGCCAGCGACCGACACCGTCTTCTACATCGAGAAGATGGATTGTCCGAGCGAAGAGCGCCAGCTCCGGCAGCGCTTGGGGCAGATTGCCGGGGTCGAAGCACTTGGGTTCGACCTGCAGCAGCATCGACTGACCGTGACTCACCGGCTCGACGACCTGTCAGTTGTGACCTCGGCGCTCGTGGAGCTCGGACTTCCGCCTGGGCGGCAGGAAGAAGTGCGCACGGAAGCCTTCCACGTTCCTCGCATGGACTGCAAGAACGAAGTCGCGCAAATCCGCGCCAGCCTTGGACAGGTTGCCGGTGTCGAGGACTTGCACTTCGACCTCGCGCAGCGTGTCTTGACGGTCGAGCATCGCTTGCCCGATTCCATTGCGGTCATGGATGCGCTCGCGGCCTTGGGGATGCCCGCGACGCTGCGCCAGCCAGGCGAACCGGCAATCCGATCCACCTTCCACGTGCCGAAGATGGATTGCCGCAACGAGGAGCGTCAAGTGCGCGAGGCCTTGCAAGGCACGGCCGGTATCGAGGAGTTGGAATTCGACCTGCCGCAGCGCCGGCTGACCGTCGTGCACCGGTTGCCCGACACAGCTCCAATCCTGCGGGTGCTGACGGAGATTGGCATGCCGCCGGGGGACGCGCAGATACCGACGCCAACGCACGGTGGATCCGCAGGTGCAACTCTGCGCACCGACACGTTCCGCATCGAAAAGATGGATTGCCCCACGGAAGAGGGCCTGATCCGCAAGCGACTGGGCTCGCTCGAGGGGATCGATGGCCTCGATTTCAATTTGATGCAGCGCAAGCTGACTGTGCGGCACACATTGCCGTCGACCGAGACCATCGTCACCGCGCTGAAGGACATCGGCTTGCCGCCCGCCGAGGCAGTTGCCTCTACCCCTGGCGGCGCGCAGCGCAGCATCTATCGGATCGAGAACATGGATTGCCCCACGGAGGAAGGCCTGATCCGCGAGAAGCTGCAGAACATGCCGGGTGTCCAGTCGCTGGACTTCAATCTGATGCAGCGCAAGCTGACTGTGTCGCACACGGCGCCGGCCGCCGACCTGGAGTCTGCGCTGCACTCGATCGGCATGAAGGCCGTGCCGGATGGAGGCAGCCCCGCCATCGAGGAGTCTCCCAGACCCTCGGTCAGCAAGCGGCAGTGGGGCTTGATGGCCGTCTCCGGCCTGAGCGCCGCCGTGGCCGAAGCCATTGCATTCAGCACGGGGAATGACTCTGCCTGGCCAGTGATCGGCCTTGCGCTGGTATCCATCGCTACCGGCGGCTGGCCCACCTACAAAAAGGGCTGGCTGGCCCTCAAGAGCGGCATCCTCAACATCAACGCGCTGATGTCGATCGCGGTGACCGGTGCGATCTTGATCGGCCAGTGGCCCGAGGCGGCAATGGTAATGTTCCTGTTCGCCCTGGCCGAGGTGATCGAGGTGCTGTCGCTGGACCGCGCCCGCAACGCGATCCGGGGTCTGCTGGCAATGGCGCCGGAGCAAGCCACCGTGCAGCAACCCGATAGCAGCTGGCTGGAGGTGCCAGCCAAGACAGTGGCCGTGGGGCAACTCGTTCGCATCCGGCCAGGCGAACGCATTCCGCTGGACGGCATCCTGGAAAGCGGCCAGTCGGCGGTCAACCAGGCGCCCATCACGGGTGAGAGCATCCCGGTGGCCAAAGGTGCCGGTGATACGGTGTTCGCCGGGACGATCAACGAAACCGGCTCCTTCGTCTATCGCGTGACGGCCGAGGCCACGCACTCCACGCTGGCGCGCATCATCAAGGCGGTCGAAGAGGCCCAGGGTAGCCGCGCGCCCACCCAGCGCTTCATCGACCAGTTCGCCAAGGTCTACACCCCCGCGGTCTTTGCGGTGGCGATGGCAGTCATGCTGGTGCCGCCCCTTTTCCTCGGGGGCGCGTGGATGGACTGGGTCTACAAGGCGCTGGTGATGCTGGTCATCGCCTGCCCCTGCGCCCTCGTGATTTCCACGCCGGTCACGGTGGTGAGCGGCCTTGCGGCGGCGGCGCGCCGCGGCATCTTGATCAAGGGGGGTGCGTACCTGGAACAGGGTCGCCTGCTCAAGTCGCTCGCGCTGGACAAAACGGGAACGATCACGCAGGGCAAGCCTGTCGTCACCGATGTCGTGACACTCGGGTCCGATGAGAACGAGGCACTGCGCCTGGCGGCGAGCCTGGCCGCGCGTTCCGACCATCCTGTCTCGGGCGCTGTCGCCACCTACTGGCGCGAAAAGCATGGTCAGGCGCTGGGTGAAGCGGACGATTTCGAATCGCTCACCGGACGCGGTGTCAAGGGTCGGGTTGGCGGACAGTGGTACTACCTCGGCAGTCACAGGTTGCTGCAGGAACTGGGGATCGGCAGCGCGGCCGCTGAAGCCGCGCTGAAGAAGCTCGAGGGGGAGGGCAAGACCGCCATAGCTATCGCCAGCCAGAACGAGGCTTTGGCCGTCATCGGGGTAGCGGACACCGTGCGCGACTCCAGTCGGGAGGCGATCGGCGAACTACACGCCCTGGGCGTGCGCACGGTCATGCTCACCGGCGACAACCAGCAGACGGCCAGCGTGATCGCACGCGACGTGGGCATCGACGACGCGCGTGGCGGGCTGCTGCCGGAAGACAAGCTCAAGGCCATCGACGCCGAACTGGCCGCGCACGGCACGGTGGGGATGGTTGGCGATGGCATCAATGACGCACCGGCGCTCGCCAAGTCCAGCATCGGCTTCGCTATGGGGGCGGCGGGTACCGACACCGCGATCGAGACGGCCGACGTGGCGCTGATGGACGACGACCTGCGCAAGATCCCGCAGTTCATTCGCCTCAGCCGCAAGACGGGGGCGATCCTGAAGCAGAACATCGTGCTGGCGCTGGGCATCAAGGCAGTCTTCCTGGTGCTGGCGCTGACGGGCACCGCGACCCTGTGGATGGCGGTGTTCGCGGACATGGGAGCAAGCCTGCTGGTGGTGTTCAACGGCCTGCGGCTGCTGAAAACGCGCGGCGCCTGAGCGCGATGGGCGCTGGCGACATGGGACTCTTGCGGCATTGGGTGTATGACTGGGGCGGTCTCAACACCCAACTGATGCTGTGGACCAACCGATCCGTGTCGGCGGACTGGATCGGCGTGGCTCGCGCGCTCTCCGCAATCGGCAGCTATTGGGGCGCGCCAATCATGGGTCTGCTTCTGCTGGGCTGGCGAGCGGTCAAGCGCTGTGAGCCCGCGGCTCTGGCACCGTTCCGGTTTGGGGTCGGTGTCCTGGTCGCCATGCTCCTGGCCTGGACGGCCAAGGCCACGTTTTCGCTACCGCGGCCGTCTGACCTTTATGCCAACGATATGGCGTGGGTGCTTGGCGCGCCCGACAGCCTTCATGCGTTTCCCAGCGGCCATGCTGTCTATACCGCAGCCGTTGTAGCTTGCCTCTGGCCACTGGGTCCATGGCCGTTCCGGTTGCTTCTGCTCGCACTCGCTGCAGCCGTCGGCTGGTCCCGCGTGGCACTGGGCGCGCATTTCCCGGCGGATGTTGTGGCCGGCTTCCTGCTCGGCGCCGCCTGCGTTGCAGCGACCCATGGTTGGGCCGTGTCGTTGAAGCGAGCAGTCGACGAGTGGCGGGCTACGCGATGAGGTTCGGATTCGCCGCAGCGCTGCGCCTTGCGAGCCGCATCGACACCGTCAATCGCCAGATGGCGTTCGCGGTGCGCTGGGGCCTGCTGGCCAATGCCGTCCTCATCGCCGGCAATGCGTTCAGCCGCAAGCTGTTGGGCGTGGCGTCTTCAAGCATGTACGACGTGCAGCCGCATTTCTTCGCGGCGGCGGTGCTTCTGATGGCCGCCTTTGCGCTGCAGCGCGATGAGCATGTGCGCGTCGACGTCTTCTCGGGATGGCTCGGGCCACGGGGCATGGCCTGGCTTGACTTGGTGGGGGTTATCGTCGTGCTGCTGCCGCTCTGCGTGGTCGCTGTCTGGGTGACTGCTCCGGAGTTCGCGCGGTCCTTCGCCAGCGGCGAAACGCGCGGTAGCCGCGAAAGCCTGAGCACATTTCCCGCGTGGATCATGAAGGGGATGATCCCCCTGGGATTCCTCTCGCTGGGCTCCCAGGGCATCGCCGAAGCCGTGCGCTGCATCGCCTTCCTCGCCGGTGTCCTGCCAGCCCGGCGCGGCGCACAAACCGTGTTGCATGGCGGCCGTCCATGAGTCCCGAACTCATCGCGCCCGTCATGTTCGGCACTCTGGTGGTCGTGCTGCTGGCCGGGTTCCCCGTCGCCTTCTCCCTGGCGGCGGTTGCTGCGGTGTTCGGCATGGCGGGCGTTCTCAGCGGACAGTTCACAGCGCCGTTTCTGATGAACATGCCGCTGCGGGTGCAGGGCGTTTTCAACAGCGACAACTTCCTGGCGATTCCCATGTTCGTGCTGATGGGCCTGATCCTGGAGCGAACCGGGATCGCTGAGGACACCCTCGTTGCCCTCGGCCGCCTGTTCCGAAAGCAGCCCGGCGGCTTGCTGGTGGCCACCCTCATCGTGGGATCCATGCTGTCCGCCATTACCGGGTTCGTGTCGGCCTCGGTCATTGCCATGGGCCTGATAGCGCTACCGACCATGCTCAAGGCGGGTTACGACCCCAAGCTGGCCACCGGCTCGATCGCGGCCGCCGGCACGCTGGCGCAGATGCTGCCGCCTAGCCTGGTGCTCATCGTGCTGGCCGAGCAGGTCGAGGTACCGCTGGTGGAGATATTCCACGCGGCCCTGCTGCCCAGCGCCATGCTGGTCGGTCTCTACCTGGTGTACGTCGTCGTCGCAACCCGGTGGCGCCCCGGTTTGGCGCCGCCCTTGATAGATGCCACCACCTCCTCCTTTTCGAACGCGTGGAAGGAGGCTGCGGTGGCGGCCGGTTTTCCATTGATGCTCATCCTGGCAATCCTGGCGTCGATCTTCTTCGGCGTCGCCACCCCGACCGAAGGCGGTGCGGTGGGCGTATGCGCCGCGCTGCTGATCGGGCTGGCCAAGCGCCGCCTGAGCCGTCAGCGGCTGACCGAAGCGCTCACCAACGCAGGCGTCTTGTGTTCCAGCGTGATCTTCCTGCTGCTGGGTGCATCCTTCTTCATGCTGGTGTTTCGAGGTTTCAACGGGCAGGCCTGGATCGAACAACTCTTCGGCCACCTGCCGCAGGGACAGCTGCCCTTCCTGCTGTTCGTGTGTATCGGCATCTTCTTGCTCGGATTCTTTCTCGACTTCTTCGAGATCGCCTTCATCGTCGTGCCCCTGATCGCGCCGGTGGCCCGCAAGCTCGGCATCGACATGGTCTGGTTCACCGTCATCGTGGCGGTGGTCCTGCAGACCTCTTTCATGCACCCGCCGTTCGGCATCGCGCTGTACAACCTGCGCAGCGTGGCACCGCCGGAAGTTCGAACGTCCGACATCTACCTCGGCGCCATCCCGTTTCTAATACTGCAGATGGTGATGGTGGGCATCCTCGTGGCGTTCCCCGGAATCGCCAGCACACCGCCGCCGGCGGCCACGCTGACAGATAAGCAGGTCGAAGACGCGTTGAAAGCGCCGCCCGAAGTGGCACCAGAACCGCCCCCAGACCCCATTCCCACCAAGTGAATATGCATCCACATCGACAAGCTCCCTGGTTCTCGCTCGCCTTTGTTGTTCTCGCCGCCGACCAGGCCGCCAAAAGCACCATCGACGCCACCACGCCCCTGGGTTGGTCCTATCCGGTCACGGCGTTCTTCAACTTGGTCCATGTCCTGAATCCGGGTGCAGCCTTCAGTTTCCTTGCCGGCGCGGGCGGGTGGCAGCGCTGGTTCTTCCTGGCCATTGCGATCGCGGCTTCCGCCTGGTTGATCTGGATGTTGCGGCAACCTCGGCCGCGCAGCGAGTCGCTGGCCTTCAGTCTGATCCTGGGGGGCGCGCTGGGAAATGCCTTTGATCGAGCCCTGCGCGGACAGGTCATCGACTACCTGGATTTCCATCTCGCCGGATGGCATTGGCCAGCGTTCAATGTGGCAGACATCGCCATCACATTGGGCGCGGCTTGCCTGGTGCTTGCATCGTTCACCGCTTCGAAGCAACCGCAGGCGCAGGAGAAGGCATGAGCAACTCCAGCGCTCGCAAGCTTCGCCGAATGTCGAACGGGCCGCAGGACGCGAAGGTGGAGCGCAAGCGAGTCGCGCTGGTGGTCGGGATCTTCATGCTGCTCGCCGCGCCGACCGTATTTCTTGTGCAGTCCAAGTCCTATCCCGTACCCAGCCCCTTCAAGCTGATCGACATCACCGGAGCGGGTTATGCGGGCGACTTCCTCTTGCCCGATCACAATGGCGTGACGCGCAGCCTCAAGGACTTCAACGGCGAAGTAGCCGTCGTCTTCTTCGGCTTCACGCAGTGCCCGGACGTCTGCCCAACCACCTTGACCGAAATTGTGCAGGCCAAGAAGCTGATGGGCCCGGACGGGGCCAGGCTGAAGGCAATCTTCGTGACCGTTGACCCGGAGCGCGACACCTCGCAAGTGCTGAAGACCTACCTGGCCAATTTCGATCCCGCCTTCGTAGCGCTGCGGCCAGAGCCGGGCCAGCTTGAACAAGTGGCAAAAGAATTCAAGCTCCACATCCGAAAGAATCCGGGGCAGTCGCCCAGTTCGTACACGATGGACCATACGGCGGCCAGCTTCGTCTATGACCCGCGTGGCCGACTGCGGCTGTATGCGCGGTATGGCGTTGGCGCCGAGGCACTGGCCGCCGATGCCAAGCTGCTTCTGGGTGGTGCGTGATGCAGGCCCTGGTTGATGAATTCACGGGCAGTCGCCGTCGGCGCTGGATGCTTGCGCTGGGCCTGCCGGCTGCGGCCGGGCTGGGCCTGTTCGCATACCTCTACTCCAATCGGCCGGCCGGAAGCGCCAGCGTGAGCGCTCTGCCGCTTGTGATGCGCGCGCAGCCTGTGCCGCTGCCGGACCTGAGAGTGCTGGATGGCACGGGGCGGCCGGTCGATCTCTCGAGTTTCAGGGGGAAGGTGGTCCTGCTGAATATCTGGGCCACGTGGTGCCCGCCGTGCCGCCAGGAAATGCCTTCCTTGGACCGGCTGCAGGCGCAGTTGGGTGGTGGCGAATTCCAGGTCGTCGCGCTCTCCATGGACGCAGGCGCCAAGGCATTGGACCAGGTCAAGTCCTTCTATGCGTCGGTGGGAATCAAACATCTGGCTGTCTACCTGGACGCGGATGCGGCCGCGATCTTCACGCTCAAGGCGGTCAGCGTGCCCACAACCTTGCTGCTGGACCGGCAAGGCCGTGAACTGGGCCGCATGAGCGGAACCGCGGAATGGGACAGCCCGCAGATCGTCGAGGCTCTGCAGGCGCTGTCGGGCGCGCGGGGGAAGTGATGGCTATGACACCCTACCAATTGACGGAAGACGAACTTCGACAGGAGCAGCGCAAGGTGCATTGGCGCAGCGGCGCAGCGGCGGTCGTCTGTGCAGTGACGTACGGACTTGCTTACCTGTTTCTACCGAACTTGCTGCACTTCCCGGACGACCTCGATTCGGCATTGACGTTCGGAGCGGGTGCCAGCCTCTTCATCGTCCTGTGGATCATGGTCGGCATCGGCCTGGTCTCGCGCGGCAGACGGCTTTCCGCGCAGGACATTCGCGGCTCGGCCTACGGTCAGCCGAGCCTGCGGATCGCGGTGTATGCGGCCTTCCTGCAGAACACGCTGGAGCAGGCCACGGTCACGATCATCTTGCTGCTGGCCGTCCTTCTGCTGCTAAGGGGCCAGGCAATGCCGTTTGTTGGCGCATCCGTGGTGCTCTTCGCCGTGGGCCGGGTGGCGTTCCTGCGCGGATACCCGGACGGGGCGGGGGCGCGCGCGTTTGGCATGGCCTTGACTGCCCTGCCGAGCGTAGTGGCCTTTGTCGCGGCGGTGGCCGCGGTCATCACCCGCATCTTGCGATGAGTAAGCCAACTACATCGGCGCTGGCACCGGCGACGCCCAACTCTACAGGCACTTCAAGGTTCAGCGCTACACTTCGGGGTTGGAAAGGCCTTCCCATGAAGATCGGCGAACTCGCGAAAGTGACCCAGACCCAGGCGGAAACCATCCGCTTCTACGAGCGCGAGGGTTTGTTGAAGGAGCCCCCTCGCAGCGACGGAAACTACCGGCTCTACGGGCACGAGCACCTGGAGCGGCTCGGTTTCATCCGGCACTGCCGCTCGCTCGACATGACGCTCGATGAAATCCGCGCGCTGCTTCGATTCCAGGATGCGCCCCGCGAGAACTGTCATGCCGTCAACGACGTTCTGGACGAGCACATCGAGCACGTGGCTCAGCGCATCCGCGACCTGAAAGAACTCCAAAGGGAGCTCAAGTCGCTTCGACTGCAATGTGATGGCGTGGCGGCCGAATGCGGCGTCCTGGATGGCCTGAAGCAAGTCACCGTCCGAAAGTCCACGGGTCAAGGGGTGCACTCGGTCGGGCACCGGCGGCCCCCGCAGGGACCGCGCAGCCCGAAGCCAGCGCATTGAAGTCGTTGGAACCGGACGGCCTCGCTTGGGCTGGGCGCGCTTGGATCGCCCCCGGGGTAGGCGTGTTCCGTGGAAGCGTCGGCGCACACGACTGGCACCAGCACCTTGCCCACCAGATCACGGTGGGCCTGGAAGGGGTCGTCGAGGTGGAGACCCCGGCCGGTCGCCTGCAAGATCAGGCACTGGCGATTCCGGCCGGGACGCGTCATAGGCTCGGCGGCGGCGCGGTGCTTTCGATCTACCTGGATGCGCTCGCACCCGAGGCGACGGCGCTGCGATTGCGCCCGCACCAACCCGCTGTGGCGCTCGATCCCGACATGGCCCGGCGGCTGCTGGACGTCGCGAATGCAGACGACCTGGCGACCGTTCAAAGCATCTTCCGGCCGGACCCGCCGCATGCTGCAGACAAGCGACTGGAAGCGGTCGTGCGCGAACTTCGAGCCTGCAGGGGAGAGACCGACAGGCGCAGCCTGGCGGCGATGGTTCATCTGTCGCCCGAGCGCTTTTCGCACTGGTTCGTGGAGCAGACGGGCCTGCCCCTTCGCAGCTACCTGAAGTGGGTGCGCCTGATCGAGACGCTGCGGCAGCTTGCGGCAGGAGGCAGTCTTACCGATGCCGCCCATCTGGCCGGGTTCTCCGACTCGGCCCATCTGAGCCGGACGTTCCGAGCCACGTTGGGAAGCAGCCCGGCGAACCTGCTGAGACAAGTCGCGCTTTCCGGCGCGATCGACTGATTCGTTCAAGCCGCAAGCGCGGCGCGCCTCTATCGTCGGCACCCATCAGAACCAAGGTACCGACATGAAGCAACTCGCACAATCAGTCCTGCGCTGGGGTAGCTATCCGCTGGTATTCGGCGGTTCGGCACTGGCCATTGTCTACACGCTCTATGCCGGCATGCCGTACTGGCCCATCGTGCCCGCGATCTCGCTAGCCGGCGTGCTCGCCGTTGCGTTCCTCGAGCGATTCCGGCCCTTCCGCGCGGCCTGGCTGGTGGACCACGGCGATACCCACACCGACATCGCGCACACTGTTGTCAACCTCGCGGTCATCCAGCTGACCGCCGTGTGGATCGCCAGACTGGGCGACTTCGTGCCGTCGGAGTGGCGCCTGTTTCCCGTGCAGTGGCCCTTGTGGACCCAGTTGCTGCTCGTGGCTGCCGTGTTCGACCTCGGTCTCTATGCCGTGCATCGCGTCAGCCATGCCGTGCCCTGGCTTTGGCGCCTGCATGCGCCGCACCACAGTGCCGAGCGCCTGTACTGGCTCAACGGCGAGCGGCGGCATCCGTTGCATGCCGCACTGATGGCGGCGCCTGGACTGACCGTCCTGTTCGCGATGGGCACTCCCTCGGAGCTTGTCGCGGCCTGGCTAGCGATCCTGGTCGTTCACTTGACATTCCAGCACTCCAACCTGGACTACAGCCTTGGACCCATGCGACACGTGATCGGGGTTGCCGAGACGCATCGTTGGCACCATAAGCGGGACTTCGAAGACGCGCAGGTGAACTTCGGCGAGTTCTTCATGATCTGGGACAGGGCCATGGGGACCTACTTTGACAGCAGGGACCAGCTGGGCGACGAGGCGGTGGGCCTGCGAGAAAAGGACTATCCGCGGGACTACTGGGGCCAGCTGCTGCATCCGCTCAAGCGCGCGGCTACCGCCGATGTCATTTCCCCGAAGTAACGCGGATGGAGGGTGCGGGTTGATCAACAGAGGGTGCAGATCAGCTGGCACGCCGCGATTGAGTCGAAGCCGGGCCACGACAATTCCGATCAATCCAAGTCGCTGGCACTGGACTGACCGCCCCCGCTAGGAGACTGAGCGCGGTTGCGCTGCGATTGCGCTGCGGTACGCCAGGATGGGTCGTTCTCGGCGGCGCTGCCGGGCAATCTGCTGCCCTGATGTTCTCAGGAGTGTGCAGCTTGTCTACCAACGAATCCGATGATCCTCGGAAGTCCGGCGCGGGGGTCCCGCCCCTAACCACCGCTGCGCCGGCCTTCTTCCGCATCGCCGACGTGATGCGCATCACCGCCTTGAGCCGCGCCACGGTGTACCGCCGGATCGCCGACGGGATTTTTCCGCCGCCGGTGCATTTGGGTGGGCGGGCATGTGGCTGGACGCCGGCAGCGCTCCAGGCGTGGATCAACGATCCCGGCGGCTACCGCGCGCCCCGCTCGCCGCATGATGACCATGCCGACGTGACCCCAGCATCGCCAGGGGCGGGGAGGGTGGCAGATGCCCTACAGCGAGGCAGGCGTCAGCCGTCGAGCAGGGCCGCATCGAGCCGCTCGCCGAGCTTGCGCCAGGCTTCGCGTTTCTCGTCGGCGTAGTCGTGGTGCAGGTAGTGCCGGCGCACCTTGCTGCCTGGCATGACGTGGTTCTGGCAACGGTCGATGACATCCAGGCTGACGCCGAGCGCCTGCATCATCGTGGCCGCGGTGCGGCGCAGATCATGCGGGGTCCATTCCCCGTTCTCGCCTTTGGACAGCACCAGCGTGTCGTCGTTTCGGCGGTTCTTGAGCGGCTTGCGGTTCTTGAAGCGCATCTGTCTGTCGCCGACCTGCTTGGAAACGGTCTTGACGTCGATGTGACCCTCTTTCTGGCGAGCGGGGAAGCACCACTCGCTTTTGCCTTCACCTTCGCCGGTGAGCCCATGCAGTTCCTTGAAGTGACGCAGTGCGAAGTCCGACAGGTAGACCTGCCACTCCACGCGCGTCTTAGTGTTCTCGCGCGGAACGAACCAGGTGCCGGATTCGAGGTCGATGTGCTCCCATCGGGCCATCAGCAGCTCACCGATGCGGCAGGCCGTGCCGAGGCAGAGCCACAAGGCCAGTTGCGTTTCGCGCTGCAGCGGGCGATCGGCGCTACGCCGGTTCTCCGCCATTTCGTACTGCGCAAACGTGGTGTCGAAGATGTCGCGCAACTCGCGGATTTCGGCAGGCTTGAGGACACGCTCACGGATGACGGGTTCGTAGCCATTGGGAACCACCTGCTTGGTCTCGACCAGCTCGGCCGGATTGCCCTCGCTGAGCAGCGCTTTCCAGGGCTGGCGCTTGATCGCCCAACGGTACATTTGCCTAATCTCGGACAGCATGCGTTCAGCCGTGCGCCCACGGCCACGGCTGCGACCGACCTTGCGCAGCGCGTCGCGCAGCTCAATGTCGGTAATGCCGCGTACCGGCTTGTTTCCGAGGCGGGACAGGATGTCCTTATCGAACGTGCGGCGCAGTTCGGCGTTGCCGTCGGAGCGCTGCACGCCGTTCTCGAGCCAGGCATCGAACAGGTCGTTCAGGGTGGATGCCTCGCGTTTGCGCTGGATCTCCGCGGCGATGAGGGCCTCGCGCTGAGCGGACTGCTCGGCCTCGCGCTCCATCATCGCCACACGCGGGTCGGCGCCGGAGGCGATGCGGGCGCGCTCCTCGGAGGCGGCTTCGCGGGCCTTGGCGAGCGACACGTCGGCGGCGTTGCCCAAGGCCAGTTTCTGGCGCTTGCCGTTGAAGCCGTAGACCAGCATCCACGACTTGTAGCCAGTTGGCAGGACACGCAGGAACAACCCGCCACCGTCGGCCATCAGGCGTTCTTTGTCTGTTGCTTTGGCGGTCTTGACCGCCCGATCTGTCAATTGAAAGTGAGCCATCCTGTGCTTCTTGGTGAAGGGGGTCGCAAGGGGTGGCCGGGCAGTTGTTCCCACGCTCCGATGTCGATCCACGACCCCCGGCAATATGGGAACAGAATAGCTCAAAAACGGGTTCCGTGGGAACAGCGTGGGAACACTTTGCACGCGCTTGAAAAATTCGACTTCAGATCGCTTGAGGCAGCGCGAGACAATAAAGTCTTTTATAAACAAGGACTTGTAGTTGTGTCGCTGGATTCATAGCGTCTCAGGCTGTCGCACTAAGTTGGTGCAGTTTTGTCATTTTACGGCCTGTCACGCCGGGGGTCGCGGGTTCGAGTCCCGTCCACTCCGCCAAATTGATGAAGGTTAGCAGGTACATATCTGCTGACCTTTTTTCATTTCTGCGCCATATTCCCTGAGCGCCACATGTCCGGTCCCCGTGATGAACAGCGCCGGGTCGACTCCCAAGCATTTTCGCCGGGGGATCGTGGACGCAGCGAGGCACTTTTCAGCCGAAGTTGTGGCGCGAATACGGTCTGTCCCGCCGTTGCTTCGCTGCGTTTATTGCGGGGGTGATCCGCGCTGCTCCGCCCATGGTGGACGCCGATGTTCGCTGCCATGCCCGCATCCATAGCTCCAGACGGTCTGTACTGCGCCAGTACTGCAACCCGGAAGTAGCGAGACAAGATGAAAGTGATGGATTCGTGCCCAGGGCAAGGCGCAAGCCGCAGCGAAGGCTGGCCGCCTTCGCAAGGATTGCAACGCCGCCATGGGTACGAAGACGCGCTTTCATGTTTCGATACTTCCGGGTTGCAGTACTAGGGGGTTTTGCAAATCTTGACTGCGGGAGATCGATGGGTGCTGCCGCTTACTCGCGCGTCCCAACAATAAACATGCGGTTGCTCTTTATCTAAAAATGTAATTGAGAATCATTCTTATTTCAATTAAGATTATGGAGATTTGATTTTTACCTTCTGACTTTTCTCCCGTCTTCATATCTCTCTCAAACAATAAAAGGACATGCGCATCATGCTCACCGGGTATCACCCTCGTCTCCCAGTCTTTACCTCGCGTTTTTTGCCGCATCCGCCGTTCGGCCTCGTTAATCTGTTGGCCCCTGCCAGGCGCGTGGCTGTGGTGGGGCTGCTGGGTATCAGTTGTCTGGGCGAGGCGCAGGCGCAGGCGCAGGCAGTGCGACCTGTCACTGAAGAGGCGGTGGAAAGTGTCAAGACAGAGGGTTCCAAAACTCTCTCCGAGGTAATCGTCCGCGAACAACGGGCGGACGGTCTTCCGGCGCCTTATGCCGGTGGGCAGGCGGCACGGGGGGCGCGGCTCGGCTTGCTGGGCAATACGGACATCATGAAAACGCCCTTCAGTGTCAGCAGCTACACCGCGCAAATGATTCAGGACCGGCAGGCGGGCACGGTTGCGGACGTTTTGGCCGCAGATTCGTCCGTGCGCTCGACGGGTCAAACGGGCGGTCTGCTGGATGCATTTTTTATCCGCGGCTTCCCGATTGGCGAGGGGAATGTGGGCGAGATCGCATTTGACGGACAGTACGGGGTCGCGCCTAACTACCGGCTCTTTACCGACTACATTGAGCGCGTGGAGGTCCTGAAGGGCCCCGGCGCCCTCTTGTATGGCATGTCACCGAACAGTGGCATCGGGGGCGTGATCAATGTGGTTCCAAAGCGGGCGCTGAAGACCGACCTGACGCGTTTTACGGCTGACTATGCTTCTGGTCCACAGGGCGGAGGCCATCTCGATGTGAGCCGCCGCTTTGGTGCGGACCGCCAGTTCGGTGTGCGCGTCAATGCCGGGCATCAGCAGGGCGACACCGCCGTGGATAAACAATCTCGCAAGGCGAGTGTGGGTGCGGCCGCGCTGGACTTCCAGGGCGAGCGGCTTTCCGCGTCGCTGGACCTCATCAGCCAGGTGGAGCGTTTTGACGCGCCGTCGCGTCCATTCCTGTTGCCTGCTGCAAGTGTGGTGCCCGCGGCGCCTGATGGCAGGCGCAATGTTACGCAGGCATGGGAATGGTCCAAGGTCGAGGACCAGTCGGCCTTGCTGCGTGCGGAATACGAACTCAGCGACAAGCTGACGGTGTTTGCGAACGCGGGGGGAGGGAAAACAACCGTGGCGCGGCTTTTCGGCACGTCCAACATCCTCAATGCCGCGGGCGACACCAGCACGGTGCCGGCCTATTTCAGGTTCGACATTGACCGCGCCACCGCTGATACCGGCGTGCGTGCCCGCTTTGATACAGCAGCCATACGGCATGCGGTGACCTTGCAGGTCAGCAGTTACCGGGACCGCCTGGACCGCGGCTCCACCAACGGTACAGCTGTGCTCTCCAACATCTATTCGCCGGTTGAGCGGGCCGCGCAGAATGTCGCGCCACCTGCCCAGGTTTCGAAGATCTCCGAGACCACCCTGAGCGGCGCGGCGCTCAGCGATACCTTGTCGATGCTTGACGACCGTGTACTGCTCACCATCGGCGCGCGCCAGCAACGCGTCAAATCCGATAACTTCAATCCAGCCACAGGCGCGCTTGCATCGACTTATGAAAAGTCCGCGGTCACTCCTTTGGCGGGCCTGGTCGTCAAGCCCTGGCAAAACGTTTCCCTTTATGCAAATTACATCGAAGGCTTGAGCAAGGGTGACGTGGCGCCGCAGACAGCCTCCAATGCCGGAGTGGTCTTCGCCCCCTACAAGTCCAGGCAGCATGAGATCGGGGTCAAGTTTGATCATGGCGCGTTGATTACCACTGCCAGCCTGTTCCAGATCGAAAAACCCAGCGGGCAACTGACCGGGAACGTGTTTGCGGTCGATGCCGAGCAGCGCAACCGTGGCCTGGAGTTGAATATGCTCGGCCAAGCCACGCCGGGCATCCGCTTGCTGGGCGGCGTCACCTTGATCGATGCCAAGCTGACGCGGACAAACAGCGCTGCAACGCTGGGCAAGACACCGGTCGGAGTTCCTGCGGTGCAAGCCAATCTAGGCGCGGAATGGGACACCTCCTGGGTGGGTGGGCTCACCCTGACCGCCGGCGCGTTCTACACAGGCGAACAGAGCGTCAACCAGGCCAACACGCAAGAGATCCCGGCGTGGACACGCATTGATCTGGGTGCGCGCTACACCACCAAGATTTCCGGAAAACAGACTGTTTTCCGCGCCAGCCTGCAGAACGCATTCAACAAGGCCTATTGGTCGGGCGTCGCTTCGTATGGCGCCTTTGTCCAGGGCGCGCCGCGTACGCTGCTGATGTCGGCGGCGGTGGACTTCTAACGGCTTTTCCAAGGCAACGAGAACATCCGTGCAAGACAACCTTATGCTCGCTCAGACCGGCATTGAATTCCCGCAGCCTATGTCAGGGCAGCCGACCGCGCCGCTCACACCTGTTCTTGACCCCAAAATAGCCCGGCTCGTTTATGCGTGCCCGGCAATCCTCGCGGAGATGGTGGAGCAGTATGGCTCACCACTCCACGTGGTGTGGCCGCACAGTCTTGTGCGCAATGTCCTGGCATTCCGCGCAGTACTGAACGCGCACGGGTTGCGGCACCTGATTTTCTACGGGGCAAAAGTCAACAAATCCCAGGCACTCGTTCGCGCGGCCGTGGAAGCGGGCGTCGGGGTGGATGTCTCCAGTATTCACGAATGGCGCGATGCCCTGCATGCCGGAGCGGATCCTGCGCATTTGTGCGCGACAGGCCCGGCGAAGACCCGGGCGTTTCATGCCGAACTGGTTGCCAGCTATGGATTGATTTCCATCGATTCCGTGGAAGAGCTGCATGGTTTGATGGCATGCATGGGGCAGAACGAATCTTCTCGCCGGGCGCGGGTTCTCCTTCGCTACCGGCCGGCCCTGTCGCAGGCGAGCCGCTTTGGAATGGGCTCCGACGACCTGTTGCGGTGCATGGGGCAACTGTCGCAGGAGAGTGCCCGGCTGGCTTTTGAAGGCTTTCACTTTCATCTTGGTGGTTACGCACTTGAAACGCGAGCGCAGGCCCTGCGCGAACTCATCCCCTACGTGGAGGCGGCGCGCGCCATGGGGCTCACGCCGGGGATCATCGACATCGGCGGCGGCATGCCGATCCAGTACGTGGACAGCGACGGGTACGAGATATTCCTGCGCGGGCAAAACAGCAGCCATTACCGCAACGCGAGGGTCCCGGAGGCGTTTTACCCCTATGGCGGTCGGCTTGACGCCTTCGAATGGTTGAATCGCCTGCTGGACTCGCCTTGCCGCGGCGATCTGTCGATTGCCCAATACCTCAGGAAGGAAGACATTGCGCTGGCGATCGAGCCCGGACGCAGCCTCGCCGACCAGGCTGCCATTTCCGTCTTCAGGGTGACCCGCGTCAAGCGCCTCGCGGGCGGCCACCACGTGATATTTGTAGAGGGCAGCAGTTTCAGCGCCTGCGAAACCTGGTTTGCATCCGAATTCCTGCAGGACCCCATTTTGGTTTCCGCAACGGCCACCCGCGAGGTCTGCGGTGTGCCTCTTTCTTTTCATGCCTATATCGCCGGGCATAGCTGCCTGGACGACGACGTTCTCACCAATCGCTTGATCAGCTTCAACCGGCCTCCCTGTGCCGGGGATCTGCTGGTCTATGCCAACACCGGCGGCTACCAGATGGACCTGCTGGAAAACGAGTTTCACCGCCACCCCATGCCCCGCCGGATTGCCGTGCATTGCAATGCAACCGGCGGTTTCGATGTTTCACCTGATGACCCAAGGGAGCAACTGGATGATATTGAGCAAAGTGACTGACCTTATCGGCAACACGCCGATTCTCGGATTTCCCATCGCCGGGAAGAACGCCACGCTGCTGCTGAAGATTGAGAAAAACAATCCCGGCGGCAGCATCAAGGACCGCATGGCCCGCAACATGGTGATCGCCGCCCTCAAGGCTGGGCGCCTCAAGCCCGGCGGGGTGGTGGTGGAGTCCTCCTCCGGCAACACCGGCATCGGGCTGGCCATTGCCACCATAGAGTTCGGATTGCGGTTCATCGCCGTCGTCGACCACCATGCGGCGCCCGACAAAATTGCGGTGATGCGCGCGCTGGGCGCGGAGATCCGTTATGTCGACGGCAATTACAACGAAGACGAAGTGGCCGTCGTCGAGCGCCAGCGCCTGGCGGCGGAACTGGCCAGCCAGATCCCCAATGCCGTGTTCATGAACCAGTCTGACAATGTCGCAAACGCGGGTGGTTACTTCGACTTCGTGCGGGAGGTCATTGAGCAAGTCGAAGGCCCCGTGGGCGCATACGTGGGTTGCGTCGGAACAGGGGGGTCGATGACCGGGATTGCAAGCGGATTGAAACTGCACAATCCCCGCACCAAAACCATCGCGGTCGAGCCCGCCGGCTCCATCATCTTTGGCCAGCCCGGCCGGCCTTACTACCAGTCCGGTACGGGCACGCCGCAGGGCGATACCGTCGGCCTGGTGCTCGACTACAGCTGCATCGACCTCGGTGTGCAAGTCACCGATTCGCAGGCTTTTGAAACCGCCCGTTATATGGCCCGTCACACCGGGCTTCTGGTCGGCGGATCTACAGGGGGTGTTATTTACAAGGCGCTCGAGCTGATCCATGGCGGCCAGATTACCGGCAACATCGTCGCCGTCGTGGCAGATGGCGGCGAGAAATACCTCCACACCGTCTTCAGCGAGGCCTGGCTCAAGGAGCGCGATCTTCTCGATCCCAAAATCTGGGAACGGCTGGGCGGATGGCTTGCCCAGGAAAGCATGGAGGACACACCCAGTGCTGTTCCCCGTCTAAGCATCGCATGATGGAATATGCCGGAGGCCGCGACCCGGTCCATCGGCCGCTCCGTGTGGCCCTCTGCGGCGGGGGCCGCACAGGCCACCTGAACGCGGTGCTGTTCAAGCAGCTTGCCGGCGTGAAAGTGTCGCTGCTCACCAGCCGCAGCGAAGTGATCGAGCGCCATCGCAATGGGGGTGCCATCACCGCGCTGCTGCCGGATGGCGGCTCGCTCGCCGCGCGGCTGGATGTGGTGGCCAGCGAGCCGGCCGAGGTTATTGCCGATGCCGATGTGGTGATTGTCACGGTGCCAGCCCACGCAAGGCCGGCCCTGTTGCAAGAGATCGCGCCGCACCTGCCGCCGGACAAACCCGTGTACGTGGGCGCCATTCCGGGCTTTTGCGGGTTTGACTGGCTGGCCGAGAAGGCGCTGCAGAGCCGGTCCAACGCTGTCATCTGGGGCATGAAGGACGTCCCGCACACGGCCTACGACCTCAAGCCCGGCGTGTCGGTCAGGATGGGTGGCCCCAAGAGCACGCTGTACATCGGAACGCATGCGCGGGAAGGCGATGCAGCGCGCGATGAGCTGCTGGCACACCTGCGCAGGCTGTACACGGCACCGGTCGAGTTGCTGGGCCATTACCTCGAAATCACTCTGACTCCCGGTAACCCCATCATGCACAGCTCAGTGGTGTATGGACTGGTCGGGCCTTACGGACAGTGGCACAAGCGAGTCTTTCCCGCACGCATGTGCTGGTGGACGGACTGCACCGAGCTGGGTGCCTACTTCCTGGAGCGCAGCGACCAGGAGAGCCTGATGCTTTGCAAGGCCATCGAACAGCGCCTGGGCCTTGACCTGTCCTCGGTCAAACCTTTGAAGCAGGAGATCATTGAAGCCTACGGCGACCAGATACGTGACCCAGCCTCCATGCTGTCCGTGCTGCGAACCAATCAGGCCTATGACGCCATAGAGGCGCCCCTTGTCCCTGCGCCCGGCGGTACCGGCTACACCATTGATACGGAAAGCCGGGCATTTCACGAAGATGTGGCTTATGGCCTTTCGCTGCTCGTCGCGATGGCCGGACGGCTGAAAGTGCCGGTGCCGCACATCGCGGAGATCTTCAAGTGGAATGTGTCTTACATGAACGGCTTGCGTGGTTCCGCGCTTGATTATTTCCCCGACCACTGGCCAGCCTGACACCTCTTTTTTCAAACCGTGACCGATGCTGAACCTTATGAAAAAAAACTCTGCTCTGCCGCAAACGAAGCCTGCAGCTGACCCTGCATCCGGGAATGCCGTGATGGCTTTTTCACGGACCAATGCCATGCGCCGTGTGGTCCGCTGCCTCTTCGCCGAGAAGATCCTGGACAAAAGCCTGCTGGTGTTCGCCCCGCAAGGCCACTCAGCCTGGTTTCCACTTTGGGACAAACATGCGTTGGTTTTTTTCGAGAACCTCTGGGCCGCCCCCGCCGACACCTTTATAAATCGCGGTGCCATCACCCTCATCGGCGCCGGTGATGCCAGGACGGTGGTCGAAACACCCGACCAGCTGATTAGCCTGTTGCGAAGCAGCTTTGATTTTTCACCCGGCGATGACGGCGTGGAGGGGCTGAAGGCGGACATGGTCAACAGCATTCAAAACGATGCACTGGCACGTGTCCATCGGCAGGGCTGGAATCAGCGCCTGAAGGAGTTGATCGATTCGACCGGCGCCGGCGGACTGGTCGACTACCTGCACCGCCAAGCCAGCACCCGAGACGCGGCCGGCCTTCTTGACCAATGGGGCTCGCTCGAAGGCCATCCGTTTTATCCCACCTGGAAGTCCAAGCCGGACCTCACTCCCGAAGGGGTGGCATTGCTGTCGCCAGAGTTCAATGCCCGGGTCGGGGTTCGGATCGCCGCATTGCGCAAGGACATGGCGTACATGGAACGCATGCCGCATGTCCACGCCTACCATGACTGGTTCGCAAGTAATTTTCCGGCGCTGTGGGCAAGCTGGAAGGAACAGCTGAACGCCAGGCAGCTGGACGAGGCCGACTGGTTGCCCTTGCCCATCCACCCCTGGCACCTTGAGCACTATGTGAAAAAAGAATACGCCACCGAGATCGCAGAAGGCCTGCTGATCACGGACGGCCCCGACATCGAAACACTGCCGACGATGTCCTTTCGCACCATGATGCCGTGCTTGCCAGCCCCCTTGATCAAGCTGCCTGTCGCGCTGTGGCTCACCAGCGAACAGCGCAGCCTGCAGGCCAAGTCGATCCATATGGGGCCGCGCATCAGCACGGTAATCCAGAAAATACTGGCGGAGGAGAACGGCTTGGACCAGACACTTTCGATCTTTCCGGAAGAAGTCGCATTCCACTACCGGCACGCCGCGCGGCAGGAGGACAGGCCCGGCCGCCACCTGTCTGTGGCCTTTCGGGCTGGCAAGGAGGCCTTTGAACGGTCTGACGGCTTGTTGCCCATCACCGTGGCTGCCTTATTCACCACGTCGCCCGCCAATGGCAAGCCACTGATGACGGAACTGGTGGAGCGCGACGGCGGTGCGGCGTCGACCGCGGCGGTTGAGGCCTATTTTCGGCAGTACGCGCGCGTTGTCACGCGACCGGTGATTGGCATTTACCTGCTTTACGGTATTGGGCTGGAGGCGCACCAGCAAAATACATCGGTGCTGTTTTCCGCGGATGGCCTGCCCAGGAAGCTGTTGATACGCGACTTTGGCGATGGCCGCACCTACGCGCCTCTGCTGTCCGGGCGCGGGCACGAGCTCAAGCCGTATGTCCACCCGGGCATTCTTCCCACAGTGTTTTCCGACGACATCGAGCCGGTGCGTACGTTTGTGCTCGACGCGTGCTTTGTGTGCCACCTGCACGAAATCGCGTTGATGCTGACCAGCGAATACGGACTCGCACCGTCGCACCTCTGGGAGATCCTGCGCGAAGAAACGCAAGGAGCCTTCGATGCTGTGGCCGGCCGTGTTTCCCCTGAATTCTGGCGCGCGGAGTTGGCCGAGTTCCTTGAACGCCCATGGCCAACCCGCTCGGTGCTGCGCATGCACCTGCTCCGGTATTCCGACTACCGGCTGCAGCACCATTTGCCCAATCCGTTGGCCAACGGCGGGAACTGAGTGGTGGTGAAGACCGCGCCCATACCCGCCAGCAGCGGGTATCTGATTCACGTTCTCTTTGCCATCCAGCTGGTGTCCATGGGCGCCATGGAAATGAGCGGGCCTTTTTGGCCTGTGCACCTGCAAACACTAGGCGCATCCGGGCAGCTTCTCAGTTTCGCCGGCATCGCGGTCTATGTGGGGCCGATGCTGGGTATTGTCTTGACGAGCGCATTCTGGGGGCGTATCGGCGACCGCTTCGGCCACAAGCTGATGATGATCAGAGCCTTGCTGGGGTTGGCATTGACGCAGTTCGCGCTGGCGTTCACCAACGATGTCTGGGTCATTCTGGTGCTGCGTTTCATGCAGGGCGCCTGCGCGGGCTACATTGCGCCGGCGCAGGCTTACAGCGTCAGCATCGAGCCGGTCCAGCGGCGGGCGCGCCTGTTTGCCTACCTGCAGGTCTCCACCAATGTCGGTTCTTTGGGTGGGGCGGTGGCTGGTGGCCTCATTCTCGACCATGCGAGTTTCTTCTGGATCAATATCGCTGCGTCGCTTCTTTGCGCGGCGTGCGCGGCAGCTGCGGCGTTCATCCTGCCCGATGTCCCGGTGTCAAGGCACACAGCCTCCGCGGCCACAGGCTCGCCTGAAACAGAAGCAGGTCCATGGCCCACATGGCGCTCCCCGCCCATCCTGGGCTTGCTTGGCATCATCGGCATTTTGCTGCTGAGTCGCATGTTGACGCAGACACCTTTCGCCCTTTATGTGCGATCGGTTTTCGGCGCAAGCAATTGGGTGGTGGGGCTGTGTTATGGCCTGCTGGCGCTCGGATTCGTGGTGTCCGCTTCTTTGTGGGCCCGGTATTTTGAACAAAAACCGATGACCGATTCTCTGCGGAAGATAGCTCATGTGGCCATCGTCTGTGCGGCGCTCACGGCCGTCGCAGGCATCACGCGGAACATCGTCTTGTTCACCGCGATTCACTTTGCCTGGGGGTTGCTGCTGGGCGCCACCACCCCGGTGCTGATGTCGCTGGTTTCCAGGGCCGCCGGTAGCCAGCGGCAGGGCTACATCCTGGGGGTGGCCCAGAGCACCGCCCAGTTTTCCTCCATCACCGGCATTGCGATCGGCGGCTGGCTCAGCCTCGGCCTGCAGCTGCAGTACACGTATTTTTATGTCGCGGTGTCGTACGTGATGGCGTTTTTTCTGATTGTGGCGAGTTATCGAAAAAATCCGGTTCTTGCGCATTCCGGGGTAGCAGCGGAGCGTTAAAAGTCCTGTTGCAATGACCTGTTTACCTTATTACAAGAGTTCAACACGATGGCAATTCAACGACGGTGGGCCGGCGCGCTCATCACTATTTTTATCGCGGGCGCCGTACTGACGGCCTGGTTCTTTTTTGCCGGCCGAGGGGCGGCACCAGAGCCGGGCGTGGCCAGGGACCCATCGGCAGGCACGACCACGGTCACAGACCTCCTCGGACGCCAGGTTCAGGTGCGCGTTCCGGTTCAGCGTGTCATCCTGGGAGAGGGGCGGCAGCTGTACCTGGTCGCTGCGCTCGATACCGAGAACCCGCTGCAGCGCATCGTCGGCTGGCGCAAGGACCTGATCCAGGCGGACCCCGATACCTACGCCGCCTACCTGCGCAAATTTCCAGAGATCGCCGGCATCCCCACTTTTGGCGGTTTTGAGGAAGGTACGTTCGACATCGAACAGGCCATTGCGCACAAGCCCGATGTTATTTTCCTGAACATCGAAGCGCAGCGTGCCACCGAGGATTCGCGTTACATCGAGAAGCTGGACGCGCTGGGCATCCCCGTGGTGTACGTCGATTTCCGGCATCACCCTGTTGAAAACGCCGAGCCGACCATGCGCCTGTTTGGCAAGCTGTTCGGCAAAGAGCAGCGGGCCGAGGACTTCATCGCATTTCGTACCCGGCAAATCCGCCGTGTCACCGACATCATCGAAGCACGCCAACCCCAGAGGCCCAAGGTGTTCATCGAGCGGATAGGCGGCTACAGCCAGGATTGCTGCCTGAGTTTCGGGAACGAGAACTTCGGCAAGTTTGTAGAGATGGCTGGCGGCAGCAACGTCGCCAAGGCAGTCATTCCCGGAACCTTCGGGCAATTGAACCCCGAGCAGGTGGTGGCGGCCAACCCGGCCCACGTGGTGGTCACCAGCGCAAACTGGGAGGCCTACGCACCGGGGGGTGCCTGGGTCGGCGTCGGGCCCGGCGCCGATATGGACGAGGCCAGACGCAAGCTGCAAGCCTATCCGCAGCGCGCGGCCTACACAGGCAGCCCGGCCAGCCGCGACCGTGCCTTTCATGCGATCTGGCACCAGTTCTACAACAGTCCCTACGAGTTTGTCGCGATCCAGCAGCTGGCGAAGTGGTTTCACCCGGAACTCTTTTCCGACCTTGACCCGGACGCGACTTTCCGCGAATTGCACGAGCGCTTTCTGCCTGTGGAATACCGGTCGGGTTATTTTGTGAGCCTTCGCGCAGGCGCAGAGGCCCGTCCATGAGCGCCGTCCCGTTGCCGCAGCACGGTCCGCGAGAAGCCTATCGCTCGCTGGTGCGGCGCCGGCGTTTGGTGCTGGCCGGACTTTTGATCCTGCTGTTGTTCAGCGTGTTGTTGGACCTGGCGCTGGGCCCCGCCCGCTACACGCTTGAAGAAGTGGTTCGCGCCTTGTTTTCGCCCGCGAGCGCACCCTTGCAGGTGCGCGTGGTGATCTGGGAGATTCGCCTGCCCATCGCGCTGATGGCCGTGGCCGTCGGCGCCGCCCTGTCCCTGGCGGGTGCGCAGATGCAAACCATCCTCAACAATTCTCTGGCAAGTCCGTTCACACTGGGCATCTCCGCCGCCGCGAGTTTCGGGGCGGCGCTGGGACTGGCGTTCGGTGTACGGGTGCTGCCCGTGATGGCGGAGTATGTGGTTCCCCTCAACGCTTTTGTCATGGCCATGCTGTCGGCTTTCCTGATCCACGTGCTCAGCATGCGGCGTGGCGTGACAGCTGAAACCATCGTACTGCTCGGCATTGCGCTGGTGTTCACCTTCAATGCGCTGCTGGCGCTGGTGCAGTACTTTGCCTCCGAACAGGCGGTTGCCACCGTCGTGTTCTGGACCATGGGCAGCCTCACCAAAGCCACCTGGCCCAAGCTGGGCGTCACCTGCCTCGTTATCGTCATCACCTTGCCCATCTTCGTGCGACGCGCCTGGGCGCTCACGGCGCTACGGCTGGGCGACGACAAAGCGGCCAGTTTTGGCGTCAATGTACCGCGCCTGCGGTTTCAGACACTTGTGCTGGTGAGCCTTTTGGCCGCTTTTCCTGTGGCCTTCGTCGGCACCATCGGTTTCATCGGCCTGGTGGGGCCGCATATCGCCCGCATGCTGATCGGCGAAGACCAGCGCTTTTTCCTGCCGGCGTCGCTGTTGACCGGGGCGTTGGTCCTTTCCCTCAGTTCCGTGGTGAGCAAGACCCTGATTCCGGGCGCTATCTTTCCCATCGGCGTGGTGACCTCGCTGATCGGCGTGCCCTTCTTCATCTCACTCATTCTTGGCAGCAAGAAAAATACATGGTGACATTAAGGCTGGAAGGCGTCAGCGCCGGTTATGGCGCGCGCCAGATTGTTTCGGGCATCAGCACGCCCGCTTTCCACGGTGGTGAGCTGGTTGCGGTCGTCGGGCCCAACGCGGCGGGCAAGTCCACACTCTTCAAGCGGGTGGCCGGCCTTCTCAAAGGCGCCGGCAATGTCGTGCTGGAGAATTCGAAAAAAGGACACGACGGTATCTGCTACATGCCGCAGGAAAGCAGCGCAAGCGCCCGGTTGACCGTGTATGAGTCGGTATTGCTGGCCCACAAGCAGCGTGCGCCGTCATGGGTGGTTCACGACGCGGACCTGGCCCTGATGGACGACATCATGGCCTCGCTCGGCATAACCGACATCGCTTTTCGTTACCTGAGCGAGCTCAGTGGCGGTCAGCGCCAGTTGGTGTCCATTGCGCAGACGCTGGCCCGGGAGCCGGAAGTGCTGCTCATGGATGAGCCAACCAGCGCCCTGGACCTGCACCGCCAGGTGCAGGTGCTCGACTTCATGCGCACACTGGCCCGCCAGCGTGGGCTGATCGTCTTCATTGCCATGCACGACCTCAACCAGGCGCTGCATTTTTCTGACCAGGTCATGGTGATCGCCGACGGCGCCCTGCGCGGCTGCGGCCGGTCGGGCCAGGTCATCACCGTGGACATGTTGCGCGAGGTCTATCGCATCGGCGCCCGCATTGAACGCTGTTCCAGAGGCCTCGATCACGTCATCGTCGACGGCGTGGTGTAGTTTTGGTTGTATACGCGGAGTCGCTCAAAGTGCGGCGGGCAGGGCGCGCAGCTGAAGACATCACTCTGCAACGCCATCGCATCATTCCACCATGATTTCAGTGGCCTTGTGCCTTGCAGGCTGCTGATTCCTATATTTGAAGCAACTGCTTCTTCAGGGCCAGCTTTTCCTTTTTGCGCAGGCTCGCTTCTGATTTGCGGTGCGATCCCGCCTTGCGCTGCGCTGCGTGCACGACCAGCGGGTTGCGGGGTTTGGCGGCTTTGATCTTGAGCTTGATCTTGACTTTGCGGGCAGAACTCATCGGCCGATTTTAAGCAGACCGGTAGACAGCGCCGTACCGCAAACGATGACCACGGCGCAAAGCAGCATCCATAAAGTCACCGCTTCACCGAGAAACAGCGCGCCGTAAAAAACCGCGAACACGGGAATCACAAACGTCACTGCCAGCGCGCGCGCCGGGCCGGCGTTTTCGATCAGACGGAAGTACAGGATGTAAGCGACGCCTGTGCACAGCACGCCGACGGCCAGCAGGGCCAGCCAGGCGGTGGTGCCAGGCATGCTTGCCGGCCAGAACCACAGCGCAGGCAGCGCCAGCCCCACCGTGGCGCCGATCTGGCTGCCTGCTGCGGTGACCAGCGGCGGCAGCCCGGTCAGGTAACGCTTGGTGTAGCTTGCCGACAGTGCATAACAAACGCAGGCCAGCAGGCAGGCAAGCACTGCCCAGCCCGGTGCCACGCCAGAAGCATCGGGCTTGAAAGTGGCCTTGTCCCAGGCCAGCATGGCCACCCCGGCAAAGCCGACAACCAGGCCCAGCAAGCGCGAATGATTGGGTTTGTCCTTGAGCCAGATCCAGGCCACCAGCGCGCCGAACATCGGAACGGTGGCGTTGAGAATGGCCGACAGCCCGGTGGTGATCGACAACAGCGCAAACGCAAAGCAGGCAAACGGAATGCCGGAGTTGAACATGCCGATCAGGAACACATGGCGCCAGTTTTTAACCAGCGTGGGCCCCAGTCCGCGCAGCAACACCAGCGGCAGCAGAAAGGCCGCAGCAATGGCCACGCGCATGGCGGCGGTGGGCAGCGGGCCAAACTCGCCCACGCTCAGTCGCGTGAACAGAAAGGACGAACCCCAGATGGCAGCCAGCAATACAAAGTCGACGGCCCAGGTTTTCTGCCGGGCGCCGGCAGCTACGGCAGAAGATGTGACGCTCAAGACGCGCTCCCCTGAAGAACTCCCTCTAGCGTCAGCAGGGCAGCCTTACGCTCAAGCCCGCCCGCGTAACCGGTGAGCGCACCATTGGCGCCCATCACGCGGTGGCAGGGCACGATGACGCTGACCGGGTTGCGGCCAACGGCTGCCCCTACGGCCCGCACGGCGGCAGGCTTGCCGATGCGCTGGCTTACCTCGCCGTAGCTGGCGGTGCCGCCTTGCGGAATTTTCAGCAGCGCCTGCCACACAGATTGCTGGAAAGCCGTGCCGTAGGCCAAGTCCAGTGGCACATCGAATTGCGTGCGCTGTCCTGCAAAGTATTCCTGCAGTTGGCCTATTACCTTCTGCAGAACGGGATGTGCCGGATCGCTGGGCCACAGGACTGGCCCAGCCAATTCAGGAGGGAGATGGCGCTGGCCCTCAAACCAGAGCCCGGCAAGGCCGTTGTCGGTTGCGGCAATGATCATTTTGCCCAGAGGGCTTTGGAAAGTGGTTTGAACGATGGAGCGGGTAAATTTCATGGTGTTCACCTTTGAATGATTTTCGGGTTCTGCCTGTTATTCAGGCTGTTATTGCGTGTTTCCCCTTTAAGTGCGGGCGCTTCCAGCTATTAATTCAGTAGCAAAACAACTACTTCTAAAACTTCTTCTGCCTCGCGGGCATTTCAGGGAAAAAAGAACCTCAATCATTCGCCACTGATCCTCGCGCGGCGGCGCATTTCCGTCCAATGAAATCGAGGCACCTGATTCATTCCCTGTACGCATGGATCTCCTGCGCCGTCAGCCGCCGGGCTGCATCGCTCCACCCCAGGCGCGGATGACGGCGTAACTTCGCCAGGGTTTCCAGGCCACCGACGCCAGCTCGGCTTCTTTGGCTGGGTTCTTTTTGCCTTGCACGCCAAGCGCCTTGTGCAGTGCCACATCACCGGCCGGAAAGGCGTCGGGCCAGCGCAGCGCCCGCATGGCGATGTATTGCGCCGTCCAGTCGCCAATGCCGGGCAGCTCCTTCAGCGTGGCGATGGTGGCGTTGACATCAGCCCCGCCGTGCAGCTGCACGCGCTTTTCCGCCACAGCTTTGGCGATGCCGACAATCGCCGCCTGCCGCTGCTTGACGATGCCCAGTTGCCCCAGCGTGTCGCCACTGGCCTGGGCCAGTACCGCGGCCGATGGGAACAGCCGAGTGAGTTCGGGCCAAGGCGTTTCTATCGGCTCACCCAGTTTGTCCACCATCCGCTGCGCCAGCGTGCGGGCTGCCGCCACCGTGATCTGCTGGCCCAGCACCGCACGCACCGCCAATTCGTAGCCGTCCATGGCGCCCGGCACCCGCAGCCCGTCGCCGCCCGGAAAGCTGTTGTGCAGCACGGCATTGATGGCTTGCGGGTCGGCGTCAAGGTCCAGCATGGCGCGCAGCCGGCGAATCACCAGCGGCAACACCTCGCGCAGCGAGTCGCTGATGCGCAGGGCCACGTGGCTGTGGCCTTCGTCAAAGGTGGCGTGTATCCAGCCCACGTGCACTTTGCCTCCGGATTCCACGCGAAAAGTGCGTCCTACCCCCGTCGCACCTGCGCTATTTGCTATAAATTCGATAGCGTTGATCTGCCGCTTCCTGAAGAAGGCGGCCATCGCTGCCACGTCATAAGGCGGGCGGTAACCGAGCCGCACGGTGATGCCGGTGTCTGAGCCTGAGGCGCCCTGGCGCCGCAGCTGTGTCGGGTTCAGCCCATAGTGGCCGACAAAGGCGGCGTTGAAACGCCGCACGCTGGCATAGCCACTGATCAGGGCAACCTGTGTGATGGGCAGGGCGGTATCGGCCAGCAACTGTTTGGCCGTCAGCAGGCGGCGGGTTTGCAGGTATTGAAGGGGTGAAACCCCGAACTGGCTTTCAAAAATGCGTCGCACGTGGCGGTCGCTCACGCCCAGTCTGGCTGCCAGCAGTTCAACCGAGGGAGCGGCATCCAGCCAAGCCTCGGGTTCGTCCAAGAGACGGGCGGCCTGGTGGGCCAGGATGTAGCTCGCGTCCTGGATGGACCATGCCACCGAATGCGGTGCCAGCTCGGGCCGGCAGCGCAGGCAAGGGCGGAAGCCGGCGTTTTCGGCCTGGGCTGCGTGCACAAAAAAGCGGCAGTTTTCGCGTTTGGGGGTCTTGACGCTGCAAACCGGACGGCAGTAAATGCCTGTGGAGGTAACACCGGTAAAAAAGTTGCCGTCAAACCGCGCATCCCGCGCCTTCAGGGCGAGGTAGCAGGCGTCGTCTGCCAGGGGGGTATTGCTCGGGTTCATGGCTTGAATAATACGCGTCGCCTACGTTTGAACTAGCCGTTTTCGGACATCTCCCACAGAAGATCGCCGCCTACAATCGTGCCTTTCCCGCAACCCCCAGGAGTGCCACCCCTCATGCAACTTGACGCATCGATATTCAAGGCTTACGACATCCGCGGTGTGGTGCCCGCTACCGTCAATGAATCCGTCGCCGAATCGCTCGGCCGTGCGTTCGGCAGCACAGCCCTGGCCCAGGGTGAACGTACGGTGGCTGTGGGGCGCGACGGGCGCCTCAGCGGGCCTGCACTCAGTGCGGCGCTGATTCGCGGCCTGGTGGCCAGCGGTGTGGATGTGGTGGATATTGGCATGGCCACAACGCCCATGCTTTACTTTGCGGCCAGCACACTGGCGAGCTCCGGCATCCAGATCACCGGCAGCCACAACCCGCGCGACTACAACGGCTTCAAGATGGTGCTGGCCGGCCGGGCGATTTACGGCGACGACATTCAAGGCCTGCGCCAGAGCATGGAAAACGCCGCCTGGGCCACACCAGCAAGGCAAGGCAAAGTGACCCACGTCAATGTGCTCGGCCCTTATCGCGACCGCATCGTGTCCGACATCAAGCTCACGCGGCCCATGAAAATTGTGGTCGATTCTGGCAACGGTATTGCCGGTGCCTCGGCCCCGGACATCTTCCGCGCGCTGGGCTGTGAAGTGACCGAGCTGTTCAGCGAGGTCGACGGCAACTTCCCTAACCACCACCCGGACCCGAGCAAGCCGGAAAACCTGAAAGACCTGATCACTGCACTGCAGACGGGCGACGCCGAGCTGGGCCTGGCGTTTGACGGTGACGGTGACCGCCTGGGCATCGTCACGCGCGATGGGCAGAACATTTACCCCGACCGCCAGATGATGCTGTTTGCCCGCGATGTACTGTCACGCGCACCCGGCGGGGCCATTGTGTTCGACGTGAAGTGCTCGCAGCGCCTGGCGCCAGAGATTGAAGCTGCTGGCGGCGTGCCCATGATGTACCGCACCGGCCACTCGCTGATCAAGGCGAAGATGAAGGAAGTCAACTCCCCGCTGGGCGGCGAGATGAGCGGCCATATATTCTTCAAGGAGCGCTGGTTCGGCTTTGACGACGGCACCTACGCGGGTGCCCGATTGCTTGAAATCGTCAGCCGCTCGCCCGATGCCGGAGAGCTTCTCAACAGCCTGCCCACCAGCTTCAGCACGCCCGAGCTCAACGTGACTTGCCGCGAAGGCGAGCAGCATAAGGTGGTGAGCACGCTGGTGGCTCTGGCCATGGAAGCCATGCGCGGTGCCGGGCCGGCCCCGGCGAGCCCCGAGCCTTCGGGAAACAGCGCCTTGCGCGAAGCCATCAACGCGGGCGCCAAAATCTCCACGATCGACGGCGTGCGCATTGACTGGGCCGACGGCTTTGGCCTGATCCGCGCTTCCAACACCACACCGGTGCTGGTGCTGCGGTTTGAGGGGCGAACAACAGAGGCACTTGCGCGCATCCAGGCCGACATGCTGGGCCTGCTGCGCAGCGTCAAGCCCGACGCGAGTTTCGGAGCGGCTGTTCACTGATGCCCCCACGTTCGTCACTTCGTGTGCCTTCAGCGTTGCGCTGCCCCTCGCACCAAGAAGAGGGGCGCAGCGCCTGCGGACCGGCGGAGACGGATCCGCGGCCCCTGCTTGACGAAGAGTTGCCGCGTTCGGGGCTGGTCTGGTTGTGAAAATACTTTTAGTCAAACTCTCGTCACTGGGCGACGTGGTGCATACCTTGCCTGTGGTGCAGGACATCCTGGCCGCGCGGCCTGATGCGCAGATCGACTGGGTGGTAGAAAAAGCTTTTGCGCCGTTGCTCACGCCTTTGATCGACCTGGGGCTTCACCGCGTCATCAGCTGCGAGATACGCGAATGGCGCAAGACCTTCTGGACAGCGGCCACGCGCGCAGAGTGGGGCGCTTTTCGGCGCGAGCTGCAAGCCGAGCATTACGACGCGGTGATTGACCTGCAGGGGCTGACCAAATCAGCCGTGGTGGCGCGCCTGGCCCGGCTGGCGCCCGGCGGCAAACGGTATGCGATGGCCAACCAGACCGAAGGCTCGGGCTATGAAGCGCCAACGCGCTGGGTCGCCGATGTGGCGATCACCATCGAGCCGCACATCCACGCCGTGCAGCGTGGCCGCGAACTCTGTGCCCGCGCCCTGGGCCATACCCTGCCGGTGGCACCAGATTATGGGTTAAACAAGGCTGCAGCCCTTATCAGCCGGGCGCCAGAAGCTCCTGAAACCATAGCATTCGTACATGGCACCTCGCGTGCCGACAAGCAGTGGCCCATGGAAAACTGGATCATGCTGGGCCGGCAACTCAATTCGGACGGTTACCGTATTGCTTTGCCGCATGGCAGCACCGATGAGCGCGCCACCAGCCAGGCCATTGCTGCGGCCCTGAACGACGACGTGCCGGCGGGCGCCACGCCGCGTGCCGTGGTTTGGCCACGCCTTCCGTTGAATGAGCTGACGCAGCATATGGCGCAATGCGCCGGCGTCATCGGGGTGGACAGCGGCCTCAGCCACATTGCCGTGGCGCTGGACCTGCCGCATGTGCAGATCTACAACTTCGACACTGCCTGGCGCACCGGCCCGCTACCGCGGCAAACTGCAGCAGATGCTTCGCGCCAGCTCAGCATCTTCGCCCAGCCTACCCCCTCTGTGCAGGCCGTGTGGGACGCCTGGCTGAACAGCCAGCCCAGCCCACCTTCGACCTCGGGTATGCTGCCATCCCAGTGATGAACCCTCTGATCCGCAAGTTTTACTCTTTATTTATGTGGGCGGCCCAGCCCTTCCTGCGGCGCAAACTGTTGCGGCGTGGGCAGGCCGAGGCCGGCTACCTTGAGTTCGTGGAAGAGCGTTTTGGCGCGTACCTGCAAGCGCCCGAAAAGCAATCCGAGCTGGTCTGGGTGCACGCCGTGTCGCTGGGCGAAACGCGTACCGCCGGCATTTTGATTGACGCGCTGCGGGAGCAGTGGCCCGGGCTGCGCATTCTGCTGACCCATGGCACAGCCACCGGCCGCGCCGAGGGCGCCAGCCTGCTGCGTGGCGGCGATGTGCAGGTCTGGCAGCCCTGGGACAGCGAAGCGGCCGTGGCGCGGTTTTTCAAGCACTTCCGTCCCCGCCTGGGCTTGCTGATGGAGACCGAGGTCTGGCCCAACACCGTGGCCCGCGCGCAGGCCTGCGGCGTGCCGCTGGCACTGGTCAACGCACGCCTGTCCGACAAGTCGCTGCAGCAGTCGCTGCGTATTGCGCCGCTCTCGAAGCCGGCTTTTGCCGCGCTGGCCGCGGTTTATGCGCAAAGCGAGGCCGACGCCGAGCGGCTGCGGGCGCTCGGCGCGCCGGTGCACGGTGTGTTCGGCAACCTCAAATTCGACGCGACACCCGACGCGGCGCAGCAGGCACTGGGCCGCAAGTGGCGCCAGGCGCGAGACTGCCCGGTGTTGATGCTTGCGAGCTCGCGCGAAGGCGAAGAAGAAGAATTTCTCAAGCAAATAACGGCTCTAGCCCTTTCAGAACGGGCGCAAGCAGCTACAGAAACAATAGCAGCCGGCATAGACGAAAGCACCGTCATGGCCTCACCCTTCCAGCTCCTGATCGTGCCGCGCCACCCCCAGCGCTTTGCCGAAGTGCGGGCCCTGGTTGAAAAACACGGGCTTTCGGTCTCGCGCCGCTCAAGCTGGAACGGCGCGCCCCCGGCCAATGCCGATGTGTGGATAGGCGACTCGCTGGGCGAGATGGCGGTGTACTACACCATGAGCGACGTGGCCCTGCTGGGCGGCAGCTTTGCGCCGCTGGGTGGGCAGAATCTGATTGAAGCCGCTGCCTGCGGCTGCCCCGTCATTATGGGCCCGCACACCTTCAACTTTGCTGAAGCGGCAGAGCTTGCCGAAGCGGCCGGCGCCGCACGCCGCGTCCAGGACATGGACGAGGCCGTACGCAGCGCCAGGGCCATGCTCATCAGGCCGAGTGCGCAGAAGGCCGCCTCGGCTGCCGGGCTGCGCTTCGCGGCGCAGCACCGTGGTGCTGCGGCCAATACGGTGCAGGCCTTGGGCAAGCTTCTCAAAGGCTGAAGCCGTGGCCGAGCCCCTCGTCAACCAGTACGGCGCCGACGTGCCCGAGGCGATTGCCCGCATGATTTCTGCGGTGCACCCCAAGTTCGAGTCCAAAAAATTCATGCGCGATGCGTTGCAGGGTTACGAAGCCCTGGCACTGATGCCGCGCGGCAAACATATTGCCCAGGCCTTGCACAAGCACTTGCCAACGGACTACCCGAAAGCGGTAGACATCTTGCTGGCCTCGCTGGACCAGCCGCATGGCCGGCCAGAGGGGCTCAGCTTGGCCTCTTTTCTGTATTTGCCGCACACGATGTTCGTGGCCGAATTTGGCCTTGACCATTTTGAAGACTCCATGCGGGCACAACACGCGCTGACCCAGCGCTTCACCGCTGAGTTCAGCATCCGCACGTTCTTTCAAAAACATGAGGCCGCCACACTGGCGCGTTTCAAACAATGGGCTACCGACCCCAGCGTGCATGTGCGCCGCCTGGTGTCCGAAGGCAGCCGCCCACGCCTTCCCTGGGCCAGCCGCCTGCCGTCTTTCCAGAAGAACCCGGCCCCCGTGCTGGCGCTGCTCGATCTGCTCAAGGACGACCCCGAGCTATATGTGCGCCGCTCCGTCGCCAACAACCTCAACGACATAGGCAAAGACCACCCGGCCGTGCTGGCGCAGACGGCGAAGCAGTGGCTCAAAGGCGCCAGCGAAGAGCGCCGCTGGATCGTCCAGCACGCGCTGCGCTCAGCCGTCAAGCGCGGCGAGGCTGCGGCGCTGGAGGTGCTGGGTTTTGGCCAGAGCGCGAAAGCTGAAGTTTCGAACGCGCACATTACGCCAAAGCGTGTGGTGATGGGCGAGAAAGTGAACATTGCCTTCGACGTTTCCAACACCAGCAACAAGGCGCAGCAGGTGCTGGTGGATTTCTGCATCCACTACGTCAAAGCCAGTGGCAAGACCAGTGCCAAGGTGTTCAAACTCAAGGTGCTGGATTTGGTGCCGAAGGAGACGGTGCGATTGAGCAAGACAGTTTCCACTGCTGAGATGACCACGCGCAAGCATCATGCGGGGGCGCATCAGGTCGATGTGCTGCTTAATGGGCAGGCGAGGGTGCTTGGAGCGTTTGAGTTGGTGGCGTAGTTTTCTGAGAAAAAGCTGGCGCAGCCACAGAAGCCATTATTCGCTCGAAACTTCGACCCTTCGAAAGGCTTGGGACGAGTGGTAGTCAGTCGCATGTCATGAGTTGTGGAAGTCTCAATGATCAGAGTACGGACGGTCTCGGAGTAGCTGTCGTCGCCGGTGCAGAAAGCGGTCAAAGAGGCGAGGAGAGAGCGATGACTCGTGAACGCCCTCCAAGTTTTTTGTTCGAGAAACTGGAGTTTATAAAAGTGTTGCCAATGCCTCAGGAAATCGAAGTTGCGAATGTGCGAGCCACAAAAAGGACCAAGCAAATTGGGTTGTTTTTGCTATTGCTCGGTTTGGTTATGCCCACTGAGTGGGGGGGGATGTTGGGTACGCCGATATCGTGGGTGACAGAAGTAGTTCCATCGGTGAGAAAAAGCGTTGGGATTTCCCCAATCAGTACCCTCATACAGGGATTTTTTGGCACGATTTTGCTGTTAATGCCAATGCTATTTGCGTACCTCGTTTGGGGAGATCCATATGGACCGCGATTTAAGTACGCATATGAAAAAGCGGAATCGAAGTTCAGCTTTTTTGTGATCATGTATTTGGTGGGGATCCCTTTGATGGCATTTTTGCTCTACGTATTATTCTTTCTACCGATAGAGGTGCATCGTGGTGTTACTCCTACGAGAGCACAGCTAATCTTTTTCTTAATGGTCTCGTACCGAATTCCAATGGCGATTTTCGGCGCATTCCTAACACTCGGCGCTCTCTCAATTTCATGGCTACTTACGGTATTTTTGTTCGGGCCGTTTCTCTGTTTATATAAAAGGTTGATGCATCATGGCAAGTGAACCCTATACCCTTCGGCAGATCTGCGAAGCAAGCGTCCTGGCTGGGGGGCGCTTGCAAGCGCATGATTCGAAGTTGCTCAGGAGTATGTAAGCCCCCTTCACGCCGCGCGATTGGATAGACCTTTCCAGCGAGTGATAAAAATAATGGCAGTCTATTTTGGAAATTTAAGATGAATAAAAAAGAAACTGATCGTGCCATTAATTATTGGGTCTTGAGCTGCATCTTCGGTCCAGCAAGTGTGCTGTCGTTGACTTCTTTTGTCGTTGGTTACCGCTGGCCCAATGCAATAGCCTCCCTACAGACCATTGCTCAAGGGTTGGGACTGCACAACCTCGTGACCCTCCGTACGATGGATGCTGAATTTGTTTCTGCGGCATACCTGTACTGGTTGGCGTTTTGGGTGACATTGCCACTTAATCTGATTTGGGCATACGTGATGGGAGTTCGTCAAAACCTGTTCATCGCTCTGCGCACAGTTGCGCAAACCAATTTGAATTCTGGCGTCTGGGATCCACAGAAATACACACCGCGTGGAGGGCGGGTACGCTTCTTCCTCTTTGTCTTGTTAACCGTCTCAATATTTCTTGTTCAACTTATTTCTGCACATGAACCTTCTTATTGCAAAGGCTGCGAAAAATCTAGCATCTTGGGTTTTATCCTACTCAATTGGCTAGGCACACATTTGCTGTTGATAGCAATCTACTTCGCGGGTTTGTATTTTGTTTTGTGGCCATCTATTCATCGAAGCGGCAGAGAGATTCAGAATTCCGCCGCGCCGGGGAGGGCTTCCGCCAGTACTGAACAAGAAAGCATGGATTAACATAAGCCAAGAAAAATTGCCATGATGCGGAGCATTTGCATTGCCCCCGGCCTACTTCTGTAACGCTTGATTGGCCTTGACCTCGCTTCGTCATGTTCCCCAGCGCTATCGTCACGAATGTCGGTCTGTGACCGGCGCATGCTCCGCCATCAACCCAGCCACCCACTTAATAAACACCCGCAGCTTGGCACTGACATGCCGATTAGGCGGAAACGCGATGTACAGCGGCATCGGATCAAGGTGCCAGCCTTCAAACAAACGCACCAGCTCGCCGTTGGCCAGGTGCGGCTTCGCCATGTAGTCCGGCAACCAGAGCACGCCCATGCCGGCCACGCCGGCTGCGAGGTAGGCATTGCCGTCATCAATGGAGAGCACGTAGCGCCCCTGCACTTTGATACTTTCGTTGCCCGAGTGCATGGCATAAGACAGGGGCTTGCCTGTGCGCGCCCACAGAAAGCCGACGATGCGGTGTTCGGAGTCTTCCAGTTCTCGTGGGTGCAGGGGCGTGCCGGCACGCGCCAGGTAGCTTGGCGCCGCGTAGACGCCGAGTCGCAAATCGCCAATGTGGCGGGCCATCAGTGACAGATCGGTGAGTTCACCGCCGCGCACGACGCAATCCACGTTTTCGCCAATGATGTCGACCATGCGGTCGCTGACGCCCATGTCGAGCTGGATGTCGGGGTACTGCGCGTGAAAGGCCGGCAAGGCCGGCACCAGGATCATGCGGGCCAATGGACTGGGCACATCGACCCGCAGCCGCCCTCTGGGCAGTGCAGCGGCGCTGGACAAGCTGGTCTCTGCGTCGTCTACATCTGCCAGCACGCGCAGCACACGTTCGTAATAGGCCGCGCCATCGGCCGTGACATTGACCTTGCGTGTGGTGCGGTTGAGCAACCTGACGCGCAAGCGTGCCTCCAGCTGCTGCACCAGCTGTGTCACGCTGGTCTTGCTCATATGCAGTGTTTCGGCTGCCTTGGTGAAGCTGCCGGTTTCCACCACGCGGGCGAAGGCCTGCATTGCATCGAAACGGTCCATTTTTTGCTCCAGACACCAGGTTGATTATTTGGATTCTACGAACAGTGATGGTCAGACTTGCCTGTTTATCTCCGAGGAAAGGCTCTCTAAAGTTGCTTCATCGTTAACCCCGGTCGACTTCGACCTTTTGAAGGAGCACATCCATGAAGAATGCAAAGCATGAAAAGCGTGACGTCGTTTTTCCACCAGGGCGCCAGGCGCTTTATGAACGCAACCGCTATTCGCCGGCGGTGAAGTCCAACGGCTTCCTGTTCGTTTCAGGACAGGTCGGTAGCCGCGAGGACGGATCGCCCGAGCCGGATCTTGAGTCGCAGGTCCGGCTTGCTTTCGACAATCTGAACGCCGTCCTGAAGGCGGCGGGCTGCACGTTTGAAGATGTGGTGGACGTGACCGTTTTCATCGTTGACCCTGAGGCCAACTTTGAAACGGTCTGGAAGGTGGTGCCTGACTATTGGGGCGATGCGCCACACCCAACGCTAACAGGGGTGGGGGTGACTTGGCTCTACGGCTTTAAGTTCGAGATCAAGGTGATTGCGAAGCTTCCGGAGTTGAGTGAAAGCTAGTTACTCGCTACCGTTCTCCCTGAGCTTGTCGAAGGGGCTTCGTCAAGCTCGGAACAGGCTTCGACAGGCTCAGCCCGAACGGGAAGTGTCAAGAATCACGAAACTATCAATAGAAGCGCGCTCGCGCCGAACTACTGTGTCAAGAGTGAGTTGATCAACAGCAAATCTTCCGGCGTCAGCGTGCCGTTGGCCTGCCGCAGCTTGAGGCCGCCAATCAGCACGTCGTAGCGGGCTTTGGCCAGGTCACGCTTGGTTTGGAACAGCTGGCTTTGCGCGTTGAGCACGTCGATGTTGATGCGCACGCCCACCTGGTAGCCCAGTTTGTTGGCGTCCAGCGCGCTCTGGCTTGAGGCCTCGGCGGCTTCCAGTGCCTTCACCTGGCCCTGGCCCGACAGCACGCCGAAGTAGGCGGTGCGGGTGCTTTGCGCCACGGTGCGTTTGGCGCCTTCCAGGTCGGTGCGGGCCTTGTCTTCGAGCGACAGGGTTTCGCGAATGCGGTTTTGCGTGGCAAAACCGGCAAACAGCGGCAGGTTGAACGACACGCCGACCGTGCTGTTGGTGCTGCGTGTGTCCAGCGGGCTGGTGGCACTGCCTTGCGGGTTGCGCTGTTTGCCGTAGCTGGCTGTCAGGTCGAGCGTGGGCTTGTGGCCGGCTTCGGCCTTGTCGACTTCCAGCTTGGCGACTTCGAGGTTGGCTTCTGCCTGGCGCACGGCAGGGTGTACGGTTTCCGACTGCTGAACCCAGGCGTTCACATCGGCGGGTACCAGTGGCGGCAGTGCCAGGGGAACCAGCAGGCCCCGCGGCTGGGTTTCGGTTCTTCCGACCAGCTGGTCGAGCGCGATTTTCTTGACGCGCAAATCGTTTTCGGCGGCGATTTCCTGCGCCACCACCAGGTCATAACGGGCTTGTGCTTCGCGCGAGTCGGTGATGGTGGAGGTGCCAACTTCAAAGTTGCGCTTGGCAGAAGCCAACTGCTCGCCGACAGCTGCTTTCTGGGCGCGCACAAAGGCCAGTGTGTCCTGCGCTGCCAGCACGTCAAAGTAGATCTGGGTGGTGCGAACGATCAGGTCCTGCTCGGCGGCTTCAAGCTGGGCTTTGGATAAATCCACCTGGCGTTTGCCTTGCTCAAAGGTGGCCCAGTTGCCGGGCCGGTAGAGCGGCTGCGACGCACTGACCGTGGCTGTTTGGGAATTGAAGCTGCGGTCAACCACCGGGTTGGTGTTTTCAAAGTTGGTGCGTGATGCACCTGCTGACAACCCGGCCGAAGGAAGAATGCCGGCCTTGGCCTGGGCGGCCTTGGCCAGGTTGGCGTCGTACTGCGAACGTGCCGACTGGTAAGTTGCGTCGTAGTCGCGCGCCGAACGATACAGCTCCACCAGGTTCTGTGCCTGGGCTGCAGGTGCAAAGGCCGCAAGCACGGCACTCAAGGCAAGGGACAAGGGCAGCATGGCCGGTTTTTGCAAGAGTGTTTTCATGGAAGTCCTGATGAAAATGAAATCGGTGTGAAGAGGGCTGGGCGTTCGGCGGTTCAGTACTGCGGCACCGAGGCGTCGCGTTGCTGAGACCAGGCGTTGATGCCGCCATGCAGGTTGACCACTTGCGTGAAGCCGTTTTGTGCAAGGTAGTTGGCCACCTGCATGCTGCGTGCACCGTGATGGCACAGGCAGGCGACAGGTTGGTCAACCGGCAATTCTTCTTGCAGCCCTTCAAGCCGGACAGGGACTTCACGCATGGGAATGTGCACCAGCGTGAAACCTTCGGCTTTGACCGACGCCGTCTGCAGCTCCCATGGCTCGCGCACGTCCAGCACGATGGGCGTGGGTGTACCGGCCGGAAGGCTGGCAAGCCAGGCGGCAAAGTCGGCAGGGGCGAGCTGTTGAATCATCAGGACCGCTTTTTAGAAGTTGAACTTCGAGGGTTCGCGGAAATTGAGCAGGCGCGGCGCAACCGTGTCCCAGGCTTGCGTGGTGCGAAAGGCGCCGTTGCCGACGTGCGTGACCAGCGTGGCGCGCATTACGGGCTCATCGCCAACAATGGCGCTGAGCCGGCCACCGGGTTTGAGCATGGCCAGCAAGGCGGGCGGTACTTCGGCCACTGAGCCGCTCAGGACAATCACATCGAAATGCCCGGCCAGCGGATCGCTGCCCGTGACGGCCTGGTCCAGCTTGGCGGCGCCGTCACCGGTGCGCACCTCGGCGTTGTACACGCCGGATTTTTTCAGGTTGTTCCGGGCCAGCTGGGCCAGGTCGGGGTCGATTTCCATGGTGATGACCTGCTGCGCGCGGTGTGCCAGCAGCGCGGCCATGTAACCAGAGCCGGCGCCGATCTCAAGCACTTTCTCGTGCTTTTGCACTGCCAGGTCTTGCAGGATGCGGGCCTCGACCTTGGGCGCCAGCATGCACTGGCCAGGCTTGGTGCCCAGGGGGATCTCCATGTCGCTGAAAGCCATGGCACGTAAGGCCGGAGGCAGGAAGTCTTCACGTTTGACCAGGGCCAGCAGGGAGAGCACCTGGCTGTCCAGCACTTCCCAGGGACGGATTTGCTGTTCGATCATGTTGAAGCGGGCTTGTTCGTAGTTCATGGTGTGGCCTGTAATAAGCGGTGGGAGTGTTGGGTCAACCCAGCATTTTAGTTGGGGCAACCACCGGAGCCGGTTGGGCGCGCCGGCCTGTGAAGATGCGTTTGAACCACTGCGCCAGGTCGTCCAGGTAGCAATAGGTCACGGGCACCACCACCAGGGTCAACAGCGAGGAGGTGATCACACCGCCGATGACGGCCTGCCCCATGGGTGCGCGCTGCTCGGAGCCTTCTGTCAGCGCAAAGGCCAGCGGCATCATGCCGAAGATCATGGCCAGCGTGGTCATCAAAATGGGACGTAGGCGCACGCGGGCCGCCATCAGCAGCGCTTCGCTGCGTTCCATGCCTTCGTCACGCATGCGAATCGCAAAGTCCACCAGCAAAATCGCGTTTTTGGTGACCAGGCCCATCAGCATCACCACACCGATGATGGAAAACATGGACAGCGTCGAGCGGAACAGCAGCAAGGCCAGCACCACGCCGATCAGCGTGAGCGGCAATGAGGTCATCAGTGCCATCGGCTGCAGGAAGCTTTTGAACTGGCTGGCCAGAATCATGTAGATGAACAAAATGGCCATGACCAGGGCCGAGATGGCGTAGCCAAACGATTCGGCCATGTTTTTGGTCGAACCGCCGAACTGGAAGCGGTATCCGGGCGGGAAGTTGATGCTTTCCAGCGCCTTGCGGATGTCGCCCGAAACTTCGCCCGCCGAGCGGTTGTACACGTTGGCATTGATGGCGACTTCACGCGTGAGGTCGCGCCGGTTGATCTGGTTGGGACCGGTGGCTTCGCGCACGGTAGCCACCTGGCTTAGGCGCACGGTGCGTGCCGAGCCGTCGGCGTTGCTGCCAATGACGGTGCTGATGAAAGGCAGGCGCTCCAGATCTTGCGGAGTGTTGCGGGCATCGGGCGCCAGGCGCACGTTCACGTCATAGGTCTGGTCGTCGGGTGCACGCCAGTTGCCCACCGTTTGCCCGGCCACCAGGGTACGCAGCGGCGTGGCAATCTGCGACACCGACAGGCCGAGGTCGGACGCGGCATCGCGCTTGACGTCCACTTCGATGGTCGGCTTGTCGGCCTTGAGGCTGGAGTCCAGGTCCACCAAGCCGGGGATGCCGCTGATTTTTTCCATGACCAGGCGCGTCAGGCGCTCCAGTTCCTTGAGGTCGGCGCCTTGCAGCGAAAACTCGACCTGCTTGTTGCCGCCCACCGCGTCCAGCAAGCCGACGTGGGTGACGGTGATGCCCGGCACCTGCTTGAGCCGTTCGCGCAGCACGCCGGACATTTCGTCCACGTTGCGGGCCCGGGCTTTGCGGTCGACCAGCCGAACGTAAATGCTGGCGTACATTTTGCCCTGCGCATTGCCGGTGTTGATGGTTGACAGCGTGAACTTCACTTCAGGAAACTCGCGCAGGATGGTTTCCACCTGGCGGGTTTTGGCTTCGGTTGCTTCCAATGAAGAGCCGACCGGCGTGTAGAAATTCAGAGAGGTTTCCGAGAAGTCGGCCTTGGGCACAAACTCGGTGCCCAGCAGGGGCACCATGAAAATACTGGTCACAAAAATTACCAGCGCCAGGCCCACGGTGGCCAGCTTGTGCAACAGCGACCAGCGCAGGATGCGTTGGTAGGTTTCAGCCAGCGAGTCGGTTGCGCGCTCAAACCAGGCGGTGACGCGGCCAATGGTTCTGTCGTAGAAAGTGACCGGCTTGCCGTGCTCACCGTGCGCATGAATGCTCGGGTCGTGCCAGATGCTCGACAGCATCGGGTCCAGCGTGAAGCTGACAAACATCGAGATCAGCACCGCCGCAACAATGGTGATGCCGAACTCATGGAAAAACTTGCCGATGATGCCGCCCATGAAACCGATGGGCAAAAACACCGCAACGATGGAGAAGGTGGTGGCCAGCACCGCCAGGCCGATTTCCTGCGTGCCTTCCATGGCGGCCTGGTAGGGCGCCTTGCCCATCTGCACGTGGCGCACGATGTTCTCGCGCACAACAATCGCGTCGTCGATCAACAGGCCCACGCACAAACTCAGCGCCATCAGCGTGATCATGTTGATGGTGAAGCCGAACATGTTCATGAACAAAAAGGTACCGATGATGGAGATCGGCAGGGTCAGGCCGGTGATCACCGTGGAGCGCCATGAGTTCAGGAACAGGAAGACGATGAGGATGGTCAGCAGCGCGCCTTCAATCAGGGTGCGGCGCACGTTTTCAACCGCGACGCGAATCGGGCGCGAGCCGTCGCCAATTGGCTCCAGCCGTGTGCCCGCCGGTAGCAGTGCCTGCAGGTCTTTGACCGCCTGGTTCAGCCCGTCTACCACCGCGATGGTGTTTTCGCCCTGGGCCTTTTGCACCGTTAACAGCAGCGTGCGCTGGCCGTTGTACAGCGCCAGGCTGTCGATTTCCTGCGAGCCGTCGCGAATGGTGGCGACCTGGTCGACAGTGACAGCTGCGCCGCCGCCGGAGCCGGCCTTGCGCGCGACGATGATCTTGCCGAAGTCTTCGGGCCTCTTCATGCGGGCATCGATCTTGACCACGCGCTCCTGGGCCAGCGATCGGATGGCGCCCACCGGCAAGTCCTGGTTTTCGTTGCGTACCGCGCTGGCTACCTGGTCAGCGGTGATGCCCAGCGCTTCCATGGCCTGCGGGTTCAGGTAGATGTTGATCTCGCGCTTGCTGCCGCCCACCAGGTTGACCGAGCCGACACCGCGCACGTTTTCCAGGCGCTTTTTCAGCACCTGGTCGGCCCAGTTGGTCAGCTCCACGGCGGTGGGAACTGCCGGGGCCTTGCCGGTTGCGGGGGCGGGCGCTGGCAACACGGCCACCGACCAGATGGAGCGGCTGGCGGGGTCAAAACGCAACACGCGCGGCTCTTTCACTTCATCGCGCAGCAGCGGCCGCAGCGAGGCAATTTTTTCGCGCACGTCTTCGGCTGCCTTGCGCCCGTCGATGTGCAACTGAAACTCGATGATGACGACCGACTGGCCTTCGTAGCTGCGCGAGGTCAGGGCGTTGATGCCGGCGATCGAGTTGACGCCTTCCTCAATTTTTTTGGTGACTTCGCTTTCAACAATTTCGGGTGAAGCGCCGGGGTATTCGGTGGTGACCACCACCACCGGAAAGTCGACGTTGGGGAACTGGTCTACCTGCAGGCGCTGGTAAGAGAACATGCCCAGCACAACAATGGCCAACATGACCATGGTCGCGAAGACCGGATTTTTCAGGCTGACTTGGGTGAACCACATACCAGCTTAAGGAGCAGTTTTGGCGGAAGAGGCTGACACTGCGGGCGCAGCGGCAGGCGCGGAGGCCTGGGCAGCCCATGCGGGTGGCTGCGTGAACTTCACTGCCGTGCCTTCGCGCAGGGCGCCCACCGAGCCGGTGATGACGACCGTGTTTTCGGCCAGGCCCTTGACGGCCACCATGGCGCTGCCGCCATTGGCGCTGCTGGCACGCATGCCCGGCTCCACCGGCTTGTGCGCCACCTGGTTGTTCTCGACCACTTGCACATAAGGCGCGGGCTTGTCGGTGCGCACCGCGCTCAGCGGCACGGCCAGCGCAGAAACGCGAGTGGTGCCCAGCGTGCCTTGCGCAAACAGGCCTTGTCGCAGACCGGTCTGGCCGTCAGGGTTGTCCACGCTCAGGTAAACCAGCACGCTGCGGCTGCCGCCCTGGGCACTGGGGTTGACGCGGGCCACGGTGGCATTGACGGTTTGTTTGCTGCCTTCAATCTGCAGCACGGCGGTCTGGCCGGGCCGCACTGCCAGCGCGTCGGCTGCGCTCAGGCTGGCCTCGAGCTCAAGCCGGCTCAGGTCCACAATTTCAAGCACCTTGGCGTCCACACCCACGCGTTCACCAGGCTGGGCCAGGCGCTGCGCAACCTGGCCTGTCAGCGGGGCGCGCAGCACCGTGTCGTCCAGCGATTTTTTGGCCACGTCGGCCGCGGCCAAGGCCGCCTTGTGGGTGGATTTGGCCGCATTCAGGTTGGCCAGCGAGGTGTCGAGTGCTGTTTTGGAGATAAAGCCCTGGTCAACCAGCGCCTTGTTGTTGTCGTACTGGCGCTGCACCACTTCGGCTTGCGCCTTGGCCGAGTCGGCCTGTTCCTGGGCCTGCTGCACGCGTGACTTGTACTCGCTGGCATCAATGCGCGCCAGCACCTGGCCGGCCTTGACGGAGTCGCCTTCGCGCACCGTCAAGCCCTGCAGCTCGCCGGCCACCCTGGCCTTCACGAAAGCCGAGTTGACGGCCTTGAGCGCACCCGACACCGGCAGGCCCTGGCTGAGCTCCATGGTCTTTGCCTGCACAACATCTGTGGCGGCCAGTTCTATCAGCATTTGCGCTTTGGTGGCCGTGGCGGCGGCCAACGCGGCCTGCTGGTTTTTGCGCGCAGAAAGCGCACCCAACACAGCGGTGGCCAGCACCAGCAGAACAGCAGCGACGATGACCCATTTGATCCAGCGTTTCATTTTTGCGCCTTGGTGGGGGAGGGGGCGACACAGATTCCGCGAAGAATGGTGTCTACCTGGGTAGTGACGTATTTTTCAGCATTGCCCGGCAGGCTGGGGTCTCCGCAGGTGCCGGTGGAGTGTTTGGAGAGGATCAGGAAGATCATGGGTGCAATCACACTGTAAATTGCATAGTCCAGGTCCAGGGGCCGGAACTCGCCGCGGTCTATGCCGCGCTGCATGATGCGGCGAATCAGCGCCTGCCCAGGCTGGATGACCTCTTGCTGATAGAACGCCGCAATTTCCGGAAAGTTACCGGCTTCGCTCATCATCAGTTTGGTGATGCCGGAAGCCCGGGTGGCGCCCACGCGTTCCCACCAGACATTCATGCAATAGGCCAGCATTTCGGCGGCGGTGCCTTCGAAGGCCTCGAATTCGTCGTTCCATTCCTTGAAGCGCCCGGAAATGTTCTCGCGCACCACGGCTTTGAACAGCTCTTCCTTGCTCTGGAAGTAAAGAAACAGCGTGCCTTTGGACACACCGGCGCGAGCGGCCACTTCTTCGGCGCGCGTGCCGGCAAAGCCTTTTTCAACAAAAAGGTCCAGCGCGGCGTCCAGCAGTTCGCCCGGGCGAGCCTCTTTGCGGCGCTCGCGTTTGGCGGACAGCGTGGCTGTTTGGGCGGAGATGAATTTGGAAATGGACATTTTTACTGACTGACTGGTTAGTAATGTAGCGATTCGCCACTTGTCCGTCAAGCCGCCACTATCCTGTGGGCAGCTTGGGCAGGGCTTGCGGCCGGGTAAAGCTCAGGTAAAGCGCTGGACGAGCAGGCCCAGCCACTCCTTCAATATGAGCTGAGAAGTGCTCAGTCCGTCGGTTGAAGGTGTCCATAGCAACACGCCATTGCGGCTGGGCAATACAAAGCCCATAGGTGCGGGTGTGACGATAAAGCCAGCCCGCTCAAAAGCGCGCACCGAGCGCGGCATGTGCCAGGCGTGAGTCACCAGGGCAATTCGCAGCACTTTGTCTTTTTCCATCAACGGTTTCAGGAACTGGGCGTTTTCCATCGTGTCGCGCGACTGGGTGTCGACCCAGCGCAAGGCCAGCCCGTAGTCTTGCTGGGCCGCGCGCCGCGCGACTTCGCCCTCGCTGATGACCTGCCCGTCGGCCGCGCCCCAGCCCAGCCCACCGGCAAAAGCCACCGGCAGCCCGCTTTGCCTTGACAGCCAGACGCCATAACGCAGGCGCATTGCCGCCGCCGGCGAGGCCTGCGGCTCGCCATATTCCGGCGCCACCGGGTGCACGCCACCGCCCAGCACCACAATGGCCTGCACACCGCCGGTCTTCAATGCGGCCGCGATCACCGGCGGGTGCTGAGGCAGGAGGTTGTGGGCCAGCCACACCGCTACCCCATGGCAGCTCAGCAGCCACAGCGCGGCGGCTGCCAGGAAAATCAGCACCAGCCCGGCGGCTTTTTTTCTGGCCACCAGCAGCAGCCCGAAGAACACCAGCAACAGCGGGGAAGCCGGCGGCAGCAGCAGTGTGGTCAAAACCGGTTTGAGTTCACCCAAAGGAATCATTGAAATCTGCTCTCAAATTAATAGCTGCTTGCGCCCGTACAATAAGGGCAAATGGCCGATTTGGCACTACAAATCTTCCAAAATGCCTCTACGGGCCCTTTTGGGGCCCTCAAAGGGGTTTTCCGGGTGTTGGCGGGTTGCAAGGCATTTTTCCCCGATGATCTGCGTTTGATCGCTGAATGGAAAAGGAAGACTCATGGAACAAGGCAAGTTTACGGGCGCGGGGCTGGAAACCATCATCCTGGGCGGCGGCTGCTTCTGGTGCACCGAAGCCGTGTTTGTGCAGGTGCGCGGTATCACCGACGTCGAGTCGGGCTACAGCAACGGCCACGTCAACAAACCCACTTACGAGCAGGTGTGTACCGGCACAACAGGGCACAACGAGGTCGTCAAGCTGGTGTATGACCCGGCGCAGATCAGCCTGCGGGCGATTCTTGAGATCTTCTTTGTCATTCACGACCCCACCACGCTGAATCGCCAGGGCAACGACAGTGGCACGCAATACCGCAGCGGTATCTATTACTCAACGCCCGAGCAAAAGCAGATGGCCGAGGACATTGTTCGCGAGTTGAATGATCAAAAGCTTTTCGGCAAACCGGTGGTGACCGAAGTGCTGCCGGTGGCTAACTACTCAGCGGCTGAGGAGTACCACCAGGACTTTTTCGAAAAGAACCCCAACCAGGGGTATTGCATGGCGGTGGCCGGCCCCAAGGTGGCGAAGTTTCGCAAGACGTTTTCGGAGTACGCCAAGGCGTGAACGCGCGGCCTTGCCGTCATCCCGGACTTGATCCGGGATCCATGCCCCTTATGGCCGTCGCTTCGCCATGTAAAACCATTCTTGCCCTGGCTCGGCGCGCGGGTTGGGGAACACCACAAAGCCGTCATGCGGCGCCTTCACCTCGGCACCGCTGTAGCGTGTGCCAATCACCTCGCCGGCTTTCACCGCATCAAAGCTGCGCCACTCGCGCGTGAAGCTGTCGCCTGCGTGTTCACGGTCCGTCACATCCACCAGGCGCAAAATCTCGCGCTCGGTAGTTGAGGTTTCCACCGGCTGCGACACCATGCCCAACAACGCCAGCGTCTGCAAAATCGCATGCCGCGCCACCTGCGCGCCCTGCGGATCGTCATGCTGGCCACATTCCAGCGTTACGCCGTAGCCACCGCGTGAACGCATGTATTCGGTGGTGCCCACGCCGTAGTTCGGGTTGGTCACCAGCGTCTGCGCACGCGCCGAGCCAGCGGGCACCGGAACCGCAGCACGCCGCTGCACACCGCGCGCATAAGTGTCCAGCCAGCCTTCCACAATGCGCGGCGCACCGGTGCACAGGGCCAGCTGCATTTCTTCTACAGCTTTGTTGAAGGGTTCGAGAGAGCCGCTGTTGTTCTGCGGGCCAATCATCACAAACGGACTGCCACCGGTATGGAAAGAGTGCAGGTCCAGCAACACATCATGCGCATCCAGCAGCGGACACAACACATTGGCGATGCGGTCCTCAAAATCCTGCGGAATCGCACTTGGCGCCATGTTGCGGTTCAGGTTGCGGTCACCGGTGCGCTGCTTGAGCTGGTAGGCCAACGGGTTGGTGACGGGCACAAAGGTCACCGTGCCGCGTTCGATGCTGAGCTGGCCGTTGTCGATGTCTTGCAGCAGTTGCGTGATGGCTTTTGCGCCGCACACTTCGTTGCCGTGAACGGCGCCCAGAACCAGAAGCTTCGGGCCCGGTGCCAGGCCGTGGAAGGTGTGAGTGTGGAGGTGGGTGGGGCGGGGCCGGGAAACGGCAGGTGTTTCCGTCTTGGGTTTGTTGTTCATGATGATTGTTTGGTGTGGCGCCTGCACGTGGCTGGCGTTATTTATCCGGATACTCCTGCATTTGCAGGATGGAAGTGCGCCGGTTTCACGCCTATGATCTGCGGTGTTTGGTGTCTATTTTATCGACCTGACTGGAAGCCGCAATGTGCAGAAACTCTTTAGCTGACAAGGACTTGGCAGTGATAAACCTGTCCAGGTTATACCGCAGCAGCCAAGTTATACCGCAGGGCTTGCGGTCTACATTACGTTAAACCGCATGTATCCAGTTCCGACGCACGCACAGCAGATCGAACGCGAATGGGTGTCGGAGTTGGCCGCCTACTTCGGGAAGTCGGAGACGGATGTTCTGGCGAAGGTGCGCCCTTGGTTTGAGTTCCCTCATGGGACTTTGCGCGTTGAGTTAATGGACGGCTCAACGGTCCAGTTTAAGTACGCGGTCTTTGTCGTATGCGAAGCGAAGAGGGCCATCGCGGTGTTCACTGAACACTGCGGAAATCACATTTTTCCGTATCATGAAGCAAAGGTGTTCCGAGATGACCTTCTTGTGTATGAACAAGCGGTTTAACTGGTCGACCAACACGGACCCGCAACTGCAGGAGGCGGCTTCGCTGCAAGTGTTTTGGTCCGGTTGCCTCCAACGTTAGGCCTCTCAGTGCAACAGTTCGCTTGGCACCCCGGGATCGGGATCGATTCCGCAGCTCTAGCAAGACTCCGCTCACACTTCAGGCAGCCCAGCTCCCCGATGGGTGAGGCATGGTTCATGGGCGACGAGCGCCGCATGTTCCACGAATTGATGGGCGACGTCGGGAGTCTGACAGCCTGGGAACTCCAAGAACCGCTCCAGGAGATCGCCTCCGGCACGAGTTCCTTCGGACCTCACGCCGAGTGGCATGACTGGTATCACTATCTCTTGGGTCAGTTGCTTCCCCGCAGCCACGAAAACTTCGTCAGTTCCCTGCTTGAATCGCTGATCACTGGGTTCTTGGCCATCTATCCGAACGGCATTCACACACCGCCATACAAGGAGTTCCACGGCGACATACTGAACACCTTGGGCCGCTGCATGATGGATCCGCGCTGTTGGAACGGAGAAGATGTTGTCGTCGGTAGCATGCTCCACCGATCAAACAACAACCCCAACCAAGTCTGGTGCTGGTGGGATGCCTGCGGCGACTTCAGCGCATCAATGTATCTATGCTTGAAGTACCTGCCACCCTCGTTGGTTCCCAGTTGGTTCGCGTCGGTGCTCGCCATCCGCTCGCCTCATTGGCGTGCCCAGGTTCTCGTTTGGCTTGTCGGCTCTAACGAACTCCTTCGCGGTATCGTCCGCTGGCCGTCCGAACTCCAGATCGAAGCGCATCCATCGGTTGGGTGGGAATGGTCCCATTGCTTGAGGGCCGAGTTGGCCACCTCAGACCAGTCGGGCGCGGAGCCTGTCGACTCCTTCGTTCCGCGTTCTTCACGGGAAGGCGCCCTTGCGGTGGCTAGAGAGCACTTCACAGAAGATGTCTACCTTGCCTGGTTGGAATCCATCTCCCAAGTGCCGTACCTCCAGGCGGAACTGGCGGCCATTCCATCAACCTTCGAGAGTCTCTACGTTGGGCGCGGAGAGGCCTAACCCTTCGCTCGAGCGGACCTCCACCGGCTTGGCGCTTGGGCCGCGAGGCCGTGCTGTCTATCATCGGCCTCGCGGCCCAAGCGCCAACCCGGCGGGGTCCGCTCAGCTCAAACGTTAGAGTGCAAGTGCAGATTGACTCACAAACCTTCGACCGGACGCTTCCCTCCACAACAGGATGGGAGGAGAACTCCTTTTGGTATTGCACCTTTACGGGACTCAATGAAGAAGGCGGCAGCATTGACTCTGCGTTTCTCAGCTGTAAGTTCGCGCATTGTGAGTGGTACTGGGGCCTGTTCAACATGGCAGTCTTCGTCGGTGTCAAGTTCACCGACTGCACATTCCGCGGGACGTCGTTTGCAGGCTGCAAGTTCGTCGAGTGTGAGTTCGTTCGGTGTCACTTCACGACAGATAATCTTGGCGGCAGCTGTTCATTCAACGACACTCGGTGGTACTCCTGCAGCCAGAGTGGCACACGAGGAATTGAACATGTGTTCAAAGATGCGTTCTAATGTTAAACATCTATGACACAGCAAGTAATTTTTGTCGATATTGACGACACGATGGTTCGGTCTGTCGGCGTTAAGCGCATCCCAATGCCGGCAGTGATTGCGCAAGTGAGGCGGCTTAAGTCAGACGGCGCAACTTTGTACCTATGGAGTTCGGGCGGTGCCGAATACTGCAAGACTACGGCGTTCGAGCTGGGTATTACCGATTGCTTCGAAGGCTTCCTGCCCAAGCCCACGGTTTACATTGACGACCAACCCGTCCATGAGTGGCGGTTTTGCAAACATCTGTATCCGTCACAGGCCGAGAATGTTTAACATGCCAATCGACGCGGACCCACAACGGCAAAAGGCGGCTTCGCCGCACAGTGTTGTGGTCCGGTCATTTCTACGTTAACTCTCACCATGCGTCGTGCCACTATCGTTGCAGCCTGGGTGTCATTTGCGTTCGGAGTTTTGGCGTTCCTGTCCTTTGTTGGTGGGTACAAGCGCAGCCTCGAACTGCCTGACATCCCGAGACCCAACGTGGGTCCGGGCTTTAGCGAGAGCGCGACGGCCATGTTCGGTGGCGCGTTCGTGGGCCTATGGCTTGCCCTTGGAGGCATTGCGCTCGGCTTACTTGCTCAACTGGTGGGGCCGCGCCGCGCGTTTAAGTTCGCTCTTTCTGTGCCAGCACTCGCCTATTTGGCCATGGCTGTCTTTGGAGCTAGGTTGTGAGGGCGAGCGTTAACATGTCAATTGACACGGACCCACACCTGCATGAGGCGGCTTTGCCGCGAACGGTGGTGGTCCGGTCATTTTTACGTTAGACAGCGATGCGGTACGTAGTTGCACTCGTGGGCATTCTGCTTCTCGTCGGTTGCGGGAAGACGTACTCCGACTTAGAAGGCGCATTCGGTACATCTAAGATCGGCGGCGCCTCCCGTCTGCCGGCGGATACGATCGTGCTCATTAGCCAACGGAACCCCGGTGCAGAATCGTATCGAGGGATCGCGTCCATCTATCTCTCTCCGGGGGCGGTGGAGATAGAGGTGTCGGCACCATTCACTCGGCCGGTGAGTATTCCGATCCAAGAGGTTGGTGCGTGTGCAATGACTTGCTTCGGCTACAGCGACAGGCATGTTGACCTGCTGATTCCGAAGGTTGGGGCAAGCGTGATGATCCGGGAAAGTAAGGAGCTTCTGGATTGGTGTTGGAACACCAAAAGGCCGATGGTGCCCGGCGCTGTTAAAAGGGACTGGGCGTATAACCGTGTCCCGCTTCCGCCTGGGGCAGCCTTCGCGCACCAGTTCGAAAGTCGAGCCGCGTATGACTACCAGACTAAACAGAGTTGCCTGGGCTACTAATATGAGAAACACGGGGTCGCTGCCTGACATGTCAATCGACGCGGACCCAAACCTGCAGGAGGCGGCTTCGCCGCAAGTGGTTGTGGTCCGGTCATCTTCACTAGGCCGCGCAATACCTTTCAACGACCGATCTCCTAGCGCTGAACGTTATTCCGTATGACATCCACGACGATCTACACACCTGACGACGAAGAAGTTCGTTTGGGATTGCCGCTAGGGCGGCGGCTGCGCGAATTCAACTACCGCCACATCGGTGAGTACCCCGAGTCCACGCCAATCTGGCTGAACGCGAAGGATGCGCATGGCAACGCGATAGGCGGCATTCGGGGGCTTGTCGTCATGCATTGGTTGCGAGTCGAGTTTCTTTGGGTTGAAGAGGCATTCCAGCGGAGCGGCGTAGGGAGCATGCTCCTCGCTGAAGCCGAAGCACAGGCGGGTGAGCTGGGCGCCAAGAACGTTGGCGTCGAAACTTTTGAATGGCAAGCCCCTGACTTTTACCGAAAACAGGGCTACACAGAAGTAAGTCGAGTGGACAACTACGTTGGCACGTATTACTTGGCTTTTTTCAGGAAGGTGCTATGACGCAAGCGGCTGCGCCCGCGCCGTCAGGGTACATTGTTCGTCAGACCGCACCGCCCCCTTCACCATGATTATTTCTCACAGAAAACCCCAAGTTTGTGTACTCGGCAGCGCTGAGCCCGGTTCCCGCGCCTACGAGCTCGCTGGTGAGGCCGGTGAAGCGCTGGCCAGACTGGCCATCACTGTTGTGAGCGGGTGTGGCAGTCCGGCAACCAGAGTTGCTGCCGAGCGCGCAATTCAGGCAAACGGTCTGGTGCTTAGCATCGTGCCCCCCGATCAGATGCCTCCGCCGGATTGGCCGGCCACTGTTGTTCTGCCATGTGGCATGGGGGATGCCCGCAATCTCTTGATGGCTCTTGCCGGCGATGCTTGCATCGTCATCGGTGGCCGTGCGGGCACCAAATCGGAGGTTCACCTGGCTTGGCTCCACAAGCGGCCGCTGCTTCCCCTGGTCGGTTGCGGCGGGTGGTCTGATGAGCTGCCGTCCAATCCTCCTGACGAGCGGGCGAACTCCCCCATCCTTCCTTGGCGCACTGTCGCTGAACTGGAGGCAAATCTCCGCAGTCTTGGGTTGGTCAAAAGTGCGGCCTGACCTCTTCCGCAAAGGCAGGTCTTTTTTGTCTATGCCAAGCGCCGTTGACGTCGAACGTAGGGCTCCATGAGAGTCTTGGGCATATCCGGCAGCCTGCGTGCAGCCTCCATCAATTCCGCGCTGCTTCGCGTGGCAATGCGTTTGGCGCCGCCGGAAGTCACTCTCACCGTCTTTCCTGGCGTGGGCGGATTGCCTCTTTTCAATCCCGATCTCGAAACGCAGCTGCCACCGCAGGTGAGTGCATTGCATGCTGCTGTCGCAGCCTCAGACGCACTGCTGTTCGCAAGCCCCGAGTACGCTCACGGCGTCACCGGTTCAATCAAGAACACACTCGACTGGTTGGTGGGCTTCGAGCCTTTTGTTTACAAGCATGTCGCGGTGCTCAACGCTTCGCCACGCGCTCACCATGCCGATGTGGCGCTTCGCGAAACACTCAAGACAATGTCCGCTGTTATTGTGGAGGCCGCTTCCGTCAGTATTCCACTGCTCGGCGCTCATCTCACTGAGGAAGGCATGGTCCAGGATCCCATGATCTCCTCCGCCATCAGGGGCTCGCTTCTGGCGTTGCGTGACGCAGTGGTGCGGGGCCAGCCAGGGCAGGGGCCCGCATCTCCACTCCCGTAGCGCGACGCCGGTGTCATTTCGCTAACGCAACAGGTCAAAAAATTATGGCGCGAGATAAAGGATTGGAAGAGCTGGTTGATGACGAACTCCGGTCAACACCCGGCATCACGAACAAGGCCATGTTTGGCGGCTGGGCATGGCTACTTGGGGGGAACCTGCTCTGCGGAGCGCGGGAGGACGGAATGCTTGTGCGGCTGGGCAAGGGCAACGACGACTGGGCGCTTGCAATTGCAGGCGTGGAGCCCATGCTTTCTCGCGGCAAACGCATGCATGGTTGGGTTCGCGCCGATGCGCGTGTGTATGGAGACGATGAAATGCGTCGCAAACTCATCACTTCAGCGCTTCGCTTTGTTAACTCGTTGCCTCCAAAATAGCACTCATCTCAATCGTCTTTTCGAGAACGCCATGTCAGAAAGCACCATCGAGTACCGTCATAACTACCCACTGGATCCTGTCGAGGTTGCGCGTGTTTTCGACGCCTCCGGTATTACGCGGCCAACGGCTGATCTACCCCGGATCGCGCGCATGTTTGCTGCGCCGAGCCTCGTTATTTCTGCGTGGCAAGACGGGCGCCTGGTAGGGGTAAGCCGGTCGCTCACCGACTACAGCTATTGCTGCTATCTGTCGGACCTGGCGGTGGACAAAGCGCTTCAAGGAAAGGGAATTGGCCGGGAGCTGATTCGGCGCACGCAGGCGATCATTGGGGATGAGGTCTTGCTGGTCTTGTTGGCCGCGCCGACAGCCATGTCGTATTACCCGGCGATTGGTTTTGAGCACGTCGATAGTGCCTTTGTCGTCAGACGCAAGAGATGACGATTGGCTTCACGATAAAGTCTTCTATGTCTACAGTTCTCACATCTCAAAGTGCCGCCTGAAAATCCGGTACCAGTGTCTCCTGTCAAACATGAGGTATCAACTCCATGCGATCCAACCTTATTGCAATCGTCCTTGCTCTGGGCGCCAGCGTTAGCGCCCATGCGACAAGCGCCGTTTCATTCGAGGCCGAAGGCTACCTGCTGGACATCGTCGTGGGCGACGACAGCCGGCCAGTCGTGGCAGGGCTCAGCTTCGCGGCGCCCGGTAGTGTTCGAAGTACGGAGATTCCCTTGCGACACCTCAAGGTTGAGGTCTTCGACACCGTGCAGAAGGTGTTGTTGCTGCGCTTCACGAATCCTGCTGATCCGGCTCTCCCTAAAGACTTTTCGCTCACCGTCAGAAAAGATGCCGGCGTGCTGAAAATCGGAGACAGGTCAATTTCAGGCCGCTTTTCCTGGGGCATGTAGCCCGTGACCTGCGGTTAGAGCGGCGGTTGCTGCAAGTTTGATGGACCGTCCGCGCAGCCTGCAGCCGTTGAGCTTTACCATTGACTTTTCCACCCCCGCTGCCATGACCACACTCGAACTCAAAATCCCCCCGCCGGCAGTGGCGCTGGCCATTGCGCTGCTCATGTGGCTCACATCCATTTTGTTTGGTTTCATCCCGATACCGCTGGGCTATCGCCTGGGCGCAGCGCTGGCTTTGCTGTTTATCGGTCAAGGCATCAGCATCTCCGGCATCGTTTCATTCCGCCGAGCCAAAACAACCATCAATCCGTTCAAGCCAGACGCTTCATCGGCGCTGGTGACCGGCGGTATTTATCGTTTCACGCGCAACCCCATGTACGTGGGCCTGCTGCTGACCCTGCTGGGGTGGGCGGCTTTCCTGGCCAGCCCGCCGGCGCTGGTTTTCCTGTTTCTTTATGTGGTGTACATCAACCGCTTCCAGATTGACCCGGAAGAGCGCATGCTGTCTTCGCTCTTTGGTGCGGACTATGCGGCTTATAAAACACGGGTGCGTCGTTGGGTGTGACGCCTTCATGCCAGGCCTCCGTTTCGGGGGCAAGGCCTGGCTCTTATGATGAAAAGGACAACAAGCATGCAAGCGCGTATCGGAACCTTTGAAGCGCCACCTGAGAGGTTGGAAGAAGTTGTCACCTTGTTCCGCGATCGGGTGGTGCCCGCTTTCTCGAAGCACGTGGGCTTTATCGGATACCAGGCCTATGTTGACCGGGCGCAGGGTCGGTTTGTGGGTGTTTCGCTCTGGGCCTCACGTGAGGCACTGGATGCCAGCAGCGAAACGGCATTGCGTGCCCGCAATGACGCTGCTGCCCTTGGCGCTGCGACCGTTGGGGAGCCTCAGATTCTGGAAATGGCATTTGATGCGGATTCCCGGCTATGAAACTACCGAATTCATCGGTGAACATGCACGCCTTTGAACAGCAGGACTCACCGCAGACGCTGGCCGAAGGTGTGGCCGAGTATTACCGCTTGAACCCGGGGCTTGCGCAGGGGCGCGGCATGTCACCGGAGGCGCAGGAGTTTTTCCGTTGCCACGACGCTGTGCATGTGGTGTACGGGTGCGGAAACGCGCTCAACGATGAAGCGATCGTCAAGTTGTCCAGCCTGTTCGGCAGCACCGGCGGCTTTGGCATTTTGCGCGGGTACCAGCTCCATGAGTCGCTGGAGATTTACAAAAAGCTGCGTGTCATCGATGTGCTGCTTTCCATAGTTCAGTCGGTCTTCTTCCTGATTCCGCGCACCCTGGTTCGCTGTGCGCGGCAACGGAGCCGTTGGCCCTGGAACAATTTTGAGCAGTACCTGCGCATACCCCTGCGCGACATTCGCAAAGAGTTCGGCATTCGGGTCGCCCATGCCGCTGGGCCCGGAACATCACTCTGATTTTTTACAGATGTGAGTCGGCGCAGGCTCCAGGGTTTCGGCGATAATGCAACCAAATTGCGTTATGGCATCAAGCCACTCGCAGCGCATGTCGCCCGAAATCCCATGTCCACCATCCTCCACCACAACGAAGCAGACCCGATAGATACCTTGCTGTCCGCGCACGGCTTGCGGCGAACGATTGCCGCACGTCGTGTGCTGGGCTGGCTGCTCGCGCATCCGGACACGAGTTACACGCATGCGCAGTTACAGGTGGCACTGGCGGGCGAGGGCGATGCGGGCGACAGCGCGGGTCTGGACCGCGTCACGCTCTACCGCCTGATTGACCGGCTCACACAAGTTGGCCTGCTGCTCTGCCGGGTGGACGCCAGCCGCGTGCGGCGCTACCAGGCCATGCCCGACAGTGTGCACTCCATGCCGCACTTTGAATGCCAAAGCTGCCACCGCGACAGCCCGTTGGAAGGTGCCCTGCAAGCCAACGCAGGCGATCTGGAGCGGGCGGCGCAATCTGCGATTGATGCTCTCAAGGCGCTGGGTTACCAGGGCATGAGCCTGGACTTTGCCGTGCGCGGCGTATGTGCCGACTGCGCGACGGGCAGCACCGGCGGCCACCCCAAGCGGAGCGCAGTCAGGTGATCAGCACGCGGCAATTGGCCTACCAGTATTCCGGCGGCGCTGAACTCAGGTTTGAAGACATCGACGTCGCGCAGGGCGGCGTGTTGCTGCTGCGCGGAGTCTCGGGCTCCGGCAAATCGACCTGGCTGGCGCTGGCGGCTGGCTTGCTGAGCCCGGGTGGCGGTGACATCACGGTCGCCGGGCAGTCGCTGCAGGTGCAGGGCAAAGTGGCGGGTGATGCGTGGCGTGCACGGACGATTGGCTTTTTGCCCCAGAAACTTCATTTGAGCGCCGCGCTGACGGTGCACGCCAACCTGGCGATTGCGCAGTGGGCTGCCGGGCAGCCGCAGGACGACGCGCGCATCCGTGAAGCGCTGAAAGCGCTGGGCGTGCAGGAACTGGCCGCGCGCAAGCCGGCGCAGCTTTCGGGCGGGCAGGCGCAGCGCGTGGCACTGGCCCGTGCGGTGCTGCTGAAACCGCAGGTTATCCTGGCAGACGAACCCACGGCCAGCCTGGACGATGACGCAGCGCGGCAGGCGGTGCAATTGCTGCAGGCCACGGCCCGGCAACAGGGCGCCACGCTGGTGATTGCAACGCATGATTCGCGCGTTGCGGCCAGTCTTGATGGCCAAATCGGCTTCCAGCCCTTATTCCTCGGGCGCGAATAGCTATGAAAACAATAGCGTTTGCCTGGCGTTTCCTCTGGTCACGGCCGCTGTCGGCCGGGCTCAATGTGCTGCTGCTCAGCCTGGGCCTGGGGTCGCTGAGCTTTGTGCTGTTGGCCAGCCACCAGATCGACCAAGCGTTTGAGCGCGACCTGGCCGGCATTGACGTGGTGGTGGGGGCCAAGGGCAGCCCGATGCAGCTGATTCTTTCGGGCGTGTTCCACATCGACGCACCGACCGGCAACATACCGCTGGCTGCGGTGAAAGAGCTTGAGAAACACCCGCAAGTGGCCAAACTGATTCCCATCAGCCTGGGGGACAGTTTTCGTGGCTTTCGCATTGTGGGCACCACGCCGGACTACCTCATGCATTACAAAGCCGAGTTTGCGCAGGGCGGCGTCTGGACGGCGCCCATGCAGGCGGTGCTGGGCGCGCAGGTGGCGGCGCAAAGCGGGCTGAAAGTGGGTGACCGTTTTGCCGGAAGCCACGGCCTGGGCGGCGGTGGTGACAGCCATGGCCAGACGCCGTATGTTGTGAGCGGCGTGCTGGCCGGCGGCGGCTCGGTGCTGGACCGGCTGGTGCTGACGGCCACCGAGTCGGTCTGGCAGGTGCATGAAGGTGATGGCGCGCTGGACGCCGACGACCGCAAGGTGTTGGAAGAAGAACGTGAGCTGACGCTGGCGCTGATTCAATACCGCACGCCGCTGGCGGCGGTGACCTTTCCACGCTTCGTGAACAGCAGCACTGAAATGCAGGCTGCCGCGCCGGCGCTGGAGATCACGCGCCTGCTCAACATGATTGGCGTGGGCACCGACGTGATGCGCGCGCTGGCGGGCGTGTTGCTGCTGACGGCCGGCCTGAGTGTTTTCATCGCCCTGTGGAGCGCGGTGCGCGAGCGCCGCGCCGACCTGGCGCTGCTGCGCATGCTGGGCGCGCCGCCGCGCAAGGTGGCGGCGCTGTTGCTGTGCGAGGCGCTGTGGCTGGCATTACTGGCCACGGTGTTCGGTGTGCTGGCGGGGCAGGAACTGATGGCGGCGCTGGCCTGGTTTCTGCAGCTGGATAAATCGGTGTTGATCGGCGGGCTCTCGTGGCCGGTCGAATTGTGGAGTGTCCCGGCGCTGGCCGTGGGTGTGGCGCTACTGTCGGCGCTGCTGCCCGCATACGAGGCTTACCGGGCCGATGTGTTTGAACTGCTTCAATCAAGGTGAATTTATGAAAATCATGATGCCAAAAATGCTTCCGGCCCTTGTCGCACTTGCGCTGACAGCTATGTTTTCAATAGCAAATGCGCAACACAGCGACAAGGAAACCAAGGAAGACGTGCAGCGCCACCGCGCCATGGCCGCAGCGCATGAGTCGGCTGCCAAGTGCCTGGAATCGGGCAAGAAAGAAGACGTCTGCATGAAAGAGCTGCAGGCCTCTTGCAAAGGGCTGGCGGTGGGTAAATACTGCGGCATGAAACACGCGCACTGATGCGCTGACCTGCTTCAAACTTTTCCGGAGAACCTCATGCGATGCTTTGACTTCACCGCCCTCAGGATTTCACTGCTGGTGCTGATGCTGGCCGCCGGCAGCGCGCATGCGCAGTTGAGCTCGCCCCTGCCTGCCGGAAGTGCAAAGCCCGCAGCAGGCAAGGCGGCGCCGGGCGGCCTTGAGCTTCCGGTCGGGCAGGGCGCAGGTGTACACGGCGCCAACAGCCCGTTTGCACCGCTGGCCCCGCGTACGGACGTGGTGCCCTGGTCGGTGCTGACCGACGTGAAAACCAAAAACGAGAAGAACCGTATCCTGCCGGTGTTTGGCGAAACCCAGCTCGGCATGAACGGCAAAACCCAGCGCATCCAGGGTTTCATGATGCCGCTGGAGCCGGGCAAGAAGCAGCGCCATTTTCTGTTGTCGTCGGTGCCGCTGACTTGCTCTTTCTGCCTGCCGGGCGGGCCGGAAAGCATGGTGGAAGTCAAGACCAAAACCCCGGTGGAGTACAGCATGGAGGTGGTGGTGGTCGAGGGCCGCCTGCAGGTGCTGCATGACGATCCCTATGGCCTTTATTACCGCATCACCGATGCGGTGACGGTGAAGTAAGCCCACATGGTCTTCAGGCGCATGGCGTGGCGGGCGGCATGGGGCTATCTGGCCCTGGTGTTGTTGCTCGTGCCCATGCTGGGCCAGATGCATGGCCTGGTTCACGGCGCTGGCAGCGGCCAGCAAGTTGCGGCAAGCCATGCAGGCTCAGCCGTTGAGCAAGCGCATGAACACGCCGATGAACATGCGGATGAACATGCGGACGGTCATGGCTGGCTGGCCGATCTTTTCTCTGTGCATGCCGACGATCTGGATTGCCGCGTCTTCGATCAGCTTTGCCACAGTGATGTGCTTCCGGCTGTGCCCCTGCTGGCGTTGCCGATGTCACTTTCCTCGTTTGTTTTTCAGTTTCTAGAAGGCGAAGTACTCGCTCGCCGGGCTGCGCTTTTCGAAGCGCGTGGTCCGCCCCGGGCTCGTTGAATACCGGACCCTCTGCGTAACCCATCGCGTGCCCGGCATCCGCAGGATCGGGCGGTCTGCGGCGTTGCAATCCTTGCCAATAGCCATGCTATTGGCTGCAAATTGCGCCTTGCATCCCATCCCGACCTGCGGTGCCAGTCACTGCGCTGAGTTCCGCAAAGGATCCGACGAAGTTGTCGGGCGCGGCCGCAAGGCCGCTGCCCGGCGTTTTCTGTTTCCGATTCAACGAGCCATCATGAAAAAACCATTTCCCCGCAGTGCCATCGGCACGGCGTCCCTGACCCTGCTTGCCCTCAGCTGCACAGCGGCCCAGGCCCAGACGCCGGCGCCGGCTGCTGCGCCCACCCTGAAAGAAATCACCGTCACCGGCAACCCGCTGGGCGCCACCGACCTGATTGCCCCGGCCACCCAGTATTCCGGCGAAGGCCTGTTACTGCGCTCCAAAACCACGCTCGGTGAAACGCTGGACGGCACGCCCGGCGTCAGCAGCACCTACTTCGGCCCCAACGCGAGCCGGCCCATCATCCGCGGGCTGGACGGCGACCGTATTCGCATCCTGGGCAATGGCGGCGGCACGCTGGATGCTTCCAGCCTGAGTTATGACCATTCCGTCACGGCCGACCCGATCAGCATCGAACGCATTGAGGTGCTGCGTGGCCCGGGTGCCCTGCTTTATGGTGGCAGTGCGGTCGGCGGTGTGGTCAACGTGATTGACAACCGCATTCCGCGCGAGGCGCAGTTCGACGAGAAAGGCGGCATCAGCGGCAAGGCCGACCTGAGCCTGGCCAGCGGCAACTCGGAGCGCGGCAAGGGCGTGTTGCTCGAAGGCGGCAACCATCGCTACAGCCTGCATGTCGATGCCTTCGACCGCCAGACCAGCGATGTGCGCGCACCGCGCGACCTGAACTGCACCAAGGCCGGAGTCACTACCAGGTCCCGCCGCATCTGCAACTCGGCCAGCGATGTGCGTGGCGGGGCTGTCGGTGGCTCGATGTTCTTTGACAACGGTTACCTCGGCGCGTCGGCCAGCAACTACCGCAGTACCTATGGCACGGTGGCCGAGGACGAAGTCACCATCGGCATGAAGTCGGACCGGTATGCCCTTGAAGGCGAGGTGCGCAATCTTGGGGGGCCTATCCAGAGCATCAAGGGCCAATACAGCCAGACGGACTATGGCCACACCGAGTTCGAAGGCGCGACCACCGGCACGGTGTTCAAGAACAAGGGCAGCGACTTTCGTCTCGAGGCGCGGCACGCGAAATTCGGCAACTTTGACGGCGTGCTGGGTTTCCAGACCGAGTCCAACCGGTTTTCTGCAGACGGCAACGAGGCCTTTGCGCCTTACAGCAAAACCGCGCAGTCGGCCGTGTTTGCCTATGAAGAGCTGGCCACCGGCTGGGGCAAGCTGAGCCTGGGCGGGCGGCTGGAGTCGGTGAAGGTGGAGTCGTTCGGCAATCCGAGGGTCGCGCGCTTCACACCCGCCACCAAAGAGTTCAAGCCCGGCAGCTATGCGCTGGGGGCTCTGTGGAATGCCGCGCCAGGCTGGCAGCTCACCAGCAACCTGGCCTATACGGAACGCGCGCCGAAAGACTACGAACTGTTCGCCGATGGCCCGCATATTGCCACCGCGGCTTACGAGGTTGGCAACGCCAACCTGGCGAAGGAGCAGTCCGGCAACCTCGATGTGGGCGCGGCCTGGAAGTCGGGCGGGCACAGCTTCAAGGTCAACACCTATGTCAGCCGCTTCAAGAATTACATCGCGCTGAACCAAACCCCGGGCGTTACGCGCAATGCGGAAGACGGTGAAGTCAATCCGGTGGAAGACGCCGGCAATCCGGGCTTTACCGCTTCGGGGGCAGAGTTCAAGCCGCTGGCTGAATTCCGCTACGAGCAGGTGAGGGCGCGTTTCACTGGCATCGAGGCCAGCGGCAACATCCGGCTGCTGGAAGGCGCATCGACGGTGGACTTGGCACTGCGCGGCGACGTGGTGCGCGCCACCAACCTGAACAACGGCCAGCCCTTGCCGCGCATTGCGCCGTGGCGTGTGGGTGCTTCGCTGCTGTGGGCTAGCGGGCCCTGGGGTGCCAGCCTGGGCTTCGACCACAACGCCGCACAAAAACGCGTGCCGGCGCCGCCCACCGGTGAAACCGCGGCTTACACACTGTGGAACGCAGCCACGTCGTACCGTGTCAAGGCCGGGGTCGCCACGCTGCTTTGGTATGCACGCCTGGACAACATCACCGACAAGCTGGCCTACAGCGCGAGTTCGGTGTTGACCAGCACGGCGTTTCCGAAAGCGCCGCTGCCGGGGCGTAGTTTGAAGGTGGGTTTGCAGGCGAGTTTTTAGGTTTCTATCAAGCGTCACGTTGCGCCTCGGATGTGTTGTTGACAGTAGGCGCAACTCCCCACTCCCACCCCTAGCCCCTCCCTCGCCCCGCTGGGCGATGGAGGGGGACTTCATTTGGCCGCGTGAGCTACAAGCGCGTGCAAACATGGCGGCCGCGTGCCCCGACTTGACGCGCTTCGCGCGTCATGTCTCCCCGTATCCGTATCTGTACCCGAATCCGCACCCGCTTTATCCCCCACCCTTCTGTATGCGCCGAGGAGCGCAGGTCTAGCCGGATCAGGGCGAGCGATTGTCTGAGCCGAAGGCGAGTTCGAGCTCGACCCCGGCTGGACCGAGCACCGCAGGTTGCCCCGCAGCGCAGCGGAGGGGACGCAGACAGCAGGGTCGCCTTTTTCTTTGCTTACTTTCTTTTTGGCGACGCAAAAAGAAAGTGAGTTGCCGCCGGGCAACCCCCGGCTTGCTGGCACACCACAAACGTTGGAGGCAAAGACGGCTTCGATCCTTCGACAAGCTCAGAACAGGCCAAGCTCAGCCCGAACGGCGAAAAGTGAGAATGAGCGCGCATCAATGCTGCTTGCGCTGAATCAGCACAACAGCACATCCTTCCCGGATAATGATTTCCAAACACCAGGAGACGACCGTGACGGATGCAGCCCAGCCTCTAGCCTCGCTCAATACCGATCTGAGTCCGTCCAGCAGCCTGCTGGCCAATTTGCGGCAAGAGCTGATGCGGCATCCGCCATTTGCGCAGATGCAGGCCGGCGAGGTGGATTTCTTCCTGAGCCATTCCCGCCAGAATTACTTTGCCCCCGAAGAGCGACTGATCGAGCCCGACAGTGGGCCTGTCAAGGAACTGTTCTTCATACGCCAGGGCGCGGTGATTGGCGAGCGCGGTCTGGCCGAGCTGTCGGGCGGGGCTTTTCACTATGAACCGGGCGAACTTTTTCCCGTCAGCGCGGCGCTGGCGCAGCGCGCCGTCACCGCGACTTACCGCGCGGTGGAAGACACCTTTGTGCTGGCGTTGCCGCTGGCTTCCATGCATGCGCTGGCCGTGCTGAGCCCGCCGTTTGCCGACTTCCTGAACCGGCGCACCCTCAAATTCCTGGACCTCTCGCGGCGCGCCCTGCAGGTGGCTTATGCCTCGCAGGCGCTGGCTGAGCAGTCGCTGGAAACGCCGCTGGGCGATGTGGCCAGTCAGGCGCCGGTGAGCTGCCGGCCCGACACGCCGCTGCGCGAGGTACTCGCTCAAATGCACCAGCTGCGCATCGGTTCGATGCTGGTCACCGACGAGGGGCAGCGGCCGCTGGGCATCCTCACGCGTTACGACATCCTGGGCCGTGTGACATTGCCGGCCTTGTCGCTGGACACGCCGATCTCGCAGGTCATGGTGCAGCCGGTGCTGACGCTGACGCATGAACACACAGCGCTGGACGCGGCCTTGCTGATGAGCAAACACGGCATTCGCCATGTGCCGGTTACGCGTGCGGGAGTGGCGGTGGGCATGGTGTCGGAGCGAGACCTGTTTGCCATGCAGCGACTGAGCCTCAAGCAGGTCAGCACCTCGATACGTTCGGCGGCCGATGTTGACACCCTGAAGATGGTGGCGCTGGACATCCGGCGTTTTGCGCATACCTTGCTGGGCCAGGGTGTGCACGCGCGCCAGCTCACTGTGCTGATCAGCCACCTCAATGACGTGCTGACCCTGCGCCTGCTGGAGATTCAGGCGCAGGCGCATGGTCTGGACCTGAGCCGCATGTGCTGGCTGGCGTTGGGTTCGGAAGGGCGCAGCGAGCAGACCATTGCGACCGACCAGGACAACGCCTTGATCCTGCCGGACGACACCACGCCGGAGCAGCTTGAGGCCGCCCTGCGTTTTGCCCGCGACGTCAATGTGGCGCTGGACGCCTGCGGCTACCCCCTGTGCAAGGGCGGTGTCATGGCCGGCGAGCCGGCCTGCTGCCTGACCCTGCACCAGTGGCGCGAACGCTTTGCGCACTGGATAGAACACGGCGCGCCCGACGATCTGCTCAATGCGAGCATTTACTTCGACTTCCGGCCGCTGGCCGGTGACGACCGCATGGCCGACACCCTGCGCCGGGAGGTGAGCGAAGCTGCGCGGCGTGCACCGCGTTTCATCAAGCAGCTGGCAGCCAATGCGCTGACTCACAGCCCGCCGCTGAACTGGACCGGCAGCATTGCCGTGGACGATGGCGGCATGATTGACCTCAAGCTCCAGGGAGCCGCGATTTTTGTCGATGTCGCGCGCATTTATTCGCTCAGCTGCGGCGTGACCGCCACCAACACGCGGGAACGGCTCGAAGCCGTCGGGCCGCTGCTGGGGCTGGCCGCGGGGGAGTACCAGGCCTGGGTCAGCGGCTTCGAGTTTTTGCAGACACTGCGCCTGCGGGTTCAGCTTGAAGACGCCGCGCCGCCACACCAGCCCAACCACCTGAAAGTGGACCGTCTGAACGACATTGACAGGCGCATCCTGCGCGAGTCGTTTCGCGTGGCGCGCTCGTTGCAGCAGCGCCTGCAACTGGACTACGAACGATGAGCTGGGCGGATTGGCTCCGAAAGCCCTTTGCCGCGCTGGGCGGTGTGGACAAGACGCGCTGGGTGGTGCTTGATGTGGAGACCAGCGGGCTGGACCCGCAACGCGACCAGTTGCTGGCGATTGCCGCCATTGCCGTGCAGGTGGATTGGGAACGCAAGCGCCTGAGCATCCTGCCGGGTGACAGCTTTGAGGTGGTGCTGCGCCAGACCTCGGTGGGATCCAGCAGGGACAACATCCTGCTGCACGGCATCGGGCTGCAGCGCCAGCGCGAAGGGATGCCGACCGAAGAAGCCCTGCGCGCGTTTGAACGCTTCATCGGCCACTCGCCGCTGCTGGCCTTTCATGCCCCTTTTGACCAGGCCATGATTGGCCGGCATGTGCTGGAACATCTTGGCGCAGCGCTGCCGAACCGCTGGGTGGACATCGAGCAGCTGTGCGCGGTGACCCACGAAAAGGTGAAGGCGCGCGCTCTCGACGAATGGCTGGCTCACTTCGGCATCGTCTGCACACCACGGCACCAGGCGGCGGCCGACACCCTGGCCGAATGCGAGTTGCTGCTGCGCATATGGCCGAAAATGGCCGGGCAGTGCCATTCCTGGAGCGATGTTGAAAAACTGGCGGCCCACCAGCGCTGGATAGCCCGGGCCTGATCAGTCCCCACATTGCGCCGGCGGCTAAGATCGCCGGATGAATTCGCCTGTTTTTGCCGCCCTGTTTCCGGTGGTTCTCCTGATTGCCACGGGCTTCATGGCCGGCCGCCTTGGCTGGATCAGGGCTGCGGCCATCAGGGATCTTTCAGGTCTGATTTTTTTACTTCTCACGCCGGCGCTGCTGTTTCGCACCATGAGCAAGGTTAATGTCGAACAGCTCGACTTCAAGCCGGTGGCGGCGTATTTCCTGGCAGTGGCCATTTTGTTTGGCGGCACGCTGGCGGTGCAGGGTTTTAACCGCCGCGGCGCGGTGCTGGCGCTGGCCAATACTTTTTCAAACACGGTCATGATCGGCATTGCCCTGGTGAGCTTGTTGTACGGGCCGGCCGGGCTGGTGACGCTGCTCACGCTGGTGTCGGTTCATGCGCTGGTGCTGCTGACAAGTGCCACCGTGGTACTCGAGCTGGCTGTGGCGCGTGAAGCGCGCCAGGGTACAAGCATGGAAGGTGGTGCGCCGCGTCACGCGATAGCCACTGTACTGATGGCTGTCAGAAATGCGTTGTTGCACCCGGTGCCTCTGCCCATCATTGCGGGGCTGCTGTTTGCGCAAACCGGCTGGGTGATCCCCGGCGTGATCGACAAACCGCTGGAAATGCTGGCTCTTGCCTTTGGCCCGCTTGCGCTGGTGTTGGTTGGCGTGACGCTGGCCAATACGCCGGTGGGCCAACACTGGCGGCAGGCACTGGCCCTGGCCGGCATCAAGAATCTGATCCATCCCTTGCTGGTGGCCCTGCTGTGCCGGTTGCTGGGCGTTGGGGGCTTGCCCATGACGGTGATGGTGGTGGCGGCGGCGCTGCCAATTGGGGCCAACGTGTTTTTGTTCTCGCAGCGCTATGAAGTGGCCGAGGAGCTTGTGACAGCCAGCGTGGTGGTTTCAACGGCGCTGGCGTTGCTGAGCTTGACGCTGGTTTTCACGCTGCTGCCTTACCTGGGCTGACCGCAACGAGTGATACGGAGTTTTCATGCAGTTTCTACAGTCGCTTCCCGTTTCCGCGCAAGCCATTGGCCTGCTGCTGCTGTCCAACGTTTTCATGACCTTTGCCTGGTATGGCCACCTGAAAAACCTGGCGACGTCGCCCTGGTACATCGCGGCACTTGTCAGTTGGGGCATTGCCTTGTTTGAATACCTGCTTCAGGTGCCGGGCAACCGCATTGGCTTCACCATGTACAGCGTGGGCCAGCTCAAGATCATGCAGGAGATCATTACGCTGGCCGTGTTTGTGCCCTTTGCGGTTTTTTATCTCAACGAGCCGCTCAAGCTTGACTATTTGTGGGCGGCGCTTTGCATGGTGGGTGCGGTGTATTTCATCTTCCGCAGCAGTTAGGATCCTGCCGAGTCAGGCTTCAGCGCGGCGGCAATTGCGCTTGCAGCAGACGCAACACGTTGCCGCCCATGATGCCGGCCACGTCGCTTTCGCTGAAACCGGCTTCCAGCAAGCCCTGCGTCAGAAGCACCAGGCCGGTGGTGTCGAAGCTGGCCTTGATGGCACCGTCAAAATCCGAACCCAGCGCGACATGCTTGACACCCGCGATGTTGGCGGTGTGGCGTATGGCCTTGACGATATATGCCACATCCAGCCCGCAGACTGCGCCTTCAAAATAACCGATGCCGATGACACCACCTGTGGCGGCAATGCCCTTGATATGCGCGTCGCTGAGGTTGCGCGGGCCGCGGCAGGTGCCTTGCACGCCGGTGTGCGAGACCAGCACAGGCCGCTTTGCCATGGCCAGCACGTCGTCAATCACCTTGGGTGAGGCATGGGCCAGGTCCACGATGATCTGTTTTTCTTCCAGGCGGCGGACGACTTCTTTGCCGAATGGCGTCAGCCCGCCTTTCTTCATCCCGTGGGCGGAACCACCCAGTTCATTGTCAAAAAAGTGGGTGAGGCCGGTGATGCGAAAGCCGGCGTCATAAAGTCTGTCCACATTCTCCAGTTTGCCTTCCAGCGGGTGCAGGCCTTCCGTCGCCAGCACGGCGGCCAGCCGCCCACCCTTGGGGGCCGGGCCGGCGAATACCTCCGCCAGGTCGGCCTGGGAGCGCACCACACGCATGGCGCCCCCGCTGTCTTTTGCGGCTGCATGCAGCTTTTCGCCCTGGTACAACGCGCGTTCCAGCAGGCTGCCCCAGGTGCGCTGCGGCCAGCGCTGCGCCATGGCCAGCATGGTGATGCTGTCGGTGTCGTCCGAGTTGCGCTCGAAGTTAAGGCCTTTAGGCGTTTTGGTGACGGTTGAAAAAACCTGCAGGCTCACGCGCCCTTCGAGCAGGCGCGGCAGATCGGTGTGGCCGTAGTCGTAACGATGCAGGAGATCGCGAGACCAGAGTAGCGCGTCGTCGTGGAGGTCGGCAACGAACAGCTTTTCATGCAGGGTTTTGGCTTTTTCACTGGCGGTGTAAGGCGGCGCCAGTGCGAGGGTGTTCATGCGCTTGTCCACAATCGTGGGCAAACTGAACAACACGGCCAGACCCGCGAGGACCAGAACCAACACGGCGATCAGGAGTTTTTTGTGCTTCATGGTGTCGTTGTGCGATCAGGCGTGGGGACAATTTGAAGTGAACTGTACCGTTTATAGGCAAAAAAGCCCAACAACCGATGCTGCGCTTGCCAGATGGGCCCCGGATGGACGGTATGAGCCTCGCGGTTAAACTCCTGTCTGTCACAAATTTGTCATGTCCCAGGACATGCACCCTCCCAGGAGTTGAAGATGTTGTTTGGCAAGCTGTTGCCGCGTGAAGGCAATTTTTTTGAGCTGTTCAACCAGCATGCCGACCGCATTGTGGAGGCGGCCCGTGCCTTTTCCAACTTGGTGGCCAACTACAGCGATGTGGAAAAGCGAGAAGCCTACAACCGCGAGGTAGACAACGCCGAGCGCGCTGCCGACCGTATCACCCACGAGGTGAACCGGATGTTGCACAAGACATTCATCACGCCGATTGATCGTGAACAGATCCATTCGCTGATCAATACCATGGATGATGTGTGCGACCTGATTCAGGATTCCGCCGAAACCATGGCGCTCTACGACGTGCGGCACATGACCGAAGAAATCGTGCGCCTGACGGACCTGAGCGTCAAATGCTGCGAGCGCCTCAAGGATGCGGTGGCATTGATTGACAAGCTCAGCGATGCGGCCACAGCGGAAGCGGCGCTGAAAACCTGCGAAGAAATCGACAAACTCGAGTCCGATGCCGACCGCGTGATGCGCTCAGCCATGAGCAAGCTGTTCCGTGAAGAGCCGGACGTGCGCGAGGTCATCAAGCTGAAGGCGATTTACGAATTGCTGGAAACCATCACCGACAAGTGTGAGGACGTGGCCAATCTGATCGAGGGCATTGTCCTCGAAAACTCCTGAACATGGAGACCGCACAAACCGCCTTGTGGGTGGTGGCCATGCTGGTGTTCCTGGCGATTGCGTTCGACTTCATGAACGGGTTTCATGATGCGGCGAACTCGATTGCCACTGTGGTTTCGACCGGTGTCCTCAAGCCGGGTCAGGCGGTGCTGTTTGCCGCGTCGTTCAACTTCATCGCCATCTTCATTTTTCACTTGAGCGTGGCCGCAACGGTGGGCAAGGGTATTGTCCAGCCGGGTATCGTGGATACGCATGTGGTGTTCGGTGCCTTGATAGGCGCCATTACCTGGAACCTCGTGACATGGTATTACGGCATTCCGAGCAGTTCATCGCACGCGCTGATTGGCGGCATTGTCGGCGCGGTGATGGCCAAGTCAGGCGCCAGCGCGCTGGTTTCAGCCGGTATCCTGAAAACCGTGGCGTTCATCTTTGTGTCACCGCTGCTGGGTTTTCTTCTGGGCTCGATGATGATGGTGCTGGTGGCATGGATTTACCGGCGCGCCACGCCGTCCAGGGTAGACCGGTGGTTCCGCCGCATGCAGCTGGTTTCTGCCGGCGCCTACAGCCTTGGCCACGGTGGCAACGATGCGCAAAAAACCATCGGCATCATCTGGATGCTGCTGATTGCCACTGGCTACACCTCTGCCAGTGACTCGTCACCGCCGACGTGGGCGATCATCAGTTGCTACGTGGCCATTGCCGCGGGTACCATGTTCGGCGGCTGGCGCATCGTTAGAACCATGGGCCAGAAAATCACCAAGCTCAAACCGGTTGGCGGATTTTGTGCGGAAACCGGCGGGGCATTGACCTTGTTCCTGGCCACTGGCCTGGGCATACCGGTGTCCACCACCCACACCATCACCGGCGCGATTGTCGGTGTCGGTTCGACCCAGCGTGCTTCTGCCGTGCGCTGGGGCGTGGCTGGCAATATTGTCTGGGCCTGGATCTTCACGATACCTGCCTCGGCGTTTGTCGCCGGCGTCGCTTACTGGGTCAGCCTGCAGCTGTTCTAAGCCCGAGCGTCTGGGAACTACCCAGCAATGCCGGGCGGGTTCGGATGCAGGCGTGCCATGGAAATACTGTCGACATAGCGACCGTTCTTCAATGCGTAGGCCTTGTGCCGGCCTTCCTCGATAAACCCCAAACTGCGGTACAGCGCGATGGCGCGCTCGTTGTCCACGTGGACCCACAGTTCGATGCGCAGCACGCCGCCCCACTGGTCGGCCCAGCCGAGCAGGCGGCCCATGAGTTGGCGACCCAAGCCGCGGCGTTGCCATTCGGGCGCAATGCCAATGCCCAAACCGCGCACATGGCTGCGGCGCAAGCTGGGTTGCTGCACGTGCAAGCCGGCCATGCCGACGACCTCGCCTCCTGCCACCGCCACCAGTCTGCAGCTCTGGGCATCCACCCGTTGCAGCATCTCGACCCGCGAGGCAACAGGCATGTCCGGCAACTGCAGCGTACCTTCGAAGGTTCCTACGCGACCCAAAAGGGCAGAAATAGCCGCCGCATCGCCCGGTTCGGCTGCACGGATCACGATCTCCCCGGAATCAGCGTTGTCCATTCACGGGCTCCTGTTGGGAGATCTTCCGGGCTTCCTCAACCTGGTACTCGAAGTAGCGCTGAAAGCTGAACGCGATACTGGACATCAGGGCAATGGTGCCGAACAGCAATGCCAAAATGATGGCAGCCATGGTGAGCCAGTTGGTCTTGCCAGACGGACTGTCGGTGGGCTGTTCAGGGTTGTACTGCGCATTCCATTTTTCAGGCGCCATCAGGCCGTAATAGATGGCCGTCAGGGCCGTGGCTGCCAGTGTGAATCCCAGCAATGGGACCAGCAACCAAGCCAGCTGGTCGTCCTGGCCATACTGCCGCACACGCTGTACGCCCCACCAGCCCAGTGCCGCCACCAGAGGGTGTACCCACGCCAGCGCATCTTTCCAGCCAAAGAGGTAGAGCCGATGAATGCCCAACTGGCCAACGGCAAATGCAAACCAGGTGGCCAGGGTCTTGTTCTTGTTTTTCATGCAGGCAATCAGACAGGAGGAGAGGGCGGCGCGGCGTCCTGGGGCGGCAAGGTGTCGCCGGCACCCAGCGTCTTTTGCATGATCACGATATCACGCCAGGCGCCCATCTTCCAGCCGCAGGACTCGACAATGCCGACCTGCGTGAAGCCCAGTGCACGGTGCACGCCGACCGACCCGGCGTTGGCCGAGTCGCCGATGACAGCCATGACTTTACGTATTCCCACAGCTTCGCAGCGCGTCAGCAACTCGCTCAGCAACATGCGCCCCACGCCTTTGCCCTGCAGCCCGGGCGCCAGGTAAATCGAATCTTCCACCGAATAGCGGTAGGCGGGGCGGGGCTTGAACCAATTGCCGTAAGCAAAGCCGATTACGGCGCCGTTTTCTTCGGCCACGAGGTAAGGCAGGCCCTTGCCCAGCACATCGGCCCGGCGCGTGGCCATGTCGGTCACGCTGGGGGGCTCGGTTTCGAAGGTGCCGGTGCCGCCCAGCACATGGTGGGCATAAATGGCGGTGATCGCTGGCAGATCGGTGTCAACGCTGGCTCGTATCAGGGTCATGGGAGTGGCCAAAAGAGGTTGGGAAAGGCTGCGGGTGGAACAGTGACGGTCGGCGGGTTATAATCTACGGCTTTGCAGCATTTCGCTGGCCGGGTGCCATGTCGTGTGTCTCAAGCGCTGCAGGAACATTTTGGGGTGATTTTTCACCCCGCCACCCGAAGGATAAATCATGGTCGTCATTCGACTCTCGCGCGGCGGTTCTAAACACCGTCCTTTTTTCAATATTGTTGTGGCTGACAAACGCGTCCGCCGCGATGGCCGTTTCATTGAGCGCATCGGTTTTTACAACCCGATCGCCAAGGGTGGCGAGGAAGCCCTGCGCATTGAGCAGGACCGCCTGACCCACTGGCTCGGCGTGGGCGCACAAGCGTCCCCCACCGTGCTGCGCCTGGTCAAGCAGGGTGCTTCGGCAGCTGCTCCCAAGGCCGCCTGATTGAAATGACAATTTCCCGCCGGGCCGCCCCAAGGGAAATTCGCCCCCATGGGGGGCAGCGCCCTACACAGAGTGAGCAGCGTGGGGGCTAATCCAGCCGGCCTTGAGTCGTCTGGCTTGCCGGACGATGCGGTTGAAGTCGGGCGCATTCTTGACGCCTGGGGCGTCAAAGGCTGGGTGAAAGTCCTGGCTCACAGCGCCTCTTCCGAGGCGCTTTTTTCTTCCGGGCGCTGGTTCTTACAGCCCCCCGACGCCAAACACCGTCCAGGTTTCGATGCTTTTTCCGGCACGGTTTCCCTGGCTGTCAGCGAATCCAAAGCCCACTCCGACTCCGTCGTTGCCAAATTCGACGGCATTGACGACCGTACACCGGCCGAGGCCCTGCGCGGCGCGCGTATTTTTGTGCCACGCAGCAGCTTTCCCAAGGCTGGCAAGGACGAGTACTACTGGGTGGACTTGCTGGGCTTGAATGTCGTTAACCGTGAAGGCGTGGCCCTGGGTTGTGTTCGTGACCTGATGGCCACCGGCCCGCATTCGGTTCTGTGTGTTGAATACACCGAAGGCGAGCAGACCCTTGAACGCATGATCCCTTTTGTGGCGGCCTATGTGGACGCCGTGGATATGCAGGGCAAGACCATCACTGTGGACTGGCAGCCGGATTACTAGAGCCCCCACGGTCGCTCACTGCGTGTAGCTCCCTGCCCCTCGAGGGGGCCGCTGCGCCTGCGGACTGGCAAAGCCAGATCCGCGGCCCCTGCTGGTTTAGGGATGCTGCGGGCGCTTCATGGCGCAAAATACTCCTCATGCGGTTTGACGTCATCACACTTTTCCCCGAGCTTTTTGCGCCGTTTCTGACAAGTGGCGTGACGCGCCGTGCCTATGAATCAGGCCTGGTTGCGGTCAGGCTCTGGAATCCGCGTGATTTTGCAGAAGGCAACTACCGCCGCATTGATGACCGTTCCTTCGGGGGTGGCCCAGGTATGGTGATGATGGCCGAGCCGCTGGCACGCTGTCTGGAAGCCATACGTGCAGATCGTGCAGAATCGGCCGATGTGCAAGCCCCTGTGGTTCTGTTTTCTCCCATTGGACAGCCACTGGACCATGCTGGAGTTGCCAACTGGTCAGCCAGTAGCGGGGCGGTGCTGATTTGTGGCCGTTATGAGGGGCTGGACCAGCGTTTTATTGAGACTTTTGTGGATCAGCAGATCAGCCTGGGCGACTTTGTGCTGTCCGGCGGCGAGATCGCCGCCATGGCCTTGCTGGACGCCGTGGCCCGCTTGCAGCCAGGCGTGCTCAACGACGAAGGTAGCCATCAGTTCGACAGTTTTAACCCTGCGGTGGACGGACTGCTTGACTGCCCGCATTACACCCGGCCTGAAAACTGGCGAGACCAGTCTGTACCCGAAAAACTCTTGTCGGGTAACCATGCCCACATTGAACGTTGGCGCCGCGACCAGCGGCTGGCCTTGACCTGGCGTCATCGCCCCGAATTGGTGCAAAAAGCCAGGGCTGCGGGGTGTCTGAGTGCTGGTGACGAGGCTTTTTTGCTGGATTTGATGGAAAACCCGGAGCAGGACGCATAAACGCTATAATCAAAGGCTTTTCGGTCCTCTGGCGGCCACTGCAACCATCTTGACCATCCTTGATGTGTCCATGGATTTGCGGTCTTTAGCGTAGCGCGTGTATGAACGAAAAAGTTAGATGGAATAAATCATGAATCTGATCCAGACCCTAGAGCAGGAAGAAATTGCCCGCCTGAACAAGACCATTCCCGTGTATGCCCCCGGCGACACCGTGATTGTCAGCGTCAACGTGGTTGAAGGTACACGCAAGCGTGTGCAGGCGTTTGAAGGTGTTGTGATTGCCAAGCGCAATCGCGGACTGAACTCCAGCTTCATCGTGCGCAAGATCTCCAATGGTGAAGGCGTCGAGCGGACCTTCCAGGTCTACAGCCCGCTGATCGCCAAGATCGAAGTCAAGCGCCGCGGTGACGTGCGCCGTGCCAAGCTGTACTATCTGCGCAGCCGCAGCGGCAAGTCGGCACGTATCAAGGAAAAGCTGGGCGCCAAAGCTGCATAAAAACAGCGGCCCGCAAAAAAGCCGCTCTTCGGAGCGGCTTTTTTTATGCCCTGTTAATCTGTCATCCCATGTCTTCCACCCGGTTCACCAAGCCATTGCCGGCCTTCGACCCTCGCAGCATTCCGGTGATCGGGGTGGATACACACCTGTCCGGTGTGCCGGCGGAAGCGTTGACGCCGGAGGCACTGCGTCAGCGCTTTCGGCACCCGCCAGTCTGGACGCCCGAGCACAGCGTCGAGAAAAAATTCTCCAACCGGGAACCTGCGCTGGCGGCGGTGTTGCTGCCGCTCGTCATGCGCGATGAACTGACACTGCTGCTGACGGAGCGAGCGGGCAATATGTCCACCCACTCCGGCCAGGTTGCCCTGCCGGGCGGCAAAACCGACGAGACCGACCACGATGCGGTGGCCACGGCCCTGCGCGAGGCCCACGAAGAAATCGGCCTGACCCGCGAGCATGTGGAGGTGCTGGGCATCCTGCCCACCTACGTGACCGGTACCGCATTCATCATCACGCCGGTGGTGGCCCTGGTGCAACCGGGTTTTGCGCTGCAGCCCAGCCCTTCCGAGGTGGCCGACATCTTTGAGGTGCCCCTTCGCTATCTGATGAATCCCGCCAATCACCGACGCCATGCGTTTGAGTTTGACGGGGTGCTGCGCCAGTGGCTGTCCATGCCCTACACAGGCGCGGAGGGTGCTGATGCCAAGGAGCGATACATCTGGGGTGCTACTGCCGGCATGCTGCGCAATTTATATCGTTTCCTAAGCGCCTGACGGTCGGATGTAGGGCGCATCCTTCGACAAGCTAAGGACGAACGGATGGCGAGAACTTGTCTTCTTCCAGCAGGGGCCGCGGGACCGGCTTCGCCGGACCGCAGGCGCAGCGCCCCCTCGGGGAGCAGAGAGCGACACGCAGTGCGCGAACGTGGGGGCGGTATCATCCAGCATGAGTTTTTTCGCCGTATTGCTCGCCCTCATCATTGAACAGGCCCGGCCACTGGCTCGCGGCAACCCGATTCATGCCACTTTGCGACGCTGGGCGCGTTGGGCCAGCCGCAGCCTGGATGCAGGCAAGCCGCAGCACGGCTGGGTAGCATGGACCGTTGCCGTTGTGGTGCCGGCGCTCATCACACTGGCAGTGCACTGGCTGCTATGGAGTGTGAACGGCGTATTAGCCTTTGCCTGGAGCGTTGCGGTGCTTTATGTCACGCTTGGTTTTCGCCAGTTCAGCCACTATTTCACGGACATACGCGATGCGCTGGATGATGGCGACGAAGCGACGGCCCGCGAACTGCTGGCGCAGTGGCGTCAGGTCGATGCGAGCGAGCTGCCGCGCAGCGAAATCGTGCGGCATGTGATCGAGTATTCGGTGCTGGCTGCGCATCGCCATGTGTTCGGCGTGCTGGCCTGGTTTTCTGTGCTGGCTGCACTGGGGCTGGGGCCTGCCGGAGCCGTGTTGTACCGCATGGCCGAGTTCGTGTCCCGCTACTGGACGTACAAAAGAAAAGTGGTTGGCGAAGGAGCCAGTCCAGCCTTGCAGCAGGCGGCTGCACGCGCGTGGGACCTGATCGACTATGTGCCGGCGCGCCTGACGTCGCTCGGTTTCGCGGTCGTGGGCAGTTTCGAGGATGCGATTGACGGCTGGCGCAACTACATGCAGCGTTCTCCGGTCGAGTCGGAAAACCGCAATGACGGTGTGATCCTCGCTGCGACCTCGGGTGCGGTGAATGTACGTCTGGGCGGGGAGGCGCTGAAGGCTGCGTTTGCGCCCGACGCCTCCCAGGGGTTCCAGGCCAGCGGCGTTGATCCGGAAGACGCGGTCGCCACAGAAAGCATGCCCGGCCGCGAGCCGGAAGTTGCACATCTGCGCAGCATCGTGGGCCTCGTCTGGCGCTCGGTTGTGCTCTGGATGGTGCTGCTGGCCCTGCTGACGCTGGCACGCCTGCTGGGCTGACCGCTGCGAGTCGGTTTTTGATGACTTCAGAGACTTCCTTCTGGAGCCCGGCCCTGCGGGGGCTGGTGCCTTACACACCCGGGGAACAGCCTGTCATCGAAGGCCTGGTCAAGCTCAACACCAACGAAAATCCCTACCCGCCGTCGCCCCGCGTTGTTGCGGCCATCACCGCCGCCGCGCAGGAGGGGCTGCAGCTTTACCCCGACCCGCAGGCTGCCCGCCTCAGGCAGGCAATTGCTGACCACCATGGCATCGCTGCCAACCAGGTATTTGCTGGCAACGGCTCGGACGAAGTACTGGCACATGCCTTCTTCGCCTTCTTCCGGCAAGCCCGCCCCCTGTTCATGCCTGACATCAGCTACAGCTTCTACAAGGTGTACTGCGGCTTATACGGTATTGAATCAGCGCTGGTGCCGCTGGATGCCGCCATGCGCATCCAAGTGGCGAATTACCGGTCAATCTGCGGCGGCGTGGTGATCGCCAATCCAAACGCGCCGACTGGCACTGGCTTGCCGCTGGCGGATATCGAACAGTTGCTGCAGCAACAGAGCCAGTGCGTGGTACTGGTGGACGAAGCCTATGTGGACTTCGGTGGCGAAAGTGCCATCGGCCTGATCGCCCGCTACCCGAACTTGCTGGTGGTGCAGACTTTGTCCAAATCCCGTTCGCTGGCCGGCCTGCGCGTGGGATTTGCCGCTGGCCAGCGCCACCTGATCGAGGCGCTGGAGATCGTGAAGGACAGCTTCAACTCCTATCCGCTGGACCGCCTGGCGCTGGCGGGAGCCGTGGCAGCGTACGAGGACCACGCGTACTTTGAAACCACGCGTGCAGCCGTCATGGCGAGCCGCGAAGACCTTGCGCGCGACCTCCGGGCGATGGGCTTTGAGGTGTTGCCGTCCCAGGCCAATTTCCTGATGGTTCGTCATCCCGGGCATGATGCCGCTGCACTGGCTGCGGGTTTGCGGCAGATGCGTGTGCTGGTGCGCCACTTCAGATTGCCGCGCATTGAGCAATACCTGCGCATGAGCGTCGGGACGCCGGCGCAGTGCGCAGCGTTGGTGGAAGCCTGCCGCGCGCTGGTTGCCGAGCCAGCTCAGTAGCGCGGAGCCTGCGACAGCTCGGCAAACAATTCGCTATACAAACGATAGCGGCTTGCGCTGATTCCACTTGGACTAGAGGCCGACTTTGCTTCAAGAATCACGCCACAGCCGGGTTCGTGCAGGTGCGTGCAGTTGTAGAACTTGCAGTCCTGCGCATGGGCCTTGAGGTCGGGCATGTAGTTGGCCAGCTGCATCGGCTCGATATGGTGCAGGCCGAATTCCTGAAAGCCCGGCGAGTCAATCAGTGCGCTGGTGCGGGCGTCATCAAGCCAATACAGCGTGGTGCTGGTGGTCGTATGTTTGCCTGAATTGAGCGCCTGCGATATTTCGGCCGTCAACACCTGCGCACCAGGGATCAGCAAGTTGGTCAGGCTGCTCTTGCCTGCACCCGAAGGGCCCAGCACCAGTGTTTTCTTGCCGCGCAGCAGTTCGCGCAACTGGGCGGTCTGTGCATCGTTGGCCACAGGCGTGGCGGTTTTTGGTTTGACCGCCAGCGGTAGTACCTGGTAGCCCATGGCGCGATAGGGCGCCAGCTTGGTCCAGGCGCGCGCAAACGGTTCAGCCAGATCGCTTTTGTTCAGCGCAATGATGGGTGTGATGCGTTCGGCCTCGGCCGCGATCAGCGCCCGCGTCAGCTGGCTCTCCGAAAACTCCGGTTCGGCCGCGATCAGGATCAGGACCTGGTCAAGGTTGGCCGCAAAGGACTTGGTGCGCATGTCGTCCTGCCGGTAAAACAGGTTGCTGCGCTTTTCCACTTTTTCTATCGTGCCTTCGTCCTGCGAAGGCAGCCATTGAACGCGGTCGCCGACCAGTGCCTGACTCTTTTTGCCACGCGGGTGGCAGATGACCCGTTTGCCATCTGCCATCTCCACCAGGCAATGCCGGCCAAAACCGGCCACCACCAGGCCGGGCAATGTCCCGGCGGAAGAAACAGTGGTCAAGCCAGCAGCGCGTCGACCTTCGACGCGCAGAAGAAGTCGCTGACCGAAATGCCGTTCACATCGTGCGTGTTGAAGCGCACGGTGCATTTGCCGTAGCTCAGCGACAGGTCGGGGTGGTGGTCTTCTGCGTTGGCAATGAAAGCCACCGCGTTAACGAAACCCATGGTCTCGTGGAAATTTTTGAAGTTGAAAGTTTTCTCCAGCGAGCCGTCGATCAGCCGCCAGCCTTGGGCCTGTTCGCCGTTGACCTGGCTCAGTTGCGTGACGATTTCGGTGGCGCTCAGTGCGCGGCGATTCTGGTGGACGGGATTCATGCGGTGGTTCCGGTAGGTGCAGCCATGCGGGCCAGCCGCTCGGAGGCCGGTGGGTGCGAATAATAAAATTTAACAAACACCGGGTCAGGTGTCAGCGTGCTGGCATTGTCCTGGTAGAGCTTGAGCAGGGCGCTTTGCAGGTCCTTGCCGTCAGTCTGTGCAATTGCGTAGGCATCGGCTTCGAACTCGTGCTTGCGCGACAGCTGGGCAAACAGCGGCGAGATGAAAAAGCTGAAAAGCGGCACCACCAGCAAAAACAGAAGCAGCGCCAGGGCATCGTTGCTGCCTTCCATGTTTGGACGCACGCCGAGGCCGGTGTAGAACCAGACTTGGGTGGCCAGCCAGCCCAGCAGCGCAAAGCCCGCCAGGCTCATGGCAAACATCGCAACAATCCGCTTGATGATGTGTTTGTGCTTGAAGTGGCCCAGCTCGTGCGCCAGCACCGCGTCCACTTCGGCGGGACTCAACTGTTTGAGCAGGGTGTCGAAAAACACCACGCGTTTGGAAGCGCCAAACCCGGTGAAATAGGCGTTGGCATGCGCTGAACGCTTGCTGCCGTCCATCACGAACAGGCCCTTGGCCGCAAAGCCGCAGCGCTGCATCAAAGCCGTCACGCGGGCCTTCAGGCTTTCGTCTTCCAGTGGCTGGAACTTGTTGAACAGCGGTGCGATCACTGTGGGGTAAAGCACCAGGGCGAGCAGGTTGAAGCCCATCCACACGCCCCAGGCCCAGAGCCACCACCAGGCACCGGTGCTGCCCATGATCCAGAGGATCAGGGCCACGATGGGCAGGCCAATGATGATGCCAACCAGCATGGATTTGACGAGGTCCGTCAGCCAGAGCTTGACGGTCATCTTGTTGAAGCCAAAGCGCTCCTCGATCCGGAAAGTTCCATACAGCGTAAAGGGCAGGTCCAGCAGTCCGCTGATCAGGCCAAAGGCGGCCAGCAGCGCAAGCTGGGGAACCAGGCTGCCGTAAGCGGCCAGCCCGGAGTTCATCAACGCCTGGTTGAGTGCATCAATGCCGCCCAGCAGGGTCCAGCCAACCAGCACGGCCGTACCAAAGGCCAGCTCCAGCAGGCCAAAGCGGGCCTTGGTGATGGTGTAGTCGGCAGCCTTCTGGTGCGAGGCCAGCGAAATGATGCCGGCGAAAGCGGCGGGTACCTCGTCGCGGTGCCGCGCGACGTGGCGGATCTGACGCGAGGCGAGGTAAAACCTGGTGAGCAGCCCCAGCACCAGAACGGCCGAAAACAGCAGGGTGAAGGCGAATGAGTTGTCGGGCATGGGGGGAAGTTTAGGCGATCAGCGAGAATCACAAGATGGCTGAAAACGAACCCCTACTGAAAAAATCTGACCTGAACCTGGTCTGGATTGATTGCGAAATGACGGGGCTTGACCCTGAAAAGGAGCGCTTGATCGAGATTGCCGTGGTTGTCACCGGCCCGCAACTCACGCCGCGTATCGAAGGCCCGGTGCTGGTGATCAACCAGTCCGACGAGTTGCTCGGGCAGATGGACAACTGGAACAAGGGCACCCATGGCCGCAGCGGGCTGATAGACAAGGTCAAAGCCAGCTCAATCACCGAAGCCGATGCAGAGAAGCAGTTGCTGGCCTTTCTGGCGCAATACCTGCCCAAGGGCACCTCGCCGATGTGCGGCAACACCATCAGCCAGGACCGGCGGTTTCTGGTGAAGTACATGCCCAAACTGGAGGCGTTTTTCCACTACCGCAATGTCGATGTCAGCACTTTCAAAGAGCTGGCCAAGCGCTGGCGCCCGGAGGTTTATAGCGCTTTCAAGAAGCAGCAAAGTCACACTGCGCTGGCCGATGTGCACGAGTCCATCGATGAGCTGGAGCATTACCGGACCCATTTTCTCAAGTGAAATTGGCCTTTCCCCCTTACGGGACGGGTGCAGGCAGCTCCTGAAATGAGAGCAAGCTGCAGGGTGCGAAAATCGCCTTGGCGTAGCCGAAGGGTCTTTCGGGCTGGCCGGACTGGTACAAACCCCTAATCCATGCCATAATCGATGGCTTGCCGGATGCACAGGGTGCACCGCATTTGTACATCTACCTCACACTTTTGGGCTCTACCTAGCAGAGCCATCGCTTCAGGCACCGGTTTTTCCGGAAGTCGCCCGAACCGAAATATTCGTTTGATGGTTGATGTTTTATTAACCACAAACGAAGCCTTCCGCTACGCGGCAGGTGGTAGTTTCTTGTTCGCCTGCCCAAAACCACAAGTGGGGCGGCGTGCAAGTGCTTAGTGAGAAAAACATGACTGACTCTTTTGAGGCTCGCGGCGACTTTTTGGCCGAAGCAAACACCGACACCGAAATCAACGCGACGCCGGATTTTTCCGACGCGCCTGTTGTTGAAACTTCCCTGGACGCCATTGCAGCCGAGCCCAACGGCTTCGTGAAGCTGGGCCTGGCCAAGGAACTGCTGCAAGCTGTTGCCGACATGGGCTTCACCCAGCCCACAGCCGTGCAGATGGCCACCATCCCGAAAGCCATGCAGGCGCTGGATGCTGACGTTAAAGCCGACCCCAAGGCCAAATTCACCGACCTGCTGGTTTCCAGCCAGACAGGCAGCGGCAAGACTGCGGCTTTCCTGCTGCCCGTGCTGCACACCCTGCTCAAGCAGCAGGAAGAAGCCGAGCGCAACGAACGCGCTGAATTCGAACGCCTGAGCGCCGAAGCGGTTGCCCGCGGCGAGCCGCCTTTGAAGAAACCCAAGCGCAAGGACCCGACCAATGCGCGCAACTTCAAGGCTGCCACACCCGGCGCGCTGATTTTGTGCCCGACCCGCGAGCTGGCTCAGCAAGTCTGCGCCGACGCGATCGACCTGGTCCGCCATTGCCGCGGCCTGCGTATCGCCAACGTTGTTGGCGGCATTCCTTACCAGCTGCAAATTGCCAAGCTGCAAAACGCCGATCTCGTGGTGGCCACGCCCGGCCGCCTGCTGGACCTGCAGCGCAGCATGCAGATCAAGCTCGACCAGGTGCAATTCCTCGTGGTCGACGAAGCCGACCGCATGCTGGACCTCGGCTTTGCCGACGATCTGACTGAAGTCAACCAGCTCACCATCGAGCGCAAGCAGACCATGATGTTCAGCGCCACCTTTGCGCCGCGCATCATGCAACTGGCTACACGTGTGATGCGTCAGCCCCAGCGCGTGGAGATCGACTCCCCGCACGAAAAACATGCATCCATCACGCAGTCGCTGCTGTGGGCTGACAACATGACCCACAAGCGCAAGCTGTTGGACCACTGGCTGCGCGACACCAGCATCAACCAGGCCATCGTGTTTGCCTGCACGCAGGTGGAATGTGACGGCCTGGCCAACGATCTGGTGCAGGAGGGCTTCAGTGCCGTGGCGCTGCATGGCGCCCTGGGCCAGGGCCTGCGCAACCGCCGCCTGATGGCGTTCCGTGATGGCCGCGTGCAGATTCTGGTGGCGACTGACGTGGCCGCCCGCGGCCTGGACGTGCCGACCATCACCCACGTGATCAATTACGGCCTGCCAATGAAAGCCGAAGACTATGTGCACCGCATCGGCCGTACCGGCCGTGCCGGCCGCGAAGGCCAGGCGATCACGATTGCCGAGTTCCGCGACCGCCGCAAGATCCAGGACATCGAGCACTACACCCAGCAAAACCTCAAGCCCAGCGTGATTGCCGGTCTGGAGCCACAGCAGCGCTTTGCACCCACTTCGGATCGCCCACGCGGTAATTTCGGTGGTGACCGCGGTGGCCGCAGCTTCGGCGGTGGTGGCGGTGGCCGCTTCGGCAATGACCGTGCACCTTCGGGTGGCTTCGGTGGCGGCGGCGGTTATGCCGGCAAGAAGCCTGCTTTCGGCGATCGTGGTGGTTTTGGCGGCAACCGTGACGACCGTGGCGCGCCTTTCCAGGGCCGCCCTGCACCTCAAGGCAACAATTACGCGGACCGTTCCGGTTTCAATGACCGTAATGCGCGTCGTCCAGATGACCGTGGCTTCGGCAACAACAACGGTGGTTTCGCCCAGCGCGACGACCGTGGTGGCGATCGCGGCTTTGGCGGCCGTTCCGAAGGTTTTTCGTCAGCGCCGCGCGGCGATTTTGCCGACCGCAAGCCCGCTTTTGCCAAACCTGCTTTCGCCAAACCGGCAGGCAAGGTGTTTGTTCCGCGCGATGCGGCCAAGAAGGCTGGCAAGTTCTCCAAGCCTGCGCGCGACTGATCGTTAACCAGTCTCAATACAAAGCCCCGGCGACGCCAAGTCGCCGGGGCTTTTTTGTTTTTGTATATGATCCGCAGGCCGCGCGCCTTTCAGCGCGCATTCGGAAAACAGATGACCGCAGCCGCCTGGCCACCCCTCTCGAAGCAGTGAACGCAAGCCTCAGCCGCACGCCCTGAGCGCGCCGCCGTGGCCTTGCCTGAACGCCTGCCGGATTGCTTCCGACCGGGTGTCCCTCTTTTGACCAAGCAACACATCACGAAGCGGCCCGGCGTCGCCCGATGTCTTGCGCTGTCTGCTTCATTCTTTTCCGGAGAAATCATGTCCCTGTTCAATACCCTGATGGCGTCCGCCATCCCCCTGGTTCCGCGCGCGTTGATCCGTAAGGTCTCGCGCCGTTATATCGCTGGCGAAACCGCGGCCGAAGCGCTAGTTCGCGTTCGCGCCCTTGACGCCCAAGGCTTTTCAGCCACTCTCGACGTGCTTGGCGAGTCGGTCTCGTCGCTGTCGCAGGCCGACCGCACGACCGATGAGTACCTGCGGGTGCTCGACGCAATCGGTCACCACGGCCTGCATGCGAATATCTCGATCAAGCCAACCGCATTGGGCCTGTTGCTCGATGAGGCGCATTGCGAGAACAACTTCCGGCGCCTGCTCGCAGCGGCCGAGCGGCACGGGATTTTTGTGCGCATCGACATGGAAGATGCAAGCGTGACCCAGAAGGAAATCGATCTGCTCGCGCGATTGAAACGCGATCATGACCGTGTCGGTATCGTGCTGCAGGCCTACCTCAAGCGCACTTACGACGACATCGAACCGCTGCTTGGTGAGCGTGAAAATCTGCGTCTCTGCAAGGGAATCTACGTGGAAGGCCGGGAGCACCTGGTTGACCAGGCGTGGCGCGACCGGCGTGCCATCAATGCGCATTTCCTGAACCATGCGGCGCGCTGCTTCGACAGCGCAACCTTTGTCGGCCTCGCGACACACGACGAAGAGTTGATCGGACAGTTGATTGACTTGGCGCGTCGCAAAGGTATCGACAAGGGCCGGTTTGAGTTCCAGATGCTCCTCGGCGTTTGTGAAAACCTGCAGGGAAGGCTGCTTGGCATGGGCTACGCAGTTCGCATCTATGTGCCTTACGGCAGGGACTGGTACGGCTACAGCATGCGCCGGATCAAGGAAAATCCGCAGATTGCGGGTTACCTGATGAAGGCCGCGCTGGGCCGCTGAAGCTCAGCTCATGCCATTGCGGCTGGCCAGTTCGACAAACAGGCCGGAATGGTCAAGGTCACCCAGCCCATGCTCGGCACCTTCGGCATAGAGCTGCTCGAACAGCGCGGTAATCGGCGCCTCGAAGCCGATCTCTTCTGCCGTGGCCAGCGCATTGCGCATGTCCTTGAGCTGAATGGCCAGCCTGGCGTGGGTGATGAAATCCCTGTCCACCATGCGCTGGCCATGTACCTGAAGGATGCGGCTGTCGGCAAAACCACCGGTGATGGCCTCCTTCACCTTGGCCATGTCGGCGCCACCTTTGGCGGCAAACAGCAGGGCTTCGGCCACGGCGCCTATGGTGATGCCGACAATCATCTGGTTGGCCAGTTTGGTGAGTTGGCCTGCACCGTGCGAGCCCACGTGGGTGGCTCGCCCGAAGACCTGAAAGACGGGGCGTGCGCGCTCAAATTCTGCTGGCTTGCCACCCACCATGATGACCAGTGTGCCTTGCTCCGCACCGCCCGTGCCGCCAGATACCGGCGCATCAAGGTGCGCGATACCCAAAGCGCCCAGGCGCGCGGCATGGTCGCGCGCCTCACGCGGTTTGATGGAGGCCATGTCGATGAACAGGGCTCCGGGTTTCATTGCGGCGGCAACGCCCTGCCCAAACAACACGTCTTCAACCACAGCGCCATTTTCAAGCGTGCAGATCACGATGTCGGCGCTGGCAACTGCCGCGCTGGCCTGTTTATGCACTTTCGCACCCAATGGGGCCAGTGCGCTGGCTTTCTCTGTTGTGCGGTTCCACACCTGCAGGTTGTGGCCTGCCTTGCAAAGGCGGCCGGCCATGATGAGGCCCATGCTTCCTATGCCCAGGAATGCGAGTTTTGGCGCATGCGTGTCGCTTGCAGTAGTCATTGATGTTTCCGTTGCGGCCTGGAGATCATCATGGAGCAAGCGACAGGGCAAAGGCTGTCAGTCAGCTTGCAGCAGGCCGGCATGTGCGTTCAGGCAGCTTTTTTAACGGTGGGGGAAAACATGTTTTCCATTGCACTGCGCACCTTGTACGCCGGCGTGGACATGTCCATCGCCACGTCGGCCCAGCTCAGGCTTTGGCCTTTCTTGACGGCACGCACGACCTTGACGTTGTGCGCCAGCCCCAGCGGCAGCCCGCCCATCTTTACAGACGTGTCCGCCGGCAGCAGCTTGCCCCAGACGGTGTAGCCGCCTTCACCGTCGAGCATGTCGCCAGGTTTGAGGTCACGCTTGGCGGTGGCCACGACGTCCGCGTTCCAGCAGGTGGCCACGCCGGTGGGCTCGCCGCGCAATGCCACGCTGGCCACCGACACGCCGACTTCCAGGCCGATCAAATGCCAGCGCTTGTACAGCGTGAAGTAGCGCCCGCTCGGATCGGTATGGGCGTTGTACTCTTCAAAGCAGTTCTTGATGTAGTCGGTCTCTGCCTCGACCGTGACCCAGACGCCCATGCGGATGTCGTAGGGAATCTTGCGTCCGTTGGCTTCGAGTGACGAGATGACTTCGACCATGCCCTTTCGCTCGAGCACGCCGCCTTCACTGATCGGCCGTGTGACGTAAGGAATGTCTTCCACGCTGGCCGGCGGATACAGCAGGCCGTTGCTGGGCACGGTCAGTCCGGTCGCGTTGGCCACCGCGGTGGACTCGATCGAGGGTTTGGAGCCGTCGAGAAAGCTGTTGAACATTTTCGGGTTGAGGCCGCCGCGCTCGGCCTGCTCGGGCGTGAGGCCGTAATTGCCCCAGACCGTTTCGGGCGTGGATTCGCAAAAATGCGGCAGCCATTTGTGGCCGCGGCCCGCCGCCACCACCGGAAAGCCGCAGGTGCGCGCCCAGTCCACCAGGTCGCAGATCAGGGCTGGCTGGTCGCCAAAGGCCAGTGAGTAAACAACACCCGCTTCTGCGGCCTTGCGGGCCAGCAGCGGGCCGCAGAAGGCATCGGCCTCGACGGTGACGTTGACCACATGCTTGCCGTGCGCAAAAGCCTGCAGGCAATGTTCGACCGCAGCGACCGGGTTGCCAGTGCATTCGACGATGATGTCGATCTGCGGGTGGGTCACCACGGCGTTCCAGTCGTCGGTGATCCACGTTGCTCCTGTTTTGATAGCTGCTTGCGCAGATTCCGCCTGGGCTAATGCCGGATTCCACCCCACACGAGCGAGGTTGGCACGGGCTGCAGCGGGTGACAGGTCGGCAATCGCCACCAGATGCACACCGGGTGTGCGTGGAATCTGCGCCAGGTACATGGAGCCGAACTTGCCAGCACCGATGAGGCCGATGCGAATGGGTTTGTTGTCTGCCGCGCGTTGTTGGAGTTTGCTGAAAAGATTCATAAGGCTCAGGCCGCCTTGCGGTCAGGCGCAATTTCTTCCATCGAGGTTTGCAGCGCCGTGGCCGGCACGCCGTTTTTCCAGGGCAGATCCACCGGGTAATCTTTCAGCAGGCAGTCGTCCGGCAGGCATTCGATCGGCGTGAAGTCCCGGTGCGCAATGTACTCGGGGCGTTTGTGGCGGCGAATGTGGTTGCTGACCGCGCACAGACTCAGGTAAACGCTGACACGGTTGAAAGGCGACAGGTTGCTGCCCGAGGCATGCACCAGGCAGGAGTGAAAAAGAATCATCGAGCCGGCCGGGCCCTTGGGGCTGACGATGCCGCCTTGCTTCCCGCCGGCGCGCTGCACCAGCTGGCGGATCAAATCATTGTCCACCGTCCACAGGGGGTAGCTGGTGGTGGTCAGGTCGTGCTTTGCATCAACCACGCCTTTTTTGTGGCTGCCGGGAATGAACATCAACGGCCCGTTGTGCTCGGTCACATCGTCGAGAAAAATCGCGACATTCATCGCGCGCTCGGTCGGCATCAGGTCGTCGTTGAGCCAGGTGCCATAGTCCTGGTGCCACTGCCAGACGTCGCCTTCAAAAGCCATTTTTCCGTTGATCTTGAACTGGTGCATGTAGAGCTGTTCGCCCAGCAGGTCCTCCACCGGCTTGATCATGCGCGGGTGCCGCCCCAGTTTGGCAAAGGGCTTGCTGTACATGTGCGCGGCAAAGTTGGTGCGCACCGCATCCTTGCCTTTTTCGCGCACGTTGTAGTCTTCGCGCCGGCTGTAAAGCTCGGGCACGGCGTCATTAAGCGTTTGTGTTTCTTCCGGTGTGAACAGGCCAGGAAAAAACAGGTAACCGTCGCGGTCGAATTGGGCGAGTTGTTCGGGTGTCAGGTGCATGGTCGTCTCCGTTAGGGCGTCAGGCGGGCAGGGCAGCCGCCGGGGGTGTGGGCTGAAGGGCGGTACTCAGGAGGCCGGAGAGGTTGCGGCTGGCATCGTCGACATGCTGGCGGATCAGGCTTTCCGCTTTGGCCTCGTCGCCATTGGCAATGGCGTTGGCAATGGCTTCGTGTTCGTCCCAGATCGATTCGCGCATGGTCGACACCTGCAGCACGGCGCCCATGGCGCGGCGAATGTGATGCCAGTGCAATTGAGCGGTTTGGGCAATCAAGGGGTTGTTCGATGCGGCGTAAATGGCCGCATGAAACTGCGCGTCGGCTGCGATCATGGCCTTGATGTCATTGCTGCGGGCAGCGGTGCGCCCCTGGCTGATCAAGGCCGGATCCATCCGGAACCGGGCCCGGGCTGCCAGCCCGGCTGCCAGCGCGTCGAGTGCGCTGCGCACCTGGTAAATCTGTGTGAGCCAACCCACATCCAGCGGGGCGACCAGCACGCCACGGCCCGGCGCGTCGAGCACAAAACCGTCCTTTTTCAGCAAACGCAGGGCCTGCAACACCGGCTGGCGGGACACGGCCAGTTGTTCGGCAATGTCTTCCTGCATGATGCGCGCGCCGGGCGCCAGCGAACCTTCGCTGATGGCGTCGAGCAAGCTGCGATAAACCTGGTCCACAAGATCCGGGATGGACTCGATTTTGATGAGTTGGGGTGTCATGTTTGAACTCTGTATACAGAATACGGTTGGATGTGATCAAAACTTAGCGGGTTTACCCGTATCACTCTCGCAAGAGGCGGGCTGTGCCAAGATGGCAGCATTTCACCCCTACCTGAGGAAATTCCATGACTCGCCCCGACCCTGCCTGGCTGGACCGCATGTACAACAACCGCGCCCTGGTGCCCGAACATGCGCTGCATTTCAGTCGTTGGGCGCAAGATTCAGCACAGGCGCGCAGCAGTCAGCCGAACACGCTGGATATTGCCTATGGCGAGAGCCCAGGCGAAAAGCTCGACGTGTTTCCGGTGGCCAAACCCCAGGGTGGCGGCGCGCCGGTTCTGGTGTTCGTCCGTGGCGGTTACTGGCGCTCGCTCGACAAGGCAGACCACTCGTTTGTGGCGCCCGCTTTTACGGCGGCCGGGGCCTGCGTGATCATTCCCAATTACGACCTCTGTCCGGCGGTGACCATCCCCGACATCACCTTGCAGATGGTGAAGGCTCTGGCCTGGACTTACCGCAACGTGGAGCGCTTTGGTGGTGACCCGAAGCGCATCACCGTTATCGGCCACTCGGCTGGCGGCCATCTGGCGGCCATGCTGCTGGACTGCCTCTGGACTGCTTACGCAAAGGATTTGCCGAAGGACCTGGTCAAAAACGCGTTGTCGATTTCAGGCTTGTATGAGTTGGAGTCCATCATGCACACACCCTTCCTGAAAGACTCACTGCGGCTGACGCCAAGCCAGGTGGCGCAGGCCAGCCCGGCCTGGTTGCCGGCGCCGAAAAATGGCGTGCTCTACACCGTGGCGGGTGCCGACGAAAGCGATGAATTTTTGCGGCACAACGCGTTGATCGAGCAGGCCTGGGGCAGGCAGGTGGTGCCGGTGCGCGAGGCGCTGCTTGGCAAAAACCACTTCAGCGTGCTGGAGGCGCTGGTGGACACAGAGCACCGGCTGCACCGGCTGGCGCTTGAACTGCTCTTTGCGACTTCCAGGCCTACGGCCTAGATTTCGACGTCGTATTCCAGTTCCACCTCGGAGGCTGGCAGGCCACCGCGGATAGCCCAGTTTTCGCGCGGCGCTTCCCGCAGCAACACCTTCAGGTGGTCTGCAGGGATGCCGCACATGCCCAGGTTTTTCACGATGGCCTGGTACAGCGCGCGTTTGGTCTCGCGGGAACGGCCGACGAAGCAGTCCAGCGTGACCAGCGTGTAACGGTCGCTCTTGCCGGGTGGCCCGGCAAAGCGGTGCGACTCATGCACAAAAAGCCGGATGGAGGTCGTCCAGTCGGGTACCTTCAGCGCCGACGTCATCGCCTCCTGCACGGCGGCAATCAGGGCGGTTTCTTCTTCGCGCGAATATTCTCGGCGTATTTCAATGGCTGCGGTGGGCACGGATTTTCGTTTTCATGAAGGAGCGACGACTGTACTCTGCCCGACGGGCGACAGCTTGTTACATCAGAAGATGCTCACCTGCATTGTCGCCGCCCAGGATCACGTAGTTGACCTTGCGAATATCCATCAACCTGGTGCCACCCGAATAACTGATTGCGCTCTGCACGTCTTCTTCCATTTCGCGCAGCGTGTCCTTCAGGCTTCCCTTGACCGGCTCCAGGATGCGTTTGCCTTCGACGTGCTTGTACTCGCCCTTGTTGAAGTCCGAGGCGCTGCCGTAGTACTCCTTGAACAGCCGCCCATCGACCTCCACGGTTTTGCCCGGGCTTTCCTCCAGTCCGGCGAGCATGGAGCCGATCATCACCATGGTCGCCCCGAAGCGGATGGACTTGGCGATGTCGCCGTGTTCGCGGATGCCGCCATCGGCAATGATGGGTTTGGTCGCCACCCGTGCACACCACTTGAGCGCCGAGAGTTGCCAGCCGCCGGTGCCAAAACCGGTTTTCATTTTGGTGATGCAGACCTTGCCCGGGCCGATGCCGACCTTGGTGGCATCGGCGCCCCAGTTCTCCAGGTCGATGATTGCTTCAGGCGTGCCCACGTTGCCGGCAATCACAAAGGATGCAGGCAACTTTTGCTTGAGGTAGGCGATCATGCGCTGCACGGTGTCGGCATGGCCGTGAGCAATGTCGATGGTGATGTAGTCGGGCGCCAGACCTTCGGCTGCCAGCTGGTCGACCGTGTCGTAGTCGGCCTTCTTGACGCCCAGCGAGATGGACGCGTACACGCCCTCAGCCGCCACGCGTTTCACGAAGGCCAGGTTGTCCAGATCGAACCGGTGCATCACGTAGAAATAGCCGTTCTTCGCCATCCAGACGCAAATCGATTCATCGATCACCGTCTTCATGTTGGCCGGCACCACGGGGATACGGAAGTGGCGGCTGCCCAGCGTGACACCGGCGTCGCATTCGGAGCGGCTTTCCACGCGGCATTTGCGCGGCAGCAGCAGAACATTGTCGTAGTCGAAGATTTCCATGAATCCCAAGCCTTTAAAAACTGTTGAAGAACAGAAGGCACTTGGACTGGACCGGCTTGTTCTGCGGCGGACGCAGAAACAAAAAACCGGGCGCAATTGCTTGGGCCCGGTGACTGATTTTACCCGCGCGCCCTCGCGGCGCGCATAGGAGTAACCGTATGGTCCTTATATGGGGCGAAGCATTCCCATCGGCAGCGCCGTTTTCATTCCATCTCGATCTCGGCAATGCGCACGGTTTCGCTGCCACGGGTCAGTCGCACGCTGGTCCATTCATCGCGCGCTTGCGGCGTACCAAAGCCGGTGGTGACGCGCACCATCGCGGTGGTACCGGCCGACAGCACTTGCTGCCGATTGCCAAAGAATTGCGCCTGAACAAGGTACTTGCCGGGTTTGGCTGATTTCAGCGCAAACTCTTCCGGGCCGTAGCCACCCCTTGCGTCCGGGCTCATAGTGCCGCCCTGGTAGGTGAGGCGGTTGGCGTAGCTGGCTTTTTCACCGTTGGGATCGGTGATCCACATGTCGATGTCGGTGTCATCGGTATCCCAGGCCATGACAACGCGTAGCGCCAGCGGCAGATTGCGGCGCAGGCGGGCATCGATCTGGCTCAGATCCAGTGGCGACCCGCCGCTCGCCTGTGCTTGCGCGATGATTGCGTTGAGTTCGGCCAGCGCGATCATGTTGATGCCGGAAAAGCGGCCGTGCCAGGGACGTGAAACCACCTCCCACAGCGCGTTGACCGCGCGTTGTGTCTGGCCACTTTCCGCCAACGCCAGGCCGAGGTCGCGCCAGGACTGCGGCTCGTTCGGTGCTAGTTCGCTGACCCGTTCAAATACTGGCGTGGCCAGGTCCGACCGTTTCGCTTGAACCAGGCGGTAGGCATAGAGGCGAAGCAACTGGCGGTTTTCGAGGTTCATCTCCGCCAGGTTGGAAAGGACGCGCAGTCCCAGATCGGACATTCCGCGCTCGAAGAACACGCCGGCTGCGTCCATATAGAAGGAACTGCTGTTCTGATGGCTGCCGCGCTCATCGAGGTAGATGTGGTAGAGGTTCGCGTTGTTCGCTGCCTGCAGGCGTTTGAAGTAAGGCGCATCGGGTGTCCATGCTTGCAGTGCGATGGTGGCTGTGGTCGGGCTTGCGGCTGTCTTGGCAGAGGTGCTGTCAGCGGAAGGCCGTGGCGCGGGCGCTGCGGCTGAAGCGGGTGCGGGTGCAGCCATGGGTGCGATGGGTGCCGGTGCTGGTGCCAAGCGCTGCGATAGCGAGGCTTCCGCAAGGGAAGCAGCACCCACGGCGCCTTGTGCGGCCGGCAAGGGGTCGGGGCGCTTGGGCGCCTCCTTGGGGAACTCCTTGTCCCACCAGCGCTGTCTGGTCTCCATCTGCCGCACCATGGCTTCAACGTGATCCTGGCGCGATTGCGTGGCCTGCGCCAGCTGCAAGTGCCCGAGTCGCGCGACTTCCTCTGCCAACTCGGGGGGCGGTGTCAAAGCGTAGCGCGCATAGTCGGCCGCAAGCTCCAGCACGATCAGGGAACTGTTGGGGCCCACGATGCCATGCGTTGCCGCGATTCGCTGCAGTTCCGCGCTGTGCAAGGTCGGGTTTTCAGCCAGCTCGGCGCTGCGCCACATTGCCCACTGCTGTGCGGGCCAGCGGCCGCCGGCAGCCTTGGCATCCACATTCAAGCTCAGCGTGCGTTTGCGTCCATCCGGATGGACCAGCATGATCTCGACGCGCGCACGGGAGTCAGCCAATTCGCCAGCGACTGACAGCCGGTTTTGATGCACTCGCGTCGTGGGTGTGGTCAGATGCTGCGCCGTGAGGCTGCTCAGACGCTCGATGCGCCAGCCATGGAAAAGCAGGGCACGGGTAGCCTCGTCATGGGAAAGCCGCGCCGCGTCCACCAACGCGCCACCGGTGCGGTCTGCCAATCGGGTCAGTCGCGGGACGTCGGCCGTTGCCGCGCTGTTGATCACGAACACCGGCGCGGAATGCCGGTAGTTGATGAGCTTTTTGCCATCAGTCATCAGGCCATCCGTCACCATCAGTGTAGTGTCCACGTCGGCAGGAATAGCCAACTCGTCGAAGTTGCTGGAGCCGTCCAACGGCTCCGATCGAAGAGCATCGGCGAGTTCGTTAAAACGCCCAGGCGCGACGGAGAAGCTGCGTACAGGCTCGGCGCTGTTGCGCACCACCAGCAAGCTGACTTTGACGGTCCGCCGCAAGTTCCGAAAATAGGCATCAAGTACGGGCAGTACCCTACTTTGAGCCGACGACGACGCAGAGGCATCCCATATCAGCGCGATATGGGCAGGGTCGGGCCGCCTCACCGGCTCATCGTTAAAGGCCAATTGGCCGGCAAAAAAGTATTTGCCGTCCGTTTCACTCACCATCACTTGCGGCCTCGCGGCATGGTGGACTGCGATTTGCAGCCAACCTGCAACCCCTTGAGGCGCCGACCACTGGTTCCTGCGCAGACGCAGTTCGGTACTCGTGCTGCCTGTGGTCATCTCGGTTCCTGAAGGGGCTTGCAGCAATTGCACATCTTTTTGCGCGGCACCGTGAGCCCGCACATGGACTTGCAGCTTCCCCACGGTGGACGCAAATGCCAGTGGAACCCGAAGCACGCCGAAATCACGCTGACGTGGCAACGTCTCCGTGACCGTGAGCACCACACGGCGCTCACCTTGCGCGGGGATGGGATAGACCCTTAGTTTGTACTGATTGCCGGCCGTAGCCTCCAGCAGTCCGGGGTCGACGCGCCGGCGACGAATATCTTCAAATATTTCCTGTCCGCGAGCTTTGGGCACCGGCACTGCGTCGCGCAGTCGCCCGTTCACGTCCAAGGCGAAGCCTGTCACGGTTTGGCCGTCGAGCAGCGGGAATTGCAATTCGCCCTCGAGCACCCGATTGTTGGGGTTGAACAGACGTAACTCAATACGGGTCTGTGCCTGGTCACCGAACAGATCCACCTCTATCCCCGCTTCACGCAGTTGGATCGGCTGCCCCGGTTGGGTATTCAATACAACGGTCGGGGGGCGCCAATCAGGGGGCGGCGCCATCTTGCCGGTCAAAATGCCTGGTGGCACCGGGCTGAGTGCCCATACGGGAAGGCTGAGGCAAAAAGCTGCTGCGCATTGAAGAAATTTGGCCGCGTAGAGCGAGCCGGACCAGTGTGGCATGGAGACCCCTTTTTTTGTTGATGATCCGGCTTAAACGAACCGGCCAGAGAAATGGGGTTAACCGGATGAAAATTTAGTTAGCCTTTGACGCAGCGCGACTGCGCTGCCAGAAGAATTCGCCCTTGAGCGTCCTGCACCCAGCCGATCACGCGTACCCGCCCGGTGTTCATGCCGGCAGGCACATCCATCGAGCGCGACTCGATGAAGGATTTTTGCTCTGTATTTGATAGCTGCTGAGGCCCGTCCCATGTGGACTGAATGAGGTTTCTGACCATATTTCTGGCGACCGGCGTGCCTTCGGTGCCGACTGGAATGGTTTCCACCAGCGCCAGCCAGGCGGTCCAGGGCTGGGCAGCGGTCTTCGGCACAACGCCTTTGAACGCTATGGATGCGCCTATGTAACCGGAAACCGGTAAGCCATGAGCGACGCGCAGGGTGCCGGTCCGTCCCTGCACATGGGTCTTGCGGTTCAGGCTGGCGGGCGGCGGCGCTGTGCCCAGCGCTTCCAGGCGCTTGAGTCCGTCCCGGGTGGCGACTGCCGATAGCGGAGCGTTGTCGCCCTGGTTGCCGGGCACCACCCAGTCCAGGACCACTGCGCCCCGGTCGGCACGCGGGGTGGCCGGGTCGGTCCAGCAATCGGCACAGTCGGCGTTGATAAAACGTTCAAGCAATGCCACGGGCCGGCCTTGGCCATCGCTGGAACAGGAAGACTGCGCACGCGCCATGCCGGGAAAACCGATACCAGTCGCCAAAAGGCAGGCAGCCAACCATGCGGGCGCCGATAAGCCAAAACCTGTAATCATGAGAATCCCGGAAATTCTGCGTATGTTCGCAGAAGTCGCAGACGGGCCGAACTTTACGGGTTTTCCATCCGCAGCCACAATGCGCCGCCCAGCATGAAGAGGGCTATCCAGCCGGTGGTGAAGCCCATGAGCAAGGCCGTGCGCCGGCCCGAGCGTGTCAGCTCGAGGAACGATGTCTTCATGCCCAGCGCTGCCACACCCACGGTCAGGCAGGCCTGCGAAGCCTGGCCCAGCCCCGTTTGCAGCGGGCCGGGCAGCCAGCCCAGCGAATGACAGGCTGCCATGGCGAGGAAGAGCAGGACAAAACCAGGCACCAGCGGCGGGCGATGGCCGGTTGAAGGGAGCCCGGCGCTGCCCGGCTGCCGAAAGGCCAGCGCCACCCCCATCACCGCAAGGGCCAGCAGGCTGACCCTGAGCAGCTTGACGACGGAAGCTGCATCTCCCGTTTCACCTCCCAAGGCATAACCAGCCACCACCACCTGGGCTACATCGTGAATGCTGCCGCCAATGAACAGGCCGGCAAGTGCGGGCGGCAGCTGCAAAAAGGTGGCAACCAGCGGGTAAGCCAGCATCGCCACCGTGGACAGCAAGGTGGCCAGCACCACCACCGACAGAGTCTCGCGTTCTCGCTCTGAACTCGGCGGCAGCACGGCGGCAATGGCCATAGCGGCTGAGGCGCCGCAAATCGAAGTTGCACCGCCGGCCAGTACACCCAGGGTGGCGGACAGGCGCAGGCGCCGCGCCATCGCCACCCCTGCCAGCAGGGTGGTCGCCGCGCCGAGGATGGTGATGAAAACGGTGGGCCAGCCCAGCGCGGCAATCTGGCTCAGGGTGATGCGTGCGCCGAGCAGGCCCACCCCCAGGCGCAAGAGGGTGCCGGCGCAAAAGCGCACGCCGGGCGCGGTGCGAACCTCCGCATGCAGGTAGTGCAGGGCCGTGCCGAACAGCAGGGCGTACAGCATGGATGGGCCGCCATGCAAGCCGGCCACAAAACATGCCGCCAGGGCGATCAGTACACACAGGCCTGCACCTGGTAGCGCCAGGCCCCAGCTTTGCCAGGGAGGCATGCGTATGTAGCGCAGCATCATCGAGCGCATGCGGCCGGCGCTTTACTTGTCGACAAACGCGCGTTCGATGACGTAGTGGCCCGGATGGCTCATGTTGCCTTCGGCCAGCCCCAGTTTGTCCAGCAGTGCTCGCGTGTCCTTGAGCATGGCCGGGCTGCCGCACAGCATGAAGCGGTCGTGCGCCGGGTCCAACGCAGGAAGCCCTGCTTCGCGACACAGCTGGCCCGTCTCCAGCAGCGTGGGGATGCGACCCTGGTGTCGAAAAGATTCGCGCGTGACGGTGGGGTAGTACACCAGCTGCCGGGCGACCTGCTCGCCAAACCATTCGTTGCGCGGCAACTCCGTCGTGATTAGTCCCGCGTAGGCCAGCTCCGCCACCTGGCGGCAGCCGTGCACCAGCACGACCTTTTCGAACTGCTCATAAACCTCGGGGTCGCGGATCATGCTCATGAAGGGCGCCAGCCCCGTACCTGTGCCCAGCAGGTACAGCGTGCGGCCGGGAAGCAGGTTCTGTGTCAACAGCGTGCCCGAAGCCTTGCGGCCGACCAGCACGGCATCGCCGGGCTGGATGTGCTGCAGCCGGGAGGTCAGGGGGCCGTCGGCCACCTTGATGCTGAGAAATTCGAGCGTTTCTTCGTAGTGGGGGCTCACCATGCTGTAGGCGCGCATCAGCGGGCGGCCATCGACGTTCAGCCCGATCATGGTGAACTGCCCGCTCTGGTAGCGAAAGCCCGGATCACGGGTGCAGGTGAAGGAAAACAGCCGGTCCGTCCAGTGGTGCACCGTCAGGACTTTCGCCTCGAAGAAGTTGCTCATGGTGTGGTCTGAAGGGAGGGGATTGAAGCCAGTTCGTGAAGGTAGGCCCAGGGATAGATGCCGCGGTCATGACCATCTGAAAACCCCAGCTGCAGACCGAACTCTCCAACCGGTTGCAGCACGGTGAGGGCGATGCCCGTCGCAGGAGCTGTGAGATTTCCGGCACGCCGCAGGCTTTCGCAAGCGGCGCAGCGGCAGGCCGCGCGAAGGGCAGACGCTTCCAGCGTGCTGCGCAGTCCGTCGTTCCACAGCACTTCGAGCTGGCCCGAAGCTTCATGCAGAACGATGTCCAGTGGCCAGACGGCGGGAGTGGCCATGGTCACACCACCGAGCTCATGCCCCGTGGGCCGATTTCCGTGCTCAGACCTCCGAGGCCACCGTCGCTGAGTTCGCCACCCATGGCCGCCAGGCTTTCTTCGCGGATCAGGGCCCGAATACTGCCCGCCATGGCGGCAAACTGCGGCGTGGACATCATCTCCGGCGTACGCGGCCTCGGCAGCGGCACCACCATTTCGGATTTGATGCGTCCGGGGCGCGCCGTCATGACATAGATGCGGTCCGACAGGAAGACGGCTTCGTCGATGTCATGGGTGATGAACAGCACCGACAGACGCAGCCGCTGCCACATGTTGGTCAGAATTTCCTGCATGACCACCCGGGTCTGCGAATCGAGCGCTCCGAAAGGCTCGTCCATCAGCAGTACCTGCGGGCTGGTGGCCAGCGCACGGACGATGCCCACGCGCTGTTTCATGCCGCCGGAAAGTTGGTCGGGGTAGTGGTTCTCGAACGAGAGCAGGCCAGCCAGGCCGAGCAGCGTACGTGCCTGGGTTTCGCGCTCGTTTGCCGACAGGCCCTGCATCTTCAGGCCGAACTCGACATTCTTGCGCACAGTCATCCAGGGAAAGAGCGAGTACTGCTGGAACACCACCCCGCGGTCGGAGCCCGGCCCCTTGATGGCGCGTCCGTCCAGCAGGGTTTGGCCAGAGCTGGGTTCCAGAAAGCCGGCCACCACGTTGAGCAGTGTCGACTTGCCGCAACCTGAAGGCCCGATCAGGGAGACAAACTCTCCGGGATTGACATGTAATGAAACCTCGCTGACAGCGTCCAGCGTGCCGCCCCGGGTATCGAACTGGATGCCGAGATCGCGTACCTCGATATGGCCGCGGGATGTTTCGATCGGTTTGGAGAGAAGCGCATTCATGACCGCCCCGCTTTCGCCGAGAACGCTGTCCAGGGCATCGTTATGCGTGCCACCAGGCGGATGGCCCCGCTGCATAACAAACCGAGCACGCCGATGGTGATCATGCCAAGTGCAATTTCCGAATAGGTGATCAGCGAATAGGCCTCCCAGGTGAAGTAACCCACGCCGAATTGGCCCGAAATCATCTCCGCTGCGATCAGTGATACCCAGGCCACGCCCATGCCCACGGCCAGCCCAGTGAAGATGTGTGGCAAGGCGCCGGGCAACACCACTTGCGTCAGCAGGCTCGTCTCCTTGGCGCCTAGCGAGCGCGCGGCTCTGAGCAGCACCGGATCGATGGCCTGCACGCCATGCACCGTGTTGAGCAGGATGGGAAAAAAAGCGCCCAGAAAGGTGATGAACACGATGCTGACCTCATTGGTCGGCCATAACATGATGGCCATGGGCACCCAGGCAATCGCCGGGATGGGTCGAAAAACTTCCAGGGCGGGCATCAGGAGCTGGCGCGCGCGGCGATAGCGGCCGATCATGATGCCCAGGGAAATGCCCAGTGCGCAGGCCACCAGAAAACCCAGCAGGATGCGGCGGACGCTGATGCCTATGCTGGTGATGAACTTGGTGGATCGATTGACTTCGACCACCTTGTCGAATACTTCGCCGGGTGTGGGAATGTTGTTGAAGCGGATATAGAAGTCCACCCGGAAACGGGTGGCCAGTTCCCAGAGCAGCAGCACTGTGCCAATGGATACAACCGCCAGCAGCCAGTCACCCAGATGACTCCGGATCCAGCCGAGCAGCCGTGCGGCGCGAACCACCGGTTGGGCCGCGATGGGGGCTTGCACCGGTTTGCCGGCAGGCGGGGCATGCAGAGGCACGATGGGGACGACGGTGTCGCGCACCGGCGCCTGAACCTGCACCCTTTCTGCCGGTGGGTCACCGCCGTAGTCGCTGTCCATCAACTGGGCTGTTTTCATGGTTCAGCGCCCCGCGACGTTGGTGCGTGAGGCGATGTCCAGTGCCTGGGCGTAGGTGGCGAGTTTGCCGCTTGTTTTTGCAGCATGTGCCTCGGCATCTTTCTTCAGCAGAAACGGCACCATGGGGTTCTTGCTACCGGCGCCTTCCACCGCATAGAAGGCCTTGTCGGCGAACACCTTGATGCCCAGTTCCTTGTCGAACACGTAAGCCACGCTCACTTTTTTGCCTTCACCCTCATACTGGCGAATGCCGGCCAGCAGGCAGGTGGGCGAACTGACGGGAATGATTTCTCCGCCGGCGAGCCAGATTTCACCCGCGTCTTTTGGCCGTGTGACTGCTGTCTTGCAGACCGGGTCCTTGCCGGAAATGTCGTAGTTGGCCAGGGTCTGCTTTTGCGCGTCGTAGTCCAGGCCGCGCTCCTTGTAAGCCTGGCGCACATAAGTCTCGTTGACCCAGGCATTGATGTCGAACTCTTTCACGCGGCCCAGCTTGCCGAGCACGCCGTGCGCTGTCTTGATGGTGTCCAGCCAGCGCGGTTTGATGGTCGGGTCGAGCGTGTGGATGCCGCCCGGGCCAAGGAAGATGTAAGCCACTTCCTTCTCGATCTTGGTCCATTCCTCGATTTTTGCTGCAGCGGCCTTCGGGTCCTTGCGCACCCATTCATTGGCTTCCATCAATGCCTTGATGTAGGCGACCACAGCCTCTGGATACTTCTGCGCGAAGTCCTTGCGCACCACCACGCCGTGGAAGGTGGGAATCTTGGTCTGCGCGCCGTCGAAGATCTTGCGCGCGAATCCCCGGTAAGGCAGCAACTCAGCGAAGGGCACGAAGTCGCCGTGGCCATCGATTTTCTTTTCCTGCAGGTTGGTTGTCCCCACTTCCGGGCTCTGGCTGACCAAGCTCCAGAAGTCGTCTTTCCAGCCGCGTTCCTGCATGGCTTGCAGCATCATGCCGTGCGCTGCCGAGCCGAAGGGAACTGACACGTTTTTCCCTTTCAGATCGGCCAGCTCGTAGTAAGGGCTGTCCTTGTGCACCACCACGCCGTTGCCAGCGCCGAAAGCGTTGTAGGCAATGATGGCCACCAGTTGGGTTTCATTACCGCGATTGTTCTGGCCGGTGGCGCCGTTGACCAGCAGCGGGTAGTCGCCCATCATGCCGATCTGCAACTTGTCGGCGACCATGCCATTGGTCACCGGCGGGCCGGAGGTGAAGTTCTGCCAGTCAAGTTTCCACTCGATGTTGGCGTATTTGCCGGTTTTGGGCAGGTGCTTTTCGAGCAGCTTCAGCTCCTTGATCACGATGCCGCCGGTGACGGTGTTTGTCGTCGTGTTCTGGGTGCCGATACCGATGCTGACCACCTGTTTGGCCTGGGCCGCGGCCAGGCCGGGCAGCAGTGCAAGGGCCAGCAGCAGGGCGGGTCGCCAGCGTGGCACCGCAAGCTTGGCATGTAGGGACGAAAGGGCAGAAAGATTAGAAGTCATCATGATCTCCAGGCAGGTTTCACAAATGCTCGGTTTGGTAACGCAAGTTCGATACCACATCAGTCTCCATTGGCGAATCAGGCGCTCTCGGTCAGCAGCGCTCTTTTGTCATGTCGGCTCGCCCAGTCGTCGGCGTCGGGCAGCGGCTCCCGCGACTGGGTGATCAGCGGCCATTTCCCGGCCAGCTCCGTGTTCAGTGCCAGGTATTCCAACTGACCGGGAGGCAGGTCTTTTTCCTCGACGATGGCCTCGACCGGGCATTCCGGAATGCAGACGCCGCAGTCGATGCAAACCTTCGGATCGATCACCAGAAAGTTCGGACCTTCGTGGAAACACTCTACGGGGCAAACAGCCACGCAGTCGGTGTATTTGCAGCGTATGCAGGCTTCGGTGACGACGTGGGTCATGGCATGTCTCCTGTCGCGACGGCCCCGCTCATCTGGATGCTGGTCAGGGCGAGCTTGGCGAGCTTGCGCACATCTGGGTCGTTGTCGTGGAGGGCACGCTCCAGGTGCGTGATGGCGCGCGGGTCGCCGACTTCACCGAGTGCAATCACCGCCTCCTTGCGCAGGTTGCTCACCGCATGCTGCAGGGCCTGGCAGAGCACCTCGACACCGCCCCTGGCCTTGAGCTTGCCCAGGCTGCGCGCTGCCTTGACGCGGACCTGCCAGTAGTCGTCGTCCATGGCGCGCACCAGGTCCGGCACACCCAGCGCAGACCCCAGCTTGGCAAAAGTGGTGGCCGCTTCTTCGCGGACCTGCCAGGCCGGGTCGGTAAGGGCACGGCTCAACGCGGGGTGGACGCTGATCTCGGCCGATTCGCCGGCATAACCCAGTGCGCCCACGGCGACGCGGCGGACCTCTGGATCCGGATCGTGGACGGCGGCTTGGGTCAGGGTGCCGATGGCCTGCGGATTTTTCAGGTAGCCGAGCACGCCCACGGCGGCGCGCCTGACCATCGCGTCGTCATGCCGAAGCGAGCTCAGGGCCGGTTCGAAAGCCTGGCTGACGCGCAAGGAGCGTACGGCGTGCAGCGCGGCGGCGCGCACGCCAGGATCGGTGTCCACGAGGTAGGGCAGCAGTGGGGTGGCGGAGGCCGGCTGCTTCAACTCGGCCAGGGTGTAGGCGACGGCCTCGCGCACCTCGGCAGAGCTGTCCTTGAGCAGGGGCACCAGTTGCGCCAGCACTTCGACTTCCTCGAAACCCTCCAGGGCTTTTGCGGCTTCCAGGCGCACCTGCGCATCCGTATCGGCCAGGGCTGCGGTCAGCAGCGGGGCAACGTCGTCCTCCTCGTCGGTATAAGGCAGGTCGATCACGGCGATCCGGCGCACGCCTGCATCGGGGCTGCGCAGGCGCTCATGGATGCTGGCGGGGGTGGTCATGGTATTCATGGTCAGGTCCTCAGCGCACCAGGTAGGGGATGTTGACGTGCACTGCGCCAGTGGGGCAGTCCTTCTCGCAGGGCATGCAGTACCAGCACTCGTCGAACTTCATGAAGGCCTTGTTCTTCACCAGGTCGATGGCCAGGACGTCGAGTGGGCAGACATCGACGCAGACGGTGCAGCCCTTGTCGGCGATGCATTTGTCCTCGTCTACAACGACGGGAGCCTGGGTTCGGGTGATGGCGATGGTCATGGGTGTTTCTCCTGGGGTGTAATTCAGGCGGCCTGCGCAGGACGGGCGACGCGCAGGCGCTGGTAGGCCGACTTTTCCTGCTCGTTGAGTTCGACCACGTAGGGCTCGATGGCACGTTTTCGGAACACGGCGTTGCCCTTCGCGTCGCTGGTGACGTTGGTGTGGCAGAACCAGTTCTCGTCGTCTTTTTCCGGATGGTCCACACACAGGTGGTACAGCCCCCAGCGGCTTTCGGTGCGAAACAGCGAGGCGCGGGCCGCCAGCTCTGCGCAGTCGCGGATGGTGTGGGCCTCCATGGCGCGCATTAGTTCATGCGGGTCGGCGGCAATCATGGAATCGAGGTCTTCGCGGATCTCGTCGAAACGCTGCAGGCCGATTTCCATCTTGCGCGTGACCTTGGGCGGTTGCAGGTAGTCGTTGACGATGCGGCGGGTCTTGTACTCCACCTGGAAGGGTGTGAGGCCCTCGCTGCGCGACAAAGGCGCCAGCACGCGCTCGCGTTCGGCCTCCACCTTGTCCTGCTCGAAACGCGGTTGCTCAATACCCGAAACATAGTCGGCAGCGTTTTCCCCGCAGAACTTGCCGTAGACAAACGCGCCCAGCATGTAGTTGTGCGGAATGCTGGCGCAGTCGCCGGCGGCGTACAGCCCGGGGATCGAGCATTCACCTTTTTCGTTCGTCCAGATACCGGAGGCGCTGTGGCCGCTGCAAAAGCCGATCTCGGAGATGTGCATCTCGATCATGCTCTTGCGGTAGTCCGTGCCTCGCCCTTCGTGGAAGCGACCGCGGCTGGGCCGTTCGTTGGTGTGCAGGATGTGCTCGATCTCCGAGATGGTTTCTTCGGCCAGGTGGTCGAGCTTGAGGAACACCGGCCCTTTGCCGCCTTCGAGCTCATTGAAGAACTCCATCATCATCTGGCCGCTCCAGTAATCGCACTCGATGAAACGCTCGCCGGCATTGTTGGACGTATAGCCGCCGAAGGGGCCCGTCACGTAGGCGCAGGCGGGGCCGTTGTAGTCCTTGATCAGCGGGTTGATCTGGAAACACTCCAAGTTGGTCAGTTCGGCGCCGGCGTGGTAAGCCATGACATGGCCTTCGCCGCTGTTGGTAGGGTTCTCATAAGTGCCGAACAGGTAGCCTGAAGCCGGCAGGCCGAGCCGGCCGGCAGCGCCGGTGCAGATCACGACCGACTTGGCCTTGATGACATAAAAATCCGCGGTGCGGCAGTCGAAACCCATGACCCCGGCGACCTCCCCGGACGGGCCGGTGAGCAGTCGGGTGACCACCACACGGTTGGTGATCTCGACACGCGCCCGCTTGAGCTGGCGGTACAACACCCGTTTCATGTGGTGGCCTTCGGGCATGGGCAGCACATAGCTGCCCAGGTGGTGTACCTTGCGCACCGCGTAGTCGCCGGTTTCGTCTTTCTCGAACTTGATGCCCCACTTGTCGAGTTCCTCGATCATGGCGAAGCTGTTGGCGGCATAGGCGTACACGCCTTTCTGGTCGACCACGCCATCGTTGGCAACGGTGATTTCCTTGGTGTATTGCTCGGGCGTGGCATGGCCGGGAATGACGGCGTTGTTCAGTCCGTCCATGCCCATGGAGATGGCGCCGCTGCGCTTGACGTTGGCCTTGTCCACCAACAGGACGCGCAGTTTCGGGTTCTTTTCCTTGGCCTTGACAGCGGCCATCGGGCCGCCGGTGCCTCCACCGACCACCACGATGTCGTACTCGAGTTCAATCGTTTTCATGTGTGCCTTTCGGTTCAAACGTGCTGGACGGGAACGCGATCGACGCGAACCCGGTACTGGAAGGCGTCGCCGCGGTAATAGAGGTGCTCATAGTCCACGGGTGTACCGTCGCTGGTGTGGGTGGTGCGCTCGATGACGAGAACGGGCGACCCCTCTTCCACACGAAGCTGGGTGGCGAGGTTGTCATCCGCCAGGGTTGAGCCGATCTGCAGATCAGCGTGGCCGAGTGACAAGCCATAGTCGTTTTCGAGAATCACAAACACGTCGCGGGTCGCCAGGTCTTCCCTGGCAAGCCGGTTGCCCAGCGCGGTCGGCAGGTAAGTAACGTCCAGTGAAATCGGCTCGCGGTTGAGGAAGCGCAGCCGCTGCAGTTCGGTCACGCGCGCCCTTTTCGGCAACTGGAGCCGCTCCTGTACCTGAGCCGTAGGCGTGACGGTGCGAATCGAAACAACGCGGGCAAAGGTCTCATAACCCATCTGGCGCATCGCCTCGCCAAAACCCTGCAGCCGGCCCAGGTCCTGGAAGGCTTTGGGCTTGGAGACAAAGGTGCCCTTGCCGTGCATGCGAAAGATCAGGCCTTCGTTCTGCAGGTCGTTCAACGCCTGGCGCACCGTGATGCGGCTCACGTTGAAGAGCGCCATCATTTCGCTCTCCGATGGCATCTGCTGGTGCGGCTGGTAGCTGCCATCAAGAATCCGTGCCCGCAGGATGTCCTTGATCTGCGCATACAAGGGCGTGGGCGACTCGGGCTGCATGACCGCTTCAGCTGTGGGCCGTGGGTTTTCCGGGACCGCGTGCAGTGGGGTGTTGCGAAGCCTGGGATTCATGGGGGCACCAACTTGTTATGACAAGTTATGCTGAGCAAAAGCCATGCCAGCCGAAACAGGCCTTCCAGGGCGTCCAGTTAGCTATAAAGGTGCAAAAAAGCAGTCCGTGGCGGGGCCAAAAGTCCGCAGGCTGTGCACTTCCAGTGCATGGCCCGTGCGAGTGCACAAAAATACGCCCCGATTTGTTGAAGGCCTGGCGGCGTTCAATGGCTGCCCGCTTGTGTCGGATCTATATAGGCGGCTTCGGCAGGGCGCCGCTGTAAATGTTTGTACCGGCGCGTGTGCGGTGGTACCCTGCGGGTCCTTCTGCAATTGCAGGCACATGCCAGGCATGTGTTTGCTCCAACTGGCTTTTCCATATGAACGAAACTCCCATTTCCACCTGCGACGTACTTATCGTGGGTGGGGGCCCCGCCGGCTCCACCATTGCGGCCCTGCTCGCCGCCCAAGGGCGTGACGTGGTGTTGCTGGAAAAAGCGCATCATCCACGTTTTCACATCGGCGAATCGCTGCTCCCCGCCAACGTGGAACTTTTTGAACGCCTGGGGGTGCGCGACCAGGTCGACCGCATCGGCATGCCCAAATGGGGTATTGAGTTTGTGTCACCTGAACACGCGCACTGCAGCTATATCGAATTTGCCGATGCCTGGGATAAATCGATGCCCTCGGCCTGGCAGGTGCGGCGCTCTGAGCTGGACGAGCTGCTTTTCCGCAATGCGGCAACGCGCGGGGCAAAAACACTCGAAGGTTGCACCGTACGTGATGTGAGCTTTGACGCGGAAGGCGCCACTGTGCAGGCCGAGCTCAACGACGGTGCGAAGCGCAGCTGGCGCGCCCGCTTCGTGGTGGACGCCTCCGGCCGCGATACGCTGCTGGCGAACAAGCTTCAGTCCAAGGCAAAAAGCAAGGAGCACAACAGCACGGCCCTGTTTGGCCATTTCACCAACGTGGAGCGACTGGAAGGCAAGCGTGAAGGCAATATCAGCATCTGCTGGTTCCCGCACGGCTGGTTCTGGTTCATTCCGCTGGCCGATGGCACGACCAGCGTCGGTGCGGTGTGCTGGCCGTATTACCTGAAGACGCGCGAAAAGCCGCTGCGCGAGTTTTTCATGGACACCATCGCGATGGCACCGGAGCTGAAACGGCGTCTTGCCAATGCCACGCTGGTCGATGACGCGGTGCATGCCACCGGTAATTTTTCCTACAGCAGCACCCACGCGACGGGCGATCGCTACCTGATGCTGGGTGATGCCTATACCTTCATCGACCCGATGTTCTCGTCGGGCGTGTACCTTGCGATGCACAGCGCCTTCGATGGTGCCGAGCTGGTGGCGACCGCGCTTGACCAGCCGGCCGACCTGCCTGCGGTGCGCAAAAGCTTCGAGGCGATGATGCGCAAGGGCCCGAGCGAGTATTCGTGGTTCATTTACCGCGTGACCAACCCGACCATCCGTGAGATGTTCATGCATCCCGCCAACCCTATGCGCGTCAAGGAAGCACTGCTGTCGCTGCTGGCCGGCGATATTTTTGGCAAGACGCCGTTCTGGGGGCGTCTGCGGGTGTTCAAGGCGATTTATTACGGCATTTCGCTGGCGAATATTCGGCGCACCTGGGCCGGCTGGAAGCGTCACCGCATGGCGATCCGCGACGTTGGCGCGCTCAGGGGCGAGACCATCCTGAAGACGGACGGAAGCTAGAGCCTGATCCTGTGTGCCCGGACGGAGCTGGTGTTCTTCCTACAATGGGAGGATGTTCCCAGAAGTCCCCAGCTCCCCCCTCCTGCACAACCTCAATCCGGAGCAACTCGCAGCAGTCACGCTGCCCAGCACGCACGCGCTGATCCTGGCCGGCGCCGGTTCCGGCAAGACCCGTGTGCTGACCACCCGCATCGCCTGGCTGCTGCAAAACGGATACGTTTCGCCCGGCGGCATCCTGGCGGTGACCTTTACCAACAAGGCAGCCAAGGAGATGCTGACGCGCCTGTCGGCCATGTTACCGGTCAATGTGCGCGGCATGTGGATAGGCACCTTCCATGGTCTGTGCAACCGCTTCTTGCGCGCGCACTACAAGCTCGCCAACCTGCCTTCCACCTTCCAGATCCTTGATACCCAGGATCAGCTTTCTGCGATCAAACGCCTGTGCAAGCAGTTCAATATCGACGACGAGCGTTTTCCGCCCAAGCAGCTCATGTGGTTCATTGCCGGCTGCAAGGAGGACGGCCAGCGCGCCAAGGATGTGGTCGTGCGCGACGAGGAAACACGCAAGAAAGCCGAAATTTATGCGCTGTACGAAGAGCAGTGCCAGCGCGAAGGTGTGGTCGATTTTGGCGAGCTGATGCTGCGCAGCTACGAACTGCTGCGTGACAACGCGCCGGTACGAGAGCACTACCAGCGGCGTTTTCGCCACATCCTGATCGACGAGTTCCAGGACACCAACAAACTGCAGTACGCCTGGATCAAGATGCTGGCCGGGCAAGGCGACGATGCCGCATCCGGTGCTGACGCCATGCCGGGCGGATCGGTGATTGCCGTGGGCGACGACGACCAGAGCATCTATGCTTTTCGCGGCGCGCGTGTTGGCAACATGGCTGATTTTGTGCGCGAGTTCCACGTCCAGCACCAGATCAAGCTTGAGCGCAACTACCGCAGCTTCGGCAACATCCTGGATTCGGCCAACGAACTGATCAGCCACAACAGCAAGCGCCTGGGCAAGAACCTGCGCACCGAAGCCGGCCCGGGTGAGCCGGTGCGTGTTTTCGAAGCCACTTCGGATTTCGCTGAAGCCCAGTGGTTTGTCGATGAGGTGCGGCAACTGGTGCGCGACGGCACGGAGCGCAAGGAAGTTGCGCTGCTCTACCGCAGCAATGCGCAAAGCCGGGTCATGGAGACCGCACTGTTCAACAACGGCATCCCTTACCGCGTCTACGGTGGCCTGCGCTTTTTCGAGCGCGCCGAGATCAAGCATGCGCTGGCCTATTTGCGCCTGATGGACAACCCGCATGACGACACCAGCTTCATGCGCATCGTCAACTTCCCGCCGCGCGGCATCGGATTGCGCAGCATCGAGCAATTGCAGGATGTGGCGCGCGCCTCGGGGTGTTCTCTACACGACGCGGTCAGCGCCGTGCCGGGCAAGGCCGGCGCCAACCTCGGCGCCTTCGTCGCCAAGCTCGACGTTTTGCGAGAGCAGACGCCGGGCCTGAGCCTGCGCGAGATCATCGAGCTGGTGCTGCAGCACAGCGGGCTCGAGGAACACTACAAGCTCGAGAAGGAAGGCCAGGACCGGCTTGAGAATCTGGGCGAGCTGGTGAACGCTGCCGAGTCCTTTGTCAGCATGGAAGGTTTCGGCCGCGATGCCGTGGCCTTGCCGGTCGATGAACTCGGGGTTGCCCTGTCGCAATCGCCGGCCAGCCAGGGGCTGGACCCGTCCGCGCCCCTGAGCGACGAGCCGTTGCCCGAGCTTCTGGCACCCGACAGCGAAACCGGTGAAACGCTGTCGCCGCTGGCCGCTTTCCTGACCCATGCCGCGCTCGAGTCCGGCGACAACCAGGCGCAGGCCGGGCAGGACGCCGTGCAGCTGATGACGGTTCATTCGTCGAAGGGCTTGGAATTCGACTGCGTGTTCATCTCCGGTCTGGAGGACGGCATTTTCCCGCACGAAAACTCCCTGAGCGATGCGGGCGGCATTGAGGAAGAACGCCGTTTGATGTACGTGGCCATCACGCGCGCGCGCAAGCGCCTGTACCTCAGCCACTCGCAGACACGCATGCTGCACGGCCAGACCCGCTACAACCTCAAAAGCCGCTTCTTTGATGAGCTGCCGGAGGCAGCGCTCAAATGGATCACTCCGAAAAACCAGGGGTTCGCGCAGGCCTATGGCGGCCAGGGGGGCGCCTGGGGTGCTACAAATTCAGGAGCTGCTGGTGCCCGTGGCGATTGGGCTAAAGCCGCTTTTGCTTCAAAGAGTCAGGGCGGTGAGCGTTTTCCCAACCCGGCAGTGCCGGTGCAGCGCGAAGCGCCGGCGCATGGGCTGAAGACTGGCATCAATGTGTTTCACGCCAAGTTCGGCGAAGGCCGGGTGATGATGCTTGAGGGTAGCGGCGACGATGCCCGGGCACAAATCAATTTCACGCGACATGGCGTGAAATGGCTGGCGCTGAGCGTGGCCAAGCTCACGGTGGTTTAGGTACCTTGGTTAAGATGAGGCAGACGACCAACCGCCCGCGAGACAACAATGAACGAGACAGAGTCCAACCCTCAAGCAGACGATGCCACCGTCGAGGTCAGCCACCAGGAATTCAAGACCGGTCTGTCCATGGGCCGTTTCCGCCTGATCGTGAACCCTGAGCGCGCGCAGAAATACGTCAAGCACCGGCTGTTCGTGATTGGCATTGCGCTGCCGCTACTCGGGATAGGGGCAGCGCTGGCCCTGTCCGGCCATGTGTGGTGGGGGCTGCCGCTCGTGCTCGTCGGCGCCTTGCTGCCCCGCGTCATCAAGGCGCATGCCGCCAAAATCCTGCTGCACCTGGCGCTGCATGATGCCAGGACCTACCGGGAAGCGATCGAGTACGAAATCCTCGAAGTGCGCCGCGCTATCTGAGCAGCCTGCCGTCTCGCCCGATCACGGTGACTTCGACAAATTTCGAGCCGACACGGTTTTCCGGCGAAAAACTTACCTTGAAACCTCCCACGTCATAGCTGTTCATTTTTTCGAGCTGGCTGATGATCTTTGCGCGGGTTGGATCGGCACCGCTGCGGCGTATGGCTTCCACAAGAATTTTGGCTGCGATGAAGGACTCCATGCTGGCGTAGGAGACCACTTTGTCCGGCTGGTATTTGGCCATCAGGGTCTGGAACTCGCGGGCTACCGGCGCCAGCGTGGAATAAGGGTAGGGCATGACCTGGGAGATGCCGATGCCGCGGGCGTTGTCCTCGCCGGCGTTTTTCAGCAGCTCCTTGAAGTTCACCACCGAGATGCTGAACAGCCGGGCCTTGCTGCCCTGGGCACGCATTTTCTTGATGAAGGCAGCAGAGGCCCGGTTGACCGACACCATGATGATGGCGTCAGGGTTGGCTGGCGCAATGGCGGCGACCGCTGCATCGACCTCTTCAGGCTTGGTGCGGTCATAAGCGCCCGTGGCCACGGCCTTCATGCCAAGCTTTTGCATCGCGCTTTCCGCACCCACCAAGCCGCTTTTTCCGAAAGGATCGTCCTGGTACATCACGGCGAAGCGGCGCAGGCCGATGGTGTACAGATGTTCCACCATGCGCGCGGTCTCGTCGGTGTAGCTGGCCCGGATGTGGAAGATGTGCGGGTTCATCGGGTCGCGCAAATCCTTGGCCCCGGTGTAAGGCGCCAGCAGCGCAATGCCTGCATCTTCCAGCACCTTGTTTTTATTCAGGGCCAGCACGTTGCCGGTGCCGACAAACCCGAACAGCGCCAGCGGCTTGTCTTCAGCCAGCAACTGGCGCGTCAGGGCCAGGGTCTGGTCGGGTTTGTAGCTGTCGTCCTTGAGGGCGACGCGAATCTTGCGGCCATAAATACCGCCGTTGTCGTTGACATAGGCGAAATACGCAGCGCCGCCCGCCACATATTCGTTGCCGGTTCCGGCAATCACGCCGGTCAGTGGCGCTACTTGTCCGATCACCAGATCCTCGCGCCCCGGCGCGGCGTGCCCGGGAAGGACAAACGACAGCAGGGCGGCAAGGCCTAGGGCTCTGGCCATGAGATGAATCGTCTTGTTTTTCATCAATTTTCCTGGTTAATTAACATTGTTTGATAGTTCTGCATTGCAGAACTAACTGCTTACTCCATCAGCGCGATTTTGAAACACTCGGACACATTTATACCTATGGCTTTCCCGAGCTGTGGGGTTAAACAGACTATCTGAGTGTCACAATGGCGGGTTGTTTATTCCGCAATGCAGAACTAACGATGTCTCAACCTTCTGTTTCCAGAAAGCCGGCTTCCGGAATGGCCAGTCCTGTTCACGCCAAGGAAGATCGTCACTTTGTGACGGCACTGGCACGCGGACTGGATGTACTCAGTGCTTTTCGTTCGCGCGATCGAACACTGGGTAACCAGGAATTGGCACGCCGTTGTGGCTTGCCCAAGTCAACGATTTCGCGTTTGACCTACACGCTGACCAAGCACGGCTATCTGGAGCATGCACAGGACGCCAACGGTCACGCGGGTTATCGCCTGGGCAGTGCGGTGCTGGCGTTGGGAAGCGCGATGCTGGCGCGCATGGACATGCGGCAGCTTGCCAGGCCGCTGATGCAGGATCTCGCCGACAGTTCGCAGGCCATGGTCTCGCTGGGCATCCGCGACCGCCTGAGCATGATCTATGTGGAAAACTGCCGTAGCGAATCTGCGCTCACGCTCAGCCTGGACGTAGGTTCACGCATCCCGCTGGCCAGCACGGCGATGGGGCGTGCCTATTTGTGTGGCTGCTCGGACAACGAGCGTGAGGCCCTGCTTGAGCGCATTCGTGTCCAGGACGAGAAGGCCTGGCCTAAAACGCGTGAGACGCTGGAACTGGCGCTGACGCATTACCGCGATCACGGCTGCTGCGCGTCCTTCGGTGATTGGCAAAAAGACGTTAACGCCATTGCTGCTGCATTCCGGCCTGCGGGCGGGCGCTCCGTCATGGTGGTGAACTGCGGCGGTCCGGGTTTCAATCTTTCGCCGGAATTCCTGATGGCAGAGGTGCGGCCGCAACTCGTGGCGCTGGTCAGGCGGCTGCAAAACGCGTCCGGCGATGCCTGACAGGCAGCGCCGGTGCGGCCGGATCAGTAGGTCATTTTCCCGCTGCCGTCCTTGATGCCTTTCCTGCCTGCAATTTGCCAGGAGGTACGCTGATCGACCAGTCCGGCGAGAAACTCCAGTTCTTCGTCGGTATGGTTCAGCGCCCGGGCAGGCGACAACAGGCGGCCGTTGTTGCGGGCTTCGGGGTCGGCCCAGAACGCCTGGTGGTACTGGGCCTGGGACAGCTGCTTGTCATTGCCAGCGCTCAGGTCGACGGTGCCGTAGCAGTTGCAGAAGTAGTTGCGGTTGCCCTGGTCGGCAAAAATTTCGGAGTACACGCCCGTGCCTCGTATGCCGGCCGTCAGTGTTGGCATGATGATGGAGCGGTTCACCCCCTTGCCCCACACGCTGGCCACGGCGCCTGTCAGCAGACGCAACACGCTGACGGCATTCAGCGTGCTGCCGCGTTCAACGGACAGGCGCGAATTCTGGCGAACCTGGAACGACGAATTGCCGATGACAAACACGAGGTTGGAGCCGGGACCGGTCTGGATTTCATCCCCGGTCTGGATCGCCTGTTGCGGACTCAGGCGGCTGCCATTGATGGTGGCGTCCCCCGTCAATTGCACAATGTTGCTGCGCTGTTGGGCCATGGCGGCCGGTAACCCTCCCAAGGCCACCCAGGCAGCGGCTGCCTTGAGCGCATCGCGCCTTTGAAACCACAAAATTTCTTTTTCCTGGCGGCCTTGCAGCAGGTGCTGGGTCATAGCGTATCTCCGGGGGTGGGGTTGTTGTCGGGGTGATCGTTGTTGTTCGGGTTGTCGTCCGGGGAAGCGTCAAAACTGCCCTCGAAGGTGAAATATAGCGAGGTCGAGAACATGGCCGCCATCAGCAGCGCGGCGGGCATGACGATTGCGGCGGCAGCATCGGGGCTGGCCAGCAAACCAGCCAGCAGACTCACCAGCATGCCGATCAGCATCAGAACCACCATCCAGGCCAGGCCAAACACGACGTAAGCACCTGCATTCCTGAAACAGACCACAGCACTGAAAAACAGGCTTTTGACAGGTGAAACACCGTGCCAGTGCACCAGAGCGGGCGCATGCCAGAAGAGTACGGAAATCGGCAGATACAGAACCATGATCGCGAGCATGGCCCCTTGCATTCCGGGTGTCAGGGCGGCTTCGCGGCTGGCCGGTACCTCGAAAAACAGCGGTACCACGGAAACAATCAGCAGGCAGGCGGCCGCGTAAAGAAAACCCAGCACCAGCATGGCGCGCACGCGCTGCTTGCCGGTGCGGAAGGCGCTGATCAAGATGGTGGGCATCGGAAAGCGGCCCTTGGCAGCTTCCTGTGTGGCGGCCATCAGGCCCAGCGTCGCTGCCGGTACGATAGCCAGGGCCAAGACGACGCCGACGAACGGAATCAACGAAGCCAGCGTGGCCGCCGCCATGTACATGAAGAACAGGCCTGCCATTGCCAGCGGTTGCTTGAAGAAGGTTTGTATGCCGAGTTTGACCCATGTGATGCCAGTACGCGCGGGAACGATGTTTAGTTTCATTTCTTGGATTGCATGTTGAGTGGTTCAGATCGGTCCGGGTTCGACGGGCACGATTAAAAAGGCTGACTCGGTGAACAATTTAACGCCGATTGGGCTCTTTGCTCCCAAAAAGAACGGCATGCCGGCTCCGGCACGCCAGCCGGAAAGAACGGATCAGGGCCGCGGGCTGCAGAGATGGTTCACCCGCTGGCGCAGCACGCGTTCAAAATGCGTGGGGTCGTGCGCCTGCAAAAGCGCAGCTTCGCGCGGCAGGTGAAAGTCCCATAGCCGCGAGATCCAGAAGCGCAGGGCTGCGGCCCGTTCCATGGCCGGAAGCAGGCTGCGCTCCTGCCCGGTGAGCGGGCGCACGGCCTGGTAGGCGGCCATGAAAGCGGCCGAGCGCGAGACATCGCACGCACCCGTGTCCGGATCCACGCACCAGTCGTTGAGGCTGACGCCAATGTCAAACAGCAAGGTGTCCCAGCCGGCGAAGTAGAAGTCGAAGAACCCGGTCAGGTGCAAACGGCCGTCTTCGCTGTCGAACATGACGTTGTCGCGAAAGAGGTCGGCGTGGACAGGGCCGCGTGGCAAGGCGTGGAACGCAGACGAGGCAGCGACATGGTTTTGATAGGCCAGCTCGGACTGGATCAGGCTGGCCTGTTCGGGGTTCAGGTAGGGCAGAACCACCGGCACAGTTTCATTCCACCAGGGCAAACCACGCAGATTGGCCTGCTGGCGCGGGTAATCTTGCCCCGCCAGATGCATGCGCGCCAGCATGTCGCCCACGGCTGTGCAGTGGGCGGATGAGGGCGACAGCTCACTGCGGCCGCGCAAGCGGTCAACCACGGCGGCCGGTTTGCCTTTAAGTTTGTGCAGGATGTCGCCGGCCAGGCTGCCAGCGTCTGTCGTCACGGCAGCACGCGGCTCGGGCACCGGAATGCCGCGCTGTGCCAGGTGTTTCATCAGGTGCAGGTAAAACGGCAACTGCTCGAACCCCAGCCGTTCGAACAGGGTCAGGACGTAGCGACCCTGGTCGGTGTCAACAAAATAGTTGGTATTTTCGATGCCACCGGAGCAGGCATCAATGGTTTGCAGCTGCCCCAGACCGAGCGACTGCAAAAGAGGGGCGGCCTCGTCAAACGAGACTTCGGTGTAAACGGCCATGCTGAAACTGACCGGAACCTAGAACTTGAGCACGTTCCAGACACGTTTGCCGGTGGTGCCGGCGCCGGAGGTGGACGGGCCCGTGCCGCCGCCCTTGGTGCCGTCGGAGGGAAGAACCTCGTAGGCTGGCACGTTTGTCTTGGGCTGCACCGTGATGCTTTGCGTCTCGCCGCCGACACGTATCTCATCGATACGCGAGCCCGCATCTTCGGTGCGAATGCGCTGGATGGCTGGTTCGGGCCTGCGGCTGGTCGGGTTGGTTCCGGGCTCCAGGGCAGGCGCGGGCGCCGCTGCCGGCGCCACCGTCTGGGCCAGCGCCGGGGCGCATGACAAAGCAGCCGTTGCCGCGAGCAGAAGGGAGCAGAGAGGGTGTTGCATGCCTGCATTGTAGGGGGCTGGCGTGTCGCTGGATACAGGCGGCAAAACGGTGACAATCTAGGGTCTGCTCACACTATTTATGCAAGATGCGTTGCGAGTCAAAAAGGTCATGCGCGAGGCGCAAAATGCAGCCGGGCGGCGCTGCGAAGCGTCCGTGCGCGAAGCTGTACAGCGCAGCAGCGCCAATGCTGCCCTTCGCCGGGTCACTTCGCGGCCCGACGGCTACGGGCAGCGCCCGGCCAGGCTTTGCAACGCTGCGCATGGCCTTTTTGGCCGCAACCCGAAGGGAATATGGTTAAAACAGCACCACTCGTTGTTGCACTCCTAGCTCAGCCGCCCAGGCTGAGCGTCGTCGCGCGCCTAGATTGGCGCTGTTTTAACCATATTCGCACTTGCATAAATAGTGTGAGCAGACCCTAGCCATGAGCACCGATAAAAAAACACTTCTGCTGGTGGACGGATCCAGTTACCTGTACCGCGCATTTCATGCCATGCCGGACCTGCGGGCCAACCCTGGTGACCCTCAAAGCCCCGCAACGGGGGCCATCCGCGGCATGGTCAACATGATGCAGAAGTTGCGCAAGGACGTCCGGGCCGACTACGCGGCCTGTGTGTTCGATGCCAAGGGCCCGACCTTTCGCGATGCGCTTTACCCGGAATACAAGGCCCAGCGCTCGCCCATGCCCGACGACCTGCGCAGCCAGGTCGAACCCATTCATGAAGTGGTGCGCCTGCTCGGCTGGAAGGTACTGGACGTGCCTGGCGTGGAAGCCGACGACGTGATCGGCACGCTGGCCTGCATGGCGTCTAAGCAGGGCATTGAAGTCATCATCTCCAGCGGCGACAAAGACCTGAGCCAACTCGTGGACGAACACATCACCGTCATCGACACCATGAACGACCGCCGGCGCGACCTGGCCGGTGTCGAGTCCGAGTTCGGCGTGCCGCCGCGCCTGATGGTGGACTATCAGACCCTGGTCGGCGATGCGGTGGACAACGTGCCCGGTGTGCCCAAGGTGGGGCCCAAGACGGCAGTGAAATGGTTGCTCGAATACGGCTCGCTCGACGCGCTGGTGGCCCATGCCGGCGAGATCAAGGGCGTGGTCGGCGACAACCTGCGCCAGTCCCTGGACTGGCTGCCCAAAGGACGCGAGCTGCTGACCATCAAGAAAGACTGCGAACTGCAGGATTACATTGAGGGCCTGCCTGCTATGGAATCAATAGCTGCTGGCGCCCAGCAGACGGAGGCTTTGAAGGCTTTTTATGATAAATATGGCTTCAAGGGCCTGGTCCGCAGCATAGACGCCCAGAATGCCCCGGCCGAGCTGCCGGCAGGACCGGAAACCCACCGCCAGGGCCGCGCCGCGCCTGCGGCCTCGCCCGACGAGCCGGGGCTGTTTGACGAACCGGCCTTTCTGGCCACGCCGCTGGCCGAGCGGGCCACCAACCTGCGTTACGACACCGTGCTGGACTGGGCGATGTTCGACGCCTGGCTCGCGAAAATCGAAGCCGCCGAGCTGGTGGCGCTGGACACCGAAACCACTTCGCTGGACGAAATGCTGGCCCAGATCGTCGGCCTGAGCTTCAGCGTCACGCCGGGCGAGGCGGCCTACATCCCGCTGACGCACGATTACCCTGACGCGCCTGAACAGTTACCGCGCGATGAGGTGCTGGCACGGCTCAAGCCCTGGCTGGAAAACCCGAGCAAAGCCAAACTCGGCCAACACGTCAAGTACGACCGGCATGTGTTTGCCAACCACGGCATTGAAGTGCAGGGTTATACGCACGACACCATGCTGCAGAGTTATGTGCTCGAAGTGACCAAGCCGCACGGCCTGGCCAGCCTGGCCGTGCGCCATGTCGGACGCAGTGGCATCAACTACGAAGACCTGTGCGGCAAAGGCGCGCACCAGATCAAGTTCAACCAGGTGGACATCGCCAAGGCCGCCGAATACTCGTGTGAAGACTCGGACCAGACGCTGGACGTGCACCGTGTGCTCTGGCCGCGGCTGCAGGCCAACGACAAGCTGCGTTTTATCTATGAGCTGGAGATCAAAAGCAGCGAAACCCTGTACCGCATCGAGCGCAATGGTGTGTTGATCGACGCGCCCATGCTGGCCGTGCAAAGCCACGAACTGGGCCAGCGCATCCTGCAACTCGAGGCCGAGGCCTATGAGATCGCTGGCCAGCCTTTCAACCTGGGCAGCCCCAAGCAACTGGGTGAAATTTTCTTTGACAAGCTGGGCATGCCCGTCATCAAGAAAACGCCGAGCGGCGCGCGCAGCACCGACGAGGAGGTGCTGGAAAAACTCGCCGAGGACTACCCGCTGCCAGCCAAGCTGCTAGAGCATCGCTCGCTCAGCAAGCTCAAGGGTACCTACACCGACAAGCTGGCCCAGCTCGCGCTGCCGCGCACGGGCCGGGTTCACACGCATTACGCACAAGCCGTCGCGGTGACGGGCCGACTGTCCAGCAACGATCCCAACCTGCAGAACATCCCGGTGCGTACGCCTGAAGGTCGGCGCGTGCGCGAAGCTTTTGTGGCGCCTGCAGGCAGCGTGATCGCCAGTGCCGACTATTCCCAGATCGAGCTGCGCATCATGGCGCACCTCAGCGGCGACGAGGCCTTGTTGCGCGCTTTCACCGATGGCTTGGACGTGCACCGCGCAACCGCTGCCGAGGTGTTTGGCGTGGCACTCGATCAGGTCAGCAGCGAGCAGCGCCGCTACGCCAAGGTCATCAACTTCGGCCTGATCTACGGCATGAGCAGTTTTGGCTTGGCGCGCAACCTCGGGATTGAGACCAAGGCCGCTGCGGCCTACATCGACAAATATTTCCAACGGTATCCGGGCGTGAAGAACTACATGGAGCAGACCGTGGCGTTTGCACAGAAGAACCATTTTGTCGAAACCGTATTTGGCCGACAGCTGTATCTGGCGGAAATCACCGGCGGCAACGGCCCGCGCAAGAAGGCCGCCGAAAGGCAAGCCATCAACGCGCCCATGCAAGGCACCGCGGCCGACCTGATCAAGCTCAGCATGGTCAAGGTGCAGGATGTGCTGGATGCGGAAAAGCGTGCCACCAAAATGATCATGCAGGTGCACGACGAGCTGGTGTTTGAAGTGCCCGAGGCCGAAGTCGAATGGGTGCGCACCGAAATCCCGCGTCTGATGGCCGGTGTGGCCGAGCTCAAGGTACCGCTGCTGGCCGAGATCGGGATCGGCGCCAACTGGGAAAAGGCACACTGAGCGCTTTGGCATGGGCCGGTTGAACGGCCCTTATGCCGTACGCCGCCGCGGCTGCAACGCCACGGCAGCCTCTGCCTGACCGAGAACCCGTACACCGGTCCATTCAGGCGCAACCTCATCGAGCCGGCTCGCCAGCACGGGCAGGTGGTTCGCCGGCACGGCCGGGTAGAGGTGATGCTCCACGTGATAAAGCAGGTTGACGGTCAGTCGGTTGACCCAGGGGTGCCGCTCGGTGCGGGCGAACACATCCTTTGCATCACAGCCATGGTGTACGCTCCACACCGCAAAAAAGCCCACCAGCGCATTCGAGCCGATCATGGCGACCACGTGGTAGCGCAGCCAGGCTTGATCGCTCACCATAGCAGCCAGCCACACCGCTGCGATCAGCGCGAGCTCCAGACAGACCCACAGTCTGGTACGCCGGCTGCCTGTACGCAGCGCCTGCCCATGAGTACGTATGCTGAACAGCAGGCCCAGCGCCAAGGCACGCCATGCAGGTTGCCGTGCCCAGCCGCCTTCTTCGTCGCCGTTGCCCAAGGGGTTGCGATGATGCACAAGATGTGTGTGGCGTATGGCGTGGGTGGCACACAGCATGGTGAGTGTCAGCATCAGCAGGACGGCGTCCAGCCATTTGCGGGGCACGCCGATGCTGGCGTGATAGCTGTCATGCGCTTGCCTCAGGGCTGTCAGGAAAAACACGGCAGAGCAGGGCATGGCCACCAGGTAAAGGTCTTGTTGTGCGGCCCACAGTGAGGCCGCAAGCCAGGGGGCCGACAAGCCGAGGTTCAGTGCAATCTCGCGGCGGCGCAGGGGCACCAGGTCTTCCCAGTGCACATGCGGGGGCCGGGGTTTCGCGCTTTTGGTTTCAATGCTGCTTTGACTTGTGCGAGACAACATGGCACGGCCTTTCGGGCTGGTTCATGTGAAGCGGTACAGATGTTTTCAGGCCGACTCAGGCGTGGCCGGTGCATCGCCGCGGACAGCTTCGATGGCGCGGGCTGTGGCATCTACCCGTTGCGCTGCAATCCACTGCCGCACCTGCGTCCAGACATTGCGCGAGATGATGGCCACGGTGAGAAACACACCCGCAAGCACCAGCCAGAGCGAGCGCCGCACGGTGTCGACGACGTCGTGCCTGTTGCTGAACTCGCCGAAGGTCAGCATCAGAAGCAGCGTGCCGGACACGGCGAGCAGGTAGGCGCAGCGTATCCAGAACTCGGCACCGCCATCAGCATCGCACAGCATGCGCAGCACCTTGTACAGGATGGGGCGCAGGTAGGTGATGGCAATGATCGGTCCGACCAGCGCAATCAGCAGCGAAACAAAGAAGAGGTTGGCATTCATGAGGATGTCCTTTCTTGATTAAAGTGAGCAGGTTCCGGAATTGCAGCGTGCACCGGCCGCGCGTTCAGCCGCGCGCCGTGCCGCACCTTCAAAAAGCAGGCCGACAAGCCGGCGGGGAATGCGGTGCCGGTTGCGGGCCAGCACGGGGTAGGCCCATTCAGCAAGCGGACGCAGCACGGGCAGCCGCATGGCGGAACTGATCCCTTTCAGTCCCACGGCTTCATAGGCCAGCCGGAACACCTCGACCCCCTTGATCACACGGCCGTCGGCGGTGCGTGCATGGATCAGGTCCAGCAGGTCCTGCATCGTTGTGCCGGCCGGAACGTCGTTGAACTCCGGTGCCGACACATCGGCAAAACGCAGACGGCCTTCGGTGTTGCGGAGCATGAGATTGGTCATTTCCGCATTGCACAGGGGACAGGCCGATTCGTAGTACAGCGTCAGCGGATAGGTGGCATGGGCGAGCCCGGCCTTGAAGCGGTCGTAGCGGGTATTGCCCAAGTTGGTGAAGTCATTCGCGGTAGTCATTTTTTCTCCTTTAGAAATTTCAGTACAAACAGAAATTAATTTCCAAAAAAAGGATCTCCGGATTAAAAAGTGGGCGGCAGCAGCTCCGAAGGATCCGCAGGTCCGGCATCGCCACCGCGGACAAACTTTTGCACGCTGGCACCCATGCGCAAAACCTTTTCCAGCGTGGCGGGGGATAGGCGCAGCATTTCGTCGGCCCACAGGCCCAGGGACTCCATGAGCCTCAGGGTTTCACGCACGCGGTCCTGGGCATCGGCGGCTTCTGCCCCAAAGCCTTCTTCCTTCACCAACTCACGCAGCATGCGCACGGTGGGATCGAACTCGCGTTCCTTGCGCTCGCGCACCACGGTGCGGAACAGCTCCCAGACATCGAGCGAGGTTTCGTAATAATCGCGCCGGTCGCCCAGCAACTGGGTTGTGCGTATGAGGTTCCAGTTCAGTAGTTCCTTGAGGCTGGTGCTCACATTGGAGCGGGCCACCGTCAGGGTGTCGGCAATTTCCTCGGCATGCAGCGGGCGGCCGTGGAAAAACAGCAGGGCATGGATTTGCGACACCGTGCGGTTGACGCCCCACGCTGTGCCCATTTCTCCCCAGTGGACGACGAATTTGCGGGCGACAGTGCTGAGTTCCATGGCTTCGAATATATACCGTCTGAAATTTCTGTCAAGACAGAAAATAATCGTTCGTCAATGGTTTTAGCGGCCAGTATCGTGGGCCTGTTGGCTGGAAGATACCGTTGTATTCCCCGTGCGGGCAAGAACTTCTGCACCTGCTTAGACTCCGAGGGTTGATTTAACCACCCCAGAGGAAACCACCATGCTCAATAGCAATCAGAAAAACGAGTTTGATTCCCTTTTGCCCGGCCAAAGCACGGAAAGCGGCGCCACCCGCCGCACGGCACTGAAGACTGCGCTCGGCGTTGGTTATGCCGCGACAGCCCTGCCCATCATGGCGCAGACGGCCATCAAGACGTCGGCTGACGGCCTGAAAGCCGGTGAAACCACCTTTGAAGTCAACGGTTTCAAGGTGCCCGCCTATTACGCGGCGCCAGCAGGCAAGACCAACCTACCGGTGATCCTGGTGATCCAGGAAATTTTTGGGGTGCATGAGTACATTGCAGACACCGCGCGCCGCTTTGCCAAGGCCGGCTACCTGGCCATTGCCCCCGAGCTGTATGCCCGCCAGGGCGACCCGACAAAGTACGGTGAAATCGCCAAGCTGATGGCCGAGGTCGTCGCCAAGGTGCCGGATGCGCAGGTCATGGCCGACCTCGACGGTGCCGTGAAATGGGCCGGCGCCAACGGCGGCAATACGGCGAAGGTCGGCATCACCGGCTTTTGCTGGGGTGGCCGCGTCACCTGGCTCTATGCCGCACACAACCCCAACGTCAAGGCCGGTGTTGCCTGGTATGGCCGGCTGGTTGGTGCCAGCACCGACCTCACACCGAAACACCCGATCGACCTTGCACCCATTCTGAACGGCCCGGTGCTGGGCCTGTACGGTGGGCAGGACAGCGGCATCCCCCTTGACACGGTGGATAAGATGAAGCTCGCCCTTGCCGGCGGCAGCACAGCGGCAAAGGCTTCGCAATTTGTGGTGTACCCTGATGCCCCGCACGCATTCCATGCCGACTACCGCCCCAGCTTCCGCAAGGAGGCGGCAGAGGACGGCTGGAAACGCGCTCTGGCGTGGTTCAAGGCCAACGGCGTGGTTTAAAAACACCCCCGTCCAGGCTCACTGCGTGTAGCCCGTTCCCCCCTCAAGGGGGCGGCGCCTGCGGACTGGCTAAGCCAGATCCGCGGCCCCTGCTGGTTATGCCCACCGAACTCTTCAGCAAGCCAGGGCCGCGGTCCGGCTTAGCCGGCCCGCAGGCGCAGCGGCCCCCGAGGGGCTGGAGCCTGCGGCTCCAAAGCTGCTTGAGCAGCTTTGGACAGGCGACAGAAGCGAAGCCTCTGGCGAGCGGCGGCCTGCAAGGCCTCGGGAGCTACACGAAGTGAGCAACCGTGGGGGCCATCCCGGGGTTGACACAGTTGATAAGATCAAAGCAACCCCGGCCGCAGGCATTGGATGCCTCGCCCGGGGTTTTGTCGTCTGTGGTGTAACCTCCACGGATATTTTTGAATGATTTTGGGCTCCAGCCCTTTGAGAGCGAGCGCAAGTAGCTATGACATTGATAGCAATTTTGGCCGGCACCCTGGCTGCCGGCATTGGCAGCGTTTGGCTCGCGGCCGTGCTCAGCTTTGGTGTTCTTGCGCGTTACACCACGCACATGTTGAGCCTGGCTGCAGGCGCGTTGCTGGCGACAGCCTTCATGCACCTGCTGCCTGAGGCGTTTGAGAGCCAGGCCGGCGCCCACGAGCTTTTTGCCACCTTGCTGGTGGGCTTGGTGTTTTTTTTCCTGCTCGACAAGGCCGAGCTCTACCACCATGGCCACGAGCATCATGACCCGCACGAGGCTGGTCCGGATCACCTGCTCGCGTCCGTGCGCACCGAAAACTCGGTCACCGCAGAGCGCGTCGAAACCACTCCGTCTCCGCTGGGCCACCACCACCACCATGGCAGCCACAACCACGATGCCCAATCCGGCAGCTGGGCTGTGTTGACCGGCGACAGCGTGCATGCTTTTGGCGACGGCATCCTGATCGCTTCTGCTTTTGTGGCCGACATGCGTCTGGGTGTCATCACCGCGCTGGCTGTGCTGGCGCACGAAATTCCCCACCACATGGGCGATTTGGTGGTTTTGCGCCAAACCTCCAGCAACCAGCGCATCGCCCTGGTCAAGGTTTCACTGGCGGGCGCAGTGACAGCGATAGGCGGGCTGGTCGGCTACGCCCTGGTGGACATGCTGCACGACTGGCTGCCGTATTTCCTGGTGGTGGCCTCCAGCAGCTTTGTCTACGTGGCCCTGGCCGATTTGATTCCGCAACTGCAAAAGCGCTTGAGTGCCGCAGAAACGTTTGCGCAGATCGCCTGGCTGGCGGTGGGGATTGCGCTGGTGACGGTGGTCAGCGGGCTGGCACATTAGCACCGTTGGCGGCCAGCAGCAACGCCGCCGCATGACGGTCAAGGACCGCCTGCACCTCTACCGTTGTAAGGGGTGCCGCCGCCGGGTGCGGCATTGCGCCTCAGAGCCCAGCCTGTGCCAGGTCAGCCTGTGTTGGCAGGCCTTCGGTGTCGCCCAGCACCTGTACTGCACGCGCGCCAATCCAGGCTCCGCGCTTGACGGCTGCCTGAATGTCCAGGCCGCTCAGCAGGGCGCTGATCACGCCCACCGCAAATCCATCGCCTGCGCCCACGGTGTCTACCACTTTCTTGACTGGGAAACCGGTCACATAGCCGCTGGCGCCCTCGCCGCTGAAGTAAGCGCCTTCGCTGCCGAGCTTGACGACGACCAGCTTGACGCCGAGGTCCAGGTAAAAGCGGGCAACACCTTCGGCGGTGCTTTCGCCCGTCAGGAAGTGGCCTTCTTCCAGGCCCGGCAGCACCCAGTCGGCACGCGCCGCGAGGTCGTTGATGGCTTCTCGCATGTGTTCAGGTGTGGCCCACAGAGTAGGTCGCAGGTTGGGGTCAAACGACACGCTGCGTCCGGCATCGCGCATCAAATCCATGCTCTGGCGCGCCAGAGGCAGCGTGGTGGCAGAGATGGCCGGGAAAACGCCTGTGGCGTGCAGGTGGCGTGCCGAAAGCAGCCAGGCGGTATCCATGTCGCTGGCGCTCATGTGGCTGGCGGCCGAGCCTTTGCGGTGGTATTCCACAGGCGGGTCGCTGCCGTCAAGCACGCTGCCCTTGAGCATGAAGCCCGTCGAATGTTCGGGAGACAGCGCCACATGGGAACAGTCGATGCCTTCGCCCGTCATGGCCTTGATCAGGTAACGCCCCATCATGTCCGTGCCCAGGCGGCTGGCCCAGCCCACTTTCAGGCCCAGGCGTGACAGGCCGATGGCCACGTTGGTTTCAGCGCCTGCCGTGCGTTTGTAAAAAGAAGAGGCGTCTTCAAGGGGGCCCGGGCGGTCGGCCACCAGCAGCATCATGGCTTCGCCAAAAGTGACGACGTCCAGCGGGTTTGTCATGGGAAGTTCTCGGCAGTGCAGGGTGCAGAAATCCTAGCATTCTGAGGCTGCTATTGTTTTTATAGCTACTTACGCCCACGATACAAGGGCAAACAGAGGTTTTTGCTTGTAGACGAGCGCCGCGAGCGGTCCTGAGCCGTCCCGGCGTGCTGCATCAGGCGCCCCCACTGCCGGTGATGCAGCCCGAACACACCGGCGTTGCCAGAAAACATAGGCGGGTGATATTTCTTCCGGTATCCGAAGATGTTGGTCCGGTTGATCTGGAGCAACTGGAACCGCTGAGTACCAAGGCAGACTTATGCCATGCGACTTAACAGCAAGGTATGCGTAGAGCCGCAGGAGAGCGTTGTGCGCATCGTCTACGCGAGCGAAGCTTGTATCGGCGCCGGCGTGTACGCAGAGATGGAGCGCATCCGCGCCAGCGCGGTACGCCACAACGTGCCCGTCGGCATCCACACCGCGCTGCTGTACCAATCGGGTTGGTTCGTGCAGTGGAAGGAAGGGCCTGGCCACGCGCTGCTGCGGCTGACGGACCGACTCGCGGCGGACCCGCGTCATCACTCCCTTCGTATCGTCCATTCCAGCCGCGGTCCACGGCTGCTGAGCGGCCCGTGGTCCATGGCCATCGTGCAAACGAACGAAGAACCCGAATCCATGGCCCGGCGCGTGGCACGCCTGCGCCAGAGCATGGAAAACGGCGTGCAGTACTCGCCGCCCGCCGTCTGGCGCCAGCTCTCCACGCCCCTGGGCCACCCCGGTGCGGCGCAGCAAACCAACCCTGACGCATTCCAGCGCATTCTGGTGTGCGCGGCGGCGGCTTCCCCCTCGTTCGAGTTCGCGCGATGGCTTGCCGCGCGGCACCAGCAGCCGCTGGTGCGCCGGCGCTTCGCGGGTGATGAGGGGCTGGATGTCGGCACCGACTATGTGGATTTCAACGACGACGACCGCGTACTACGCGTCATCGCCATGTCGCGCAAGGGGCTGGCCGTGCCTCTCACGCGCGCTTTCGTGCCTGACTACTCGCACATCGTGCTGCTGCTTTCCGGCGAGCCCGAGCGCGATCTGCCGCTGCTCGACAAGGTGGCCGCCGCATGCGCCGGGCTGGCTTCGCCGCCGGTGCTGGTCGGAGTGGCGCAGCATCACGCGACACACTCGCGGCCCTTTGCCCTGGCACATCACCTGGGCCTTATCTATCTCGACGCCCAGGCGCACCCCCACGACTGCGCGGGTGTGTGGGCGGCCGTGCACCCCTTGCTGGCCCGCTGGCGCGAAGCTGCCAACAGCGGGCCGCTGTCCATTCCCGACCTGTTTGCCATGAGGTAACTCATGCCCGTTGCGCTTTTCCGCAACGACAACCATGCCTGCCTGATGTCCGCCGACCTGGTCGGGGAGGCCGGGCAGGGCGGCAGGTTCCTCGGGGCTGTCGTGTGCTTTTGAGGACGGTTGCTCTGGCACACACAAGCGGCTAAGCTGCCTGTCTGCGCTGGAGGAGCCCCGTTGAATCTACTTACAACACGATGCTGCATCGCTGGCGGCGGCCCGGCAGGCATGATGCTGGGCCTTTTGCTCGCGCGCGCCGGTGTCGACGTTGTCGTCCTGGAAAAGCATGCCGATTTCCTGCGTGATTTTCGGGGTGACACGGTTCACCCGTCTACCCTGCAGGTGATCCATGAGCTGGGGCTGCTCGAGCAATTCCTGGCCTTGCCGCACGATGCCGTCCAGGTGTTGCGCGCGGTCATCGGCGGCAAAGAGACAGTGCTGGCGGATTTTTCCCGCATCCGCGCCCACAGCCCGTTCATTGCCATGATGCCGCAATGGGAGTTCCTCGATTTTCTGCGTGACGAGGCCGAACGTTATCCGGGCTTTCGCCTGATCCAGAATGCCGAAGTCACCGATATCGTCGAAGATGCGGAGAAGGGCCTGGTCACCGGCGTTTTGGCACAAACGCCTGAAGGACAACTTCAAGTCAGCGCGGCACTGGTCATTGGTGCCGATGGCCGACGCTCTGAGGTTCGGAAGGCAGCCGGCCTGAAGGTACGCGATCTCGGCGCACCCATTGACGTGTTGTGGCTGCGTCTGCCGATGGCCCCGACTGATCCCCCCGGCACTGGCGGCCGTATCGGCCGCGGGCTGTTCCTGGCGATGATCAACCGAGGCAGTTACTGGCAATGTGCGTATGTGATTCCGAAAGGCGGCATGCAAGCCCTGCAACTGCGCGGGCTGGACGCCTTCAAGGCCGATTTGCTGAAAGTCGCTCCCCTGTTTGCTGACCGTGTTCATTTGCTGGCGAGCTGGGACGACATCAAGCTCCTTAGCGTGACGGTGGACCGGCTCGAGCGCTGGTACCGGCCGGGGCTGCTGTGCATCGGTGACGCGGCACATGCCATGTCGCCCATTGGCGGTGTGGGTATCAACCTGGCGATACAGGATGCGGTGGCGGCGGCCAATATCCTGGCACGGGCACTCGCCGATCCGGCGGTGACCGCCTATGCTTTGACGCAGCTGCTGGCCCAGGTTCAGGAACGGCGGCTGTTTGCCACGCGCGTCACACAGGCTGTACAGGTGGCCATACAGAACCGCGTGTTGAGCCCTGTCCTGGCAAGCGCTGCGGGGCAGGACACCTCGCCGCTGCCAGTGCCCTGGCCGTTGCGCGTGATCAACCGCTTTCCTGCGCTGCAGGCCTTGCCCGCCTATGCGGTGGGTATCGGCATCCGGCCTGAACATGTCGCGTCACCGCGGGTGTGAACCCTCCGGCCGGTCAGGCTGTGTGGTGCTTGCGTTCTACGTCGTTTCAAACGGCCGTGGGGCCGAAGCGGGATCGAACGAGAAATAAAAGCAGGCCCCGGAGCCTTCGGTCGACTCGGCGCGAATCACTCCGCCGTGCCGCTCCAGAATGCGGTGCACCGTGGCCAGGCCGATGCCGCTGCCTTCGAACTCGGTTTCATGATGCAGCCGGTGAAAAGGTTTGAACAGGCTGTCTGCATAGGCCATGTTGAAACCTGCGCCGTTGTCGCGGACGAACAGCATTTTCCGGCCGTCTTCGCGATCTGTCAGCTGCCCGAACTCAATCTTCGCGTCGGGGCGTTGCCGCGAATATTTCCAGGCATTGCCGATCAGGTTTTCCAGAATGATGCGGGCAAGTTTGCTGTCGCAATGCTCGCTGATGCCGGGCTGAATGGTGACCTGCACTTGTCGCCGAGGATCGCGTTGCTTTTCCTGAGCAACGACCTGCCGCGCCATGGTGCTGAGGTCAACCTCCTGGAGGCTGAGCTTGCCTTTGCTGACGCGTGCAAGCGCCAGCAGGTCATTGATCAACTCATGCATGCGCACAACGTTGCCGCGGACGCGATCGAACAGGCGCTCCTCTTCCTCGCTCAGGCGCCCCTTGAGCCGGCGCGCCAGCAGCACGCTGAAGCCCTCGATGCTGCGCAGCGGTGACTGCAGGTCATGTGAGACCGAGTAGCCGAAGGATTCAAGTTCCGCGTTGGTGGCTTTGAGCTGTTCGGTGCGCTCGTTCACCCGCTGCTCCAGCGTTTCGTTGAGGCGCTGGATTTCGCGGTCACGCCGCAGGCGCACCAGCTCGGCCGTGACGCGATTGGCAAAAATCTGCACCAGCGCGTCGCGGTCGGGCGATGGGGCCTGGGGCTTGTGCCAGAAGGCGTTGACGATGCCGATGGGGCTGCCGTCCGCGTCGCGCAGCGCGACACCGATGTATGCGTGGTAATTGCCTTCAACCAGGAAAGTGTCCTGGGGAAACAGCTGCTGCAGATCCTGCCCGTACGTACACACGTCTTCCTGGGCGACTGCAAGGTCGCAGGGTGTGCCGGCCAGCGCATAACTTATGTTCGGCTGGAGCACACCGTCCATCACCATCGACAGCGAGGTAACGCTTTGGCCGTCGGTGGTCTCACCGACCATCACCAGATCTGCCGCGATGGCCTTGCCCAGGTTCTGCACCACCGAGTGAAAAAACGGCTCTCCGGTTTCAACGGACAAGCCGCGAGCCAGGTCGAGCACCAGGGCCTCGCGGCGCTTTTGCTCGGTAACATTGATAACGGCACTGAGAATGCATTCGTCCCCGGCGATGTCGACAGGCACGGCCCACATGCGGCAGTCAACCAGATGGCCGTCCTTGTGGCGCATCTGCGTTTCATAGTTGTGCACGCGCTGGTCGCGGCGAAGCTGGGAGACGAAGCGTTCGCGGTCTTCCGTGCTGGGCCAGGTGCCCATGTCCACCGATTTCCGGCCCACAAGTTCCTCGGCGGTGTAGCCTTGAATCGTGTCTGCCGCGGCATTGGCCGCAAGAAACACGCCGTCGGCTGCCCGGGTGATGTTCATGTTGATGGGGCTGAAGTCGAAGGCTTTGGAAAAAAGTTCTTCAGACTGGCGGGCCGCCTGCCGGGCCTGCGTCTCCGCAGTTGCGTCGGTGACGGTGGACACAATGATGCGTGCGGTACCCGAGCCTTCCACTTTGCACGACAGCAGGATGTGGATGAGCTGGCCAGCCTTGGTGCGCGCATCCAGCGGCATGTTGATCACCCGCCCGGTTGCAGCCACCTTCTGCTGGAAAAGGCCGCGAGCCGCAGGGTCATTCCACAGGGGCGCGTCGGTTCCGCCCACAAATTCGCTGCGCGTGTACCCATACAGTCTTTCAAACGCCGGATTGACGTCGAGCACCGACTTGTCTGCCAACGACTGCACCATGATGGCCACCGGGCTGCTGCGGAAAATGCGGGTAAAGCGGTCTTCGCTCAGGCGCAATTCGCCTTCGGCCTGTTCTCGCCGCATCAGTTCGGCATGTTGTTCGCGCAGGGCCTGCAGCATCAGCTGGCGGTTGGTGTAGACGCTGATGGCAATGCCCATCAGTAGCATCATCAGGAAAAGCCAGAACCGCACGTCGACCTTGAAATCGGGTTTGACGAGCAGGCCTGACGCCTCCGCCCAGGTCAGCGCGCCCAACACCGCCGCGCTAAGCAGCATGGCCAGGGTCAGGGCTTTTCTTCCGAGTGTCATGCCGGCCGTGACGATGGCTGCGGCATAACCGAGCATGACGCCGGTGCGCACCGAGCCGTAGGCGAACATGCCTGCCGCCGAGAAGCCGATCAGTGAAAAAACGATGAGATGGCTGACGGCCGTGACCAGCCCGCGCTGGAGAAGCCAGTAGGCAAGTGCGGCCGTGGCCAGCGCGCCCGCCACGATGCCGGTCTGAAGGGCGCCATGGCCCTGGATGATGGTCAGGCCCAACACAATCGGGAGGCCCGCCAGCATCACTTGCAGCAGCGACCGCAATCCCCGCTGGTAGTGCTTGTCAATCAGGTCTGTGGCGAGCAGATAGGTTGATTCGACAGGAGGTTGGTTGGGCATGGGAAATGGACTTGTCTCAGTCTCATACTAAGGCAGGTGGGCGCGGTTGCCTATGTTTCTCTTTGGGCATTTGCCACGAGGCAGTGCCACGCCATCAGCGTAAATTCAGGCTTCTAGCCGCGCGCAACCGGCCGCGAAGGATCGCTGCACCAGTCGCTCCAGCTTCCCGCGTACAGGCTGGTGCGGCCCAGGCCGGCAATTTCCATGGCGATGAGGTTGGGTACGGCGCTGACGCCGCTACCGCAGTGATGCACAACGGTGGCGGGGTCGCGCCCGGCTAGCAGCGCTTCAAACTCGGCCCGCAATTGCGTGGCAGGTTTGAACTTGCCGTCAGGTCCGATGTTTTCGCTAAAAGGCCGATTGAGCGCGCCCGGAATATGGCCGGCTACAGGGTCCAGCGGTTCGACTTCGCCCCGAAACCGCGCGGGCGCGCGGGCGTCGATCACGGCCAGACCTGGCTGGCCCAACCGGCCCACGATGGCCTGGGCATTCACCAGCACCGCTTTCTCCGCTTTTGGAAAGAAAATCGATTGAAAATGTGAGGGCTCTTCGCCGCTGTTGACCTGCCCACCGCTGGCCTGCCATGCCTGGAGTCCTCCGTCGAGCACGGCTACCGCCTCGTGGCCCGCCCACTTGAGCATCCACCACAGACGGCCGCAATAGTTGGCGCCGTTACGGTCATACACCACGGCCTGCATGTCATTGGAAAAGCCGACGCTGGACAGCCAGGTCGCAAATTTTTCGCGGTTGGGCAGCGGGTGGCGCCCGCCGGAGGCGGGCTGGTCGGCGCCGCTGGCTGTCACTACGCCGTGCGCGCCGGGCACGCCATGTTTGGCGCTCAGGTCGGTGTCCAGGTTGGCATAAACCGCGCCGGGAATGTGCGCCTGCAGGTACTGCTGCTTACCTGCCTGCGGTTGCATCAAGTCGAAGCTGCAGTCAAACACCCGCACGGGCAGGTGACTGCCCTGCAGTGCCTTCAGTTGTTCGACGGAGATCAGAGAGGTGTACATGGCAGCTCCAGGAAAATAGGGGTCAAGGGCAGGGCGCTCAATGTTTCAGTGCTCTTCTGCGGGGGAGCCCGGCGCGGCGCGAGCGCGAAGCACGGTGGCGGCGATGCCGCTGGCCACGATCAACGCCATGCCGGCCCAGCCGATCATCTCAATCCGGTCCCCGAACAGCACCAGGCTGTACACCGCACCGAACACAATACCGGAGTATTGCAAATTTGCCACGACCAGGGTGGCGCTGCGGGTTTTGGCCAGGCTGTAGGCCCGCGTCATGCACAGCTGGCCGAGCGAGGCCAGCACGCCCAGCGGAATCAGCCACAGCGCGGGTTTCCAGTGCCATTCGGAGGCACCGGCCATCAGCACGCCCACACCGCCGGCCACGGCCGAACCGACCGCGAAATAAAACACCGTGCGGGTTTCGGGCTCTCCGACACGGGCCAGTGCCATCACCTGCATGTAGGCAAAGGCCGCCAGCAGGCCGGACATCAGGCCGATCAGGCCGGCGAAGGCCTGGTTTTGCTCGATGGTCGGGCGCAGCATCATCACTACCCCGGCGAAGCCGGTGATAACAGTAAGCACCAGCGGACCCTGTGAAGCGATGGTTCCGGTCGTGGCCTGGCCCCGCGCGGGCAGCAGCCCCATCAGCAGCGCACCGCCGACCAGGAAAGCCGCGATCCACACGCTGCTCATGTAGTTCAGGGTCATGGCGGTGGCCAGGGGCAGGTGGGCGATCGCATAGAACCAGGCGCCCAGAGAGACCACACCCACCAAGCTGCGCCACATGTGCATGCCGGGGAAACGCGTGGCCAGCGGGATGCCGCGTGTGCGGGCCAGGGCCCACATGAAAAACATGCCGAGCAAGCCGCGATAGAAAACCAGCTCGGCGCTGTTGAAGTATTCCGACGCGAACTTGACGCAGACCGCCATGGTTGCGAAGAAGAAGGCGGCAGCTAACATCCAGAGGGCTTGCATGTGTCGGTCTGGGTGGGTTTGAGAGTGAAAAGTGACTTTTGCCCTTATGGGACGGACGCAAGCAGCTATAAAAAATATAGTGAAACTGCCGGCGCAGTGCCGGCTTCAAAGCATCTGGGTGGTTTTGCTGGCGCCCATCTCGCGGCGGTACCACTCGTGAAAATGCTGCATGCCGTCTTCCATGGGGCTCTGGTAGGGGCCGAACTCGTTGTCGCCGCGTTGCATCAGGGCCTTGCGGCCGGCGTCCATGCTCAAGGCAATCTCGTCGTCCTCGACACAGGTCTCCATGTAGGCGGCCTGCTGCGCCTCGATGAACTCGCGCTCGAACGCGCAGATCTCCTCGGGGTAGAAGAACTCCACCACGTTCAGTGTCTTGTCCGGGCCTTGCGGATGCAAGGTGCTGACCACCAGCGCGTGCGGATACCACTCGACCATCACGTTGGGGTAATACGTCAGCCAGATCGCGCCGTACTTGGGCGGCACTCCCTGGCGGTATTGCAGCACCACGTCGTGCCATTTCTTGTAAACGTCGGTGCCGGGCTTGCCCAATTTGTCGGACACACCGACCGTCTGCACGGAGTAGTGGGGCGTCAGCTCCCAGCGCAAATCGTCGGTCGTCACAAAGGCGCCCAGGCCGGGATGGTAAGGGCCGACGTGGTAGTCCTCCAGGTAAACCTCGATGAAGGTTTTCCAGTTGTAGTTGCATTCGTGCAGGTGAATTTTGTCCAGCTGGTAGCCGCTGAAGTCGAGATCGGCCATGTGCCCCAGGGGCGCCATCTCGGCGGCAATGTCGCGGCCGTTGTCTTCAAACACCAGTCCGTTCCAGGTGCTGGTTTTGTAACGATTCAAATTCAGGCAGGGATCTACCTCGAAATGCGGTGCCCCGATCAGCTCGCCATTGATGTTGTAAGTCCAGCGGTGCAGCGGGCAGACAATGTTGTTGCCGGTATTGCCGCGTCCTTGCAGCATGGTGGACTGGCGGTGCCGGCAGACGTTGGAGATCAGCTCCACCCCGCCGGCGTTGCGAACCAGTGCGCGGCCGCCCAGCTCTTGCGGCAGGGCGTAGTAGTCGCCCAAGTTCGGCACCGACAACTCGTGCCCCACATAACGCGGGCCGCGCGTGAACAGTTTTTGCTGCTCCCGCTGATACAGGCCGGCATCAAAATAGCTGGAAACGGGGAGCTGGCTGGTGGCCTGCAGGAGTCGAAGGCTGAGATCAGACATGCAATTTCCGAAATGGAAGATTTCGGGAGGGTAGACGGCGCGAAGGCAACCTTGCCATCACGCGGCAAGGACGAGAGGAGAAAACTACCTTTAATTGTAACTCGACCCCCCTGTCGCAACGGCCCGTTGACGCCCTGCGCAGCGTGTTTGCTCCCCTGAGCGCAGGGCGGGGCCGGCGTGAACGGCAGCCCCCGGGAAACCGGGGCCACAACGGCCTAAAATCAGGCTCCAACCAAATACCATGGCCAAAACCTCCCCCACCCCTGCACCCATCGCGCCCGCCAGTTACGAAGCTGCGCTGGAAGAACTGGAAACTCTGGTCGCGAAGCTCGAATCGGGCCAACTGCCACTGGACCAATTGCTCACGGGCTATCAGCGCGGGGCCGAACTGCTCGAGTTTTGCCGCAGCAGGCTGCAAGCCGTGGAAAACCAGATCAAGGTGCTGGAAGGCAGCGAACTCAAGCCATGGAACCAAGAGTAGCCCATTGACCGATCACCAACCTTTTGCGCTGGAAGCCTGGAGCGCCAGACAACTTTCTGCCGTTGAGCAGTCCCTCAAGTGCTGGGTGGCGCATCCCGAACCGAGGCCCGCACCCGCCGGATTGGGCGACGCCATGCGTTACGCCGTGCTGGACGGTGGCAAAAGGCTGCGTCCCCTGTTGGTCATGGCGGCTTGCGATGCGGTGGACGGCAGTGCGGCAGCCGCCATGCGCGTGGCCTGTGCGGTGGAACTGATTCATGCCTATTCGCTGGTGCACGACGACATGCCGTGCATGGACAACGACGTGTTGCGCCGTGGCAAGCCAACCGTGCACGTGAAGTTTGGAGAGGCGCAGGCCCTGCTGGCCGGTGATGCCCTGCAGGCGCTGGCTTTTGAGTTGCTGACGCCCGAGGACGGCTCCATCGATGCCGCAAGACAGGCCGCCCTGTGCCGCATGCTGGCCCAGGCGGCCGGTTACCAGGGAATGGCAGGCGGCCAGGCCATCGACCTCGCCAGTGTCGGCAAGGCCTTGTCGTCGGAGCAACTGCATGACATGCACCGGCTGAAAACCGGCGCACTGCTCCAGGCCAGCGTGTTGATGGGCGCTGCCTGCGGCGCCCCGTCGGCTACGGCAAAAAATGCGTTGCGCGACTACGGTGCGGCCGTGGGGCTTGCGTTCCAGGTGGTCGACGATATCCTGGACGTCACGGCTGACTCGGCCACTCTGGGTAAAACTGCGGGCAAGGACGAGGCCCAGGACAAGCCGACATTTGTATCGCTGATGGGGCTGAAGGCCTCGCGAAACTACGCACAGGAATTGTTATCACAAGCGCATCACAGCCTGAAGGAGAGCGGGCTCAAAAATACCGCTGCCCTCAGCGCCCTGGCTGACATGCTGGTTAACCGCTCGACTTGAAGAAAGACGCTCCGGCCGTCCATAAAGAAACAAGCCATCCAACAAGACACCACGATGTACCCATTGCTTGAAACCATCAACAGCCCGTCCGATATGCGCTTGCTCCCGCGGGCCCAACTCAAGACGCTGGCTGACGAATTGCGCGCCTATCTGCTGCATAGCGTGTCGCAGACCGGCGGGCACCTGAGCTCCAACCTGGGCACGGTCGAGCTCACGGTGGCCCTGCATTACGTGTTCAACACGCCGGACGACCGGCTGGTCTGGGATGTAGGCCACCAGACCTATCCTCACAAGATCCTGACAGGCCGGCGCGAGCGCATGGGGAGTCTGCGCCAGCTTGGCGGCCTGAGCGGTTTTCCCCGGCGCGATGAAAGCGAATACGACACCTTCGGCACCGCGCATTCGTCCACCTCAATTTCTGCGGCCCTCGGCATGGCGATGGCGGCGAAACAAAAAGGTGAAGACCGCCACGCAGTGGCCATCATCGGCGACGGCGCCATGAGTGCGGGCATGGCCTTCGAGGCGCTGAACAACGCCGGCGTCTGCGACTGCAAGCTGCTGGTGGTGCTCAACGACAACGACATGAGCATCAGTCCGCCGGTCGGTGCCCTCAACCGTTACCTCGCGCAACTGATGAGCGGGCAGTTCTACGCTTCCGCCAAAAGCGTTGGCAAGCAGGTGCTCAAGGTGGCGCCGCCGCTGTTCGAGCTGGCCAAGCGGCTGGAGACGCATGCCAAGGGCATGGTGGTGCCGGCCACGCTGTTTGAAAATTTTGGTTTCAACTACATCGGCCCCATCGACGGTCATGACCTCGAGTCGCTGATCCCGACGCTGGAAAACATCAAGCACCTGCAGGGCCCGCAGTTCCTGCACGTGGTGACCAAAAAAGGCCAGGGTTACAAACTGGCAGAGGCCGACCCTGTGGCCTACCACGGACCGGGCAAGTTCGACCCCGCCATGGGCCTGCAAAAATCCGCCGCGCCGGCGAAGCAGACCTTCACCCAGGTCTTTGGCCACTGGCTCTGCGACATGGCTGAAAAAGACAGCCGCCTGGTCGGCATCACGCCGGCCATGCGCGAAGGCTCGGGCATGGTCGAGTTTCACCAGCGTTTCCCGGACCGCTATTACGACGTTGGCATTGCCGAGCAGCACGCTGTGACCTTTGCCGCGGGCATGGCCTGCGAAGGCCTGAAGCCGGTGGTGGCGATTTACTCGACTTTCCTGCAGCGTGGTTACGACCAGCTGATCCACGATGTGGCCCTGCAGAATCTGCCGGTGGTGTTCGCGCTGGACCGCGCCGGGCTGGTGGGCGCCGACGGCGCAACCCATGCTGGCGCTTACGACATCCCCTTTTTACGTTGTATTCCGAACATCAGTGTGGCCTGTCCAGCGGACGAGAACGAGTGCCGAATGCTGCTCAGCAGCGCGTTCGAACAGAACCATCCGGTAGCGGTGCGTTACCCGCGTGGGGCCGGCGCAGGTGTGGCGACACAGGCGAACCTGGATGCCTTGCCTTTCGGCAAGGGTGAGGTGCGGCGTCAGGGCACGGGCGTGGCGATCCTGGCCTTCGGCACCTTGCTGTACCCTGCGCTGCAGGCCGCAGAAAAGCTCGGAGCGACCGTGGTCAACATGCGTTGGGCCAAACCGCTGGATACCGAACTGCTGCTCCAGGTGGCGGCCAGCCACAACATGCTGGTGACGGTGGAAGAGGGCGCTGTGATGGGCGGTGCAGGCAGTGCGGTTGCCGAGGCGCTGTCAGCTGCGAGCGTGAGCAAGCCGGTTTTGCATCTGGGCTTGCGTGATGAATTCATCGAGCACGGCGACCCGGCGCGCCTGCTGGCCTTGCAAGGGCTGGATGCGGCAGGCATTGAGAAGGCGATCCTGGATCGTTTCGGCGTCTTGCCCGCTTCGGTCGAACCTGCGAAGCGCGCTCTCAAATCAGTGGCCTGACATCCAGAATCTGCACATCCTGCGCACCCGCCTGTACAGCACTGGCTGCACGCCACCACACCAGCGCGAATGAGTCTTCGCGCCAGAGGTTCTGCGCAGCGTCAAAGCACGCAAGCTTTGAGGGCAGTAACAGGGCGTCACATGGCCGGCGCCGTTTTGCTGACAGAACACTGAAGACCAGGATGTCGAAGGCGGATTTCAAGGGAAAACCCGCGAAAGTCACTTCTGGGACATCCCTACAATTCGCGCAACAACAGCCGGATACGGCCCGTTGTACCTGCGATTTCCGTCAATGAGGTTAAGCCCTGAGTGGGTAACTCCCAATGCTCAAGGCTTGGGCCACTCCTAGACTCGCGGGTGGTTGTAGCCTATTTTTTTAAACTGAGGAGTTAGCTCATGGATCGTCGTTCCCTTATCAAAAATGCCGGTATTGCCGGTGTCCTGGCGGCAGGCATTGCGCCCGCTGTCCATGCGCAGGGCGCCGCCATTCGCTGGCGCCTTGCATCGAGCTTCCCCAAGTCGCTCGACACCATCTTTGGCGGTGCTGAAACCTTTGCCAAAAAAGTCAGCGAGATGAGCGGTGGAAAATTCACCATCAGCACCCATGCCGCCGGCGAGTTGATGCCTGCTTTCGGTGTGGTGGACGGCGTGCAGAACGGCACCGTCGAGTGTGCCCATACCGCCCCTTACTACTTCTTCGGCAAGGACGAGACTTTTGCCCTCGGTTGCGCCATTCCTTTCGGCCTGAACAGCCGCCAGATGACCGCCTGGATGTACGAAGGCAACGGCATGAAGCTGATGCGCGAGTTCTACGCCAAGTACAACATCATCAATTTCCCGGCCGGCAACACAGGTGCGCAGATGGGCGGCTGGTACCGCAAGGAAATCAAATCGGTCAAGGACATGAAGGGCCTGAAGATGCGCATCGGCGGCTTCGGCGGCAAGGTGCTTGAGCGCATGGGTTCCGTTCCACAAAACATTCCTGGCGGCGAGATTTACCAAGCGCTGGAAAAAGGCACGATTGATGCGGCTGAGTGGGTCGGTCCTTACGATGACCAGAAACTGGGCTTCAACAAGGTGGCTCCGTTCTACTACTACCCTGGCTGGTGGGAAGGTGGCCCTCAGCTCGACGTGTTCGTCAACAACAAGGCCTTCGAAGCGCTTTCCGCGGACAACAAGGCCATCGTCGAAGCGGCGGCTTCCTATGCCCACGTCGAAATGCAGGCCAAGTACGATGCCAAAAATCCGACAGCCCTCAAGCAGTTGGTGGGAAGCAAGGCCAAGGTCCTGCCATTTCCCAAGGACGTTCTGGATCTGGCCTTCAAGGAGTCCATGGCTCTGTATGCCGAAATCAGTGCCAAGAACCCGAACTGGAAGAAGGTCTATGACGACTACGCTGCATTCCGCAAGGACCAGAACTTGTGGTTCCGTTTTACCGAAGCGCGTTTCGACAGCTTCATGCAGACCCAGAAGCTGTAAACAGTTTCTGCCCTGCTGACCAAAGCCCCGCTCTGCGGGGCTTTTTTTATGGGCGCTTGTCGTCACCCAGGACCCAGAACCCATGAGTCTGCGCGGTGTTGCAAAGTCTTGTCGGGGGATGGCCCGTAGCCGTCCGGGCCACGAAGAGGCCCGGAGAAGAGCAACTGATGGTGCTGCTCCGCTGTAAAGCTTCGCGGACGGACGCTGCGCAAGCACTCCGACGGCGTTTTACGCCCTGCTCATGGACTTTTTGATCGCAATCCGAAGGGACGCATTTGCATAAATTGCGTTGGCAGGCCCGGACTGCCTCCGGGGCAGCGTGCGGCAGAGGGCGCGTGTAGCGAGCAGTCGCCGCGCGGCTGGCGCAGGCTGTGGGACGCTCCTCGAAAGCAGCTGGAGCCTTTGGAGCCCCGCCTGGTCGACAGCGGGAGTCGGCTGCGGGTCAAGCAGATATTCAACAGCCTGCTGACGCGTAAAAAAAAGCCCCGGTATGCCGGGGCTTTTGGGGTTTCGAAGCAGAAGTCGCGAGAGGCCGTTACTTCTTTTCCTTGTCCTTGGCCATGGAGTCCTCCATGGCTTTCATTGGGTCATCATCGGCCAGCTTTTTCTCTGCGGCAGCTTCTTCGGCGCTGCCTGCGGCTGCAGGTGCTGCAACAGGGTCCTGCTGAACTTCCAGGATCACCTTGTCGAGATCGAGCTTCTCAACCTTGTCGAGGCCGCTGGACACAATGCCGGGGAAGGCAATGATCAGGCCGACCATGACGATCTGGATCAACACAAAGGGAACGGCACCCCAGTAGATCTGCATGGTGGTCACGGGTTGGATCAGCTTTTTGGTGACTTTGTCGGTGTATTCCTTGATCGGTGCGACGCTGCGCAGGTAGAACAGCGCAAAACCGAAGGGCGGATGCATGAAGGACGTCTGCATGTTCACGGCCAGCAGCACGCCGAACCAGATCAGGTCGATGCCCAGCTTTTCAGCCACAGGCGCCAGCAGCGGGACCACGATGAAGGACAGCTCGAAGAAGTCCAGGAAAAAAGCCAGGAAGAAGATCAACACGTTGACCACGATCAGGAAGCCAACCTGGCCACCCGGCAGGCCGCTGAGCAGGTGCTCCACCCACTTCGGTCCGTCCACACCCTGGAACACCAGGCTGAAAATGGTTGAGCCGATCAGGATGAAAACCACGAAGCAGGACAGCTTGGTGGTGGTGTTGAGCGCCTGCTTGAGCAACGAGAAGCTCAGGCGACGGCGCGCAAACGCCATGATCAGCGCGCCGAGCGCGCCCATGGCGCCACCTTCGGTCGGCGTGGCGATGCCGAGGAAAATCGTGCCCAGTACCAGGAAGATCAGCAGCAGGGGGGGGATCAGCACAAAGGTCACACGCTCGGCCATGCGCGACAACAGGCCCAGGCGGGTGACCTTGTTGGCTACGGCGATCACAAACGCCAGGATCACACCCAGACACATGGACACCACAATGGTTTCATCGAGCGGCACCGAGGTGACGGGTTCGCCCTTCCACCAAGTCTGTACCCCAGCGTAGTGTTTGGCGAAATAGACGGCAGTACTGGCTGAGGCGATTGTCAGCAACAGCAACGACAGCAGGCCGGCCTTGCCGTTGTCTTCGCGGATGGTGCGTGCTTCCGCAGGCAGTGCAGGCACCCATTGCGGTTTGACGAAGGCAAGCACGAAGACATAACCCACATACATGCCGGTCAGGATGAAGCCGGGAACAAAAGCGCCCTTGTACATGTCGCCCACGCTGCGGCCCAGCTGGTCGGCCAGGATAATCAGCACCAGCGAAGGCGGGATAATTTGCGCCAGAGTGCCGGATGCGGCGATGACACCCGAAGCCAGACGCCGGTCATAACCGTACCGCAGCATGATGGGCAAGGAAATCAGGCCCATGGAGATCACCGAAGCAGCAACCACACCGGTGGTGGCAGCCAGCAGCGCACCGACCAGAATGACCGCAATGGCCAGGCCGCCGCGCAGCGGGCCGAAAAGCTGGCCAATGGTGTCCAGCAGGTCTTCGGCCATGCCGCTGCGTTCGAGCACCAGGCCCATCAGCGTAAAGAAGGGAATCGCAAGCAGCGTGTCGTTCTGCATGATGCCGAACAGGCGCAGGGGCAAGGCCTGAAGCAATGCCTCGGGCAACACACCGAGCTCCACACCGACAAAGCCGAAAAACAGGCCGCAGGCGCCGAGGCTGAACGCCACCGGAAAACCCATCAGCAGGAAAACGATCAGCCCCATGAACATGATGGGGGCGAGATTTGCAATAAAAAATTCCATGATGATTTTCCTGTTCAGCCGGCGATTTTGGACTCGGCGAGGCGGCGTATCGCCTCGGCCAGCTCTTCTTCAGCCGTCTTCTCAACTTTCTTGGCCGTCGGGTCTTCGATCAGGCCTTTGAGGAAGGCCACGCGCTTGATCAGCTCAGACCAGCCCTGCATCATCAGCAAGGTAAAACCGATGGGAATCATGGCGTACACCGGCCAGCGGATCAGGCCCCCTGCGTTGCCCGACATTTCGTTGGAGCGATAGCCCTGCAGGAAGAACGGGATGCCGTAATACAGGATCGTCAGGCACACCGGTGTGAGGAAAATGGTGAACCCGACGATGTCTATCCAGATCTGCCCGCGTTTGGACAGTTTGCTGGAGACGACGTCGATCTTGACGTGTTCACCCTGCAGCAGCGTGTAGCCCGCCGCAAGCAGGAAGGATGCCGCGAAGAAGTACCACTGCACTTCGAGAAAGGCATTCGAACTCATGTTGAATACCTTGCGGATCACGGCATTGACGGCGCTGATCATGGTGGAGGCAAGAATCAACCAGATCACGTATTTGCCGATCTGGGCATTGAGCCAGTCCACGGCGTTGGAAAATTTCAATAAGGCGCGCATGTTGTCTCCAGAAATATGAGTCCGCGCATTAACAATCATCCGGCAGACCTCTCTGGGAAGGGCTGCCGGATGCGGGTCTGCGCGGTTGGGATTTTATAGACGACTATAGAAGGCAAGCTGACAGCTTCGTGACGGTGTTATCCCGTAGCGGGGACCGATGCCAGGCGCGTCCGGTTCTGCTCTTTACAGGAGAACGCGCCCTGGAGAGGGCAGGATCGTGCTAAATGACCTGAACGCCGCTGCCTTCCCGCATGCGGCCTATGGCGCGGGCATCGGCAAAGCCCTGGCTGTGAAAGCAGGTCAGGACCTCGTCGGCGATTTCCGGAGCGCAGGACACCAGCAGCCCGCCGCTGGTTTGCGGGTCGGACAGCAGGGCCTGCCGGGCCGGGCTGATACCGGCCGGCAGAACCACTTCGCTGCCGTAACTGGCCCAGTTGCGGCCCGAGGCGCCGGTAACCAGGCCCTGCGCTGCCAGCTCGAGCACACCTGGCAGCAGCGGAATCTTGTCGAGCTGCAATTCCATCTTCAGCTTCGCGCCGCGAGCCAACTCCAGCCCATGGCCGAGCAGCCCAAAACCTGTGATGTCGGTCAGCGCATGGACACCCTCCATCTGTGCCAGCGCAATGCCCGGTTTGTTCAGTTGGGTGGTCACGGCGATCATGCGCGCATGGCCCTCTGCATCGAGTGCGCCTTTCTTGAGTGCTGTCGACAGGATGCCGACGCCAAGTGGTTTGCCCAGGACCAGAACGTCGCCCGCGCGGGCGCCCGAGTTTTTCTTGACGCGAGAAGGATGGACCAGCCCCATCACGACCAGCCCATAAATAGGCTCGACCGAATCAATCGTATGCCCGCCGGCAATTGGAATGCCGGCGTCACGGCAAACATCCTGGCCACCACGCAGGATGGCGCCTATGGTCTCCAGCGGCAACACGTTGATGGGCATGCCCACCAGCCCCAGCGCCATGATGGGCGTGCCGCCCATGGCATAAACGTCGCTGATGGCATTGGTCGCGGCGATACGGCCGAAGTCGTAGGGGTCGTCCACGATGGGCATGAAAAAGTCGGTCGTGGCGATCAGCGCCTGTTCGTCATTGAGCTGGTAGACCGCGGCATCGTCGGCAGTTTCAATGCCGACAAGCAGCTGCGGCGGAATGGGAAGGTTGCTCGAATTCTTCAGGATTTCGCTGAGCACCCCCGGCGCGATCTTGCAGCCACATCCGCCTCCATGCGAGAGGCTGGTCAGACGGGGATGGGCGGGAGGAGTCAACTTCTCGGGGGCGTTCATGGCGTGGCTTTCAATGCGCTGGTAACCAAGTTTATGACACGCCGCTTTTCTTCGGACGGATCGAACAGATGGGACCGCTGGCGGCATTGTTTTTCCAGAAACGACAGAAAGTGCCTGTCGGCAGCGCAGCGCTGTAGCAGGGCCGCCAATGCCGTGTCATCACCTACCGGAAAGTAGCCCGCGTAGCCGGCGCCCAGCATGCCGATGTTGCCCCGAATACGGGAGGCCAGCACCGGTGTTCCGCACTGAATGGCCTGCAGGATCACCTGCGCGCCGCCTTCCATAAGGGAACTGTTCACAAGCACATGGGCGCGCTTGATGTGCTGGCGTGTACTGGTACGCGGCAGGCCGCCCAGCCACCGATAGCCCGCTATTGTTTTTTCTGCCGCCTGCACTGCCAGTGCCAGTTCGGGCGTCAGTGCGTTGCCAATCTGCTCGAACGCCCACGGATGCTGGCGATCTGCGGACCCGGAAGCCAGTCGCTCTGCGGCGCGCAAGAAGGTGAGGGGGTCTTTCTCATCGCGCAGGTGGCCCACCATCACCGCACGAAACGGCCACAGGGGTTTGGCCACCGGCTTCAGGGTGCGGGCCGACTGGTAGATCACGCTGGCTTTTTTGCGCAGGGCAACGGGCAAATCCTCCAGGCCGGCTTCCTGCAGAACCACCAGATGGGTGGCCAGCGCCAGTGACTGCTGCGCGCTTGCATCGGTTTGGATGTCACGGTACAGGTCTGTCCCTGTGAGGATGACGATCAGGGGCTTGCCTGGACAGCAACGTGCCCACGCTTCGATGGAGGGGGCCGAACGTCGCGCGTGCAGTGCAATCATGGCATCAGCGCAAGGCGATACTGAAGAGTCACTCCACTGAGGCAGCAATGTGGTGTTGACTTGACCCGAGAGGCATTGCGCCCAGCGGTCTGCAGTGTGCCAATTGCCGTTGTTGGCCTCCTGCAGGGCGGGAGTGACCAGAATCAGGTTGTTGATTTGGGAAACACGGTCCAATGTCTTCACCTTGCGTGCGGGCTGATGCCTTTCGCCGCAGGTTAACAGGTCAGACTGCACAACACCGTTTAACCGCCTTCGGTGTCGCGCCCTGCTGTGAGTTCGCCTTTCTGGGCGTCGTAGACAAACTGTTTTTTTGCCAACGCCGGCTGGTAGTTGAGCATGTCAATCAAAAAGCTCAGGGCTCCCAGGTTGTTGCCCAGGCGGTCGAACGTTCCGGCTGCGCGGGCCTGTTGCTCGTTCACGTCTGTTGCGATCATCTGGTCAACCAGTTCGCGCATGTGCATCACCGCGAGCGCGGCCTCGTCCAGCCCCAGCACGGCCAGCACGCCCCGCATCTGCGCGAGCTGCCCCGGCACTTCGGCCAGGAGCTTTTTGTCTTGCGGGGCGCGGAAAAAGTTGTCCAGCGATTTTTCCAGTACGCCCAGCGAGAGGCGCAACTCACCCACCACGGTGGCCATGGTCTGCTTGTCATTGACGCGCCGGTACAGCTCCTCCATCCATGGCTCCGGAGCTTGTGCCGGTGCACCGGCACGGGCATTTTCCAGGCGTTTTGCAAGGCGAGCCGCGCGTGCCGCGAGTTGCGGGTCGTCGGGGTCGAGGTCGTCGAACGCGGTCTCAAGATAGAGCACCGCGGTTGCGACCTCCAGGGACAGCTCAGGCCCAGGCGCGCGCCCGGAACTCACCGTCGCCTCGATCACGCTGGACAAGGCCCGTGCAAGCGGCTCGCTGGGCGGGTGAAGTTTGACGAGTGAATCGGTCACCAGACTGACCTGGTCGCTCAGTGTTTTTAACCGGGTCAGATCGCCCTCGGCCACCAGGGACCAAGTCTCTTTGGCTGAGCTGATACGCTTGCGGGCCTGGGTGATCAGGGCGGGCGCAAAACGGCCGAACTGGATCGCTTCGTAGTCGACCGGCTGGAACCGGGCCAGGCCGTAACTTGCGCGAACGGCAGACAGCACCGGTGCATCTCCCGCCTGACGCGGCAAGGCCTGCGTACACAGAAAAAGCAGATCCTGCGCAAGCCGGTCTGACGCATGCGGATTGCCCTTGGCAAGGGACGCGTATTGCAGCAGGATGCGCAAAATGGCCCTTTTTGCATAGACGTCGACCTTCAGCAGGCCCTTGGCCAGCGCCTCAAAAAAACCGGCTGCGGTTTTCCAGAAAGCCCTCGGTTCGCCCTCGGTTTCCGTCTCTGCAAAACCCAGGCACATGTCGGAGAGGGTCTGCGCAGACTGCTTGTCGCCGGTACGCACGAGTTTTAAGGTGCAGCGATCCAGAACGTTTCTGGATGCGTCGTCATAGGCCAGAGCTTGCGTTGTGGAAGCCAGCTCGGGTTCTATCCAGCGCCATTCGAAAGCCCAGAGATCCGCCGGGTGAACGCGGTTCGCACCCACCAGTCCCTGGATATCGCGGTATTGCGGAAACAGCGAAACCGCAGAGGCCGGTTTTCCCGTCAGCACCTCTTCGAGGTAACCCGTCAGGGCAAAGCCGGCAAGTTCCATCTTGTTGGCCGCTTCGGGGGTGCACTGTGCGGGGAATTGAACAAACTTCTGCACCGCCGCTTCCATGGCCCGCACGATCAATGCCGGTGCGCTCAGGCCGACCATTTCCAGTGCGCCCACCGCTTGGTGCAATTGCTGGCGGGCAATGCGCAGCTGGCTGGCGTCCAGCGCGGCCAGGTCAGAGCCTTTGGCCGCTTCGGCTTCGCGTACAAATCGTTTGGTTGCCTTGGAGGAGCTGTCCAGTGATTTTTTCAGCTCGTCCAGAACCCAAGCCAGCGGGCTCAGGTCCATGATGCTCACGTCGAGGTCTTCAGTCGACGGATTCAGATCGTTTGATGGCATAAGTGGCAGACCGGTGTGTGGAGCGGCGCTCACGGCCAGGAGCCGGGATGCGCGCAGTGTTTTCGGATCATGATGCGAACTCTAGCAGTCTATCCCTGACCTTACTGCTTCAGGATACGGCGAGTCAATCGGGTGACAACCGGTAGCCAATTCGGGTTGACTGGTTGCCCTGTAGCGCTTTCCCGTTATTTACGGGGGCGCAAGATAGAAAAGCGGATTAGTAGGGAAGATGTCATGGCAGGTGGCAGCCAATCTGTTATTGTGAAATCGCCGACAGGAACACAGCTTTGGCCTCAGACGCTTCACCCCATTCATCCGCCCAACCCTCTACAGCCGGGCTGATTGATTCACCCCTGGTACGAAATGCGGGCCGCGACGTGCTGTCGCTGGCGCTCATGGACGCGCGCAACCACACGCTGCATCTTCTGGGGCAGTACCAGCAGGCCTTGGAGTCGGTGAATTTCGCCGTTCCACAGATGTCCGTTCTCAACCCGCCTTTGTGGGAGCTGGGCCACGTTGGCTGGTTTCAGGAGTGGTGGATCGGGCGCAACATGCAGCGCTCGCGCGGGCCGCGCTGCGATGCGGCGCATGCACGGCTGGCGTCGATCGAGCCCAGCGCGGACCGCTGGTGGGACTCCGGCCACGTGCCGCATGACCAGCGCTGGACACTGGACCTGCCGGGAGTGGCCAACTGCCGCGCCTATCTGCTCGACACGCTGGAGAGCACGCTGGAGCTGCTGGAAAAAGCCGGTGACGATGACGATGCGCTTTATTTCTACCGCCTCTGCCTGTTTCATGAAGACATGCATGCCGAAGCACTGACCTACACCGCGCAGACACTGGGCTTGAGCCTGGATAAAGCCTTGCTGCAGGTCTTTACCCCGCCGACCATGGCATTGCGCGAGCCCTTGCTGGTGCCGGCCACGGTCTGGAAACTCGGCAGCCCCGATCCTTCGCTGGTGACTGGTTTTGTGTTCGACAACGAGCAGGCACAGCATGAGGTCAGCGTGCCCGAGTTCGAGATTGATGCGCAGCCGGTGAGCTGGGCGCAGTTTGTGGAGTTTGTCGACGACGGCGGCTACGACCAGCCCGAGTTCTGGCAACCCGCGGGTTGGGACTGGTTGCAGGCCGCTGCAAAAAGCGAAGGCCGGCGCGGCCCGCGTTATGTCGAGCAGATCGGTGTGGCCAGCGGTGCAGTGATGCAGACGCGATTCGGCAAGGCCATGCGCATGCTGGGCAATCAGCCGGCCATGCACATGAGCTGGTGGGAAGCCGACGCCTGGTGCCGCTGGGCCGGGCGCCGGCTGCCGGCCGAGGTTGAGTGGGAAGTGGCGGCGCACACGGCGGCGCGGCGCGGTTTCCGCTGGGGTGACGTGTGGGAGTGGACGGGAAGCACTTTCCGGCCTTACCCGGGTTTCACGCCGGGCCCCTACGCCGATTATTCGCAGCCGTGGTTTGAAACGCACAAGGTCTTGCGCGGTGCCTCTTTCGCGACGCGCGCGCGCATGAAACATCCGAAGTACCGGAACTTTTATCTGCCGGAGCGGGATGACGTCTTTTGCGGGTTTCGTTCTTGTGCGCTCTGAAAAAGATAGCTGCTCGCGCTCGGGGGATAAGGGCTGTAGCTTCTTTTCTTATAAATTTTTAGGGGTTTCAGGGCACTCCTGACGGCTTGGCGGTTCGAGTTCATTGGTGAAATGTGCTTTTTACCCTTATTGCACGGGCGCGAGTAGCTATTGAATTCATAGCGGATGTCACCTTCTTTTCGTTGGGTTTGTCATCCTGGACTTGATCCGGGATCCATGCGGGCGATCCTCTAACGCATCCTTCCACCGTTCGGGCTGAGCCTGTCGAGGCCGTCTTTGCTTCCTGCGTTTGTGGTGTGCCAGCTAGCCGGGGGTTGCCCGGCGGCAACTCACTTTCTTTTGCTTCGCCAAAAGAAAGTAAGCAAAGAAAAGGCGACCCTACTGTCTGCGTCCCTCCTTCGCTGGCGCTTCGGAGGGAAACCTGCGGTGCTCGGCAAAAGCGGGGTCTCGCTCGAACTCGCCTTCGGCTCAGACAATCGCGAGCCCTGATCCGCTTTTGCCTGCGCTCCTCGGCGCATACAGAAGGGTGGGGGAATGGGGCGGGAGCGGAAT
>NZ_MUNO01000040.1 GCF_002001015.1 Polaromonas sp. A23 | reverse complement strand
AGGTAATCGTTGCGCCTGCAATCGGGCCGGGGCAGCTCATGCCGGCGTCGGTGCACAGTTGGTAGGCCCAGGTGGTATACGTTGCGTCGGCGCGGGTTTCTTTGGTCTTCCTGCCGAAGCCGTCGTATTCCCACAGGGTAGTGAGGCCGTTGGGGCCGGTCAGGCTGGTGACGCCGCCGAAGCGGGGGTCGTAGGTTTTGCTTTCGCTTTGGCCCAGCACGTTGCTGGTGCTGATGGGGAAGCGGCCGTCGGCGCCGAAGCTGCTGCTGGCTGAGCGGGCCGTCGTGGCGCTGGCGATGGCGTAGCCAGTGGCACCGGCGCAGGCAGAGGTGCTAACACTGTTCTTATTGCCGTACTGGTCGTAGCTGTGCGTGGTCTGCAGGCAATCATTCGGGCTGTCGGGCTCGACCACTTCTTTGATCAACAAGCCGCTGGCGTCGTATTCGAAACTACTGCTCCGCACTTTGGTGTCGGCCTGGGCCAGCGGGCTCCAGAGGCCTAGTGTTGCGCACAGTAGGGCTGCGGTCCAGAGGCGCTGCTTGTTGATGTGGTTGTTCATATTCATTCTCCCTGCCTTGTAACTTTTACAAATTCTTTTAAACATGGTGTTTCTCGTTCACTGCGCTCAGTTCACGGGGCCTTTAACCTGCGTCGAGTTATTGCCACCCGACCAGGTGACTGTGCTTGCGTTGAGTTTGATGGCGTTGCCTGCTGCGCCGGGTGTGCCACCTGTTGCGGTCATGCTGTACGACGATCCGTCATAGGTGAAGGCTCCTCCACCGACTGCACCGCTTGCGCCGTAAGCTCCACCGGCGCCACCACCACCGCCCCATCCCGAGTGGCCGTAAATGGGGTTGAGGTTAAAGCCTGAGTTGCCGCTTCCTCCGTCAGTACCGCCGGCAGCGCCATTGCCACCTGGGCCGCCCTGCGGGCCGCCGCCTCCGGCAACACCGCCAACGCCCCCTGCACCTCCCGCAGAGCCAGCACCGCCGCCCGCACCGCCACCGCCCGCAGTGTCAAACTGCGGGTAGTAGGTGTAGCTGCCGGCGCCGCCGCCGCCACCGCCTCCGCCTCCGTAAACGTTGCCGCTGGTGTTGTCAAGGCTGACATTCACAGTCAGCTCAAGTGCCGTCCCGCCTTGGCTTCCCGGGTTGCCATTAGCCCTGGCAGAACCGCCTGCTCCGCCATTGCCGCCAGCGCCGATGATGCTGCCCTTGTTGATGATCTGGATGGTGCTGCCCGCAGGCAATGCGCCCGTTGAGAAAGCCGCTTGAGCTGTCGAAGTTGCGGATACCGTCACGCCTGTATTGATGGTGACCACCGCGGTGACCGCCTGCGTCGGGTTGCCCAGCGCTTGCGCCAGGTTGTAGTTGCTGGTGTTGGCTGCGATGGTCAGCGCCGCTTGATAGGTGAAGGCACCGGCAAGCGTTGCGATGGCGCTGCCTTGCGTTACCTGCAGGTCTTTGGTCCCGGCGCTGTTTGCCGGCGAGGTACAGCTGATGACTGTGCTGCTGGATACGACGCAGCCAGTGGCGGCTATGCCCCCCAAACTAACTGCCGCGCCCGAGACAAACCCCGTGCCCGTAACAGAAAATACCGTGCCTCCGGTGGAGGGACCCGCTGAAGGGCTGACGGATGCCACCCACAGCGCTGTCGGTGGAGGGGATGGCGGCGGAGGTGTGGTTGGTGTGTCTGGCCCAATGCTGGTAACAGTGGCCTTCTTCAGCCGCCCAAGAATCCAGCTGCCACCGGTGGTGTTGGCCGGCCAGTACTCGTTGGCCGTGGTCTTGCTCGAGCCTTCGCTGTTGCTCACCGTGATCTGGGTCGGGTCGCCGTACTGGGGGTTTTGGCCGTACACGTAGCTGGTGGTGCTGCTGGGGTACGGGGTGCCGCTCAGGTCCCAGCTTTCTTCCACGCTTTGGCTGGGGTACACAAAGATGCTGGTGCCAGCAGAGCCAGGGCTTTGGGCATAAGTATTGATGGTGCGTTTGAGCAGGCCGGCGTTGCCTGAGCCGGCCAGCCGGGTTTCGTTCTTGGTCACACTCCCCGTGAAAGGATAGGTCTGGTTGAACTCGGTGTAGCTTTCTATGTTGTTGGCTACGCTCTTTGACTTCATCCAGCGAAAGCCCAGGGAACCTCGGCCCGTACCCTGCTCTGCTTTCAGGCCGCCGTAGTTGTATTGCACGGTGTTGACTCCGCCCAGGCCGTTGCTGGTGGCTATCGAGGTCACTAAGTATTGGGGGTACTGCAGGTCTATCTTGGGGTACGCGGCTGCGTTGGTGCCAACGTCTTTGACATAGGACGCATCAATGCTCGCTGCAAGCATGGTCTTGTGGGTGATGGTGTGCACCGCGCCAGAGCCCGTGCTGACGGACTTGGCAATGTCAGAGGGGCCGTGGGCAAACTGGGATACGTAGTGGTTGCCCGGGGCGCTGTGTGCCCAATAAACTTGCCTACCATCGCCAAACAGGTCTGTCATCTGCGAGCGCTCAAACGTGCCATGGGAATACCATGAAAAGTTTTGCACGGTGCCGTCCGGGTTCACGCGCGTTGCATAGTGGTTGCTGCCGCTGCGCGTCCAATAAACCTGCCGTCCATCGCCAAACAGGTCCACCAGCTGCCACCCGTCACTGCCGGTACCATGCCCGCCAGACCACTCCCAGCTTTGACTGGTGCCATCGGGATTGAGCCGTGTACCCAGGTGAGTACCACCGCTGCGCGTCCAGTACACCTGCCGCCCCTCGCCAAACAGGTCTGCAAACTGCCACCCGTCACCGTGAACACCGTGTCCGCCCGACCACTCCCAACTTTGCGTGGTAACGGCCTGGGTAATTTCATCCCGTTTCAACCCGGTGGCGAAGTGAGTACCGCCGCTGTGCGACCAGAATATCTGCCGTCCATCTCCGAACAGGTCTGCAAACTGCCAGCCGTCAGCATGGACGCCGTGGCCTGGACGCTCCCAGCTCTGGGATGTTCCATCCTCATTGAGCTGGGTGAAAGAATGCGTTCCCCCACTGTGCGTCCAATACACCTGCCTTCCATCGCCAAACGCATTGACGAACTGCCAGCGTTCGCTAACGCCAAACCCTGACCATGTCCAACTCTGGGAGGTTCCATCGGGGTTGAAGCGTGTAGCGTAGTGCTGGCCGCCACTGTGAGTCCAGTACACCTTGCGGCCATCGCCAAACAAATCAACCAGCCGCCAGCCATCACTGCCGACACCGTGTCCTGACCACGTCCAGCTCTGTGAAGTGCCATCTGCGTTGAGGCGGGTGGCATAGTGCTGGCCTCCGCTGTGCGTCCAATACACTTGTCGCCCATCACCGAACAGGTCCGCCATTTCCCATCCGTCGGCGCCCGTTCCGTGCCCGCCAGCCCACTCCCAGCTCTGGACTGTCGCATCGGGGTTGAACCGTGTGGCGGCATGAAGGCCTTCGCGTCGCGTCCAGTACACCTTGCGGCCGTCACCAAACAGGTCGGCAAAGGCCCATCCGTCAGGTTGTGCCCCATGGGCAGACCAGTTCCAGTTCCAAGGCTCGGTGGTGATGTCGTTGTACGCAATACTGAGAGGAGCCATGCACCCACCGGTAGCCGCGCATTCCTTCACCGCAGCCAGGCGTGTGCGAGCTGTTGAGGCGCTGACCTCAAAGGTCATCTGGTAGTCTTTCACCAAATTGCCATTGAGGTAGGTCTTGATGCCTTTCAGCCGCTTGTCCAGCCGCATTGCGCTGGTTTGTACATAGCGCGGGTGAATATCGGTACGCGCCTCGTACGCAAAAGCAACGGACGCGGCCCCTCCTGCATAAGCGATGCTGGTGGGCTCAAAAGAACCCGTCGCATTGTTTTCGTTGTAAGCCAGCGTCATCACGTTGCCTTTGGCGTCGGTGACTGCGGCAAGCGCCCACGTCAAGATGGCGTTTTTTCCTTGGGCTTCAATCCGCGAGTCAGCGGTGCTGCCAAAGTCCAGAGTCAAGCCGGCTTTGGTCTGCACCTTGAAGCTCAAGGGGCCTGTGTAGCTGGCGTTGGTGGAGTTGTCTCCGCCAACAGCAGTGATATTTGAAAAGCTATCGAGCTCAGTGCGGTACACGCTATCAGCAGCGCCATAGCTGCCGCCGGCCAAGATGAGTTTTTTTCCATCCAGACAAAAACGGTCGCTGGCGGCGAGATTGACACCTCCGCGCATGCCTTCTGTCGCCATTATTTTGGGGCAACGGGTGATGGAGGAGAGTCCGCTCAAGCTCCAGCCCATGCCCAGCAAGCCATTTCCACTTTGGCTGTTGTACTCCAGCGAGAGTTGGGGTTGCATGCCGGCTACACCGGGGGGCACCTGGATGGGGATGGAGTAAGTCGCTGCGCCGGACTCGTTGACGCTGAACTGCCCGGGAGTGGTGCCTGCTACGGTGGTCTGGGCCAGGACTGATCCTGCGGTCAGTGCTGTGCCGAGGCTCAGAGCCATTCCCATCAACACACGGCTGTATCTGTTATTCATTTCCTCGCACTCCCGCTTGTTGTACTTTTATATTTGTTTTCTTTTACGGCTTGACGCTTGTAACGCTGGCTTTCTTGAGCCGGCCCAATATCCAATTGTTGCTGTCAACCGGCCAGTATTCGTTAGCTGTGGCTTTGCTTGAGCCTTCGCTGTTGCTCACCGTGATCTGGGTCGGGTCGCCGTACTGGGGGTTTTGTCCGTACACGTAGCTGGTGGTGCTGCCGGGGTATGGGGTACCGCTCAAGTCCCAGCTTTCTTCTACGCTCTGGCTGGGGTAGACAAAGACGCTGGCTCCTGCGGAGCCCGGGCTTTGGGCATAGGTGTTGACAGTGCGTTTGAGCAGGCCGGCGTTGCCTGAGCCGGCCAGGCGGGTTTCGTTCTTGGTCACATTCCCCGTGAAAGGATAGGTCTGGTTGAACTCTGTGTAGCTTTCGATGTTGTTGGCTACGCTCTTTGATTTCATCCACCTAAAGCCCAGGGAGCCTCGGCCTGTGCCCTGCTCTGCTTTTAAGCCGCCGTAGTTGTATTGAACCGTGTTGACGCCGCCCAGACCGTTGCTGGTGCTTACCGTGCTGACGACGTATTGTGGGTATTGCAGGTCAATCTTCGGGTACACCGAGGCGTTTCCTGCACCGTCTTTGGTGTAGATCGTGTTGTCGGTGAGCGGCCTGAGCTCAATACTGGTTGTAGCGCCCAGCCCTGAGGTAATGGTTGTGAGGCGATTCGACTGGGAGGTTGATAACTTGACATACATTCTGTCCAGGCCTGACCCATAGTTATACGCACACAGTTGATCGGCCAACCCATCTCCGTTGACATCAACCATCTGTGACAACTGACAACTCGACATGTGGACGCTGGGCGCGGTAGCCGGTCGCCAGTTTTGCCAGTCGGTAAACATATTGCCCTGACTGAGTCTTACGAAAGTGCTGTCCCACCCTGACCCGTAGTTGTATCCGCACACCTGGTCAGCCAAACCATCACCATTGACATCGGCCATCTGAAAAAGTTGGCACATTGCCAAGTACAAACCTGGTGCAGGCGGCGCACTCCACGTCTGCCAATCGGTGAACGCAAGACCTTGGCTCAGCCTGACAAAAACTCTGTCCATGCCGGAGCCATAGTTGTAGGCACACATTTGATCGGTCAAGCCGTCGCCGTTGACGTCAACCATCTGGAGCAACTGACATTGGCCCATATACATGCCCGCTACGGGGGGCGGCGTCCAGGCTTGCCATTCGGTGAACGCATCGCCCTGGCTCAATCGCACAAAGGTGCGGTCCAATCCTGACCCGTAGTTGTAGGCACACACCTGATCGGCCAAGCCATCACCGTTCACATCTGCCATCTGAAACAACTGGCAGCTTGCTATGTGAATGCCGGCCGTGGGGGGTGGGCTCCAGGCTTGCCAGTCGGTAAACGCGCTACCCTGATTGATGCGAACAAAAACCCTGTCGAGGCCTGATCCGTAGTTGTAGGCACACATCTGGTCCGTCAGTCCGTCGCCATTGACGTCCACCATTTTCAAAAGCTGACATTGAGCCAGATACAAGCCCGGCGCGGGCGGAGAACTCCAGCCTTGCCACCCTGTCAATGCATTTCCTTGGCTCAGCCTGACAAAGACCCTGTCCAGGCCCGACCCGTAGTTGTAGGCACACACCTGATCGGCAAGACCATCGCCATTGATATCCACCATTTCAAGCAATTGGCATTGCCCCATGTAAAGGCCCGCGACTGGCGGATCGCTCAGGGCTTGCCATTCCGTGAACCCACCGGCCTGGCTCCATTTGATATAGGTGCGATCCAGGCCTGACCCGTAGTTGTAGGCACACACCAGATCAGCCAGGCCATCGCCGTTGACATCGGCCATCTGGAGCAACTGGCAACTTGCGATGTAAACGCTGGCGGAAGGTGGTGGGTTCCAGGCCTGCCAATCCGTCAAGGAATTCACACTGTTGTTCCAGGCCAAATTGGTTGACTGCAAACAGTTTGCCGCGCCTTGCCCATCACACTCAACGACGCTTGTGAGTCTTGAATGGTTGTTGCTGCCAGCCTGGTCATGCAAAAACCGGTACTCCCGAACCACCGCTGATCCGGCGTAGACCTGGATGCCGGTCATGCGCTTGGTAAGACTAACCACCGAGCCAACTTTGTACCCGGTCGCTGTGTCTGGCCTGGGCTGGTAGCTGAATGTCACTTTGGCGGACGGCACCAAACCAGCAGCATCGTTGCCGGTGTAGTCCATGCGGCTGATATAGGCCTCGCCGTTGCCGTTGTCTTCTACATAAGTTGCGGTCAGGTAGTTGCCCTTGATGTCTGCAATTTTGTTAACAAACCAGGCGCCGGCCGTGGGCTTGCCCTGAGCTTCAATTCTGGAGTCTGCGGTGTTACCGTATTCGACGGTAAGCCCCGCCTTGGTCTTGACCACGAATGACGACGGCCCGTTGCCTGCCTGCCCGTTGGCGGTAATTTTGCTGAAGTTTTCTTTCTCAACACGGTACTCACTGCCAGCCTCTCCGTAAGCACCGCTCACCAGCAGCAGTCTTTGCCCCTCCATACAGAAGCGGTCGTTCATGTCGTAGTTGACACCACCCCGCACGCCGTCTTGGGCCATGGTTCTGGGACAGCGAGTGATGGCTGAGAGCCCGCTCAAGTTCCAACCCATCCCCAGCAAGCCATTGCCACCCTGGCTGTTGTATTCCAGTGAAAGCCGGGGTTGCATACCGGCGACGCCGGGTGGCACTTGAATGGGAATGGAGTAGGTGGCCGCGCCTGACTCGTTGACGCTGAACTGGCCGGGCGTGGTGCCGGCGACCGTGGTCTGCGCCGAGGCTGGCTGTGCTACCAGCGCCATACACAGCATGACACCAGGCAGCGCTTGTTTGTATAAATGCCTCAGCCTCATGCCCCGCCCTGTTTTTTATTGCTGTGAAATTTGACTGCCGCGATGCTACCAAGTCCGGACAGCGTTTCGAACACTGTTTGCAAAAAATGTTTTCCCATCTCCTCTATTTGCAGGAGGTGTCGGCTGTCGATAACAAAAAACTGAGAACTAAAGAAGCACTCAACCGCGTTCGGCCTTGTTATATGTACTTATGGCTTAACGCTGGTAACGCTGGCTTTCTTGAGCCGGCCCAGTATCCAGTTGCCGCTGCCTGTGTCGGCTGGCCAGTATTCGTTGACTGTAGTTTTGCTCGAGCCTTCGCTGTTGCTCACCGTGATCTGGGTCGGGTCGCCGTATTGCGGGCTCTGGCCGTAGACGTAGCTGGTGGTGCTGCCGGGATACGGGGTGCCGCTCAAGTCCCAGCTTTCTTCCACGCTCTGGCTGGGGTACACGAAGACGCTGGCTCCTGCGGAGCCCGGGCTTTGGGCATAGGTGTTGGTGGTGCGTTTGAGCAGGCCGGCGTTGCCTGAGCCGGCCAAGCGGGTTTCGTTTTTGGCGACCGTGCCGGTGAAGGGGTGGTTCTGGTTGAACTCGGTGTAGCTCTCTATGTTGTTGGCCACACTTTTGGATTTCATCCACCTGAAGCCGAGCAATCCTCTTCCTGTGCCCTGCTCTGCTTTCAGGCCGCCGTAGTTGTACTCCACAGTGTTGACGCCGCCTACGCCGTTACTGGTGCTGACCGTGCTGACTACGTATTGCGGGTATTGCAGGTCTATCTTGGGGTAGACCGAGGCGTTGGGTGCAACGTCTTTTGTGTAGACCGTGGTGTCGGTCAGGGGTCTATAAGTTATGGAGGTGGTTGCAGCCAGGCCTGAGGTCAAACCCGAAAGTACATCAGGAACTCCAACTGTATTTGATGCCGATATCACGTGCAGTCCGCCAGAATTGGTGGAGGTCACCACCAGATCACTCCTGCCATCTCCGTTGATATCAAGCAACTGTGTGATCCACCCTGCGAAGCTGTCCGCCCGAAGTGTGTTGGTCACCAGAGGTTCAAACGTCCCATCACCGCGGCCCAAGCCGGTGATCACGTGCAGCCCACTGGTGCCGGTGGAGGTCACCACCAGATCGCTCCTGCCGTCTCCGTTGATATCAAGCAACTGTGTGATCCACCCTGCGAAGCTGTCCGCCCGCAGTGTGCTGGTCACCAGAGGTTCAAACGTCCCATCACCGCGGCCCAAGCCGGTGATCACGTGCAGCCCACTGGTGCCGGTGGAGGTCACCACCAGATCGCTCCTGCCGTCTCCGTTGATATCAAGCAACTGTGTGATCCACCCTGCGAAGCTGTCCGCCCGAAGTGTGTTGGTCACCAGAGGTTCAAACGTCCCATCACCGCGGCCCAAGCCGGTGATCACGTGCAGCCCACTGGTGCCGGTGGAGGTCACCACCAGATCGCTCCTGCCGTCTCCGTTGATATCAAGCAACTGTGTGATCCACCCCGCAAAGCTGTCCGCCCGCAGTGAGCTGGTCACCAGGGGCTCAAACGTCCCATCACCGCGGCCCAAGCCGGTGATCACGTGCAGCCCGCTGGTGCCGGTGGAGGTCACCACCAGATCGCTCCTGCCGTCTCCGTTGATATCAAGCAACTGTGTGATCCACCCCGCAAAGCTGTCCGCCCGCAGTGAGCTGGTCACCAGAGGCTCAAATGCGGTCACACGGTCATGCCATGCAAGCACCGCCGGCCGCAAGCACGTCCCTGTAGAGTCGCATTCAGTTATCGTTTTGAGTCGTGATCTATGGGTTCCGGCGCTGACTTCATAGACAAACTTGTAGTTTTTGATGGGTGTGTTGGTATCGGCAACAAAGCTCTTGATTTCCAGGAGTCTTCTGGGAAGAGTAACTTTGCTACCAGCGAGATAACCGCTTTGGATATCGGAGCGTGATTCATAGCTGAAATTCAACGAATTTGGCGCATTCATCGCCCCATAAGTAATGGTTGTCAATTCAAATGAACCATTCACATGGTCTTCTGCGTAGCTCAGACTCATCTCGTTATTCTTGACGTCGCGGATCTTGCTGAGTGACCACACCATGACCGTTGTCTTACCCTGCGCTTCAATTCGGGAGTCCGCCGTGTTCCCCAGCTCCATCGTCAAGCCAGCCTTGGTTTGCATGGTGAAGTAAGCCGGGCCATTGCCTGCCGTGCCGTAAGCGATGATCTTGCTGAAACTCTCACGCTCGGTGCGGTACTCGGAGTTGGCTGCACCATACGTACCACTGACCAGGATCAGCCTCTGCCCGTCCAGGCAGAAGCGGTCGTTCATGTCGTAGTTGACGCCACCCCTGACCCCGTCCTGGGCCATGGTTCTGGGGCAACGGGTTATTGCACTTAGCCCGCTCAGGTTCCATCCCATGCCCAGCAAACCATTGCCGCCCTGGCTGTTGTACTCCAGCGAGAGTTGGGGTTGCATGCCGGCCACACCGGGCGGCACCTGGATGGGAATGGAGTAGGTGGCTGCGCCGGACTCGTTGACGCTGAACTGGCCGGGGGTGGTGCCGGCTACCGTGGTTTGTGCAAAGGACGGGCTGCTCGCTGCCGCGCACAACACAACGCCCAGCAGTGCCTGCTTGTATGGATGCTTCATTGCTCCCTCTGCCTTGCTATTTATGGTCACGCCGAAATTTTGTTTGAGACGATGCTACCAAAGGCAGATGGTATTTCATAACGCTTTGGACATTGAAGAAATAGTTTTGCTCTCCCCTATTTGAAGGAGGCGGCAAGTCAAGGATGCAATAAAGGAGCGCATGCTTTCTTTAGCTTTTGATGCGCGACCCGATCCGAATTGGTTGAGGCTTGACAAGAGGAGCCTGAAGCGGTCGAAGCCCTTGTTGCGCTATTGAATTCGTAGCTACTTGCGCCCGTGTTTACTGGGCTGGGGGCTTGTTTGATGTATGAAAAGTGGTCGTGATCAGCGGTTTGGCTCGTTTTCATGCATCAAATCGGCTTGTAGCCCTTTTGCCGCCTACTTATTCAGCTATTGAATGTGTAGCAAACTGATTGGGCTATCAACTCCAACTGATGCGAGGTGGGTTGCGGTGCCTGCTGGAATGCAAGACCTGACCCCATTCCCCTGTTGAAACACGCGCCTCACGTGGCAGTGTGCGCGGTTGACCTGCTGGGTGTATACCCCGTTGAGTTGGCGCATGCCCGCCGACAAATTGCTTCAGGTGTTTGCACCAACAGGTGGTAGTGGTTGCTCATCAGGTAGTAGGCCTGCACCACCCAGTTAAAGCGCTGGCATACCTGGCCCAGCACCGCGAGCCATGCCTGGCCGTCCGCATCGGTGTGAAAGATATCTTCGCGCCCGTCCCCGCGGGAGGTGACTTGGTACAGGGTTTGAGGGAATTCGAGACGTAGTGGGCGGGCCATGAAGAGTCATTTTTTTGCGTGGAATGTTGCAATGCAAGACCTGACCCCGAATTTCCCCTGAGCGGCTAAGGGGTTGCAGGTGGCTTTTTTGTTTTAAGAATTACGAGGGGAACCGGGCTACAGCTCGCGTATGGATGGCGTAAGGTGCTGCCGCAAAACGTCATTGCACCTCACTTAGAGGGTGCACCCACCGTGCAGTGCGAAGCCTTTTTTTTGTCCCGCTTCATTTTATCTTCGAGCAATGCACCCGTACAACTTGCAACCTTCGCGCCCCAATCAGCAGATTCTTCTTTCGACCTAATTAGGTCAGGCATTCTTTTCTTAACCTCCGTCAAGCAAATTTGGGTAGCGGAATGCACCGCGTCCCGACACTGCTGTGCCGTCAACGAGAAACACTGACGGAAATACCAATCTTCTCTGCAAATAGACCCCGGGAGACTGGTCTCAACGATATTGGCCCACTGTGATTGGGTTAACTCTGCGCCGCAAACCTCAGAAGCAAGCACCGTGTAGCCAACTATCAACGCACCAACCCATTTCGTTGGCATTGACCTCATTAATGACAGATTTTCGAGACAGGGTGAAGCGGGAAACCATCTTGTTGAAGATTCCCAAATTTTGCAACGACGCCCATTGCGGTTGTCTGCGGTGGCAATAAAAAAATATCGAAATTTCTCTCTATCTGCGCCTTAAGCGGCCCCTTCTTGTCCGAGCTCCAAGGATAGTGCTCCAACGTCTTTGGCACTTGGTAAACGTACTCGCACTTTCCAACGCTCAGACGGATCATCCACATTTGCGCATCCCCAGGGTAATCGAACTGAGCAAACTGCCCTGATTCAACCGCAATATTTTTGTCATTTAGCCGCACCGTAAGCAATTCGCCGACATTATTGAATAGGGCAATTTGCAGCTTAAGTGAACAGCCATTAAGAGCTGTCACGACCACCAACAGTGCGATCAATCGAAGTGATAGAAGTTTCATCATTATTATTACCACGGCTTTGATGGATGTTGTTGCGGGCCTCGTTCATTCCAATTTTGAGGAGCATGCCAGGCACCCCCAAACAACAGACCCGCCAAACCACCAAGAATATTCGATGGAAGATAGAGTGGCCCTAAAAGTTGCCCCTGATAGGTATGCTGCATTTCATGAAGACCCATTCGATTTCCATCCGCTGCCAAATCGTTCGGGCTCCCACCAAAAACCTGCACGTTGCCAAGCGTGATGGCACCCAAATGACCGAATGGGTTATTTGTAAATTGAATTGCGTTGTCACCAATAATAATACCCGGCGGGAGCGCTTGAAAGCCAAGCTCATAAGCTCCCCGGCCTACGACGTAGCCTATCGAGCCGTACACGATCCCGATTGCCGTGTTTGGTGAATTCCATACCTTCCCCAAGACATCGAGCGCAGTACCGGAACCGTCTCTCTGCGTTGGGTCAGACTTACGTCCCATCGCCTGACCAAAGAGATATTGAACCCCCATAGACACCACTGCATTCTTCGCTCCGTCGGAACAACTGCCACCATTAATGCTGCCCGCAGCGCAACTTGCAATGATCGAGCCCATGGCCCCATAGCCTGATCCCAAAGTTCCAATCGCGCCAGCCACCGCACCGCGCCCGCAATCCCCCCCGCTCGCAGCTGCACCAACGCAACCGATGACCATGGCACCTAACATGCTATCGCCGTAGGTATAGGAGGCATAAGTTATTGCCCCAGCCTTAAAGGCCTCCGACATAGACCCTGTCCCCTGATATGCATAGTAAGAAGACCAAAGCGCAGCACCGCAGCCACCGCAGAACGGCGCTGTGAAAAACGTCACCACTGCCTGTCCAGCCGTATAAGCCCACTTGTGGGTCATGACGTAGTTGTCGACCTGCTTCTGGCCGGGCTGCGCTGCGATCAGGTTGAAGGCATTTTTTGGCGTAGGCGCGGCGATGTGGCTAATCAGTGCCTTGAAGAAGCTCTTAAAGCTGAAGTACCCACTCGGATCCGTAAGCGCCAACGGATTGTTCATCACATAGGTGTAGCGGTTAAAGCTCTGCAGATTGCTCGGATCCTGAATGAAAGGATCCGCACTCATGAATCGCCCGATGAGCGGGTCATAGATGCGCCCGTTCATGTGAATGACGCCCATCTCGTCCAGATGCTCATGCATCGTGTAACCCCGGTCGGTGTTGAAACCGACGATGGAGTCCAGCACGTCCGGCGTGCCGTTGACGAAACGCCGCTTGCCCCAAGGGTCAAACGCCATGCGTTCAATCACGGCCCCGTTCTCGTCACTGACGGCCACCATGCTGCCCAGGTGGTCGTGGTGGAAGTAGTTGGTTGCCGTAGGCGCTGTGCTGCCCAAGGTGCCGGTACGCTGCACAAACATGGCAAACACCAGGCCGCCGGCGCTGACGTAATGCTTGT
>NZ_MUNO01000025.1 GCF_002001015.1 Polaromonas sp. A23 | reverse complement strand
TCTCGGTGATGCCGGTGGCCAGCACCGCCGCCCCCGGCGTGGACCAGGCCACCATGACCGGCTTTTTCAGCCACAGCGATGGAAAGGCAGAGCACAGCCCCATACCCAAACCCAATGCCCACATCCACGAGCTGATCTGCTCCGGCGTGGCGTTGAAGGCCTGTGCCGCCTGGAACACGATGGCGACGGAGCTCGTGAAGCCTACGAGCACGGCGACGAAGCCGGCTGTGAATGCTGAGAGGTTGAGGTCTTTGAAGAATTGCATGCTGGGGATTTTGGCAGGATTGCTTGAGGAGCATGAGGCATCACGCTGCACCTACTGTCCAGAGCAGACCACAAGTACAGCGTGACGCAGAAAAACCCGCTCCATCAAGAAAAAGGCTCCCAACCCTTATTTCACGAACGCAAGCAGCTACAAAAACAGTAGCAACTAAATGCGTCCTTCTTCCACAGCATGGCAGGCAATCTTCACCCCCTGGATGCTCAGAAGCTGCGGCCGCTCCGCACGGCAACGGTCATTGACATGCGGGCAGCGCGGGTGAAATGTGCAGCCTGTCGGTGGGTTCAGCGGATTGGGCACCTCGCCCTGCACCGGTGTCCGGTCCCGGCCGATGTCGTGCATTTTTGGAATCGCGTCCAGCAACATCCGCGTATAAGGATGCCTTGGCGCAGCAAACAGCGTCTGCTTGTCAGCCAACTCCACCAACCGGCCCAGGTACATCACGCCCACTTGATCGCTGACGTGGCGCACTACAGCCAGATTATGCGAAATGAACAGATACGTGAGCCCGCGCGCGCGCTGCAGGTCTTTCATGATGTTGAGCACCTGCGCCTGCACGCTCACGTCGAGCGCAGATGTCGGCTCGTCGCACACCAGAAATTCGGGCTCAGTGGCCAGTGCCCGGGCAATCGAAATACGCTGGCGTTGGCCGCCAGAAAATTGGTGTGGGTACTTGACCATGTCCAGCGGCGAAAGCCCTACCGACTTGAGCAACTCGCCCACCTTGGCCTTGAGCTCCGCTTCGTCCGTGATCAAGCCGTGTTCTCGCAGTGGCTCACCAACGATGTCCTCGACGATCCAGCGCGGGTTCAGGCTGGCGTACGGGTCCTGGAAGATCATCTGGATGCGGCGGCGAAGCTGCCGGCCTTGCGGCGTCTTGAAGGCGGCGTGTGCGTCCTGGCCATCAAAAGTCAGACCTCCGCGCGTCGGCTCGTAAAGGCCCACCAACAGCCTGGCCACCGTGCTTTTACCGCAGCCCGACTCCCCCACCAGCGCCAGCGTCTTGCCTTTTTCAATCTCGAAACTTACGCCGTCAACGGCGTTCAGCATCAGCCGCGGTTTGCCTTCAAGCACCCGGTTGAGCCAGGGCGGAGAAACGTCAAAAGTTTTCGCCAGGTCATACGCCTGAACAAAAGCCCCCACTCTTTTCACTTCGTGTAATACGCTGCCCCCCGAGGGGGCCAATTTTCCTTGGGACGGCCCGGCGGAAAATTTCTCTCCTGTATTTGTCACATCACCGGCACTCATGCGGCTACTCCCACGGGAAGATCATGCAGCCAACATGCGGCACGCGTCGCGCCCGCAGGCAGCAGTTCAGGCCTTTCCTGCCGGCAGCGGTCAAACACCTGGGGGCAGCGCGGGTTGTACGCGCAGCCGGTCGGGATAGCGTTCAGGCGGGGCATCGCACCATCAATTTGGTTGAGCCGCTCGCGGTCCAGGGTGATGTCGGGGATGGCGGCCATCAACCCTGCGGTGTAAGGATGCGCCGGGTGGTTGATGACTTCATGAACCGGACCGATTTCGGCAATTCTGCCGGCGTACATCACGGCAACACGATCACAGGTTTCGGCGATCACACCCATGTCGTGGGTGATCAGCATCACGGCGGCGCCGCGTTTCTTGCAAATGTTTTTAAGCAGCATGATGATCTGCGCCTGGATGGACACGTCAAGCGCGGTCGTCGGCTCGTCGGCAACAATCAGCTTGGGCTCGGCGGCCAGCGCCAGGGCAATCACCACACGCTGGCGCATGCCGCCCGAGAACTGGTGCGGGTAGTGTTCAATGCGCTGTTCAGCCGCGGGAATGCCGGTGTCCTGCAACAGCGAAATGGCGCGTTGGCGCGCTTCGGCCGCGCTGACCGGCAAATGCGTTTGTATGGTCTCGATCAGTTGCCTACCAACCGTGTACAGAGGGTTCAACGAAGTCAGCGGATCCTGAAAGATCGCGCCAATCCTGCGTCCCCGGATGTGGCGCATCTTTTCGTACGGCAGATTGTCGATTCGCTCGCCCTCCAGGAGGATCTGCCCGCCGCCGATGCGGCCTGGCGGCTCCAGCAAACCGATGATGGCAGCACCTGTCAGCGACTTGCCGGCGCCCGACTCCCCCACCACGCCGAGGATTTCCCCTGGCGCGATATCGAACGAAATATCGTCCAGCGCCCGCAGCGTACCGCGGCGTCCGGGGAACTCGACGATCAGGTTTTTGACTTGTAAGAGGCTCATTGATTAGACCGGTGGGTTCTGTTCAAACAGCCACCGCGGAACCGGCTTTGCCGGGCCGCTGGTGGCGCCCCCTCGAGGGGGAGGCGGCCGCAGGCTGCTTCGGGGGTGTCATCTTAGTCTCGGGTTGAGCGCGTCGCGCAGCCAGTCACCCAGCAAGTTAACGCTGAGCGAAATCATCACCAGCATGGCGCCGGGAAACACCGTGATCCACCACTCGCCCGAGAACAGGTAGTCGTTGCCGATGCGGATCAATGTGCCCAGTGAAGGCGAAGTCGGCGGCGCGCCGACACCCAGAAAGGACAAGGTGGCCTCGGTGATGATAGCGGTGGCCACCTGGATGGTGGCCAGCACAAGAACGGGCCCCATCACATTGGGCAGCACATGGCGACGCATGATGCGCAAAGGCGTCACACCCGTCACACGCGCGGCCTGCACATATTCCTTATTGCGCTCGACCAGGGTTGAACCCCGTACCGTTCGGGCGTACTGCACCCAGCCTGTCAACGTGATGGAGATAATCAGCACACCCAGCGCCAGCGAATCCTGCGCATTGGGAAAGAGCGCTCTGCCGACCCCCGCAATCAGCAAAGCGACCAGGATAGCTGGGAAAGACAACATCACGTCGCACAAGCGCATCAAGGCCGAATCAATCCAGCCGCCATAGAAACCGGCAAGCAGCCCCAAGCCAACACCGAACACGACCGACAAGATCACGGAGGCGAAACCAACCGCCAGGGACACGCGGGCACCATACATCAGAGCAGACAAAATGTCCCGGCCCTGGTCGTCAGTGCCCAGCAAGTACTTGCTCGAGCCCTCAGACGACCAAGCTGGAGGCAGACGCGCATCACTGAGTTCGAGCGTGGTCAGGTCAAACGGATTGTGCGGAGCAACAAAGCCCGCAAAAACCGAACAGAAAATGCAGATCAGGGCAACCGCAGCTGCAGCCATTGCCACTGGAGAGGTGCGAAAACTGTAGGCAACGTCGCCGTCAAGCCAGCCGGCAAATAATTTATTCATGGTTTAGTGGAGAGGAAGGCCGTACCGAGCATGGCCTTCCTCGAATCACACGATTATTTCTTGACGGTGATCCACTTGAAGAACATGAAGTTGTCGGCGAGCTGGACCAAGTCCACCTTCTTGCTGACACCCCAAGCCAATGCCTGCTGGTGTAGCGGCAGGTGGCCGATGTCGGCAGCGTGAAGATCAAACGCTTCTTTGATCATGGCTCCACGTTTGGTCTTGTCGGTTTCCGACTGGATGGCTTTGGTGAGTTGGTCAACCTTGGGGTTGCAGTAAGAACCCAGATTGAACTGCCCGGCACCCTTGTCGTCAACGCAAACCATCAGCGCGTTAAGCGCATTGTGAGAATCGTAAGTCGACGGCGTCCAACCGAGCATATAAAAGCTGGTATCGCGGCGCAGTACTTTGGGGAAATAAGTGCCCTTGGTCTCGGCGGCCAAGTTGATTTTGATGCCTACCCGTGACAGATTGGCTGCCACCGCCTCGCAAATTTGTCCGTCATTGACATAACGGTCGTTCGGGCAATTCATCGTGACCTCGAACCCGCTTGGGTAACCGGCTTCGGCCAACAACTTCCTGGAAGCCTCGGGGTCAAAGGGCAAGCGCTTGATGTCAGGCAAGAAACCGTTGATGCCAGGGCCCACCATCAACGCCGACGGATTGGCTGCGCCCCGCATCACAGTACGCTTGATGCCTTCGATATCAATCGCCTGGTAAAAAGCCTGGCGCACACGTTTGTCCTTGAACGGATTCTTTCCCTTGACACTGGAATACTGAAGTTCATCGCGTTTCTGGTCCATGCCCAGGAAAATGGTGCGCATTTCAGGACCCGTGACAGCACGGGCACCGGCACTTGCATTGACACGAGCAACGTCCTGCACCGGCACCGGCTCCATCACATCAACCTCTCCGGACAGCAGGGCTGCAACGCGAGTCGGGTCGTTGCTGATTGGCGTAAAGACGACATCCTGTACGTTGCCGTCAATCTTGCCCCAGTAGTTGCCGTTGCGAGTAAAAGTGCTACGCACGTTCGGCTGGCGCTCGCGCAACCGGTAGGGACCGGTGCCATTGGTACGGAACGAGGCTGCGTTTTCGATTCCTTTGCGGCGATCCACCGGCCGGGTTGCCTGGTTGGTTTCGCTCCACTTCTTGCTCATGATGTAGACCAGTGTGAGCACGTCCGGCAGGATCGGGAACGCCGTCTTGGTTTCCACATCAACCGTGAAATCATTAACCTTGCGAACTTCCTTGAAGTCGTTGGTGTAGCTCTTCATGTCCGAGCCTTCGACCTGGGTACGGGCCAACGAGAACAAGACATCGTCGGCAGTAAACGGCGTGCCATCATGGAACAACACCCCTTTGCGAAGCTCAAAGCGCCATACCGTCGGTGAGATCTGACGCCAGGAGGTGGCCAAGCCAGGCGCCAGGCTCAGATCCTTGTTGCGTCCCACCAGACCTTCGTACACGTTGCCCGTGACACTCAGTTGCAGCGATTCATTGAGCGAATGCGGATCCATCGATAGCGCGTCGCCCTGATTGGCGATTCGCACCGTTTGCGCGGACGCTACAAAACTTGTAGCAGCAAGTGCAGAGCCAATAAGGGCCAACGTCGCTTTTTTCTTGAAGTTCATGGGAATGCTCCTGTTGAATGAAATAGTTTCTGGTCTACACGGATATGGATAAAGGCATGGATTGCTCCACCAGGCCTGCATGCAAAGCGGCACCCAGCGGCAGGATGTCGTCATTGAAGTCATAGCGGCTGTTGTGCAGGAAACAGCTGCCCACACCGTTTTCTGCGCCCTGCCCAATACGCATATAGGCCCCGGGCTTGACTTGCAGCATGAACGAAAAATCTTCGGCGCCCATGCTGGGCTCCATGTCACGCACAACGTGATCAACCCCCAGCATGGCTTCGGCCACGTCGGCAGCAAACATGGCTTCATTTTCCGAATTGATGGTAGCGGGGTAGATGCGCTCGTAGTTGACGGAGGCCGTGGCACCAAAGCCCAGCGCGATGGCACTGCACAGCTCGTTGAGGCGCCGCTCTATCATGTCCTGCACCTCAGGACTGAAAGTGCGTACCGTGCCCACCAGCGTTGCTTTTCCCGGCACCACACTCATGGCGCCCAGATCGCCGGCATGCATGGCACACAGGCTGATCACCGCGCTGTCGATGGGCTTGACGTTGCGCGAAACGATGCTCTGGACCGCCGTGATGATGTGGCCTGCCACCAGCACCGGATCAACCGTCATGTAGGCATGGGCCCCATGGCCGCCGCGACCGGTGATGTCAATGGTGATGCGGTCAGCCGCGGCCATCATTGGGCCCGGGTTGATGCCCACGGTGCCCGGTTTCATGGAGGGCCAGTTGTGCATACCGTACACCGCCTCCACCGGAAAGCGGTCAAACAGTCCGTCTTCGATCATGACGCGGGCGCCGGCGAAACCTTCTTCACCTGGCTGAAAAATCAGGACGGCTGTGCCATCAAAATTACGCGTTGCAGCCAGGTAGCGCGCGGCACCCACCAGCATGGCCGTGTGCCCGTCGTGACCGCAGCCATGCATCAGCCCGGTACGCGAGGATTTCCAGGCAAATTCGTTGTGCTCTGTCATGAGCAAGGCGTCCATGTCGGCCCGCAGGCCGATCATCTTGCCGCCGGTATGCTGCCGACCCTTGATGACGGCGACCAGGCCGGTTTTCCCAATGCCGGTATGCACTTCGTCCACACCACAGCGCTCCAGCGCTTCCCTAACACGGGCGCCGGTGTAGACCTCTTCGAAGCCGAGTTCAGGGTGAGCATGCAGGTCGCGGCGAAAGGCGGTCAACTCCGGGTGGAATTCCGCAATCTGCGCAAATACACGGCCCCGGGCCTTGAGTGTCGGGGATCGGGGAGCCAGCATCAGTGGCCTCCCGCATTGCTGATGCGCAGGCGTGGATCAACTGCAAAATACAGCAGGTCAACCACGAGGTTGATAACTACAAATATCAATGCGATCAGGCAAAGATAGGCGGCCATCACCGGAATGTCGGCGAAAGTCACCGCCTGGATGAACAACAGCCCCATTCCGGGCCACTGGAAAACTGTCTCGGTGATGATGGCAAAGGCGATCAAACCGCCGAGTTGGAGGCCGGTGATCGTCAGCACTGGAACCAGGGTGTTCTTGAGTGCATGCCCGAAATGAATGGCGCGGTTGGACAGCCCACGCGCCCGCGCGAATTTGATGTAGTCAGTTCGCAGTACCTCGAGCATCTCTGCACGAACCAGCCGCATGATCAGCGTGAGCTGGAAGATGGCCAACGTGACCGCAGGCAGGACAATGTGATGCCATCCCTTGGCCGTCAGCAGGCCACTGCTCCACCAGCCCATCTGCACGACCTCGCCTCGCCCAAAACTTGGGAACCAGCCCAATCCGACAGCGAAGAACAATATCAGCAAAATACCGATCAGGAATGTGGGCAGTGACACGCCCAGCAACGAGACCATCATCAGCACCTGGCTCAGAACGGTTCCACGGCGCAATGCAGCGTACACCCCCATGGGGACCCCGATCAACAGCGCCAGAAAAGCTGCCACGAGGGCCAACTCCAGCGTGGCGGGAAAGCGCTCTGCAATCAGGCGGGAAACTTTGGCGCCTTGCCGCAGGCTCAAGCCGAACTCACCCTGCGCGGCGTTAACCAGAAAGTGGCCGAACTGCACGAAAAAGGGCTGGTCCAGCCCCAGATCGGCGCGCAGCTGCGCAATCTGATCGGGCCTGGCATCCTGGCCGAGAAGAAACACCACCGGGTCGCCGACATACTGGAACAGCATGAATGCAATAAAGGCCACGCTGATCATCACGATCACTGCCTGAAGCAGACGACGAAGAATAAATGCGAACATCGGAATATGATTTTTAGCGAGTGCTCATGCTAGCAGAGCAAGCACTGTGCCGATACCGGGATTTCCTTTAGGCCTAAAGATAATTTGCAGAAAAAAGGGTCCCGAAAGACCCTCTTTTTTGATGGCCCTTAATTGACCTTGATCAGTCTCCAGTCGAGCCGGTTGTCGGCGCGATGAACCACATCAATGTTCTTTTTCATTGCCCAGGGAATGATCTGGTTGTGCAGTGGAATATGGGAAACCGTGTCGTTTGACAGCTGTAGGGCCTCGGTCAGCAAACGATTGCGCACCGGTAAATCGGTCTCTACCTTCACTCGGTCAACGATGTAGTCCATCCGCTGGTTGCTGTAACGGCCTACGTTGTAATTGCCGTCTCCGCCGGTGCCTACAGTTCGCGTCAAGGATTGCAGGCTGTAGAGTCCATCGAAGGTTGGAACGCCCCATCCCAGCATGTAGATGCTGGCTTCGTAGCGCTGGATCATCGGGAAATAGGTCACAAGCGGCAGGGTACGCAACTTGGCCTTCACGCCGGCGCGGGCCCACATGGCAGTGACCGCCTGGCAAATCTCTTCGTCGTTGATATAGCGGTTGTTCGGGCAGGCAAAGTCCACCTCAAAACCGTTGGGGTAGCCGGCCTGGGCGAGCAACTTCTTCGAGGCTTCCGGGTCATAGGGGTGGCGCTTATGCACACCTTCGGACCAACCGTTGACCTGCGGTGCAACGATGGCGCCCGTTGGCTGGCTCAAGCCACGCATGGTCACGCGGTTGATGGCATTGATGTCGATGGCTTGATACAGTGCCATCCGTACCCGCTGGTCCTTTAGCGGATTCTTCCCCTTGATATTGGAGCCCGGCAATTCGTCACGGAACTGATCCATGCCGAAGAAAATTGTGCGGTTCTCAACGCCGTCAATCACCTTGAGATTTCCGGTGCTGCGCAGGCGCCCCAGATCCTGAATGCTGGGGTCGAGAACAAAGTCGACCTCACCCGACAACAGGGCAGCGACGCGGGTCGCTTCCGACTTGATTGGGGTGTAGATAATTTCCGTCACATTGGATTCGGTCTTGCCCCAGTAGTTGGGGTTGGCAACCAGAACAAGCTTTTGGTCGGGCTGCCATTCCTTGACCATGAAAGGGCCTGTACCCATGGCGTTGCGGTGCGCAAAGGTTTCGTCCTTGGCCTTGATGTCCTTCGGCTCGACCGATTTGTTCTTCTCCGCCCAGGCCTTGCTCATGATGCGCAGCTCAGTCAACTGGTTAAGCAGGACTGGATTCGGTCCCTTCATCAGGATATCCACAGTCGAGTCATTGACCTTGACCACCTTGTCGATACCCTGGGTATACACCGCATAGTTGGAGGTTTTGGTCATTGCGCGGAGCAATGAAAAAACCACATCGTCAGCCGTTAGCGGCGTCCCGTCGCTGAACTTCACCCCACTGCGCAGGGTAAAGCGCATCTGGGTCGGAGAAACCTCGCGCCAGGAAGTCGCCAGGACCGGTTCGACCTTGAAAGTGCGGCTGTTGTAGTAGACCAGCGAGTCATAGACAGAGGAGTGAACGCCGTTGCCCAGTGCATTGTTTTGCGAATGAATATCGAACGTCGGGATGTCGCTCGCGCTGGACCACTTGAAGGTCTTGGCGTTAGCGGCTGGTGCACCCAACATGACCGCCATTGCGGCAGCGGAACACAGTGCCAGTTTGAATTTCATAAAACACCTCATCGGGTTGAAAGACCGCTACTATGCAATAAGCAGGCCGGGGAGGCATCAGGGGTTTCCTTCACAACAGGCGGAAGGCGGCTACTTCATGTGCTTGGCAGTCCCGACGGTGACAGGCCCGTACCAGGATTTGGTCTGTGAGCGCGTGTTGTCACTGTCCGTCATGATGCCAATGCCGACCAGCGCGCCAGGTTCTTCACCAAAAGCAGCTTTGTAGTCCGCACGGATGTTGCGCTCGTAGTCCACCCACTGCTGCAACTTGCCGGCGCCAGACTCGACCACCAGTTTGCGTATGCGGTCGGTACGTGGATTGAGAATCACGGAACCGGCAGGCCGCGTGTTACACCACACATACATCAAAGTGGCGTACGGAAGCTCTTCACCCGTCAGGGCCCGCGCAAGCTCGGACAACATGGCGTTTTTACTGGAAAACTTGCTGCGGTCGCCCTCAAACATCAACACTATACGAACCGGTGAATCATCTGCTTCGCGCAAAGCCATATCAGCCTGCGCTATCAACTCAGGCACTTTCCACGAAAACCGCACTGCAGCCAACTCGGCTGGCTCAATGCGAATCTCCTTGCGCAGCATGCTCGCAGAGGATTGAGAGGTAGCAGCCATCGCATCGCGGCCGTCCTTGCGGACATAGCGGAACTGGCTGGGCCGTTTACCCGGCAAAGAGTAATGCTTCCACACGGGCGCAGGTACGGAAAAGGCTGCTGGTGCACTGGTCGAAGCTTCGGCGGCCCACGGGGTGGCGCTCACAAACTCCTCCGGCACAGTCTCCCCTGGCAGAGGTTTAACGGAACCGCAGGCAGCCAGTTGCAGCAGAACAGCCAACGCTACACCTTCAGATATCCCTGTCCACGCAGGTTTTTTCATCAAATTCTCCGACGGGCGAAACAATGCGGAATTTCCATGAAAAAAGCCGCCCGAAGGCGGCTTTTTAACTTTCTTCATAGAAGCTGACACTAGGCCAGCTACTAATTAGAAGGAGTGCTTGATACCGAAGTTCAGAGCGCTGATCTTGTTGTTGCTCGTGGTCAGCGTGCTGCCAGTAACCACGCCAGCGGCGAGAGTGGTGTCACGCGTGGTGTTGTCGTTCTTGTACTGGCCATAGTTGACTTCCAGCAGCGTGCGCTTGGACAAAGGATACTGAGCACCAATTTGGAATGCTTTCTCTTTGCCGTCAAATGCACGTGTACCAGTCACAGCGCTAGCTGTCAAAGCGGTACCAGCGCCAGTGGTCTTCTCGGTGCCGTAAGCAGCGATCAGGGTAGCGGCGCCGATAGGAGCGCGCAGACCCAGAGTCCAGGCTTTGGCTTTGGTTGGTGTGTTAGTTGCCAGAGCAGCAGCCGAAGTACCGCCGGTGACAGTCACGTTAGAAGCATCAACATTCGAACGTGTGTAGTTGATGAATGGCTTGATGACACCGAAGTCATACGAAGCACCGAGGGTGTGCTGCTTGCTGCGCGCTTCCGTGCGGTTCACAGAATTCAGAACACCGGCCAAGCCGTTGTTGGTGCCACTGTTGGAACCGGTACGGTTGTAACCGCCACCGACGTACAGAGGGCCATTGGCATACTCAAGTGCCAGGTCAATGCCAGTCTTGGACTTAGCATCGGTCGTGGAAACAATGCCGGCAGCAGTTGTTGCCGAAGTGTTGTTAGCACCAGCGGCGACTTCTGGAGCGCCCAAAGTCACGGTACCTGTGAAGCCACCGAAGTTAGGTGTGATGTACTTGATAGCATTAGCGAAACGAACGCCACCCATAGCGGTCGTCACACCACCGGCTTCATACAAACCGCTGCTGGAGCCAGCAGCCCAGCTCTTGCCTTGCACGCCGAAAGAACCCAAGACTTGACGGCCGATACGGACTTCACCGAAGCCACCTTCGAGACCGAGCCATGCATTGCGGCCAAACAGATTGCCGCCGGATTGACCGGAGGAGCAAGCAGAGCCAGCTTCAGTCACACAACCGTCATCAATACGCAGACCCATTTCCAACTGGAACTTGGCTTTCAGACCGCCGCCCAGATCTTCAGTACCCAACCAGCCGATACGCGAAGTGCCGGCACCTTGGTCGTTACCGTCATTGACGCGGAAACCTGGTTTGTACTCGGTGTGGGTACGGGTTGTGCCGGTCAATACGCCAGCAGCGTTGAAGGTGTCGACAGATGTAGAGGTTCTGTTCTTGTAACCAAAGTCAACGGTAGGCTCAACGGCACCGTACATGGTCACAGAAGACTGAGCAGAAGCTGCGCCAATAACGGCCAACGCAGCCAAAGCGACTAGGGATTTTTTCATTGCGAGTTTCTCCAAGGTTAAACATAGGGCTCCAGGATTTTGGATCCCCGGGCCAACCTCCATTTAGGAAGTTGTATGTATTGCACCAGAGGCTGAATGCTTTCGCAAAGGAATTAGCCTGATAAATGCATTTCCGTTGCACCCCTGCAACAAATAACGCCAACAGAAAGAACTCCACTTCCAGCATCGTCCCGACACGTTTTTTTGACCACATGTACTACAATTTGTACTACATTTATGAATCGCTGGAACTCGATAAAAAAATGCGATTCCGCGCCTCAGGACACCCCAATGAAACACCGGAACGTCTCGCTGCGCGAAGCAAACCAGAATTTTTCCAGGCTTATCGCAGCTGTTGAGCAAGGCGAAGCCTTCAGCATCACCCGGCGCGGACAGGAAGTGGCGCGCCTGCTTCCCGTTTCCCATGGCAAAGCCGCCACCGGAGGACTATCAGCTGCCCTGACCGAAACAACCGCACCAAAGACATCCCTCGACGAACGCGTGCTCCGGCTGGAGGCCCGACTCGATAGACTGTCACCACTCCCGCCTGACAAACCATAAACAACAAGCCACACCATGGATGCCCTGCTCAACGCCGCAGACAGCGCTCTGCGCACTCTCTTCGCCAAACCACGCGCAAGCCGCACCTGCCCGACCGTCGCAGGGGAAGACACAGCACTGAGCGTTCCCGAGAAGGCTTTGGCTGGTGCACTCATGCGAATCAACCACGTGGGCGAAGTGTGCGCGCAAGCGCTTTACGCCTCGCAGGCGCTGAGCACGCGCAACCCCGTATTGCGTCAGCAGTTCCTGGAAGCCAGCAAAGAAGAAGGCGATCACCTCGCGTGGACGCGAGAGCGGCTGGATGAACTAGGCGCCCGGCCCTCGCTCCTTAACCCGCTGTGGTACGCAGGCGCCTTCGGAATGGGTTTACTGGCGGGAAGACTGGGGGACAAGGTCAGCCTGGGTTTTGTGGTGGAAACCGAGCGGCAAGTCGAAGCACATCTGGCCAGTCACCTCGAACGCCTGCCTGCAGGTGACCACGCGTCACGCGCCATCGTGGCGCAAATGAAAGACGATGAAGCCCGGCACGCGCAAGAAGCGCAAAGCGCTGGCGCATTGGCCCTTCCTGCGCCTGTCAGGGCGCTGATGCGGAGCGCCGCGAAGGTCATGACGACCACCGCGCATCATATTTAGCTATTGTTTTTATAGCTATCTGCGCTTTAAACACAAGGATTAGCGCCTGATTTTTCGCCTTGGCTTCCGGGAATCAGCCCTCAATCAGCTCAAAACTCGTGATGATGTCCGCCGTCTTACCAAGCATGATGGTCGCCGAGCAGTATTTGTCATGGCTCATGGCAATGGCACGCTCCACCGCACTGGCCGCAATGGCGCGTCCGGTCACAACAAAATGCATGTGGATTTTGGTGAACACCTTGGGGTCGGTTTCAGCCCGTTCTGAGGTCAGCTTGACGGTACAGCCGCGCACATCGTGGCGGCCGCGTTTGAGAATCAACACCACGTCGTAGGCTGTGCAGCCGCCCGTTCCGGCCAGCACTGTTTCCATGGGCCGCGGCGCCAGGTTGGCCCCGCCGTTTTCCGGTTTGGCCGCGTCAGGTGCGCCGTCCATCACCAGGGTATGGCCGCTACCCGTTGTGGCCAAAAAACTCATGGCCGAGCCAGAAGTTGTTGTTCCAGCGGTCGCATTGGCGCCTGTCCAGCTCACTGTGCATTCCATAAATCACCCGCCCTTTAAAGCAGAAATACCGTCAAAAAATAGAGGTTTTTGTTTATTTTTCGCAACAAAACATTGTTGCGGTGCAACATGCCTCCGCTATACTGAAATCATCGCATGAACAGACTTTTGTTTTCATGCACAGCTTGTCTCCTCCATCCCTGAAAGGGTGGATTTACAGGCCCAGACCGCAAGGTCTGGGCCTTTTTTCTTGCCCACTATGATGTTGGGC
>NZ_MUNO01000038.1 GCF_002001015.1 Polaromonas sp. A23 | reverse complement strand
CCGCCTGAAGGCGCTTCACCTGACGCCCCCCACCTGCGCACCATCCGCAGCTTTGTTCTGCGTACCGGCCGCACCACCGCCGGCCAGGCCAAGGCTTTTGCTGATGCGGGGCCGAAGTTCCTCCTGCCTTATTCGGCAGCGCCGCTCGACATCGAAGCCGCCTTCGGACGTGCCGCGCCGACGATCCTGGAGATCGGCTTCGGCATGGGTGAAGCCACTGCACAGATTGCGGCTTTGCTACCGGAAAAAAACTTCCTCTGCTGCGAAGTGCACACCCCGGGTGTCGGCGCGCTGCTCAAGCGAATCACCGAGCAAGGACTGAACAACATCCGCATCCTGCAGCACGACGCTGTACAAGTGCTGGACCACATGCTGGTGCCCGGCAGCCTTGATGGCGTGCACATCTTTTTCCCCGACCCGTGGCACAAGAAAAAACACAACAAGCGCCGACTGATTCAGGGGCCGTCGGTGTCCAAACTGGCGTCCCGTCTCAAACCCGGGGGCTACCTGCATTGCGCCACTGACTGGCAACCGTACGCCGAGCAGATTCTTGAGGTGCTCAAAGCAGAACCTTTGCTGAAAAACACGGCGGACAGCGCCGACGGCTTTGCGCCCAAGCCCGACTACCGGCCGCTCACCAAGTTTGAAAACCGCGGGATCAAGCTTGGGCACGGTGTCTGGGACGTGGTATTCGAGCGCGTGTGATGCAGCACACAGGGCAGCCCGGCGGCCGTGAGTAAAACGCACAAGCTTGGTCTGCACGGCTTGCCAAGCCGGGACGGTGTCAGCCCGAGCTGCGTCGGCCTGCCCGCAGGCCACTGGCCGACCATCACCGATTTTCTGGTCGAACGCTTTCCCGCCATTGCGCGCGAGGTGTGGCTTCAGCGAATGCAAGATGGCCTGGTGGCCGATGAATTTGGCGAAAAAGTCAGCGCGAAGCACACCTACCGTGGCCACATGCGGGTGTACTACTACCGCGCGCTGGATGAGGAAGTCCGCATTCCGTTTGAGGAAGCCGTGCTGTACCAGGACGAACACCTGGTGGTGGCTGACAAGCCGCATTTCCTGCCAGTCACGCCTTCGGGACACTACCTGCAGGAGACGCTGCTGGTTCGTCTGAAAAACCGTTTGGGCATCGACGGGTTGATTCCGATTCACCGGATCGATCGCGAAACCGCGGGCCTGGTACTGTTCTCCGTGCAGCCCGCGGAACGCGATGCCTACCAGGCGTTGTTCAGACAGCATGAAGTGACCAAGCGCTACCAGGCCGTGGCGCCGTGGCGCGGTGATATCGGTTTCCCGCTCACGCGCAAAAGCCGCATCGTCCCCGACCAACCCTTTTTCCGCCAGCGTGAAGTGCCAGGCGAGCCCAACAGCCAAACGCGTGTCGATGTGATTGAAGTTCGGGGCGAGACGGCGTTGTATGCGCTAAGCCCGGTAACGGGGAAAAAACACCAGTTGCGCGTGCATATGAACGCGCTGGGCCTGCCGCTCGTCAATGACCGGATGTACCCACCTGTGCCACACACACCGGATGACGACTACCGCTATCCGCTGCAGTTGCTCGCGCAGGCCATCGCATTTGTCGACCCAATCACCGGAAAATCGAGGCACTTCGAAAGCAGCCGCCGCTTGAACCTGCCGCCGACGCCGTAACTACTCTGCGGCACCAGCAGCGGTTGAACAGCAAGCCGTATTCCCTTCGCTTTGATTTTGAGAATCGCAGACGAGCTGCCCAGAACAGGGTTTCCCTCTGGCGAAAGCGTACGGTAAAGCCGTGCAGGTTTAACAACTGCGCCCTCTCGTCCGGAGCCGACGCTGCGCCGAATGACTTGGCCATTTGGCGCAGTGCGATCAGAAGGTCAGCAAGCTCACCCGACCGGAGTCTGCCGAAAGCCCCGCAGTGGGCACGTAAACAGCCTATCCAAAGCGCTTGGCTATGGCACGCCAGTAGTCGTTTTGGAATTGCGAATACTTGAAGGAGCCCTGCAGAAAAGGATTGGCTTTTTCGTCGCGGCGCTCCGCCGCGAACAGGGCAAGTTGGCGTATCTCATCTCGCGTGAGCGATTCAACGGAGCGCCCCGTTGGTGCACCCATTCTTTTGGCCGCCGTCTCGCCGCGTACCAGGCCCCAGTTCACCTTATCGTTCAGTTCTTCGAGAGCGACGCCGGTGGTCACCGCCACTTCCGGGCATTTTTCAGCTGGCACGCGTCCAACGCTTAACCAGTGTTCAACGTGCTGCCTCACCACCCCGTGGCCCACTGCTGCAGCAAGTTTCGTCGGACTGTTTCCGAACAACTCGACAGCCCGCTGAATGCCAGTTTTTTGCCCCATCACCCGCCCTTTTGCAAATTTATTTGCATACTATATAGCAAACTAAGTTGCCCTCAAGGAGTGCAAAATCTTTTGCTATGAAAACAATTGGGGCACAAGCAAAAGAATTCCGGATCTGGAAGGGTTGGACCTACACGCGTATGGCGCAAGAGGTCAGCAAACATCAGGAAACGAGCGTGAGCCGACAGAAACTCACGCAACTTGAGAACGCAGGCGACAGACGCCCGCACTACCTGTACGCGCTCGCACAGGCCATGGGAACCACTTCGGACACGTTATTGGCCGGCCAATACTCTGTTCCGTCAGCTCAACGGGATCAAGATCTGGATAAACAGAACCACGCTCGAGCGGAAGAACCCCATACCCCCTACCAGGTTGCCTCCCCCGCCCTTGCGGTTCAAGCCCTGGTGCAGGCGCTGTCCGCCATGGAGCCAGGCACAAGGGACCGCGCGTCCTCGCTCCTGAGCAGCCTGGCGCGTGACCCGGAAGGCCCATGGTCCGGTTGGCTCGTTGACCTGTTGGAGAAAAACCAGAACCCCGAGCAACCCACCAAAGCGGGCTCCTAGGAAACAATTTTTGATTTATGCAATGTGCGCAGTGCATTGGTTGTTTGCACTGTCCCCACTTAAGCTGGAAAACTTTTTTTGGAAATTTCCCACTCTTTGTGCAAATTAATTTGCACAACAAGTCCTCGCCCAACAATGTGAGTTATCCCGCCTCCAGGCCCGGGCCGGTGCGCCGGAAGGGAACGAACGCTGGGAACAGGACGCTGAAGACCCTCTACCAGGCCCCGCTCAAGTCAAGCCAGGGCCGCGGAACCGGCTTCGCCGGGCCGCAGGCGCAGCGGCCCTCGGGGAGGCAGTGCAGTACACGCAGTGACAAACGCGGCGACTCTTTTTCAAGCCGGGGCAGCGGCTACACGCAGTGAGCAAGCGTGGGGGCTAGACCTCTTTCGCGGTGATCTGATACTTGAACTCATCCGGTGTGTATGAGTCAAAACGGCCGGCAGCGTTTTCGCCCACCGGGTACATGAAAAAGCCCAGCTTCTCCAGCTTCGAGTTCGGCAGCGCGATGTCGTGCGCGGTGTTGTAGGCCATCCAGTTGCCTTCCCAGCCGCCGAACAACGCCTTGTTGACGGGCGCCACCACCGGGTCGGTGGTGTTCTTGATCCAGTCTGCCGTTTCCAGGCGCATCACCTTGGCCACATCGGCCGGGTCCATGGCCACCCAGCCATACCCCTTGAGGAAAACTTCCGAGCGGCAATGCTGCGCGCCCTTGAGGCTGGCCGGATTGCCGCTGAGCTCCTTGTAGCCGAAGGCTGAAGGCACCAGACGGATGCCGTACACGTCGCGCGCCGGAATGCCGACCGAGCGGCACAGGCCAACAAACAACGCGTTCAGGTCGGCGCACTTGCCGCCCAGGTTGCCGGTCTCCAGCATGGTCTTGATGTCGCCTTCACCGCATCCGCGCACCTTGGGGTCACGGTAGGTGTTGGCCACGATCCAGTCGTAGATCTTCCGTGTTTTTTCGACATCGGTTTTTACGTTGCCGATGGCTTGTTGCGCCGTGGTGCGGACGATGCCGTCGGTTGGCAGGAACTTGGTCGGGCGTGTGAAATAACGCAGGGTGTCCGCATCTTCCCGCACTGCGGTTTTGTGCGCCCAGTCGATGGCGCGACCCTGGGTCTGCACGCGGCTTGTCAACTCGACAAAGGGTTGCGCCAAGCCTGCGGGGAATTCAACGTACAGCATCTTGGCACCGTCCACACCATCGTCGGTCAGGTCGGTCGCGCCGTTGCTGGAAAAGCTGTTGCCCTGCGAATGCTGGTAGTCACTGTTGACCGATGGAATCGGCAGCCAGACCTTGGTCACGCCTTGCGGTTTGACGACGTCAACGCGGGTGGTCACGTCAAAGGTGCGCCAGGCACCGCTTTGCGGGGCGAAGTTGCGGCGTGCCGGGGTTTGCGCGAAATGGATCGCGGGAAACGCGGCGGCCACAGAGGCAGCGGCTGCATTTTTGAGAAAGGTACGGCGTACGGTGGTCATCAAGAGAACTCCGGAAAGTGGGTGGGCAGACGTGGCCGGGCATGTAAAAGTGCTCCGGAATGTCCAAGCGGTAGATCGGGAAAAGCCCCCTTGCCGCGGCGCAATTATCCCCGCTTTCACCGGATGCCGACTAGCACCGCAAAGGCGTCGGTTATATTTATCCGGCAACCCTGCGCCGTTCGCACGCCGGGGCTGCATGCTCCCAGGACAACCAATACAACAAGCCGGAGAAGATGGCATGGGCGAATCGGGCATACAACAGGCGGAGCCACAGGGGATCCGGATTCGCGGCCCTGTTGGCGGGGGAATTGTCGCGACGCGCCACGCAGTGTTGTCGCAGCTGGACGCGCTGGAGCTTCAGCACTGCATACGCAGCGCTGAAGGCGTAGATGAGGCCGGCAGTTACATGCAGTTCAGCATCGACCCTGCGCAGGCCGACCGCTGGGCGCCGGCCTACGACACCCTGGGCCTGAACAGCGCATTGCAGCTTGGCGGCAACACCAAACCGGCAGCCCTGACCCGCGAGATCGTGGTGGCAATGTTGATGGGCCCGGTGGCCTTCGAATTTCCCTGCATCAACGAGCTGGTGTCTGCGGTGCGCATTCGCCACAACATTGCGCAGGCGGCCAGCAAAACGACTTTGGCCTTTCACACCAGCCAGGCGGAAAGACCTGAAGACTGTTGGATCTATAGGAAAGACTTCGGCTTTGTCATCCGGCCCGGCGTGTCGCTGCTCCGTGCACTTGCCAAGGCAACACAGCCAGAAGTGTCCGGCACGCTGTATTCGTTTTCCTGCTACCGCGCCACGGAATACGTGATCCTGCTGGGCATTGCCGAAGAACTGTCACGCTGCAACCCCGTCCTTTATGAGCAGCTGCAGGCGCTCTGGACCGAGCGCCCCATCATGTCAGGCCGCTTTCACGATGTTTTCCTGCGTGAGCAGGGTTCCATGGACGCCCCGTTGCCGCCCCGCTATTTCGTGCCGGGCGACAGGACATGGTTTCGCAACCCCGATGAGTCCTCGGCTGACGCGTCTGGTTACGAAGGTTCGTGGGTGATCTACCTTGGAGACGGTCTGTTCAGCAATTTCTGGAAACGCGAACAGCCCTTCACGCTGTCCAGCAAGTGCCTGGAGATCTACCAGTGGCGCCATGCCCTTTTCCTGGATGCAGAGGGCGAACAGCGCATCGACGAGACCAAGGTTGAAGCACTGGTCGCCGCAGCGCAGAACGATGCGCATGAGGTGGAACGCATCCTGGCATTGATGCAGCGTTATCGCGAACCACGCGGTGTGTACCAAAACGGCGGGTGCCTGGACACCACGCGCGAGTTTGCACGCTGGGTTTGCCCAGGGACTGCAGACCTGGTTCTGCCCAAGGAATAAGGCCCCCACGCTCGGCACTTCGTGTCCTCGCTGCCCCCCGAGGGGGCCGCTGCGCCTGCGGACTGGCAAAGCCAGATCCGCAGCCCTGGCGGGTAGGGAAAAACCTCCACGGTCGCTCAACTAACCAGGACCGGTTCGCCTACTGCTTGAGCAAGATCTCCAGCCACTGGGCGGCTGCGGCGCCGGTCCAGTCAACCTCACCCTGCACCCGCTGGCGCGGCCGGCCCTGACGGTCCACCAGCACGGTGGTGGGAAAAATCTTCACGCCCCAGGCCTTCGCAGTCAGCCCTTGCGGATCGAGCAACACAGGAACGCTCAATCCGGTGCTGGCCGCAAACTGGATGGCACGCGTCGGATGCTCCTTGAAATTGATGGCCAGCACCAGCAGCTTGTCGGAGCCATACAGGTCGGCAACTTGCTGCAGGGTGGGCATTTCGGCGCGGCAGGGTTCGCACCAGCTGGCCCAGAAGTTGAGCAGCACCGCGCGGCCCTTGAGGTCATCGAGCCGCCAGGTTTTCCCCTGGGTATCGACAGCCTGCAGCGGTGGCACGGCGCCATGCCAGGGCGATATGGTGTAGGCCACTTCACCGGCCGCCAGGGCTTGCCGCCCCAACAGCAGCGACGTACCGGCCAGCGCAGCGTCCTGCAAAAAACGACGCCGGGACGCCAGGGGATGTAATAAAGAAGCCATGGTTACGACCAAGCTTAGCAGGGCAGAATGAACCCCGTGATGCACCGGGCATCTGGCACGGGCCGAAAATCAAGCGCAGTTCCCCCAAGGCGTGCAAAGAGAAACTGTCCTACAAAGACAGCCAACCCTCTGAAGTAAATTGACGAACCATATGCAGCACCTGCTGAACCCATTTTGAACGCTCCCCTCAAACGGCCCAAGCTGGCCCTGGCCCCTGCGTCCCCGCAGTTCATCAACTGCCACCCGGCGACCGCACAAGGCCCGGCTCCCGATGCAGCGCGAGAACTGGCCGAAGGCCTGAACGCCGTGGCCGCCAGCGTGCCGCCCAAGTATTTTTACGATGTGCTCGGCTCCCAGCTGTTTGAAACCATCACCGAGCTCGACGAGTATTACCCGACGCGCACCGAGGCTGGCATTTTCGACACAGCCTATCAAAGCATTGCTGCGACCGCGGCCAGTGCCGGCATCAAACAGCCCTGCCTGATTGACCTGGGTGCAGGCAACTGCGCGAAGGCCACACGGTTGATTCCCTACTTGAAGCCAAAGCAATATGTGCCGGTCGACATCTCGGTGGATTTCCTGCGGGATGCCGCCGAGCAGGTGCAGACCACTTTCCCAGCCCTGGATATTGTGGGCATAGGCATGGACTTTTCCGCCGGGCTGGCGCTACCGCCCCAGGTTCAGCGCCGCGACCGCGTTTTCTTCTACCCGGGTTCCAGCCTGGGAAATTTTTCGCCCGACCAGGCCCTGGCCTTTTTGCAGCAAATGGTCGACCCGGCACAAGGCGCCGCACGCGGCCTGCTGTTGGGTATCGACCTCGTGAAAGACAAGGCGACCCTGGAAGCGGCCTATGACGATGCGCTGGGCGTGACCGCGGCCTTCAACAAAAACCTGCTGCGCCACGTCAACACGCTGCTGGGCAGCGACTTCGACGTGCACCAATGGCGCCATCTGGCACTTTTCAACGAAACCGAATCCCGCATCGAGATGTACCTGCAGGCGCAGCGCAACCTGATGGTGCACTGGCCGGGTGGCGAACGGGCCTTCCGCGGCGGCGAACGCATCCACACCGAAAATTCCTGCAAATACACGGTGGCTTCCATGACGGCACTCCTGCGGCGTGCCGGCTTCACGCAGATCAGTTACTGGACTGATCCGAAAGAGTGGTTTGCGGTGTTCTGGGCTTCGGTTTAACCAACTGTCTGGCAGTTCGGGCTGAGCCCTACGTCGAAGCCGTCTTTTTTTCTGCTCTGGAGGGTTGCCGGCAAGCCGGGGGTAGCCCGGCTTGCCGGCACACCACAAACGGTGAGAAGAAGCCAATGCCAGGAGCACGAATTCAAGAGATAAACTGGCCAATAGCCCTTATCCCACGGACACAAACAGCTATCAAACCGATAGCAAACAACGCTCTCTATTCCACCCGCGATATCGCAGAAGGTTTGAACCCCAGATCCGCCGCCTTCCCCTTGCGAGCACGCGCGGCCCTGGCGTTGTTCAGGCTGCGAATCTCCAGCGTTTCCTCGCGCACCTTGCCACCACGCCCAATGCCTTCGATCTTCACACTGCGGGTGTAAGCCGCCGCGCCAGCCAAGGTGTCCTTGGCATCCAGGTCAATCAACATCAGGCCACGGCCCCCGGCCGGCTGGGTCTTGAGTTCGTTGATCTCAAACGTGAGGATGCGGCCGCCGGTGGAAGCGCAGGCCACATGGGTGGCCGGGTTCAGCGGGACGGAACCGCTGCTGCCGGAAACTGGGGACGGCTTGCAAATCGATTCGCCCTCGGCACAGCTGATGAAGGCCTTGCCGGCTTTCAGGCGCGACGTCATGTTTTCCACCGTGGCCAGGAAACCATAGCCGCCGCTGCCGCTGAGCAACAGTGTGGCCGTCGGCGGGCCGGCAAAATAATGCGCCGGGTGTGTCCCGCTTTCAAGCTCGATCAACGTCGTCACCGGCTGGCCGTCTCCGCGCGCGCCGGGCAGCATGGCGACCGGAATCGAATACACCCGGCCCGTGCCTTTGGCCGCGGTGCCAAACACCAGCAGGCTGTCCACCGTGCGGCATTCGAAGGTGCCATACAGGCCATCGCCCGACTTGAAGGCGAAGCTGGCCGCGTCGTGGCCGTGACCGCTGCGTGCGCGTACCCAGCCCTTGGCGCTGACCACCACCGTCACCGGCTCGTCGATCACCTTGACTTCAAGCACGGCTTTTTTATCGGCCTGGATCAGGGTGCGGCGCGGGTCGGCAAACTGTTTGGCATCGGTCTCGATTTCCTTGATCATCAGGCGGCGCAAGGCTGCCGGGCTGCCGAGAATTTCCTCGAGCTTGCCCTGCTCCTCGCGCAGGCCCTTGAGCTCCTGCTCGATCTTGATGGCTTCCAGCCTGGCAAGCTGGCGCAGGCGGATTTCAAGAATGTCTTCGGCCTGCCGGTCGCTCAGGTTGAAGCGCGCGATCAACGCCGCCTTGGGCTCGTCGGACTGGCGGATGATGGCGATGACTTCATCGATGTTGAGCAGCACCAGTTGCCGGCCCTCAAGGATGTGGATGCGGTCCAGCACCTTGTTCAAGCGGTGCTGCGAGCGCCGCTCTATCGTGGTCTGGCGGAAGCTGATCCACTCCTGCAGCATCTGGCGCAGGTTCTTCTGCGTCGGTTTGCCGTCCAGCCCGATCATGGTCAGGTTGATCGTCGACGAGCTTTCCAGGCTGGTGTGCGCCAGCAGAGTGGTGATCAGCTCGGTCTGGCTGATGCGGCTGGTCTTGGGCTCGAACACCAGGCGCACGGCGGCGTCCTTGCTCGACTCGTCACGCACCACGTCAAGCACGGCCAGCACCGTTTGCTTGAGCTGCACCTGGTCCAGGCTCAGGGCCTTCTTGCCGGCCTTGATCTTCGGGTTGGTGATCTCTTCGATTTCTTCGAGCACACGCTGCGTGCTCACGCCGGGCGGCAGCTCCTGCACCACCAGCTGCCACTGGCCGCGCGCCAGATCCTCAATCTTCCAGCGCGCACGCACCTTGAGCGAGCCGCGGCCCGTACTGTACGCGGCGGCAATGTCTGCCGTGCTGGAGATGATCTGCCCGCCGCCCGGGTAGTCCGGCCCGGCGATCAATGTGTACAGCTCTTCATCGCTGAGCTTGGGCGTCTTGATCAGCGCGATGCAGGCGTCGGCCACTTCACGCAGGTTGTGGCTGGGGATCTCGGTGGCCAGGCCCACGGCAATGCCGCTGGCGCCGTTGAGCAACGTGAACGGCAAACGCGCCGGCAATTGGCGCGGTTCATCAAAAGAACCGTCGTAATTCGGCACGAAGTCGACCGTGCCCTCGTCAAGCTCGTCGAGCAGCAAGGTGGTGATTTTCGACAGCCGTGCCTCGGTGTAACGCATGGCTGCTGCGCCGTCACCGTCGCGGCTGCCGAAGTTGCCTTGCCCATCGATCAGCGGGTAGCGCTGGCTGAAATCCTGCGCCATGCGCACCATCGCGTCATAGGCCGCCTGGTCGCCGTGCGGATGGTATTTGCCAAGCACATCGCCAACCACGCGAGCGCTCTTGACCGGCTTGGCGCCGCTGTTGCCGGAAAAACCCAGCCCCATACGCGCCATGGCAAACATGATGCGGCGCTGCACCGGCTTCTGGCCGTCGCAGACATCGGGCAGAGCCCGGCCCTTGACCACGCTCAGCGCGTATTCAAGGTAAGCGCGCTGGGCATAAGCGGCCAGCGATTCCTGATCAGGCAACTCGGGGCTGGAAGGCAGGTCGGGTGTAAAAAGATCGTCCATCGGGTTCAAACTGCAAAAAGATCGGAAGGGAAAATTGGGCCTGGCCAAGGGTCCGGGGACCACAGCAGGGAATTATGGCCTCGGGGTTGTCTTGGCGGCGGGCGCCTCAGGCTGCAGGCCTCTCGCGAGACCCCGGCGCCGGATGCCTAGTCGCGCTCGACCCGGAACTCCGGAGCGACCGGGCTTTGGATCGGGCTCTGAACCACCAGCGTCGGCAGGGTGTTGCCGCGACCAGTGGCACCGCCAGAGGGCTGGCCCGCCGGGGTTTTGGCGCCACCCATCATTTCCATCCGGACACGGCCTGTGCGGCCGGAAGCCGCGAACATGCTCGGCGGCTTGAGGTGGCCGTACAGCTGCATGACGGTTTTGACGTAATTCCTGGTTTCGGGGTAATTGGGAATCTTGTTGCCCGCCCGCTGCACCGCGCCTTCGCCAGCGTTGTAGGCCGCAACGGCCAGCTCGAGCTGTCCGGGAAACATCACCATCAGGTCGCGCAGGTAACGTGAACCGGCGCGGATGTTGGTTTTCGGGTCGGTCAGCTTTTTCTCGATCGGCGAGTTCTTGTCGGCTCGCACACCATAGCGCTGGGCCGTGGGTGGCATCAACTGCATCAGGCCGACGGCACCCTTGGGCGACACGGCATGGGTGTTGAAGCCCGATTCGGTGGCAATCAGCGCCTGGAGCAATTCGTAATCGATGTCGTTGGCCACCGAGGCTTCACGCAGCAGGTGCTTGACCGCCTTGTAGTTGGGCGAAACATCAAAAAACGCCAGCAACTTGGGCGGTGCGCCTGGCATGCCGCTTCTGCCGTCGCCCGGCACACCCGCACCCTGTGCGCTGAAGCTTTCCCCGCCGCGGAAAAACAGCTGATAGCGCTCATCAAGCCGTTCGGCCGAGAAATGGGCGACGCCCCTGTCGTCCACATAACCCCAAACGTCGGCGCGGGCCGCGGCGCCGGCAAACAGCAAAGCGGCAGAAATCATCAAAAATGATAGCTGTCTTCGCCCGGCCGATAAGGGCCGGAGCCATTTTTTATGCATGAAATAACTCATGCCTTGATCCGCGGGTTGCGCATGCTTGTCTTTCAAATGTCGATCTCCACGGCGTCTCCGTGGAGTTCCATCAATTCGCGCCGCGCCGCGGCTTCGCCTTTGCCCATCAGTTTTGTCACCAGAGACTCGGTCTGGGCAAAATCAAAGTTGCCGAGTTGGACGGGCAACAGGCGACGGGTATCAGGATTGAGTGTGGTTTCCCATAATTGTTCCGCATTCATTTCGCCCAGACCCTTGAAGCGGCTGATGGCCCAAGCCCCTTCACGGACGCCCTCTTTACGCAATTTGTCGAGAATGGCGATCAATTCACCTTCATCCAGCGCGTACGCCTTCGAAGCGGGCTTCTTCCCGCGGGCCGGAGCGTCCACCCGGAACAACGGCGGCCGGGCCACAAAGATATTGCCACTTTCGATCAATTTGGGGAAGTGGCGGAAAAACAGGGTTAACAGCAGCACCTGGATGTGGGAACCGTCCACGTCGGCATCGCTGAGGATGCATATCTTGCCGTAGCGCAGGCCGCTGAGGTCGGGCGAATCGTTGGGGCCGTGAGGGTCGACCCCGATGGCGACCGCGATGTCGTGAATCTCGGTGTTGGCAAACAGCCGGTCGCGCTCGACCTCCCAGGTGTTGAGCACCTTGCCGCGCAGCGGCAGGATGGCCTGGCTTTCCTTGTCGCGGCCCATCTTGGCGCTGCCGCCGGCGGAGTCGCCCTCGACCAGGAAAACCTCGTTGTGCGCCAGATCACGGCTTTCGCAGTCGGTCAGCTTGCCCGGCAGCACGGCCACACCCGAACCTTTGCGTTTTTCAACTTTCTGGCCGGCTTTCTGGCGGGTTTGCGCTGCCTTGATGGCCAGCTCGGCCAGCTTTTTGCCGTAGTCGACATGCTGGTTCAGCCACAGCTCCAGAGTCGGGCGCACAAAGCTGGAAACCAGCCGCACCGCATCGCGCGAGTTAAGCCGCTCCTTGATCTGGCCCTGGAACTGCGGATCCAGCACCTTGGCAGAGAGCACATAACTGGCGCGGGCAAACACGTCTTCAGGCAGCAGCTTCACACCCTTGGGCAGCAGCGAGTGCAGTTCGATGAAACTCTTGACGGCCTGGAACACGCCGTCGCGCAGGCCGCTTTCATGCGTGCCGCCAGCGCTGGTCGGGATCAGGTTGACATAGCTCTCACGCACCGGCTGGCCGTCTTCGGTGAACGCCAGGCACCACTGGGCGCCCTCGCCTTCGGCAAAACTGTCGTGCGCAGCATCGGCAAAACCTTCACCTTCGAACAGCGGAATCACCGGGTCGGCACTTAGCGTCTGCATCAGGTAGTCGCGCAGGCCGCCTTTGTAAATCCAGGTCTGCACTTCTTTGGTTTTTTCGACCACCAGCGTCACGGTGACGCCTGGCATCAGCACCGCCTTGCTGCGCAGCAGGTGGGTCAGCTCGGTCATGGGCAAGGCCGAGGCTTCAAAATACTTGCTGTCCGGCCAGGCACGTACCGTGGTGCCGGACTTGCGGTCGCCCTCGGCCTGCTTGCGCAGATGCAGCTTCTCGACGACGTCGCCGCCGCTGAACACCAGGATGGCGGCCATGCCGTCACGGTAAGAGCTCACTTCCAGGCGTTTGGACAGGGCGTTGGTAACACTGACGCCGACACCGTGCAGGCCGCCGGAAAAGCTGTAGGCTCCGCCCGCCCCTTTGTCGAATTTGCCCCCCGCGTGCAGGCGGGTGAACACCAACTCGATCACCGGCGCTTTTTCCTCGGGGTGCATGCCGTAGGGAATGCCGCGTCCGTCGTCCTCGATGCTGACCGAGCCGTCGGTATGCAGCGTGACCTTGATCTTCTTGCCGTGACCGGCCAGCGCCTCGTCGGCAGAGTTGTCCAGCACCTCCTGGATGATGTGCAGGGGGTTGTCGGTACGCGTGTACATGCCCGGCCGCTGCTTGACGGGCTCAAGGCCCTTCAGCACGCGGATCGAGCCTTCGGAATAGTCGTTGGGTAGTTTGGTCGCCATGGGAGGGTGGATTGTAGACCCGCGTGATTTTAAGACTGTATGAATATACAGTTTTTCTGATCACCCTTTCAAACTCATGCCCCGCGCGCATCAATGGCGGCAAAAACTTTCAAAAGCGAAAAGCAGCACCATTGGGTACATTCATCGGATGCAATCCCCGAGCCGAAACCTCTCCATCGCCCAGGTGCTCATCTGCGGCGCCGCCATCGTCACCCTGTCCATGGGCATACGCCACGGCTTCGGCCTGTGGCTGCAGCCGATCACCCAGGCCCAGGGCTGGACGCGCGAAACTTTTGCCTTTGCCATCGCCATCCAGAACCTCTCCTGGGGCGTGTTCGGCATTTTTGCCGGCATGCTGGCGGACCGCTTCGGCGCCTTCCGCGTCATTGCGGGTGGCGCGGTGCTGTATGCGCTGGGCCTGGTGGGCATGGCGCTGTCACCCAGCGGGCTGCTATTCACTTTGACAGCCGGTGTGCTGATAGGCGCGGCGCAGGCGGGCACCACCTATGCCGTGATCTACGGCGTCATCGGCCGCAACATTCCTGCCGAAAAACGTTCCTGGGCCATGGGTGTCGCCGCCGCTGCAGGATCGTTCGGCCAGTTCCTGATGGTGCCGGTCGAAGGTTTCCTGATCAGCGGCCTGGGCTGGAAAGAAGCGCTGCTGGTGCTGAGTGCCGCGGTTCTGTTGATCGCGCCGCTGGCCTTCGGCCTGCGCGAAACAAGCTTTGGCCCGGGCCAGGCCCCGCCGCGCGAACAAACCATCCTGCAGGCGCTCAAGGAAGCTTTCAAATACCCGAGCTTCCAGCTGCTGATGGCCGGCTATTTCGTCTGCGGTTTCCAGGTGGTGTTTATCGGGGTGCACATGCCCAGCTACCTGCGGGACAAGGGACTCTCGCCGCAGGTCGCCAGCTACGCGCTGGCACTGATCGGCCTGTTCAATGTGTTCGGCACTTATGCGGCCGGCGCCCTAGGTCAAAGGCTGGCAAAGAAAAACATCCTCGCATTCATTTATTTTGCGCGGTCCGTCGTCATCATCGTGTTCCTCCTGGCTCCCCTGACTCCGGCCAGCGTCTATATTTTTGCCAGCCTGATGGGCCTGCTGTGGCTGTCTACCGTGCCACCAACGAACGCCGTCGTGGCGCAGATTTTCGGCATCCAGCACCTGTCCATGCTCAGTGGCTTCATTTTTTTCAGCCACCAGATCGGCTCCTTCATGGGCGTATGGCTGGGCGGCTACCTGTATGACCGCACCGGAAGCTACGACATCGTCTGGTACATCGCCATCGGGCTGGGTGTGCTTGCCGCCCTGGTCAACCTGCCGGTCCGCGAGGCGGCCATCCAGCGCCCCGTCGGAGGACGGCTTCCACAGGGTGCCTGACATGACCCGCAAACTCGTCTGGTATGCGCTGGCCGTCTTGCTGACGCTGGGCGTTTTTGCGATGTATCTTCGGCCCGAGTTTTTGCTGACGCTGGCCAACCAGATCTGGGCCTGTTTCTAGGCGATAGGGCCTGCTAACGCTATTTGTGCAAGATGCGTTGCGAGTCAAAAGACTCTGAGCAAGGCGCAAAACGCAGGCGGGGTGAACCCCGACAAGGCTTTGCAACGCCGCGCAGGGCCTTTTTGATCGCAACCCGGAGGGAACGGGGTGAAAACAGCGCCACTCTGCGTTGCACTCCTAGCCCAGACGCCCAGTCTGGGCGTCGTCGCGCGCCTTGATTGGCACTGTTTTCACCCCGTTCGCATTTGCACAAATAGCGTTAGCAGGCCCTATTCTTCGTCACGCACGCGGTACTGCCCGGCCAGCTGCTGCTGCACCGGCGGCGGCACGGCCTCGTAGTGGCTGAAGGCCAGCGTGTAAGCACCCTGCCCGCCGGTCAGCGCATTGAGCCGCGACTGGTAGCCGGTCAGTTCCGACAGCGGCACCTGGCCCAGCACGGCCAGCGTGCCCAGCTGCAGGCCGCGCGTGCCGCTGACCTGGCCGCGCCGCGACGACAGGTCGCCGGTGATGTCGCCCATGGCCGCCTCCGGCGCGGTGATCTCAACATTGACGATGGGCTCCAACACCACGGGTGATGCGGCACGCACGGCTTCGATCACTGCCTTGCGCCCTGCAGTCGCAAAGGCAATGTCCTTGCTGTCCACACTGTGGTGCTTTCCGTCGTACACCACCACCCGTACATCGCGCACCGGAAAACCCGCGACCACACCGCCGTCCAGAGCCTGGCGCACGCCTTTTTCAACCGCAGGAATGTACTGACCCGGAATCGTGCCGCCCTTGACCTGGTCGACAAACTCGATACCGGCACCGCGCGGCAGCGGCTCAATGCGCAGGAACACCTCGCCGAACTGGCCCGCGCCGCCACTCTGTTTTTTGTGGCGGTGGTGGCCGGCCGCAGGCGCGGTCACGGTTTCACGATAAGCAATGCGCGGCGGCCGGGTGTTGACTTCGCATCGGTACACGTCCACCAGCCGCTCAAGCAGCGCCCGCAGGTGCAATTCGCCCAAGCCATAAACCACGGTCTCGTTGGTGGCCGCCACATGTTCAAGCTTCAGGCAGGGGTCTTCGTCAACCAGCCGTTGCACCAGGTCCCACATGCGCTGCTCGTCCCCGCGGCGTTTGGGTTCAATCGCCAGCCCATGCACCGGCACAGGAAAAGCCAGCGGAAGAAGATGCATGTGGTCATCTTCAGCGGCGTCATGCAGCACCGCATCGAAATGAATATCGTCCACCTTGGCCACCGCACACAACTCGCCCGGTCCGGCACTGGCAATTTCCGTATGCTCTTTGCCCTGCAAGCGGAAAAGGTGGCCTACCTTGAACGGCCGGCGGCCGTCGCCGATGTACAGCAGGCTGTCCCGTGTGACTGTTCCCTGGTGCACACGGAAAATTCCCATCTTGCCGACGTAGGGGTCCACGGTCACCTTGAACACATGCGCCAGCACATGCCTGGCAGGGTCAGGCACGGCTTGCACCGGTATGGCCGCAGAGCCTTCGCCACGCAGAAATTTCGGCGGGTTTCCTTCCGCCGGGTTGGGCAGCAGCCTGACCATCACATCAAGCAACTCGGCCACACCTGCGCCATTGCGTGCCGACACAAAACAGACCGGGATCAAATGGCCTTCGCGCAAGGCCTGCTCCAGCGGCGCATGCAATTCACGCGGGTCCACATCGCCCTCGTTCAGATAGCGCTCAACGAGGGCCGAGTCAACTTCCACAACCTGCTCGACCAATGCCCGGTGCGCACGCTCGACGCTGGAAAAGTCGGCTTCCCCGGCTGGATTGAAAAAACAGTCCACCACACGGGTTCCGCCGCCGGCCGGCAGGTTCAGGGGCAGGCACTCCTTCCCGAAGGCCTCCTGGATGTCCCGCAACAACTGGGGCAAATCAATGTCCAGGGCGTCTATCTTGTTGATGATGATCATGCGGCACAGCTCACGCCGCGCGGCCCAGTCCATCATGCGGCCCGTCATCAGCTCGATACCGCTGGAGGCGCTGATCACCAGCGCCGCGGTGTCCGCCGCTTCAAGCGCGGGCAGCGACTGCCCCAGAAAATCCGGTGCGCCGGGGGTGTCCAACAGGTGAATGCGCGTGCCCTCATGCTGCAGGTGGACCAGCGCCGCATTGAGCGAATGTTGGGCCCGGCGTTCCAGGGGATCAAAGTCACTGACGGTGGTGCCGCGCTCCACACTGCCCGAAGCACCAATCGCGCCAGCTTTATGCAGCAAGGCCTCCAGCAAAGTGGTTTTTCCGGTGGCTGATGCGCCGACAAATGCCAACGTGCGCAAGGCGGCGACGACCGGGGGTATAGGGG
>NZ_MUNO01000011.1 GCF_002001015.1 Polaromonas sp. A23 | reverse complement strand
CCCCATATTCGCCTATCGAAAATTGCCGGCTTTCCATCACGCGCTTGAAGAAGGGCCGGTCACTGGCGTCGGCCCCCACCCTCCCCGCCTCCGAATGGCACAGCACCTTCCCGTCGAGTGTCAGGGCACCCAGATCGGTGTATTGCGGATGAGCTGCCTTCAGGTTGCGCAGATACTCGTCACACGGACGAGGCAGCCGTTCCTTGATTGGCGGCGCACTCGCCAGATCGCCAAGCAGTTGCCGGATAGCCTCGACCTGTGGCTGCTGGCTAGCGGCAGCCAGCAACGCCTGGGACTGCAATGTGGAACGTGCAAGCCTCAGGGCGTCAGCCTGTTTGCTGGCGGCTGTCCAGGCAAACAACCCGAACACCGGCACCAAAGCCACCGCGACCAACAACACCAGACGGGCGCGAAGCCCCAGGGAATTCACCATCGCATGACCTCGCCTTGTACCTTCCGTTTGCACAGAATCGTGGAGCGTCTCTTGCAGGACCAGGAAAAAGGTGAGCGCGCACCGCTGCAAGAGATCGTAGTCCTTTGGCATTGCATTGCCTACACGAGGCAACGCCAATGGAAGCCAAAAGCGTGACAGTCTTGCGCTTTCCCCACTGGCCAAGTCCCCGCGTGCTGACGCGCGACAGGCTCGCCCTCCTCCTGCATCGACCCCCAGGATGCGCTGACCGGCGCCTGGCCCCGGCCGGACCGAGGCCTTGCTGCCACAGTGGCTGCAGGGAAACCGGGAAATCGGAGAATTTGGCCGTTGGCTTGCTACTTATTCAATAGCTACTCATGCACACGAACAAAGGGTCGGAAGGCGTTTTGACCATTAACCAAAGCGCCGGGGAGAGCAGGCGCAGCAACCAGCCCCTGCAATTCAGGGCGTGCGCGCCAGCCCCGTAGAGCCATTCGGAGGAACTCGTTCCGACATCCATCGCAGCAGGTCCAGCCACATCTGGCGCATCTCGGCATCAAGCGGCGTGCGCATGGCGTTGGGCAGCTCGATGGTGACCACCGGCACGCCCTTGTGAACACCGCCGTAATTACCCAGCGAGCCGGGGAAAATGCCGACCTGGTCCAGGTAGAGCCGGCCCAATTTGGATGGGGGAACCGACGGCCCGTCAAAGTCGAGCACGCCATAGGGCGCATGGATGCTGACAATCAAGTGAGGCTTGAAGCGCTGCATTTCCTCATGCAGAAACCGTGACTCCGGTTCGGACAGTGGCTTGGGCCCCGGCCAGCGGCGTGGATCCTTACGGGTACGCTTCTCCCAGTACACCTTGGCGTCACGTTCCCAAAACGGCGTTGGGAAGTTGCGATTCAGATCAACCCCGTTGGCATTGACGCGGCTCGGCGGGCTGGACAGCAACCCGTCCGGATTGAGGGCCGGAACAAAGCGCCAGTGGATGGCCTGCGACCAGGGCGCGTTGGTTTCCTCGGCCATGCGGATCCAGTGCAGGGCCACCGAAGTTGACGACAGCTCATCACCATGAATGGCACCCAGCACCAGAACCCGCTGCTGGGCCACCTCGGGTCTGACATCGCGCATCCACAGAGTCTGCCCTCTGACTGATCGGGCGGGCGTCGCCTGCAACTGCGCGGCCTCGCACAGGCTTTGCTTAAGGTTCGGCAGTTTTCGAACAAAGTCGTCGCAAGGCCCCGCAGCCTGTGCGCTGTGAGCTATCAAAACAGAAGCAAAAAGAAGGGCGGCGGTCCAAGGCAAACGCATGCGCCGATTTTACGCGCCACCCCAGGGCAGCCGCGCCGGCACAGGACGGTTCAGGTAAATTACACCCATGACGCCCCCCAAGCCTTTGCGCCAGGCCAGCCGCCCGGATTTTTCACCGAATGAGTTCCGCGCATCACTCGCGATGTTTGCCACAGGCGTCACGATTGTCACCGCGCGTACAGTCGAGGGAGAACTGGTCGGGTTGACGGCCAACTCCTTCAACTCGGTCTCGCTGGCGCCGCCCCTGGTGCTGTGGAGCCTGGCGCAAGCGGCCGGCTCCATGCCGGCATTGAGCACCGGCTCCCACTACGCCATCAACATCCTGGCCGCCGACCAGAAAGAACTGGCCGAACGTTTTGCGGCGAAACGCGAAGGCCGCTGGACGGGCGTCGCCTGGACTGAAGGCGTGAGCGGCTCGCCCTTATTGACGGGCGCGGCGGCCACCTTCGAGTGTTTTAACCGCAGCCGCTATGAAGAAGGTGACCACGTGATTTTTGTCGGCGAAGTCGAGCGCTGCGCACACCGCGCCGGTGCTGCGCCGCTGCTGTTTCACGGTGGGCGTTTTTACACCGAACATCCGCTGTAAGTGCGGCCACGGCCACCGGGACATGACGACACGCAAAACCCATCTCGACACCCTGTCCATTTCACTGCTGCTGGTCTGCTGCCTGTTCTGGGGCTTCCAGCAGGTGCTGGTCAAGGCCACGTTGGTAGAGGTGCCTCCGGTGTTTCAGGCCTCCATCCGTTTTGCCGGTGCGACGCTGCTGCTCTGGCTGTGGTGCGCCTGGCGCGGTGTCCGGCTTTTCTCGGCCGACGGCACGCTGGGTGCCGGCCTGCTGGCAGGTGGTCTGTTTGCCATCGAGTTCGCCTGCCTGTATGTGGGCCTGCAATACACCAGCGCCTCGCGGTTGACGGTGTTTCTCTACACCTCGCCGTTCTGGGTGGCGGTGCTGCTGCCACTGTGGGTTGCCTCCGAAAAACTGCGTCCCGTGCAATGGATCGGTCTGGCCTGCGCCTTCGCCGCGGTGGCGTTCGCCCTGCGCGAAGGTTTCAGCGCCGGTGCGGCCTCCACCTGGTCCGGGGACCTGTTGGCGCTGGCCGCCGGCATGTTCTGGGGCCTGACCACGGTGGTGATACGCGCGTCCTCGCTGGCCCGGGTCTCGGCTGAAAAGCTGCTGTTCTACCAGGTGGCCGTGAGCACGGCGGCGCTGCCCTTCCTGTCACTCGCACTCGGTGAACAATGGGTCTGGGCCTTCAGCCCGTTTGCCGTCACCTCGCTGTTGCTGCAAACGGTGGTGGGCGCCTTCGCCAGCTACCTGGCCTGGATGTGGATGCTGGGCCGCTACCCCGCCACCAAAATTTCGGTGTTTGTGTTTCTCACACCGCTGTTTGCCCTGTTGTTCGGTGCACTGTGGCTCAAGGAGTCGGTCACGCCCAGCCTGCTGGCTGCACTGGTGCTGGTGGCTGTGGGCATCGTGCTGGTGAATCGCAAGCCGACGACCTGAAGAGTCGGCCTACTGTGAGGCTGTGATGCCGCCATCCAGGTAGAGGACCTGACCGGTCACAAAAGATGCCGCGGGCGCCGCAAAAAAAACGGCAGCACCGGCTACATCCTGCGGATCGGCAATACGGCCCAACGGAATGCGCTCAAGCACCTGGCGATGGGTGTCCGGATTTTCCAGCCAATGACGCGCCATTTCCGTCTGGACCACCGTGGGAGCGATACCGTTGACCGTGATGCCGTGCGGCGCCAGCTCACTGGCGTGCTGACGGATCAGCATGACCAGCCCCCCCTTGCTGCTGGTGTAGGCCGAATAGCCGCGGCCGCGCAAGCCCAGCTGCGCCCGCACCGACAGAAGATGAACCTGCGCCCCGCCGCGCCCACCGGCTATCTGCTGCTTTGCAACGGCTTGCGCCAGGAACATCGCGGCTTTCAGATTGACTTGCAGCACTTCATCAAAGGCTTCCTCCGTGACTTCAAGCAGCGCCTGCTCCCGCTGCATGCCCACGCAATTAACCAGGATGTCGAGCCGGCCAAAATGCCCGGCCACCGCATCGACCGACGCCTGGATGTGAGGCACTGAATGCGCGTCCATCGCCAGCCCGGCGGCGTCGTGGCCCGCGGCACACAGTGCGGCGGCCACATCGCGTGCCTTGCCCTCGTCCCGCCCTGACACGGCAACCTTGGCGCCAGCCATCGCCAAGGCCCAGGCAATGGCTTCGCCGATGCCCCCGTACCCGCCGGGCACGTACGCAACCTTGCCGCTCAGGTCAAAGAGGCCCGTCAGGGCCGAAGTGAAATCAATGCGGGGAGTGAGGCTCATGAATGACCGGATTGTGTATCCAAATTCTTGTCGAAACGAAAGGGCTTTCCCGCCTCAATCCATCAGCAGGCCGCCATTGAGGTCAATGATTTCTCCGGTAATGAACCCGGCCAGGGGTGAAGCCAGAAAACGCACCACGTGCGCAAACTCCTCGGGTTCACAAAACCGCCCTACCGGAATGTCCCTGAGCAGCTTCTGCCGCTGCTCCTCGTTGAGCTGCTCAGTGATCATGGGCGTCTTCACATAGGCCGGCGCGATGGCATTGGCCGTCACGCCGAACGATGCCAGTTCGCGCGCCAACGAAAATGTCAGCGCGCTCATCGCACCCTTCGACACCGAGTAAGCTGTACCAGCCGTGAGCCCACCGGTTTTTGCAGCGAGCGAGCTGGTGTTGATGATGCGACCGAAACCGCGGCTCTTCATGGCTGGCACAACCTGCTGCGAAAGGTAGAAGGCCCCATCGAGGTTGGCGCCCAGTACACGCCGCCATTCCGCGGGGGTGGTCGCTTCAACCTTGTTGTTCGAAAGAATGCCGGCGTTGTTGACCAGAACGTCGACAGACCCCAGCGCCTGCACGATCCAGGCATGGCCTTCTTGCACCGCTTCAACATCGCTGATGTCAAAGGAAAAAGGCATGGCGTTCTCGCCGAATTCTGCAGCCAGCACCCGGTTGCGCGCTTCGCTGAAATCAACCATCGCTACTTTGCAGCCGTCTTCCAGCAGTACCCGCGTGGCGGCGGCGCCCATGGTGCCCGCAGCGCCGGTTACCAGTGCGACTCTTCCCTGAAGTGGTTTACGTTGATCAAACATCCAGCACGCTCTTCTTTCCAAACAGGCCGCGCGAACGAAAAGTCACCACGGCAATAAACAGAAGGTACATGGACATCAAAGACCATTCCGAGGCGTAGGAACCGGTCAGCCCAACGACCATGCCCACCATGAGTCCCGCGATCACCGCACCCCACAGCGAGCCAACGCCCCCTAGAACAATGATCAGGAACGCCGGCACCACGGCATCGACGCCGACGTGCGGCCGTATCCCCCAGATCGGCGCCATGACAACCCCCGCAATTGCTGCCAGCGCCACACCAAGGCCAAAGACGAAAAGCCGCAGGCGCGACAGGTTGATGCCCAGGGCCCGCACCATCTCGCTGTCATGCGCACCGGCCTTGATGATCGCGCCATAAGGCGTTTTCTGCAGGAACAGCCAGAGCATCACAATCATCAGGACGGCAAAGCCGCTGGCAAAGAAGCGGTACTTCGAATACACCAGATCACCCAAAAGCACGGCGCCTGAAATCGCCTGGGGCAGTTGCAGCTGCTTCTCCGACGAACCCCACACAATGCGTATGGCCTCCTCAATCACCAGGGCGGCACCAAAGGTCAGCAGCAAGCCATACAGCGGGTCACGCCCATAGGTGCGGCGCATGCACAGCTCCAGCAACATGCCAAAAAGCCCCACAAAGACAGGCGCCAGAATCAGCGCAATCAGGTACCGCGTTTCAATGGGAAAGGCCATGTACCAGGCTTGAAGGTTCGGGAACATGCCAAGCTGCGGCGCCACCAGAAAGAGCGCGAAATACATGCCCAGGGCAAACAGGGAGCCATGCGCCAGATTGATGGTCTCCATCACCCCGACAATCAGCATGAAGCCCAAGGCTATAAGCGCAAACAACAGGCCAAGCGACACGCCGTTGACTAAATGCGGAATCAGCTGGAACAGGAAGTCCATAAAGTGTTTGTTAGCGGTGGCAGGTTAGATTCGCTAGCGCAGCGCCAGTAGTTTGGCGCTGCGGCTGTTGGGTTGCGCCGGCCTTGTCAGTGGGGGTCGTGACGAGACCTAGGCTTCGTAACTCGGCGTGGCTTCGTAACTCTCGAGCTTGCAGGCGCCCAGGGAGTCCTTGTCCTGCACGTCTTTCGGGTCGGCCTGGGTCAGGATCTTGAAAATATCGTCCTTCTCAGCGGGCGCATCATTGAAAGTGGCCATGTAGATGGTTTGCTGGCATTGATGCGTGACCGGGTCCATCCAGGCGTCGTAATGCTGCAAGCGATCGACCGCTGTCATCTTGCGGCCTTCCAGCTTTTTGATGACGGCGATGTTGTTGGTGGTGCCGGCCTCTTCAATACAGCGCAGCAGTTCCCGCGTGGCCATGTAGCCGTTGTGATAGACGTTGCCAGGCACACGAATGGCCATGCCTGGGAACTGCTTCTGGTAAGCGGCCACAAACTCTTTCACACCCGGAAGATTCAGGCGCCAGTACCACGTGGTACCAAACACGCCGAAGATCGCATCCGGCCCCAGGCCGTACACATCGGGCCAGTCCTGCTGGTTGTTGATCCAGGCCATGGACTGGTTCATCTTGAGCTGCACCACCTGCTGGCGCAACGCCTTGATGTCGTCCCCGCCCACGGCTGTGGCCACCACGTTGGGTTTGAGCTGCTGCAGCTTGAGCAGATAGGCAGAGAAGTCACGCGTGTTCTGCGGCACCAGCAGCTCTTCAACAACACGCCCGCCATTGGCCTCGACAATCGCCCGCGTAGCCTTGGAGGTCGTGTGGCCCCACACATAGTCGTTGGTCAGCAGCACCCAGTTGCGGCCGCTGGCCTTGATGGCATTTTTGACCGTCGCGTTGGAGAAGTTCGTGCCGTTACCATCCCATACAAACTTGGTGCGGTGGCAGTCCTTGCCAGCCTCGGTCGGGGAGCTGGAGTTGGTATTCAGGAAAATGGTGCCGTATTTCTGCGCAACCTGGGAAATGGCATTGGACACGCCGGAATGCACCGCGCCGATCAGGAAGGCAGCCTCGTTGCGGGTAATCATGCGTTCGGCAACTCGCGAACCAGTCGCCGGTGTGGTCTCAGTGTCAATGTGAATGGCTTCGATGCGCCGGCCCAGCACGCCACCCTTGTCATTGAACTCCTTGATGGCCATCATCGCGCCCAGCCGCTCCTCGGTGCCGGATGCCGCGTACTGGCCGGAGGCGTCCATGGTCAGGCCAATGGTCAGCGGCTTTTTCTGGGCAGTTTGTGCCCAGGCATGGTTGTGCTTCCACGGTCCCATGAATGGCGCCGCGCCATACAGGCCGGCACCGACCAGCGCAAGACTGGACTTCTTCAAAAGATCACGGCGCGACGCCAACGGGGCGTCTGATGCCGGTTCGGGAAGGGTGGTTTTTTTGATGTCGCTCATGTTTGTCTCCTGCTGTAGTAGGGGGGGTGGTTAACGGGGAACGATCTTGACGTCGTTAAGTTTTTCCTGGGCTTCGAAAAGGGAGGCGATCAGCTTGCCGCCAAAGCCGGCGTTGCTGGCCTGGATCAGGCTTTGGTGCGCGGCTTCACCCATGAAACTGGTGACAGGCAGCATTTCCGCCAGGTGGGTGTAATAGCGCAGGTCTTTCTGCGCATTGGCGATGCCGAACTTGAATCCGGTCACATCACCCTCCTTAAGGGTTTTGGTGGCCATCATCTGGAAGATGCCGCAGTTCACACCGCCCGCCGAAATCACGTCATACAGCTTGTTCAGGTCCAGGCCACTTTTTGCCGCGACCGCAAAAGCTTCGGCAATCGACGCGGCAAAACTCATGGCCATCATGTTGTTGACCAACTTGAGCACATGGCCGTGACCGGGCGGGCCCACGTGGAAGATGTTTTCGCAGAAAGCTTTCAACACCGGCTCCACGAGTTGGAAATCTTCCGGGTCGGCGCCAACCATGGTGTTGAGCCGGCCTTCCTCCGCCTCCTTGGGCGTGCGGGCGAGGGGCGCGTCCACCAGCTTGATGCCTTTGACCGCCAGGTCATTCCGTATACGGGTGCTGGACGCAGGCTCGGCGGTGGAGGTGTCCACGACGATCAGACCCTTGCGGCCACACTCCAGCAGGCCGTCCTTGCCGTAGATGATCTCCTCGACCTGGGGTGAGCCGGTCACACAGATGAACACAATGTCCGATGCCTGCGCGCAGGCAGCATTGCTTGTCGCCTCCTTCGCGCCCGCGGCAATCAGGTCGGCCAGGTTGTCGCGGTTGCGGTTGACCTTGAAGGTGAGAGCAAAACCCTTGGCCAGCAGGTTTTTGGCCATGCCGTGGCCCATCATGCCAATGCCTATGAATCCGATTTTCTGTGTCATGTGTTGTCCCTTTGTTGGTTGATCAGCTCACGGCCTCGGTGGCGCCGGCCCGCGCTTCGTCCCACAGCCGGATGAGCCTGGCGTACCGCTGCGCGATGTCTTCAATCACCTGCGCGTCATCCATGCGGCCCTCAAACCATCCAGCTGCCGCCTCGGAGAAAATGGAGCGCCCGACGGCAAAACCGCGGCAAATGGCATGTGGTGCTGCAACGCGAAAGCTCTGCTCCAGCCGATCCTCACTGGCCTCAAGGCCAAGCAGCAGTACGCCGCGGCAATGCGGATCGTTCTGCTCGATCACCGCAACGATGGCCTCCCATTCCTGGGCAGATTCAGCGGGAGGAAGCTTCCACCACTCGGGGAAAATTCCGGCGCGATAGATTTGCTCAAGCGCCTGCGCCAGCGTGTTGCTGTCTCTTGGCATTTCCTTCGGAGGAATCACCTCCACCAGAAACTCATGAAAGGTATCGGTGCTGGCACGCTGCAATTCCATCAGCCGTGCCAACTGCTGTTCGCGCAGTGAAAGCGGGTCTTGCGGGTGATAACTCACCAGGCACTTGGCCACGTGTTCGCCTGGCCAGGACCGCATGGCCTGCGACAGGTGAGCACCCGCCTCGAACTGCAAGGGCCGTGAGCCCGGCAATTCAACCGGCCGCGCAACCCACCAGCCTTTGCCTGTCATGGTGGGCAACACTTCGTCTCCAAACCGGCCGTCCACAATGATGCCGACACCGGCCCGGCCCCCGGCTCCGCGCCTGGCACCCTCTGCAATCAGTGACTTGAAATGCCTGATGCGCTCATGGTTCGCGTTGTGCCGCGCGGCCAGCTCTTCGAGTTGGACGCGATGATCAAATGCCAGGATGACCAGCTCGGCCCAGCGTCGCGTGCGGGTGGTGGCCCTATGCAAGTGCTCAAGCCCTGCATCCTCCCTGAGCCGCCGGGTGTTCGATCCGTGGAGCAGGAAGAACTGCAGCTCTTCCCAGCTGGGCATGGCAGGCGCACAACCGTGGCGCGAGACCACCAGCGCACCACAGGTATTGGCATAAGTACAACACTGGGCCAGAGGTTCGTTGCGGATCCAGCCTCGCAGGAAGCCGGCCATGAAAGCATCTCCTGCACCGAGGACGTTGTAGACCTCCACCGGAAAACCCGGGCCCTTGAGTCCCTTTTCCAGTTCATCCGGAATGGCCCCCTCGAACACCACACAACCCATGGGGCCGCGCTTGACCACCAGGGTGGCCGCAGTCAGCGCCCTCAGGCCGCGCAATGCGGCCAGCGTATCCGTGCTGCCGCCAGCAATGTGAATTTCCTCTTCGGTACCGACCACCAGGTCACAGTCGCCAATGACAGTCTGCAGATGGGCACTGACCTCACCAGAGGGAATGAAGCGCTGTTCCCCCATGCCTGGGCTCGTCAGGCCCCACAGCACAGGCCGGTAGTCGATGTCCAGCACCACGCGGGTACCCGCCTGTCGGGCCAGCGTGATGGCTTTGCAGCATGCGTCGTAAGTGCCCGGTTGAGACAAGTGCGTGCCGGAGAGCAGCAGGGCCGAACTTGAGGCAATAAACCCAGCGTCAAAATCATCGGTGCTGACCGCCATGTCAGCGCAGTTGTCGCGGTAGAAAACCAGCGGGAAGGTTTCCTGATCCTGAATACCGAGGAAAACCAGCGCCGTGAGCCGCTTGGGATCAGTCCTGACATGGCTGACATCAACCCCCTCGGCACTCAGGGTCTCACGTACAAAGCGGCCATTGTGTTCGTCGCCCACACGGGTCAGCATGGCGGGCCTGAGCCCCAGGCGGGCCATCCCCACCGCGGTGTTGGCGGGCGAGCCTCCAAGGTATTTGGTGAAGGTCAGCATGTCCTCCAGGCGGCCGCCGATTTGCTCGCCATACAGGTCGACAGCCGCACGGCCCATGCAGATCACATCAACAGCGCGTGTCATGCCGCCCCCTTGCGCCGGGCCTGCTTGCTCTCGGTCTTGCCTGCACCCTGCTCAGCGAGGTGGTGTCCGGTGCTGACAACCAGCGCTTGCGCAAGACACAGAGGCGCAACCAGGGACCGAAATGGTTTGGACGAATCGTCCGCCAGTTCAAAGCAAACCCTGGCAGGAGCCTTGAGCGGCGAGACAGGGCCGTCCGTGATCGCAATCACAATTGCGCCGAGCTTTTCTGCGGCAACGGCCGCATCAATGACTTCCGGGGAATAGTTGCGAAAACTCGCGACAACCAGCACATCACCGGGCGCAATGGAACGAAGGCTTTCGCGAAGCATGCCGCCGGTGCCGTCCAGCAGATGGGTACGCAGTTCCAGCTGGCTCAACGCGTAGGCCAGATAACCCGCCACAGGAAACGCCCGGCGCTGGGCCAACACATGAATACGGGGGGCCGCCGCCATGAGCTTGACCGCTCCCTTCAGGTCAGCCTGCCGGATACTTTCTTCAAGGTGACCCAGCTCGGCCACCGACTCGCCGACCAGTTCGTGCAACACCCCGGCAGGTGCGCGGCTGCCATTGACCTGCTTGCGCCGCATCTGGGCAATACGATCGCGGTAGCTGTCTGAACGCTCCAGCAGATGACCGCGAAACACCTGCTGCATTTCAGAAAAGCCGCCGTAACCCAGCGCATTGGCAAAGCGGATCATGGCGGAGGGTTGCACCTGGGTCGCCTCCGCAACGTTGGCCACGGTACCCAGTGCCATTTCGTTGGGTTGCTCCATGGCGAAGCGCGCGATACGCTGCAACTGCTTGGACATGTCCGGATAGGCCCGGGCCATCAGCTCCTTGAGATCTTCGTAGGTCGTTACAGGGTCCATGGGTATCCGTCGAATCAAAAAAACACACCGGCCACCTGCTGGTGCGCCGCATAAAATAGAATAAATATTCTTGCTTGGCTAAATATTAGAATGTATATTCTGTTTTGTCCATCTCTTTTAATCAAAAAAATTCAACCGAGACACAACGCTCATGCAACTTGCCTCTGGCCGTGCGCCCCTGTTTCCCGTGCCCATGCTGATTACCCTGGTGGTGCTGCTGTCCACGCCACTCTGGGTGGCGCGCGTCGGCCTTTATCAGTACCTCGCTCTGGAAATCATGATCTGGGTGCTCTTCGCCTTGGGCTACAACCTGCTGCTTGGTTTTACCGGCCTGCCCTCTTTCGGTCATGGCGCTTTTTTTGGGGTCGGCGCCTACGCCTTTGGCTTGCTGCAGCTGCGCGTCTGGCCCAATCTGTGGTTTGACCTGGCAGGTGCGGTATTGATCACCGCAACGCTGGGTGCCGCTGTCGCAGCGTTCATTTCACACCGGCGCGGCATTTACTACGCCTTGCTGACCATCGCCTTCGGGCAGGTTTTCTGGTTTGTCGCCAACAAGTGGCATACCGTGACCGGCGGCGAGGACGGCCTGCTCAACATCAAACGCCTGCCAGCCGACTTTGGTTTTGTCTCTTTTGACCTGGCCAGCAACAACGCGCTGTTCTTTTTTTGCCTCGCCCTTTTTGCAGCGGTGCTGGTCGCACTCTGGCGGCTGATTCATTCACCGCTGGGCCGTGTCCTGAGTGCCATCAAGCAAAACGAAACCCGCGCAGCGTTTGTGGGATACAACGTCTGGCTCTACAAGTGGCTCGCATTCACCCTGTCCACTGCGGTGGCGGGACTGGCAGGCGCACTGTTTGCCATGGCGCAGCAGTCGGCGTACCCGAACGTGATGAGCCTGCACACCTCCGGATTCGTGGTGATGATGGTGCTGATCGGCGGAGGTCTCGTGAGCTTCTGGGGCCCCGTTATTGGCGCGACGTTCTTTATCCTCGCGCGTGACTTGCTGGGCGCCTACACCGAAACCTGGCTGCTTTGGTACGGGCTGATCTTCATGGCCATGGTGTTGTTCAAACCAGAGGGTATTGCCGGGGTATGGCAGGCGTGGAAGAACAGGCCGCGCAAGGCCCCGATTGCAGCCGCAACACGCGCGGAAGGTGTGCTGTGAAGCTGTTTGAAGCCCATGGCCTGTCCAAGCGGTTCGGAGCACAGATGGTGCTGCAGGACATCACACTCGGTTTTGAGGAAGGCCAGCTCGCCGGCATCATGGGGCCCAACGGTGCAGGCAAGACCACCTGCTTCAATGTGCTGACAGGGCGCTACAAGCCTGACCGTGGTCGAGTGACGTTTGCCGGTGAGAACATCACCGGCCTGTCACCACGCGAGATTGCGCACAAGGGCATCTCCCGCTCCTTTCAGATCATGAACCTGTTTGACAGCTACACCGCGCTGGACAACATCCTTGTGGCCACGCCGCACGTGCGCAAGCAGGGCTTTAACGCCTGGCGCGATCTCGGAGCAGACACCACCGCACAGCAGATGGCCGCGGCGGTACTGGAGCGGGTAGGACTCAAAGGGAAAGAACACGTGCTGGCCAGCAGCCTGTCTTACGGCCAGCGCCGCGCGCTGGAAATTGGCGTTGCACTAGCGGCTGAACCGCGCATGCTGTTTCTCGATGAACCTACTGCAGGATTGGGCGCCGAAGGCACCGCGCGCTTGATGGACTTGGTGAGGGAGCTCAAGCAGCAACTGACGATTGTGATCATTGAGCACGACATGAACTTCCTGTTCAGCCTCGCAGACCAGATTTCGGTAATTCACTGGGGTCAGGTGATCACGCAGGGCACACCTGCCGAGCTGCGGCAGAACGAGTGGGTCCAGCGTTCGAACCTGGGAGCATTGGCATGAACGCTGTCCTGAAACCTTCAGCGGCTCCGGCCGACATGCTGACCATCGATCACATCGACACCTTTTACGGTGAAACACAGGTCCTGTTTGATGTGTCCCTGCGCGTGGGCGCCGGTGAGGTGGTGGCCCTGCTGGGCCCGAACGGCGCAGGAAAGACAACCACGCTGCGCTCCATTCTGGGCTTGACCTCGCCGCGCAAAGGCAGTATTTCATTCGATGGCCGCGACATCACGGGCATGCCAACCCACGAGATTGCCAAGGCAGGCCTGGGCTGGGTTCCCGACGACAGGCGCATTTTCCCCACGCTGACTGTGGCCCGCAACCTGGCCATTGCCCGCAAGGCCACCCGCTTTCGGAAGTGGAGCGAGAAGGAATGTTTTGAAATTTTCAGCGCCATGGAATACCTGATGGAGCGGGAATGCGAAAACCTTTCCGGCGGCGAAATGCAGATGGTCGCCATCTCCCGCGCACTGCTGGGCTCACCCGGCCTGGTGTTGTTTGATGAGCCCAGCCAGGGTCTGGCGCCCAAGGTGGTTCAGGACGTGATGAAGACCATCACCCGGCTGAAGTCCGAAGGCATCGCCGTGCTGGTGGTCGAGCAGAACGTGCAAAGCGCACTGGCCGTTGCCAACCGCACCTACGTGATGAGCATGGGCAAGATTGTTCATGAGGGCCCGGCGGCTGAGCTGCGCAACAACGCCGCCTTGCGCCGGCAACTTCTTGGAGTCTAGCCAGCATGAAGCACCCCCTTTTGCGTGTTGAAAACCTTGCCAAGCAGTACCAGCGCGGACTGTTCCGGAAAACCATTACCTTCTCCCTGAGCGCCGACTTCGAGGTAGACAAGCCGTGTGTGATCGGCGTCATGGGACCCAACGGCTCCGGCAAGACCACGCTGTTTGAAATAATCACGGGAAGCAACCTTCCAAGCTCGGGACGCGTACTGGTCAATGGCCAGGATATTCATCAGGTTAGGACCAGGGAACGCGACCGGCTGGCGGTGCACTATCACCAGTCCTACCAAGTGCGCTCATTCCAGAAAAGCAAGCCCGACTTCATGCTGCAACACGCTGAGGGCAACTCGCCTTTGGTGCATTTGTTCGACGAGCCGCAGTTCAATACCCAGGACGGCTACATCGGTTTCATGCTCGATTTTTTTGCGCGGCTCAAAAGCAATGGGCGTCTCGTCTTCCTGTGCCTTCACCCCAACGAGCCGTACCACATCGATATCCTGCGCAAGAGCTGCGAACGATTCATCTTTGTGCAGAAAGGGGTTGTCACGCAGGCCGCCGACTTCGCCAGCCTGACGGCCGATCCGCGCGTGCGCACCTACCTGGGTGCGCTGGCTCCGGCCCTTGAACCGCCACATTCCAATCCTTCGCTGCAGTTTCAGCCAGCCTGACCTTCAGCGTTGTCACCGGCTCGTAGGCCGGCGCTGCCTGTCTTCTCACCCGGCTTTGGCGCGCTCTCGGGCCAAGGCCACATACCAGTCCAGACAACCCGGGTTGGCCATGGCATCCTTATTGACCACCTTGTCGATGGGCTGCCCCAGCAGCAGCTTCTTGATCGGCAGCTCCTGCTTTTTACCGGACAGCGTTCGTGGGATCTCAGGCACCTGGAAAATCTCATCAGGCACGAAACGCGGTGACAGGGCCTGCTTGATGGCGTTGTTGAGGCGGGCCTTCATTGCATCGTCCAACGCCACCCCTTCGCGCAGCACTACAAAAAGCGGCATGTAACTCTCGCGGCCGAGATACTCCAGATCCACCACCATGGAGTCCATGACTTCGGGCAGGGCCTCGACCGCGCTGTACAGCTCGCTGGTTCCCATGCGCAGGCCGTGCCGGTTGATGGTGGCATCGGAGCGGCCGTAAATGATGCAACCGCCATCCGGCGTGATCTTGAGCCAGTCGCCGTGGCGCCAGACGTTGGGGTACATGTCGAAATAGCTGGAGATGTAGCGGACATTGCCGGTATCGCCCCAGAAAAAAAGCGGCATGGATGGAAGCGGCCGCGTGCACACCAGCTCGCCCACTTCACCGATCACCGGTCGGCCTTCTTCGTTCCACGCTTCGACGGAGCAACCCAGCAAACGGCATTGCATCTGGCCCGGCACCTGCGGCAACTCGCGGTTGCCGCCAATAAATCCTCCGGCAAAGTCCGTACCGCCCGAAATGTTGCACCACCAGATGTCAGAGGTCCCGACCTTTTCAAACTGTTCCGTACCCCAGATCTGTACCTCGGGCGACAGCGGAGATCCCGTGGTGCCGAGAGCACGCACCTTGGAGAGGTCGCCGCAGGCCGCCAGGTTCAAGCCTGACTTCATGCAGTTGGCAAAAAACGCCGCACCTGCGCCAAAGAAAGTCACGCCCAGCTGTGCAGCGAAACGCCACAAGGTCGTCCAATCGGGCCTGTCCTTGCTGCCCCCCGGGTTGCCGTCGTAGATGCAGCAGGTCGTGCCGTTGAGCAGACCGCTCATCTGTGCATTCCACATGACCCAGCCGGTGGAGCTGTACCAGTGGTAACGCTCGCCCCACGAATTGGCGTGGTAGCTGCAGCCCACGTCGTTGTGCAGGGTCTTGAGCGCCAGCGCCACGATGACCGTGCCGCCGTGACCGTGCACGATGGGTTTGGGCAGGCCGGTGGTGCCGCTGGAATACACAATCCACAGCGGGTGGTCGAAAGGCAGCCACATCGGCTCAAAAGCCTGAGTTTTGGCATCATTTCGGGCTATAGCCCTTTCCAGTCGGGCGCAGCCAGCTATTGATTTCGTAGCATCCAGATTGCCATGAACAATCACGTGCTGCACGCTGGGCAAGGCGACACGCAGCTCCTCCAGCACGGCGGTGCGGTCGAAGTCACGCCCGCCATAAGTCACCCCATCGCAGGCAATCAGCACCTTGGGTTCAATTTGCCTGAAGCGGTCCAGCACGGCGTTGGTGCCCATGTCGGGCGCACAGATGCTCCAGACGCCGCCTATGCTGACCACCGCAAGGAAGGCGACCATGGCTTCGGGAATGTTGGGCAGGTAGGCGGCCACGCGGTCACCCGGCTGTACGCCCTGCGCCTGCAGGTGCAGCGCCAGCGAAGCGACCTGGCGGCGCAGTTCCGGCCAGCTCAGCTCTTTGGGCTGTTCACCGCTGGCCAGGCTTTTTTCGTTGTGGCTGATGATTGCAGGAAAGCCCGCGGCGTGCGCCTTGTCCACATGGCGAAAGACCTGCCGCGCATAGTTGAACTGCGCACCCGGAAACCAGCGCGCGCCCGGCATCCGGTTGTCCGCAAGCACGGCGCTGCGCGGCGTTGGGGACTGAAGCTCGAAGTAGTCCCAGATGCTTTGCCAGAAGGCGTCAAGATCCGTCACCGACCAGCGCCACAGCGCGTCGTAAGAGTCGAAAGACAGTCCGCGGGTATCTCGCAGCCAGTCCTGGTAAAGACGTATTTGGGGAAGATAGGGAGCGCTCATCTTCCAAGCCTAGCAGTTCGCTGCGACTCCGGTTGTCTCCTGTTTTCTGATGCCCCTTCCCTGAGACATCTCTCAGGGTTTGTACGAATGTCTAATTATTTTGTACGTTCGTACAATTTATGCACCTGGTCCCAAATCATCGCAAGGAGACACCCCATGATCAACCGTCGACACTTCATGCACACCACCGGCAGCGCCGCCGCTTTGGCCAGCCTGGGCCTGCCCTTGACCAGCCACGCCCAGTCCTCGCTGGAAGTGGCGCGCATTGTTTCCGGCTTCCCGCCCGGTGGCACGGTAGACGTACTGGCCCGGCGCGTCGCCGACAAGCTGCGAGGCAACTACGCCACCAACATGGTGGTGGAAAACAAGCCCGGCGCGGCCGGCCAGATTGGCGTCATCACGGTCAAGGACAGCAACCCCGACGGCAGCGCAATGCTGCTGACGCCTTCGTCCATGCTGTCGATCTACCCCTACACCTATCCCAAGCTGCAGTACAAGCTTGAAGACCTGGCGCCGGTATCGGTGGGCGCCTACATCAACCACGGGCTGGCCATTGGCCCGGGCGTGCCTGCCTCGGTCAAGACACTCAAAGATTTTCTGGCCTGGGCCAAAACCAATGACGCCGGCGCCAATTTCGGCAGCCCGGGCGCCGGTTCGATGCCGCACATGATCGGCATCCTGCTCGGCAAGTTCACCGGCGTGGAATTGCGGCACATCCCTTACCGCGGCACGGTGCCAGGCGTGCAGGACTTGCTGGGCGGTCAGATTTCCTCGTTCTGCGGCCCGATCGGGGACTACATCCCGCATGTGAAAACCGGCAAGCTGCGTGTGCTGATGATCTCCGGCAAGACGCGTTCGCCTTTCCTGCCGGAGGTTCCCAGCCTGCGCGAGCTCGGCCACCCCCTGACCGTGCGCGAGTGGTATGGCTTTTTCCTGCCAGGAAAAGCCAAGCCTGAAGTGGTGCGGCGCGCTTCAGCCTATCTGCAGACGGCCCTGAGCCAGGCAGACCTGCAGGAGTATGGCAAACAGTTCGGCCTGGAAATCCAGTCTTCTTCCGCACCAGCCCTGGCTGAATTGCTGCAGGCCGATGCCAATGAGTGGCGCCGCCTGATCAAGCAAGTAGGCTTCACGGCCGAATCCTGAATCCCGTCCCATGCGTCTTTGTACTTTTCTTGTGGACGGTCGCCAGGAGCTTTGCGCGCTGGTCGATGGCGACACGCAGCTTGTGCGGCTGCAAGCCGCCAACGCCGGTCGCCTGGGCCAACCCGATCCGCAGCTCACTGACATGCTGGCCTTCCTGACAGCAGGTGAAGCTGGCCGCGATGCCGGTCAAGCCGCGCTGGACTTCGCGCTGGAATCCCGGATCGAGGGCGTGGTCCGCAAGGTCGCAGACCCCCGTGTGCAACAACTGGCGCCGCTGCCGCGGCCCGAGTCGATTCGCGAGTTCATGACCTTCGAGCAGCACGTGATCAACTGCGCGCGCAAGTTCGGCATGAAGCCCTGGCGTGCCCGGCTCGATGAATGGGTGGAAACGGCGTTTGGCCGCCAGCATACCCGGGCCTACCGGGACAGCCGGCCCTGGTACGAACGCCCGGTGTATTACAAGGGAAACCGTTTTTCCGTGGTTGGCCACAACGGCGAAGTGCGCATCCCAACCTACACCCGCGCCTTCGACTGGGAACTCGAATTCGGCATCGTGCTCGGCAAAGGCGGGCGCAACATTCCCAAAGACAGGGCGCGCGAGCACATCGGCGGCTATGTGGTCTTCAATGATTTCTCGGCACGTGATATCCAGGGCCGCGAGATGGGCGGGCGCCTCGGCCCCGCCAAGGGCAAGGACTTCGATACCGGCAACGCCATCGGCCCGGTGCTGGTCACGCCCGATGAAGTACCCGACCCCTATAACCTGACCATGACGGCACGCATCAACGGCGAGGAAGTCTCGCGCGGCCATTCCGGCGGCATGCGTTTCAGCTTCGAAGACATCATCGCCTACGTCTCGCAGGACGAAACGCTGTATCCCGGCGAGTTCTTCGGATCAGGCACGGCCACCCTGCCCGAATCCGGCCGCGATCGCCGCGGCTGCGGCGTCGAAATGGGCCGCTTCCTTAAAGCCGGCGACGTGATCGAGCTGGAAGTCGAGCGTCTCGGTATTCTGCGCAACACAATCACCCAAGGATGAGCCCCGCATGAGCACTGCTGCCCGCCCCCCTG
>NZ_MUNO01000014.1 GCF_002001015.1 Polaromonas sp. A23 | reverse complement strand
CTCCCACCCCCGCGTTTATCCCCCGTCCTTCCGCATGCGCTGCGGAGCGCAGGTCCAGACGGGCCAGGGCGAGCGATTGCTTGAGCGAAGCGAGTTCAAGCTCGACCCCGGCTGGACCGAGCCCCGCAGGGGACCCAGCCGCATGAACTGCACCGCGCGTGCCGGCTGACAAAGATCAAGGACATGGCCCGCGTCCGGAGGCCCAATGAGAAAGTCTCTTCACTACCGGAGCCTTTCATGAAAAGCAATGTTGGCGGCATCGACCGCATTCTTCGCATCACCGCCGGACTGGTGCTGATCGGCCTGGCTGCCACCGGCACCGTCGGCTGGTGGGGCTGGCTGGGCGTGGTTCCGCTGGCAACCGGCCTGGTGGGCTGGTGTCCGCCTTATGCCCTGCTTGGGTTCAATACCTGCAAGATGAAGTGACCCGGGCGCGGGCTCCGAAGCCCGTTCTGACTCACGGTTGGGCACAGGCTAGCGAACGCCCCGCTTTTTGCACCGCATCAGTGCATTTTGTACACAATAAGTGCGCCGAATTGTGTACAAAGCTGGCACACCTTCTGCATGTGACAAGGCATGGACCTTGTCGCGCCCCTCGCCCCTGCTGCCGTTGAACTGGTCGCACTGACCAAGCGTTATGCGCAGGGCGCGCCTGCGGTGGACAACATCAACCTGCGCATTGCCAGCGGCAGTTACTGCTGCCTGCTCGGCCCCTCCGGCTGCGGCAAAAGCACCACGCTGCGCATGATCGCTGGCCACGAAACCGTGACCAGCGGCGACATCCTGCTGGAGAACCGCAACATCACAACGCTGCCGGCCGCCGCGCGCGGCACGGCCATGATGTTCCAGAGTTTTGCACTGTTCCCGCACCTGTCGGCGCTCGACAACGTGGCCTTCAGCCTCAAGATGAAAGGCGTCGACAAGCCGACCCGCCACAAGCAGGCGCAGGACCTGCTGGAGCGCGTCGCCATGGGTCACCTGGCGCAACGCAAGCCTGGCGAGCTGTCCGGCGGTCAGCAGCAGCGCGTGGCGTTGGCGCGCGCACTGATCACCCAGCCGCGCGTGCTACTGCTTGACGAGCCGCTGTCCGCGCTGGACCCGTTTCTGCGCATCCAGATGCGCGCCGAGCTGCGCCGCTGGCAAAAGGAGCTGGGCCTGACCTTCATCCACGTGACCCATTCACAGGAGGAAGCCATGGCGCTGGCCGACACCATGGTGGTGATGAACCAGGGCCTGATCGAGCAGGTCGGCTCACCGCACGAGGTCTACAACGCACCGGCCACCGAATTCATTGCACGTTTCATGGGCGGCCACAACGTCATAGCCACCGCCGCCGGCAAGATCGCAGTCCGCAACGACCACATGCAAATCGCCTCTGCGGGGGACGGCGGTATTGGCAAGCCGCGCAGTGGCGCGCCGGGCATCCCCGGCACCATCACCGACGTGGAATACCAGGGCACCTATGTGCTGCTGGGCCTGCAAGCCCAGGACAGCGCCGGCGCCAAAGGCATCTCGGTGATGCTGCCTGAAGCCGCATACACCGCCCAGCCCTTCGTTCTGGGCGAATCGGTACACCTCTCTTGGACCGACCGCCACGCACATGCGCTGGCCGCATGACCTTCCCCTCTCTCCCTTTTCTTTCACCCACCAAGGAGCCTTCCCATGTCCGACGACACCGTTGAATCCAAAACCGGCCTGCAACGCCGCACCGTACTCACAGGCATGGCCGGCATCCTGGCCACCGGCCTGGCGCCCGCCGTGCACGCGCAGGAAAAAATCACCCTGCGTTACCTGGGCACTGCAGTGAACCAGGACAAGGCGATTGCCGAAAAGTTCAAGGCCGACACCGGCATCACCATCCAGTACGTGGCCGTCACCACCGACGACGTCACCAAACGCGCGGTCACCGCGCCCAACAGTTTTGATTTGATCGACACCGAGTACTTCTCGCTCAAGAAAATCGTGCCGACCGGCAACCTCAAGGGCATCGACACGAAGAAGATCAAGAACGCCGACAAGATCACCTCGCTGTTCACCACAGGCACCGTGGCCGGCAAGGCCGTCGGCGACCAGGGCACGGCGCCCAAGAAGGTGATTTACCTCGAAGGCGAAAAGTCCAAGGTGTTTGCCAAGTCGCCGACACAGTTCATGTCGCTGATCCCCACCGTCTACAACGCCGACACGCTGGGCATACGCCCCGACCTGATCAAACGCCCCATCTCCTCCTGGGCCGAGCTGCTGAACCCGGAATTCAAGGGCAAGGCCGCCATCCTGAACATCCCGTCCATCGGCATCATGGACGCCGCCATGGTGGTCGAAGCCAAGGGCATCTACAAATATCCCGACAAGGGCAACATGACCAAGGCCGAGATCGACCTGACGATCAAGACCCTGATCGAAGCCAAGAAGGCCGGCCAGTTCCGCGCGCTGTGGAAAGACTTCAACGAGTCCGTCAACCTGATGGCCTCCGGTGAAGTCGTGATCCAGTCGATGTGGTCCCCCGCCGTGACGGCCGTGCGCACCAAGGGCATTGCCTGCAACTTCCAGCCGCTGAAAGAAGGCTATCGCGCCTGGGCCGCCGGCTTCGGCCTGCCGGCCACACTGTCGGGCAAGAAGCTCGACGGGGCCTACGAGTTCATCAACTGGTTCCTCGACGGCTGGGCCGGCGCCTATTTGAACCGCCAGGGTTATTACAGCGCCGTGCTGGAAACCGCCAAGGCCAAGATGGAAGCCTACGAGTGGGCCTACTGGATGGAAGGCAAACCCGCGAGCCAGGACATCAAGAGCCCGAACGGCGACGTGCTGGCCAAGACCGGCAGCGTGCGCGACGGCGGCAGCTACGAAGCGCGCATGGGCGGCATCGCCTGCTGGAACGCGATCATGGACGAGAACGAGTACATGGTCCGCAAGTGGAATGAATTCGTAGCAGCGTAACGATCTTGCTACTGCGGCCGCCGAGGCCGGCGCTGTGATGCTCACCGTACCGATGTACGGTTGCGCTTCTCGCACCAGCCGCGGCGCCCTCGCTACGCAATCCCGTCACGCCGCGCGCCGAATTTAAAACCCATGAGCACACACACAACACCGACACACGCCGCCAGCCAGCCCGCCCACACGGTCAAGGCCTGGTGGCAGGCTGCGCCATTCACGGCGGTGTTTGCGCTGTTCTTCCTTGTGCCGCTGGCGCTGGTGCTGATGGTCAGTTTCTGGAACTTCAACGAGTACGAGCTGATCCCCGGCTTCACCTTGCGCAATTACTTCGCCATCTTCGAAGGCTGCGGCAAACTCACCGACAACGGCGACCTGTGTGTCTCGCTGTCCACCTATCTGTCCACGCTGAAGTTCTGCCTGCTGGTCTGGGGCATCACGCTGCTGATTGGTTTTGCCGTCGCCTACTTCCTGGCCTTTCATGTGCGCTCACCGGGCATGCAGACGGCGCTGTTTGTGCTGTGCACCGTGCCCTTCTGGACCTCCAACGTCATCCGCATGATCTCCTGGGTGCCGCTGCTGGGTCGCAACGGTCTGGTCAACCAGGGGCTGGTGGGAGCCGGTATTGTGGAGCAGCCGGTCGAGTGGCTGCTGTTCTCTGATTTTTCGGTGGTGCTGGCCTTTGTGCACCTGTACACCATGTTCATGATCGTGCCCATCTTCAACTCCATGATGCGCATTGACCGCAGCTTGCTGGAAGCTGCCAGCGACAGCGGCGCATCCGGCTGGCAGACGCTGTGGAACGTGATTGTTCCGCTATCGCGCACCGGCATTTTGATCGGCTCCATCTTTGTCATCACCATCGTCATGGGCGACTTCGTCACCATCGGCGTGATGGGTGGTCAGCAGATTGCCTCCATCGGCAAGATCATCCAGGTTCAGACCTCCTACCTGCAGTTCCCGCTGGCCGCGGCCAACGCGGTGATCCTGCTGGCGATTGTGCTGATGATCATCTGGGGCCTGACGCGGCTGGTAGACATAAGGAAAGAGCTGTGAGCCAACGCATCGGTGAACAACGTTCCCCCGGCTTCTGGCCGCTGGCGATTGTTTTCGGCCTGTTCGTGCTGTTCATGTACGGACCCATGCTGACCATCTTCGTGCTGAGCTTCCAGGGCCCTGAAGGCGGCCTGACTTTCCCCATTCGTGGCGTTTCGCTGCACTGGTTCTACAAGCTGGCCGAGGGCCTGGGCACGGTGGACATAGGCGCGGCCTTCCTGCGCTCACTGATGCTGGGCGGCGTGGTGATGCTGCTGACCGTCGTGCTCTCGGTGCTGGCGGGCCTGGCCTTCCGCAAAAAAATCTCGGGCGGCAATGCGCTGTTTTTCATCACCGTCGCCAGCCTGATCATGCCGTCCATCATCGTCTCGCTGGGCATTGGCCTGCAGTTCCGCCTGCTCGACAGCGGCATCAAGGCCCTGCTGCCGGACAGCATGCTGGAGAACTACGGCACGGCGCTGGGCCTGATGACTTCGGCACTCGGCGCCCACCTCACATGGACGCTTCCTTTCGGCCTGCTTATCATGTTCGCTGTGTTCAACCGTTTCAACCCTGCCTATGAGGAAGCCGCGCGCGACCTCGGCGCCACGCCCTGGCAGTCCTTCCGCCATGTGGTGCTGCCGCTAATCGGCCCCTCGGTCGTGGGCATCGGCATGTTCGGCTTCACCCTGAGCTGGGACGAGATCGCCCGCACCTCGCAGGCCATCGGCGACGTCAATACCCTGCCGCTGGAGCTGCAGGGCCTGACCTCCACCGTCACCACGCCCTCCATCTACGCACTGGGCACCGTCACCACCATCGTCTCCTTCGCCGTCATGGGCATCGCCGTCGGCCTGGCCCTGTGGCTGGGCAGGCGCCAGAAAAAAGCCGCGCAATGAGCGATACCGTCACGCCGGCCCTGAGCGACAGCGAGATGTACGAACGCGTGATTTCGGCCATCCTCGACCACCGGCTGCCGCCCGGCACCAAGCTGGTCGAAGACAAACTCGCCAGTGCTTTCGGTGTGTCGCGCACCCGCATCCGGCCGGTACTTGTGCGCCTGGCCAACGAGCAGGTGGTCACGCTCACACCGAACCGCGGTGCAACGATTGCGCAGCCGAGCGAACAGGAAGCGCGCGAGGTGTTTGAGGCGCGCCGCCTGATAGAGCCGCGCCTGGTCGAGCTGTTCATCGCCCGCGCCAGCAAAGCCGACATCCTGTGCCTCAAACAATGCATTGCCGACGAGGACGCAGCGCGCCTGGCCGGCGACATGCGCCGCGCGATCCGCCTGTCGGGCGACTTCCACCTGCACATTGCCGAGCGCGCCGGTCATCAAACCCTGGGCCGCATCCTGCGTGAGCTGACCTCCCGCACCTCGCTGATCCTGATGACCTACAGCCCGGCCCATGCGCGCGAGCGCGAAGAAGCCACCGCCTGCGGCTGCCGCGAACACCGCGCCCTGCTCGACGCCATCACCCTGCGCGACGCACCGGAAGCCGCGCGCCGCATGCACGAGCATTTGACCCGGCTGGAGTCGCAGCTGCAATTCACGCCACCGACTGACGCCGCACCCGACCTGGCCGCGCTATTTTCCTGAACAGTCGCCGTGCGCCAGCTGCTGGTCATTAATCCCAACACCTCGGCGTCGGTCAGCGCGCTGCTGCAAACCCATGTGCAGGCGGCGGCCGGGTTGCACGTGCACGTGCGCACTGTCACCGCGCGTTTCGGCGCGCCCTACATCGCCGACGAAGCCAGCTACGCGGTGGCCTCCCATGCCACGCTGGACGCCTGGGCCGCAGCCCTGGCCGTGCAAGAGCCCGTGCCCGACGCGGTGTTGATCGGCTGCTTCGGCGACCCCGGCCTGCTGGCGCTGCGTGAAAGCAGCCCCGTACCGGTCACCGGACTGGCCGAAGCCGCATTCATTGAAGCTGCACGCCATGGGCGCTTCGCCATCGTCACCGGCGGCGAGCGCTGGGGGCCGATGCTGGCACGACTGGCGCAGTGCCTGGGCCATGCGCCGGCGCTTGCGGGCATCCATACCGTTGTGCCCACCGGGGCAGAGCTCGCGGCGGACCCTGCCGCTGCTCGCGTCCTTCTTGCCCAGGCCTGCCGCGACGCCGTCCGCCAGCTTGGCGCACAAGCCGTCATCCTGGGTGGCGCTGGCCTTGCGGGCATGGCCGCAGCGATCCAGTCGGGTGTGAGCGTGCCCCTCGTCGACAGCGTAACGGCTGGCGCGCATTGGGCGCTGCGCAGCCACGCGCTGCCAAGCCAGCGCGCCACAGCCGGCTTTGACGTACCTTGGGAACAGCTCTCTACAGAGCTCACCGCGCTGGGGCAACTTCATCCCAAGCCTGGCGTCGCTATTTAATTGATAGCTGCTTGCGCAGGTCGAGCAAGGGCCAACCCCTGTTTTCTTCATTGCTTTCCTCGTACAGCTCGGGGCAAAAAACGACAAAAAACTTTACGAAATCCTCACGCAGGCGTCACGGCCCGATTACACGGGCCGCGCAAACTTCCTTTCAACCTGACGCCATTCCCGGCACCAGGCATGTCTTCCACTGAAAGGACGCTCTCATGACTTCCATGTTCAAACCCCTGAAATCCGTTAATACACTGATCCTGGCAGGCATCATGGCCACAGCCGGACTGGCCGCCACGGCACAAACCGTCGCTCCGCCCGTCGCCGCCACACCTGCCGCCCCCGCCAAAGCCGGTGGCCACCATGGCAAGCATGCCGATCGCCACGACCCGGCCAAAATGCAGGCACGTATCGCCAAGCACCAAGCCGACCTGAAAGCCAAGCTGGCCCTGACACCGGCACAGGAAGGCGCCTGGTCCGCCTACACCGCATCAATGCAGCCGCCGGCCCATCCCGCCGCACGCCCCGACCGTGCCGCTATGAAGGCCGAGTTCGACAAGCTGACCACACCCCAGCGCATCGACAAAATGCGCGAAATGCGTGCCCAGCACATGACCGAAATGAATGCAGCCATGGACAAACGCGGCGAAGCAACCAAAACGTTCTACGCCGCGCTCAATGCCGACCAGAAGAAAACCTTTGACAGCCAGCCCATGATGGGCCGCGGCGGCATGGGCCACGGAGGTCGTCATGGCCACCCCGGCCCAGCCCCGAAAGGCTAAGCCTCTGCCCAGGCCGCGAGCCCGGTGGCAACACCACCAGGGCTCCCGAGCCAACTACAACCAGCGTCGCAACCTTCCCGGTTGCGACGCTGTTTTTGCTGTTTTCAACACAGACAGACGGCTCCCTCAACCCGCGTAGGACAAGAACGAGAACACGCCTTGCTGCGTAGCAGCCTGCCTAAACTGGCGGCATGACAGAAGTTCGCAAAGGCCAGGCGCCGGCCGTTTTGTCGCGCGATGTTTTTCATGAACGTTTCATGCAGTCCTTCATGGACCCGGCTTTCAAAGCCGAGCAGGAAGCCCTCTCCCGCGTCGAGCAGATTGCCTGGGAGGCCTACCAGGAAGGCCGCAAGGCGCCGCTCACACGCAAGGCCGGCCCCGGCTACGCTGACCCGGACTACGAGCTGTCCGTCGAATGGCTGGCCGCGAAAGAACAGATCGATAAAGCACAAGCAGCATGGGCCAATCCCGCCACGCCATCACGCGTGCTGCTGATCTGCGGCTCGGCGCGCAACGACGGCACCTGCCCCGGCGAAATCTCCAAAACCTGGCGCATGGTGCAATGGGCGGAAGAAACACTGCAACAAGCACAGCTTGCCACCGATGTCCTCGACCTCAGCCTGCTGACCTCCAGCTATCACCTCAACATCCATCCCTGCAAGGGCTGCGTGTCCACCGCCATGCCCCTGTGCCACTGGCCCTGCAGCTGCTACCCCAACCATGCGCAGGGGCAGACCAGCGACTGGATGAACGAGATCTACGAACGCTGGACGGCCGCCCACGCCGTCATCATCGTCACGCCGGTGTACTGGTACCAGTCACCCAGTCCGCTCAAACTCATGATCGACAGGCTGGTCTGCGCCGACGGCGGCAACCCTGACCCCACGACCACCCACGGCAAAAAACCCCAGGAGGCCAAGGCGCTGGAACTCAAAGGCTGGGACTATCCCCAGCATCTGGCCGGCCGCGTTTACGGGCTGGTCGTGCATGGCGACGTCGCAGGCATCGAGGGCTCGCGGCGCGGCCTGTCCGACTGGCTGGACTGGATGGGCTTGATCGACGCCGGCAGCCAGGCACGCCTGGACCGCTATATCGGGTACTACAAACCCTATGCCACCAGCCACGAAGCACTCGACGCAGATCTCGCGTTTCAGCAAGAAGTGCACAACGTCGCCCAGGCAGTGGCCGTCGCCGTCGCCGAGCTACGCTCAGGAGCGCTCTCACAACCAGACAAGGGCTTCGCCCGACCACGACCCAAGTAAGCGAGCAGAAAAAAGCACCCACCTCTTGCGAAGCGGGCGCCACCTCTAAAGACCTCAGAAATCAGGCCTTCAGCGGATTGCTCTCAGGGAGTTCAGGGAGCGTTGGTTTTGGAAGCAGCGCCGCCGGCTTCCTTGGCGGTCGGGATAGGCGCTTCCGCTTTACGTGCGGCCTTGCGTTCTGCACGGGCGGCCTTGCGTTCAGCGGCAGTGCTGCTGACGGGCTTCATGCTGGTACCAGCTTCCGCCTTCACATCAGCGCGGGAATTCTGGGTCGCACCACCTGTGGCGGGCACAGAGGCTTCGCTGCGTGCGCGGGCATCCTGTGTCGGAGAACCGGCCGCAGCGTTGGGTGCATTGATGCCGGCCTTCACGTCGGCACGGGTTTTTGCGTCACCGGTAGCAGGCGTGGTTACCACGCCGCTGCCGTCGGCCTTGAAGGGAGGCGCACTGGCAGGCGAGGTTTGTGCCATGGCAAAGCCGGAGGTCGCCAGCAAGGCGGCGAGGACGAGAGATATGTTTGGCTTGTTCATTTGAATTCCTTAAAAGATGAAAAGATGGAGAAACCCCGAAGAGCCTTCTGACTGGCCTCCGATTTCGAACGCGAAGGAAGGCCAGGTTCGATAGAACCCGCCTGACGGCCCCGCCGGGAAGACTGTTACTGCGAAGGCGCGTTGATCACGCCAGCATTGCCGGAGCCCTGCACATTCACCGATCCGCCAGCACGCGTGGTACCGTTCGGAAGCGCGCCCTGGATACGACGGTCAGCGCGGCGGGCTACGCCGTCGACTGAATTCATCGCACGGTGGCCCGCACGGCTGGTTGCGTTGGCACCACGCTCTACAGCGTTCTCGACACGGTTGCCCGTACGCGCCACAGCGCCTCTCACGCCAGGGTCACTCGGCTGGACACCCACATGCGTGTTGCTGCTGGCGTTCACTGCGGCGCCCTCGGAATAACTCGAGTTGGTGGCACCACCTGCAGCCCTGGCGCGAATATCGGCGTCAATATTGGTGTTGACGCCGGTGCGTACACCCACGCCCACACCCGTGTTAACGGACACCTGCGCAAAGGCGGTTCCTGCGAGCACGGCGCTCAAGGCGGCGGCTGTGGAAATGGATTGGATTGAAAATCTTTTCATTTCTGACTCCTTGAAAAACTCAGGCAGGACAGAACGAATCATGACCTCTTGAGCGGGTTGCTGACATTCGCGGGGAAACCCGCGAAGGGGCACCTGCAAACGGCCGGTGCCGTATCGGGCACTGGTTAAATTCAATTTAACTGCCACTTCCACACGGCCATGCGGGAAAGCCCCCTCGCTGCGCGTAGGACATCGGCTTTTACAGACGGTTGATAAAGTGTTGACAAAGCCCCGCCCAAGGGCGCAGGCTGCACTCAAAAATGAGCTTGCTGTCCTACAGTTGTTTTAAGTCGCGCAGCGTGACAATATCCCTTTGCCATTCACTCCTGCCTGTCCCATGCCCCCTTCCGAATCCCTTATCAAGGTCAGCGAACCCGTGGCCGCTCCAGTCATACCGCGCCCGGATGCCGACGTGCTGGCCGAAACCCGTGAAGCCATCGCCACCGCCTCGATAAGTTTCTCCATCAAGGTCCTGACGGTCAACATCCACAAGGGGTTTACCTTCTTCAACCGCAAGTTCATCTTGCATGAGCTGCGCGAAGCGGTACGCACGGTGGGCGCCGACGTGGTGTTTCTGCAAGAAGTCACCGGTACACACGCCCGGCACGAAACCCGTGTCGCCAACTACCCGGCCACGCCGCACTACGAATTCCTGGCGGACACCATCTGGCCGCAGTTTGCTTATGGGCGCAACGCCGTCTATACCAACGGACACCATGGCAACGCCGTGCTGTCGAAGTTCCCCATCGTTCATTTCGAAAACCGCGACGTTTCCATCAGCGGGCCAGAGCGCCGCGGCCTGCTTCACTGCGTGCTGGAAATCCCCGGCCGTGACACCCATGTCCATGCAATCTGCGTGCACCTGGGCCTGGCAGAGGCGCACCGCCTGAAGCAACTCAACATGCTGTGCGACATGATCCACAAGGACATTCCGGCCAGCGCCCCCGTGATCGCTGCGGGCGACTTCAACGACTGGCGCCGCCGCGCCCATGACGTGCTTGAAAAGGGCGCCAGCATGCACGAGGTGTTTGTACAGGCCAACGGCAAAGCCGCACGCACTTTTCCAGCCCGGTTTCCGGTGTTGCAGCTGGACCGCATCTATGTGCGCAATGCCATCGGCCATGCGCCGGTGGTGCTTCCACCCAGGCCCTGGTCGCACCTGTCGGACCATGCACCGCTGGCCGCCGAAATCGAACTCTAGAGATATGGCCCCCACGCTCGTCACTGCGTGTACTTCGCTGCCCCCCGGGGGGGCCGCTGCGCCTGCGGGCCGGCAAAGCCGGACCCGCGGCCCCTGCTTGAAGGAGACGAGCCCCCACGGTCGCTCACTTCGTGTTGCTTCCTGCTATCCGAGGGAGGCGCCGTTCAAAGAGGGCACACCATGAACGGCCGCTGGGTACCGGGCAACAAGATTTCGCTGCTGGAAAACGGCGAAGCGTTTTTTCCGCGCGTGTTCGAGTGCATCGCAGCGGCCGAGCATGAAGTGCTGCTGGAGACCTTCATCCTGTTCGAAGACAAGGTCGGCAAGGCGCTGCACGAGGCGCTGCTCACTGCCGCGCGGCGCGGCGTGCAGATCGACGTCACCATCGACGGCTACGGCTCCCCCGACCTCTCGCCCGCTTTCATCCTGGCACTCACGCAAGCCGGCGTGCGGGTTCATGTGTTTGACCCCAGCCCCCGGCTGTGGGGCTACCGCACCAACCTGTTTCGCCGCATGCACCGCAAGATTGTGGTGGTCGATGGCATGCGGGCTTTTGTCGGCGGCATCAACTATTCGGCCGACCACCTCGCAGACTTCGGCGCCAACGCCAAACAGGACTATGCGGTGGAAATCGAAGGCCCGCTGGTTGCCGGCATTCGCCAGTTTGTCCTGGCCCAATTACAGCTCGGCCAGAAACCGGCTGGCCGCCGCCTGCAGAATTTTCTGCGCCGCCGGGCCAACCCGCCGGCCGCGCCGGACCGCGCCACGCTGCCGGCCTCAGGCGACGCCCAAGCCATTTTTGTGACGCGCGACAACCGCGAGCACAAGGGCGACATCGAGCGCCACTACCGCATCGCCATCCGCGGCGCGCGGCGCCGCGTCATCATGGCCAACGCCTACTTCTTTCCAGGCTACCGCTTGCTCCGGCAGCTGCGCAAGGCGGCGCGGCGCGGCGTGGACGTGCGGTTGATCCTGCAGGGCCAGCCCGACATGCCGATTGTCAAGATCGCGGCAGGCTTGCTGTACCACCACCTGTTGGCGGCCGGCGTGAAAATCTACGAGTACCGCGACCGCCCGCTGCACGGCAAGGTGGCCCTGACCGACGACGAATGGTCCACCGTCGGCTCCAGCAACCTCGACCCGCTGAGCCTGGCGCTCAACCTCGAAGCCAACGTCATCATCAAGGACCGCGCCTTCAACCAGCACCTGGGCGAGCACCTCGAGCAGCTCATGCAAAACAGCTGCCGGCAGGTCCTGGCCGCCGACGTGGCCGAAACCGGCCTGTGGGTCAGGCTGCGCAGCTTTTTTGTCTTCCACCTGCTGCGCCACTACCCGGCCTGGTTTGGCTGGCTGCCGGCCCATGCACCCCGCCTGACGCTGGCCGAAAACCTGCTCGACGCCAACGCAGGGGCCGACTACGTGAACGAGGGCAGGACCTCATGAACACCCCGGCGGCCCGCCGCGCCAGCCCGAAGAAGGCAGGCATCACCGGCAAGGCCTGGTGGCCCTGGTTGAAGCGCGGAGCGACCGTGGTGTTCTTTGCGCTGGTGGCCTGGCTGCTGGTGGAGCAGGCCCGCGCCATCGAGTGGCATGCGGTATTTGCCGCGCTGCGCGGCTACCCGCCGGCTTCGCTGCTGGGCGCCGCGGCGCTTGCCGCGCTGAGCCTTTCGCTTTACAGCTGTTTTGACCTGCTGGGGCGCCACTACACCGGCCACACCCTGCGCACGTCCACCGTCATGCTGGTCACCTTCACCAGCTATGTGCTCAACCTCAACCTTGGCTCGCTGGTGGGCGGCATCGCGCTGCGTTACCGGCTGTATTCACGGCTGGGGCTGGAGGTCGGCGTGATCACCCGCGTCATGACCTTAAGCATGCTGACCAACTGGATGGGCTACCTGCTGCTTGCGGGGCTGCTGTTCGGCTTTTTCACGCCACCCCTGCCGCCCAACTGGAAGCTGGGCAGCGGCGGCCTGCAGATCCTCGGTTTTGTTTTGCTCGGGGTGGCCATGGCTTACCTTCTGCTGTGCGCCTTCTCGCGCAAGCGCAGCTACCTGCTCCGCGGGCATGAGCTGGCGCTGCCCTCGCTGCGGCTGGCGCTCCTGCAAATCGCCATGGGCGCGGCCAACTGGCTGATCATGGGCGGCGTGGTGTTCTTGCTGCTCCAGCAAAAAATCGCCTACCCCACCGTGGTCAGTGTCCTGCTGGTCGGCGCGGTGGCCGGTGTCATCACCCATGTGCCCGCCGGGCTCGGTGTGCTGGAAGCCGTGTTCGTGGCCCTGCTTTCACACAGAATGCCGGCCCATGACCTTCTGGCCGCGCTGCTGGCTTACCGCTTTATCTATTACCTGGGGCCGCTGCTTGTCGCGGGCGGCGTGTTCCTCGCGATGGAAATACGGGCCAAAAAACTGGGCCGCGAAGCCCGGCAAGCCCATTCGGCACCAAAACCCGCCTACCGCTCCTGATCCCGAGCGTTAAGCCGTTTTGGCACGAAGTTAGAGGGTTTTGGGCGCCGAAAGCCTCCCGCAGGAGCGCGGCAAAAGCGTCAAAACTGGTCAAAACCACCAAAACACTGTATATTGATACAGTGAATTCGCAACAAACACCCGTCTTTGTGGCTACCGGCGCCAAAAACACCCGGGGCTTCCGGTTTTCGGCGCTCCAGCCGCGCCTGTGCCTGCGGGGCTGTCGGCTTGCCGGCCTACACCAGACTGACACACACCACGCGCACCATGAAAGCATGGCAAAGCCAGCAAGAGTTGAAGCAAGCAACACAAGGAGCACTGCATGGGCGTGATGAGTGACCCGCTGACGACTGACCTCTTTCCGCAGGCCGTGCTGCCCGTCATGCTGCGCGGCCCGGCCGATCTGGAAGGCTTTCGCCATGCCGCCCGTGGCCTGCTGGCCCAGCACATCCTGCCCGCGCAGGTCAGCTGGCACACACAAGAAGCCGACACCGCTGGCCAAGGACTCCCCGCAGCTTTGTCTCCCGAAAGCGCTGCAGCAGGCACCGCCGACGCACCGGCCATCCAGGTTCCGCCCGAGTTCGTCACGGTGTGTGAAAGCGCCATCCTGCACAGCGACCCGCGTCGCTTTGACCTGCTTTACCGCCTGTTGTGGCGCCTGGTGCATGAGCCCGCGCTGCGCCATGACCCGCTTGACGCCGACATGGCCGAGGCACAACAACTGGCGCATGCGGTGCGCCGCGACATGCACAAGATGAAAGCCTTCACGCGCTTTCGCATCGTGCAGGACGACACCTTCCGCAACGACCCTGAAGGCGGCCCCCTGCATGTTGGCTGGTTCGAGCCCGAGCACCATATTGTTGAAACCGTGGCGCCGGTTTTTGCCCGGCGATTTGCGCAAATGCGCTGGGCAGTACTCACGCCCGAGGCCAGCGTGCAGTGGGACGGCGCCCAGCTGCAGTTCGGCCCCGGAGCCAGCAAGGAAGACGCCCCCGCACCCGACGCCGGCGAGCAATCCTGGCTCGCGTATTACCAGCACATCTTCAAACCCGCACGCCTGGCCGTGCCGATGCTGCAAAAAACCATGCTCCGTAAATACCGGCGCAAGTTGCCGGGCGCAGAGCGGGCCCATCCTCCGCTGGTCTCGGCCGTGCACCAGCGCGGTGGCCGTGTGGCGGCCCAGCCCGCCCGGCGCACGCCCCCAGCCCGGGCCGAACTGGCCATTCCTGCGCGGTCGGTGAGCATGCAGGTGCAGCTGCCCTTCAGCGACATGCACGACACCCGCGTGGCGCGCGAAGCCTCAGAAGCGAACGAGTACCCCCCGCTCGCCGAGGTTTCCCCGGAGCACAACGCCCTGGGCACAGGTGCTCCCATGCCGGCACTGGCACTGCCTTTATGCTATTTCTTTGATAGCTGATGGCGCAGGTAGTACCTGGGCCAGGGGCCAGTTTGGCTCTATAAAACCACGCCCAACGCTGAAAAGCCGTTCAACGGCCTCGCGTGCCTGAAGCTGGCCGGGCCGGCGCAGAAGCCGGTGGCTGCGGTGCCGGCGCCCCCTCCACCACACTGCGGCCATCGGCCGGCACCTGCTCGGGCGGCTGCACCGGCCGCGTGGTCGAGTCGCGCGTATCAGGCGGCACCGGCGGGGCAGGCGGCAAGCCTTCGCGGTATACCGGGTTGCGGTTGACCCGGCCGGGCAAGGGCGTGGTGTCTTGCGCCGGGGCCATGCCGCCCGTCAGCAACAAGGGCACCAGCACCGGCAACAACCAACGTGAGTGAGAACGTAAATGAATGGCCTTCATGAAAGCTCCTTCCAGCGAACACGCGTCCAGCGTATCACCCGCCGGAGCCTGGTGAGTTGTTCTTGCGCAAGGGTTTCTGGCTGTTCGGCTGCAGGCCCGGGCTCATTTCAGGCTTGAGCTCAGGGTGCAGTGCGGGCTTCAGCTCATCGGACTTCATGCGGGGTTTGAGCTGAAGCCGTTTTCGGGGCTTCATGTCGGCCGGCGCGCTGGCAGCAGGCCGCGGCGGTGCCACACCCATTTCTGGCGGTACCTGCGTCGCCCCATCGGGCATGGTGGAGGGCTGCGCCATCGCGCCGCCACTCGCTCCCGCCAAAACCAGCACCAACGCAGACATCACAAAAATATTCTTGTTCATCGCGGCTCCTTCAACACAGTGTTCGTGCCGGCACGGTCGCCGGTACGCACTTTGACTGTGAGCGCAAGCCCGGCCAGCGCTTATCGGCAGCCAGCCCGCATGCCTGTAGGACCTGTACGCCGCCAGGGCGGCTGCCGCGCAGGTGACAGCAGCAGCACCTGTCCCAACCTTAGCGCAGGGCGAAGCTTGCTAAGGTGGAGGCATGCAGATCTCTGAACTGTCCCAACGCACCGGCGTCTCCGCGCATGCCCTGCGCCACTACGAAAAACTCGGCCTGCTGCAACCCGAAAGGCGGGCCAGCGGCTACCGCGAATACACCGACGCCATGCGCCGCGAGGTGGTCTTCATCGCCATGTCGCGCAGCATTGGTTTTTCGCTCAAGGACATCGCTGCACAACTCCCCGCCTATCGTGCAGGCCGCCTGACGTTTGAACAAATGGTTGAAGCCATGCAGACCCGCGTGGCCGAGATCGATGGGCAGATCGACAAGCTCAAAACCCAGCGCCGCGCCGTGGTCTCGCACATCGCGTGGATGCACGAGCAGCAGCGCACCTACGAGGCCAAAAAAGCGCAGCGCCTGGCGGCTGCACAGAACGGCAAAGCCCCATGGCCCAGCGTGAAAGCGCGAGCCGCAACAGCATCACCCGCGCCCGGGTCCAAACCCGCACGCCCCGCCTTCGTCACCCCACCCAGGAAAGCCAGGCCATGAACACCAACACCGCCATCCCCTCCCACATCCGCCAACTCGAACGCATGGTGCTGGCCATGCCGATGGCCCGTACGCTGGGCCTGGCCTTCAAGCGCATCACCGCCGGTGAAGTGGAAGTTGAAATTCCGGTGCAGGACAGCTTCACCTTCCGCCCCGGCCAGTTGCAAGCTACCGCCGTGTTTGCGGTGGCCGACTTTGCCGCGGTGGCTGCTGCCGGCTCCTTGCTGCCCCCGGGTTGGATCAACGCCACCGTGGACGCCACCTTGAAGCTGGTGGCGCCCGCGCAGGGCGCACTGCTGCGCGCACGCGGCCGGGTGGTCAGCGCCGGCAAGCTGCTCACCGTGTGCGCAGCAGATGTGTACGCCGTCAGCGCGGAAGGCCAGGAAACCCTGTGCGCCACACTGCTGGGCACAGCCCGCAACATTGACACAGCCGCCGGCAACGTACCACGCGCCTGATGCCGCTATCAATTTTCCAGCTGCTCGCGCCCGTAAAACAAGGGCTAAAGACCCTATTTGCTCATGACTTGGCTGGATTTCGTATCACCAGCTCCTGAAAACCCGTGGCCTCATCCGGCGCGCGGCCAAACTCCCAGCCCGGCAGCAGCGCCAGCACAATCTCGGCCGTGGTGCGCACGGTGCAGCCACGCATCACATGCCCACCACGCACTTCACCCTGTGCATTGGCCACACTGGCATGCAGGTGCGGGCCGTCGGCACTGAGCGTGCCCGACAGCGTCAACAGCTCCAGCGGCCCGGCCACAGCCTCGCCGCGCGGCTGGTCGGCATAACGCAACACCGCGGCAGACAGGCTGCCCACCGCCGACACCACACAGGCCGCACGCACGCCGCCGGCATGTAACTCCCGAAACACTGCTTCCAGCGCGCCGCGCAAATCATCAGCCGGCTTGAGCCGCAACACGTGTACTTGCATCGTCATGGCCACCCCCAGAACACAGAAACCGCATCGTCCCACAATTGCCTACCCGCCGGCACCACCGTGGGGCGTTGCAACAGGTTTCATTCGCTCACAACTGCTGCAAGCCGTGTCATGCGCCACTGTTAAGATGCGTCCCTTTCAACCTGCCTCGTGCGACTGATTTTCCGGGTGATTTCCCGGCTGATTCTTCCGCTCCCATCTGCGACGACGCGACGCCTTACCTCATGACCGTTGCCCTCCCGGCCAGCACCCCCGCCACCTTCGAAATCAAAAGCGCCAACCTGCCCCTGGTGGCGCTGCTCCTCAAGTCCCCCGACCTCGGCACGCTCTCCCGCGAGCTGGCGCTGCGCTTTGGCGACATTCCTGATTTTTTCGACAATGACCCGCTGGTGATTGACCTCTCCCAGCTGCCCGCCGACGCAGACACTGTGGACTTTGCAGCACTGATGGCACTGCTGCGCCCCTACCGCGTTGTACCGCTGGCCGTGCGCGGTGGCCGGCCCGCACAGATGGCCGCTGCCGCCGAAGCCGGCCTGGTGCCCGCGCCCGACGCCCGCGTGAGCACCCCCGCTGCGCCACCACCCACGTCCACCCGCAGCAAGGCGCCAGCGCCTGCAACCGAAGCCCCTCCTGCACCCGCTCCCGGTGCGCTGGTCATCGACAAGCCCCTTCGCTCAGGCCAGCAGGTTTATGCGCGCGGACGCGACCTCGTCGTGCTCAGCATGGTCAACGCCGGTGCCGAAGTTATTGCCGACGGCCACATCCATGTCTACGCACCGCTGCGCGGCAAGGCCATGGCCGGTGCACGCGGCAACACCGACGCACGCATCTTTGCCCTCAGCCTCGAGCCCGAGCTGCTGTCGATCGCCGGCATTTACCGCACCAGCGAAAACCCGCTGCCCGAAGGCGTGTGGGGCAAGCCAACGCAAGTCCGCCTGGTGCCCGGCCCGGAAGGCGACAAGCTCGTCATGGATCTGATCAAGGTGTGATGCTCCAGGCATCACACTCCCCCGTTTTTCTTAAGGACTTTTACGCATGGCAAAAATCATTGTGGTCACCTCGGGCAAGGGCGGCGTGGGTAAAACCACCACCAGCGCCAGCTTTGCAACCGGCCTGGCATTGCGCGGGCACAAAACCGCCGTCATCGACTTTGACGTCGGCCTGCGCAACCTCGACCTCATCATGGGTTGCGAGCGCCGCGTGGTGTACGACCTCATCAACGTCATCCAGGGCGAAGCCAATCTGCACCAGGCCCTCATCAAAGACAAGCAATGCGACAACCTCTATGTGCTGGCCGCCTCGCAAACGCGCGACAAGGAAGCGCTGAGCAAAGAAGGCGTTGAGAAGGTGCTGAACGACCTGGGCGACATGGACTTCGAATACATCGTCTGCGACTCACCCGCCGGCATTGAAACCGGCGCGCTGATGGCCATGCATTTTGCCGACGAGGCACTGGTCGTCACCAATCCCGAAGTGTCTTCCGTGCGCGACTCTGACCGCATCCTCGGCATGTTGTCGAGCAAAACCAAACGCGGCATGGAAGGCGGCGACCCGATCAAGGAACACCTGCTCATCACCCGCTACAACCCCAGCCGCGTCGACCAGGGCCAGATGCTTTCGCTCGAAGACATCAAGGACATCCTGCGCATCAAGCTGATCGGCGTAATCCCCGAGTCCGAGTCGGTGCTGCAAGCCTCCAACCAGGGCGTGCCCGCCGTGCACATGGAAGGCAGCGATGTCTCCGAAGCTTACAAAGACGTGATCGCCCGCTTCATGGGCGAAGACAAGCCGCTGCGTTTTACCGAACCGCCCAAGCAGGGCTTCTTCAAACGTGTGTTTGGAGGCAAGTAACCCGCATGGCTTCCTTTCTCTCCTTCCTGCTCGGCGAAAAGAAAAAAACCGCCAGCGTCGCCAAAGAGCGGCTGCAGATCATCCTTGCGCACGAACGCTCAGGCCGCAACAGCCACGAGCCCGACTACCTGCCTGCACTGCAGCGCGATTTGATTGCCGTGATCTCCAAATACATCAAGATCGATCCGAACGACATCAAGGTCAACCTCGAGCGTCAGGACAACCTGGACGTGCTGGAGGTGAAGATTGAGTTGCCGGAGGCGGCGGACAAGAAGTAGGGCTCGTTTGCGGCGCCTGTTCGCCTGCATCACGCTGCGCCTGGGTCTGTTCTTGACAGTAGACGCAACTCCCCACTCCCACCCCTAACC
>NZ_MUNO01000043.1 GCF_002001015.1 Polaromonas sp. A23 | reverse complement strand
GGTTAGGGGTGGGAGTGGGGAGTTACGCCTACTGCCGAAGGCAAACCGGAGGCGCAGCGTGAAGCAAAAAAATCCCCGAACCCGAATTCCAAACTCAGCGCTTAAGCAGCGCCTTCAGCACATTCTGCAACCGCCGCACATGCGTTGCATCGTAAGGTGCAGCCAGCACTTTGGCCGCATCCTCACCCCAGGTTTGTGCAGGCGTCGGGTCATTGCGCTTGGTCAGCAGCACCAACTGCAGCATGCGGCGCGCACTCAGGTGCTCCGCAGGCGTTGGCAGCTCGGCAGCGATTTCCAGGCGCAACAGCGTGTCAGCGGCATCGCCCTTGGGCGCTGCCGACAAGGCCTGCGTCCAGGCGCTGCGCGTAGCTGGGGTCACCAGCTTGCCCAGTTCCTGTGCGGCGGGCACCAGGGCCGGGTCGCGGTTCTCCCAGGCTTTGAGCAGGTTGGTCAACACCTCGCCGTGGGCCTGTTCGGACAACTTTCTCAGGGCCTGCTGGGCGTGTTCAAACGCTTCGCGCTGTGCGCGGAAAGCGGCATCGCCCAGGCGCGGGCCGCGCTCTTCGTAAGCGGGGCGGCCGCGGTCTTCACGTTCGGCGCGGTAGGGTTCGAACTTGTTGTCGGCCGGCCGGCCGCCACGCCCATCGGGCTTGCCGCCCGGTTTGCGGTCGCCAAACTTGCCACCGCGTCCTGCGGGCGCAGCTTCGGCCTTGCGCATGCCGGGGCGGTCGTCGCCGCGCATGGCCACCACAGGCTTGGCAGATTTCGGGGGTGGCGCTGGCGGCGCGGCAGCGGCGGGGGCTTCGACGCCCTCCTCTGCTGCAGGCTCTGCGGCTTCCGCCGGAGCGCTTTCTTCAGCTATGGTTTCAGGAGCTGCTTGCGCAGGTGCATCAAGGGCTGGAGCCTGATCTGATTCAACATTTTGCGGTGCGGCGGCATCTGCAACCGGTGCGCAGGCGGCGGGAGCCTCTGTTGCGGCGGGCTTGAACTGGCCGCGCAGGCCGGCTTCCAGGTCTGCCATGGCAGTGCGGATTTTTTGCACGTCACCCGTGGCATTGGCCGCGTCGAGTGCCTTCGACAGCTCCAGCACCATGCGGTCGTGTTCGCCCAGGGCAGACGCGGCTTTCTCGCGCTCGGCCGTCTTGCGCTGGAAGGCGTCGTCGATCGGCTTGCGGAAAGCGTCCCACAGTTTTTGCTCCTGCTTGCGCTCGATCGGCACGGCCTGGGCCTCGTGCTGCCAGCGCTGCTGCAGGTGCTTGACGGCGTCGATGTGCAGTTGCGGCTCGGCGCCCAGCACCTGCGCTTCTTCAATCATGGCTTTGCGGTGCGCCAGGCTTTCGGCGCGCGCGGCTTTCAGCGGTGCATCGGCGGCGTCCATGGCAGCTTTCCACTGCGGCTGGACCTCGGTAAAAGCTTTCTCGCTCAAATGGCCAGCGGCTGTCCATTTTTCAACGAAGCCATTGAGGCTGCGAATCTGGTATTTCCAGTCGGTGTTGCCCTTGTTGGCTTCTGCCCAGGCCAGCACTTCTTCAATCAGCACGCGGCGCTCGGCCTTGACGGCTTCGCTTTGCTCCTTGACCTTCTCGAGCCACACCTCGACCACCTTGTGAGCTTCGTTGCAGGCATCGTCAAACCGTTTCCACATGGCGTGGTTGGGCGTACCGCCCTGGTCGCTGGTTTTCCACTGCTCGCGCATGGCACGCAGCGCTTCCTGCTGCTTACGCCCACCCAATGGTTTGGCAACCAGTGCTTCGGCCTTGGCCACCAGTTCTTCGCGGATCTGGTCGGCACGCCAGCGCTGCCAGCCTTCGAGTTCACCGGCCGCAGTTAGCGCGGCGTGCGCTGCGGCTTCGAGTGCGGTGTCGATGTTGCGGATGTTTTCCTTGAGCGCCTGGCGCAGCTCGGCGGCGACCTTGGGTGTGGACTTGCCGTGGCCTTCGGTCACTTCATGCTCGAGTTTGGCGAGCGCGGCCTGCACGATGGCGGTCGATTTTTCGCGCATGTCCTTGAGCACGGCGGGATCAATTTTTGCCTTGGGTGCACGCGCGGGCTGATCACCCGCTGTGGCATCACCTGCACGCGGCAGGCCACGTGCACCACGCAACTCGTCGGCCCAGACCGGCACGGCCGGCAGCGGCGCGGCGGCATCTTCGGCAGCAGCAACGGCCAGAGAGAGCGCAGCCTGGAAGGCTTCCCACACGGCCAGCAGCTGGCCGCGCGAGGCATCAAGCATGGGCGGAAACTTCGCGTCCACGCTGGACCAGTTGGCGTCTTGCGCCAGCTCGTCGGCTTCGGCTTGCCAGTGCGTCACGTCGGCACGCAGTGCGTCCCACGCGGCCTGCGCGTCGCGCCATGACTTGGTGGACAACACTTCCACGCGCTGGGCCATCAGCACGGCGGCTTCGCGCTGCACCTGGGCGCGGTGCTGCAGGTCTTCAATCGTTTTGACACGGTCAGCCAGCTGCGCTTTCAGGCCGGCCAGCGGCTCGCGTGACAGCGGTGCACCAGCCTTGGCGGCGTCGCGCTGCCAGGCCAGGGCATCAGCCATGTTGAGTTTCTTCAGGGCCAGCAGGGCATTGCCCTTTTCAGCCCATTCGGCGGCCACGGTTTCCTGGCTTTTCAGACGTTTGGCTTCGTCCAGCTTTTCCTTGAGCGGCTTGGCAGCACCCTTGTCGCGATTGGCCAGGTCTTTGTAGACCTCGGCCATCTGCTCGGCGCTGGGGCCGGTGGCCAGCCATTCACGAATACGCGCCGTGCGCTCGCCGGACGTGGGGGCGGAGAAAGCCCCGCCGGTCAGGCCGTCCAGTGGATGGCTCTCCGCGCTTTTGGTGGAAGGCGTTTTCACGGCGGTGGTTTCGGGCGTGGCAGATTTGGACATGAGGGAACGCAGCATATAAATAAGTGGGACTGGCGAAGCAGGATCTTCGGGAAATCGGGAAATTGCAGGTCTGCCTCTTGGAATCTCGGGCTGTTGGCGTCAACAGGCAAAGGCAGGACCGGCGTAAAAAAGAGGAGCCGCTGGGCAAATGCCCGCGACCCCGACCCAAGCTTCAGAAATAAAGCAATCCGGCTATTTTCGCTGTTTTTAGGGCATCGCCAAATTAAGTTCGGCGCGCGGTGTCCATTTGGCGCCAGCAGGAACACTTTTGGGTGCACCCAGAAAGCGCCTGCCGGGCGCAATACCACTGACAGCGAGGTAATCCCTCACCGCCACAGTGCGCTGCACGGCCAGCTCGCGCATGGCCTTGCCCTCGCCAAATGAGGGACGGACAGCGCCAGTCGCAGGAGTGACTGCATTTCTGCATCTATATATAGCGACGCCTGATTTTTCCCTTGGGCCGCCCTGGGGAAGGCGGACTGTTTTCCGGCCCTGCAACAAGCGCCGGCAGGCTGCCGGCTTTGACGATGGCGAGGTCGCTGAGAGTCAGCTCTAGCGACGAGGCCGCGCGGCGATGCCTGCGCGGGGAACACAGCACACCTTCCGCGTTGCCGGGAAGAGACTTGAAGAAACCGGGGAGTTGGGAGAGCTTGCGTTTCAGTTCATTGCCGGGCATAGGTCTTGAGTCTTGGACATGCGGAGGAAAAGGTCGATGACTGATTTGGCTGATTGGCAAAAGGCCGGGCCCAAATAAAAACCCCGGGCAGCCAGGCCGACCGGGGTTGACGGCGGGCGTAATGCTCATGCCGTCGGGCTTCGCAAAGAAGAGAAGATCGTCTCCAGTGCGATGAAAGCAAGTGATTGCTCTCAGTTTGACCGGGGTTGGTTACCCGGTTGATGCTTGAGGTACTCAAGCAATTGCAGATTAAACCTGCAGGGCCCTGGGTGCAAGTCGTAATTTGTAATGAAAAACCGCCCGGCGATTGCCCTTTTCTTGGAGATTTACATTTTGCGGTTTTGTCCTACAGACAGATCGGAAACCTGCCGAGACAGGCGCCGAAAAACGGCTGATTGAATGCTCCCGCACATTCTCCGGAAAATGCTGCAAGCGCTTGAGTTTAAAGCGAATCACTGTCAGGACGTACAGTCTTTCGCTGGTCCAGCTGGCCGAAATGGCGGATTTAGAGCTCTTCCTCAAACCGCCCCGAAAACGGGGGAAACAGGCGGTTTCAAGCCGAATTTACTGTTTTAATATACAAATAAGTCTATTGATTTATTTTTATATTATTGACAAGTTATTTAGACCCCTCATAGAATCCGCCGTCCCCACCCAAAACCGAGGGACAACCCGAATCCGCTGCCGAACCCGGCAAAGTCAGACAAAGGGTCAACACCCCCAAGGCAAGGCCTTGGTTTGATGGCGACCCAATCAAAGCGTGCGGCTCAAAAAGCCGGACGCGTAGAAAGGAGTGCTATGACAGCGCTAGGACAATCCAGTTTCGCATCCACGATGCGGACACTTCAGAAAAACGTGGGCAGCAGTCTGGCAAACATTGCAGACGACATTGCCCAGGGTTTCTTTGAAATCACCCACAACAGCTTTGCACTGCTCGGCCTGGCCGTGGTGTTTGCCGTGATCACGCTGACTGCCCGGCCCGACCTGCGTCAGGCCGGAGAATCCCGCCTGCGCGTCTGGCTGCATGAACGCCAGGAAGCCGCCATCGGCTTCACCGAGCCCGAGGCCATCGACCGTGCCACCGCGGCCAACCCCAAAGACCTGCCCCGCCAGCAGGCGGCTGTGGCCTTCTGGCTCAGCAAAAAATACAACGTGGCCCCCGAGCCCCTGAGCGTGCTGGTTGCCGAAGCCTTTGAAATTGGCCAGAAAGCCAAGCTCGATCCGACCTTGATCCTGGCCATCATGGCCATCGAGTCCGGCTTCAACCCGTTTGCACAAAGCCCGGTGGGTGCCCAGGGCCTGATGCAGGTCATGACCAACGTCCACCACGCCAAGTACGAAAACTTCGGCGGCAAGCTGGCGGCCTTTGATCCGGTGACCAATCTGCGCGTGGGCGTGAAGGTGCTGCAGGAATGCATCGCCCGAGCTGGTTCGGTGGAAGCCGGCCTGCGGTTCTACGTGGGCGCTGCCAACCTCGAAAGCGACGGCGGTTACGCCGCCAAAGTCATGGCCGAGCATGCACGCCTCCTGGCCGTCGTGAGCGGACGTGCGCCGGCCTACGCGCCAGCCGTTCGGCCGCCGTTGGCCATTCCTGCGTCCTTGCCCGCTACTGCAGGCGAGCAACCCAGTGAGAAGCCCCTCGACAAAGTGGCAAGCCTGGCAACCTCCTGAGTTGCTCGGGTCTTTCCCGGGCTCGCGGAAGGCTTGGGCCTCGAGTCCGTTACACTAGCAAGGTGCGCGACTGGCGATAGGCAACCCCTTCAAACAGGGCGATTGCTGACGTGGGATACCACTGGGAAGCGCACCGCTGACGTCAACGGTGACCACAGCGTTCAGCCGTTCGCCTGGGCAGCCCTTGTTTCATGCCTGCCATGACAGGGACCACGTCTTGAAGGACTGCCATGTACGACCGCACCATTCTTGTGGAACAAACCGACCCCGAACTGTGGGCCGCCATCCTTGCTGAAAACGCGCGCCAGGAACACCACATCGAGCTGATTGCCAGCGAAAACTACGCCTCGCCCGCCGTGATGGCCGCGCAGGGCTCACAGCTCACGAACAAATACGCCGAAGGCTACCCCGGCCGCCGCTACTACGGTGGCTGCGAGCACGTGGACGTGGCCGAGCAACTGGCTATTGACCGCGTCAAGAAAATCTTTGGCGCCGACGCCGCCAACGTGCAGCCGCATTGCGGCGCTTCGGCCAATGAAGCCGTGTTCCTGGCCTTTCTCAAGCCCGGCGACACCATCATGGGCATGAGCCTGGCCGAAGGCGGCCACCTGACCCACGGCATGGCTCTCAATATGAGCGGCAAATGGTTCAACGTGGTTTCCTATGGACTCAATGACAAGGAAGAGATTGACTACGAGGCCATGGAGCGCAAGGCGCACGAGACCAAGCCCAAGTTGATCATCGCCGGCGCATCGGCTTATTCCCTGGGCATCGACTTTGCGCGTTTTGCCAAAGTGGCCAAAGATGTAGGCGCCATCTTCATGGTCGACATGGCGCATTACGCCGGGCTGATCGCCGCCGGCATCTATCCCAACCCCGTACCGCACGCCGATGTGGTGACGTCGACCACCCACAAGAGCCTGCGCGGCCCGCGCGGCGGCATCATCCTGATGAAGGCCGAGCACGAAAAAGCCATCAACAGCGCCATCTTCCCCGGTTTGCAGGGCGGCCCGCTGATGCACGTGATCGCGGCCAAGGCCGTGGCCTTCAAGGAAGCCTTGACGCCCGAATTCAAGGCCTACCAGCAGCAAGTGCTGAAGAACGCAAAAATCGTTGCGGAAACCCTGACGCAGCGCGGCTTGCGCATCGTCAGCGGCCGCACCGAAAGCCACGTCATGCTGGTCGACCTGCGCGCCAAGGGCATCACGGGCAAGGAAGCCGAAGCCGTGCTCGGCAGTGCGCACATGACCATCAACAAAAACGCGATTCCCAACGACCCGGAAAAGCCGATGGTCACCAGCGGCGTGCGCATCGGCACCCCGGCCATGACCACCCGTGGCTTCAAGGACGAAGAGGCGCGTTTGACGGCCAACCTGATCGCCGACGTGCTCGACAACCCCCGCGACGCGGCAAATATTGATGCGGTTCGCGCCAAGGTCAACGCCTTGACCAGCCGCTTCCCGGTTTACCGCTGAATATGCGACACGGCGCAGTTACTATGCTTTTGATAGCAGTCTGCGCCCGCCGTACAAGGGTTGAAGGCCAATAATGCTTATAAATTCAGGCAAAACAGCATGAAATGCCCTTTCTGCGGCAATCTCGAAACCCAGGTGGTTGAAACCCGGGTGTCGGAAGACGCAGACTTCATACGCCGCCGGCGCCAGTGCGGCGCGTGTGAAAAACGTTTCACCACCTATGAGCGGCCCGACGTCAACTTCCCGGCCATCGTCAAAAAGGACGGGCGCCGTATCGAGTACAAGCGCAGCAAGATCCTTGACTCCATGAACCTGGCGCTGCGCAAGCGCCCCGTCAGCACGGAACAGGTGGACTCGGCCATCGAGCGCATCGAAGAGAAACTGCTCAACCTGGGCTTGCGCGAAGTGCCCTCTGCCCGCCTGGGTGAGCTCGTCATGCGCGAGCTTAAAAAGCTCGACAAGGTGGCTTACGTGCGCTTTGCCAGTGTGTACCGGAGTTTTGAGGATATTGACGAGTTCAAGACGCTGGTGGATGAGGTCAGGCGCTAGAGGCTGTCAAGGGCTGTTTTAGCGGTTCCAGCACGTCGCGGTGACGTTCGCATCTGTCGATGCAACAGACTGCCCCTTGACACCGAGGTTGGTCAGCGTCAGGTTCCCGCAAATACCGTCGACCCATCCACTGGGCGTTGCCGTCAGCGTGAAAGAAGTTGCGTCGGAAACAACCGCTATGTCATAACGTTTGTCGCCTTGAGTTGGCGACACGGCAAGCGTACTCGGCAAACTCACCGCAGCGTAAGTGAAATTGCTGGACCGTTGGCGCTCCATGAATTGCGCCGCCTCAAGCATGACGGTTTTCGCGTTAGCTCTATAGCCTCGCTGAATGTATGCCGTGTATGACGGAATGGCAATGGCAGAAAGAATGCCAATAATGGCCACCGTGATAATCAGCTCAATCAGCGTGAAGCCGCTGTTTCGGTTGTTTCGTATCACTTGATATCCTTTCGCACTGAATTGCCAATTACTTGTCACGCAGCAGCCATCGTTATTTCAGCTGACGCCAGATTTGGCGGGTCACGCTGGAGGTCGTTGGAGCTTTAGACAAGTCCACCTTGAGAACCTGAGTTGTGCCGCATACGCCGTTGATACAAACTGTCTGCTGACCACCGGCACTGGTGTCATACGACGTGGTCGAGATCGTATCGTTGAAGATGGTTTGGCTGATGTACAGCGCCGGTGGACCATTGTCCTGCAACACGAACACACCTCGGGGAGAACCACCGCGAACACGTATCGAATTGGCAGCAAGCGAGCTGAAAACCTTCCGATATCCCCCTGTCAAGGCGTCAACCCCGGTAATCCACGCGTCCAGGCCGGCCTCGCAATCATCCGTACTGGGCACGATCGAGGTAAACAGGAAAGCGTCAACCACGCCGGTCACGGTGTAACGAACCGGCGGCGCGATCACCCTTTCCCCAGGGGTAACATTGGTACCGGTCAACGGAACCACCCAGCCTTTTTTCCCGGCAACCGTATACCACGCGGTTGCCGGATCGGACGAAGTAGTACGCGTATCACTGGTGACTCCAGCAACCGGCGCCGGCATGGTAATGGTCATCGTGGTCAAATCGGCCTCTGCCACAAATGGTGTGGTGTTCGGCGTATGAAGCAGATCGTCATAAACACCATACAAGGCCTGCACAGTGGTAGTGGCGGGATCCGCAGCGCTCAAATAGCTGCCTGTTCCAAAATAAATCATCTTCCCGCCGGTGGTCAGGGGAGAAGCAGGCGCCGCGCCTACCTTGATCTCGGCGGTAATAGGCCGACCGGTAGGGGTTGTGTAAATCAGTGCCCCGGTGGAAGGCCAGTTGGACATATTGGAGTCGCTCAGATCGAACCGCCAGATATTGCCCTTGTAGTCAGAGCCATAAACATATTCGATGGTGTCCCGGTTCCCTGAGGCCTTGCGGACCACCTCCGTAGAGCCCATTCCGTTACCCGTCACGAGCGCATTGGTCGGAATGACTTTCAAAATGACCCCGTCGCTCAGCCTGACCACGAAGAGATTGGCCGTGCCAGCGGTGCTGTTATAGCCATTGCCAAAGATCGCAACCCAGGTTCCGTTCGCAAGCTTGCCTATCCCCGGCCGACCCATGATTTTCCCGAATTTCGCAACCTCTGTCGGATTCGAAGCAGTCAATGACGCATCATTGATTTCCCACAAAATGCTGTTCGCCGAGAAGGTTTTTGAACTGGCGTTGATCGCAAAGACCGTCTTGACCCCCGTGCCACCGGCAGCAACCACCACTGTGCGCCAGTTGGTGGTGGCATCGCCGGGCACGGTCATCTTGGCGTGCCCCACCGTGATGGCACCGTCCACGAAATTCTGGTGAAGATAGCCGGGGTCGGGCAAATACTTGATGTTGGCTCGGGCCGCCTGTGGCATGAACCCCAACAGCTCACCGCCGCCTGTGGCGTCCGGCTCAGCATCAAAAATATGGAAAAACCCGTTGTTGGTGCCAACCGCCAGGGTTTCAAAGTTAATGGAAGTCAAAAAGGCCGTGTAAGTTGCGTCGCTCAAGGTGTAATCCAGATCCTTCCGTGAAATGATCTGCGGGTCAGAGTTGACAACGTCACCCAGCACAGAGCCATAGTCGGCAGCAGCCGTGCTACCGCGGTTGCGGAAAGCCCCGCCTTTGCGCTCTTCCCCAGTTTTGTCTCCAAGCAAATAGGCATAAGTCGATGCATTGACAAAGTCAGTCTGTTCGGCCGCAGACAGCGAGCCAAAGCCGGTGCTTGTCAGCGCAACAGGTGCAGTGGAGCCCCCGCGGCCGAGGAAGAGTTTCGTGCGCGATGCCGGCACGGGAATCTTCGAAGAAGCCTCCCAAGTAGGCGTATTGGAGACATCACCATTTGTAGCGACGCCAAAAGCGTACAGACGCGAAGACCATGTCAACGAATCGTAGTTGGCCTGGTAAATCGCTGCGGAACCCAGACTACGCTGACCCACACCCACCACGCTGGTACTGGCCACCGCAGCCAGTGCCGCTGCGGAACGGAAGGCTTTGCCCATTTGGTCAGGCAATTCCGCAGGATTGCTGATCTTGAAGTAGTTGGTGGGATTGCCCTGGGCATCCGTCACGCCGGCGCCACCATATTTTGCGGCGTACCAGAGCGGGTCTCTGGGCACGTAACTCGCGCCAGTGGTTGACGCGGAAAGGGTAAAGGTCCGGGTCGCATTGCTGTTGGAAATGGCCGTTCCGTTCGCGGGTATGCGGCCACCAGCGGGCGTCGGGTCTTGCCCAGGCCGCGTGTCCAGATAATAAACTTGACTGCCTGCAGAAACGCCCCGCACTTCCAGGTACACACCATCTTTTGTAGTACCCGAAATAACATACCCCATATTTTGCTGGGCGCAGGTTGCCTGGTAGTAGCTGTCCATCCTCACGGTCAGGGTGCCGTCGGCATTCACTGACATGGTGTAGTAGGCATTGGCATCGGCCTCGTTGTCACCGCCTTGGTCACCGTCTGAAAAGCTCACCATGAAGCGGGCAAAAGGCCGGCCTGAATTGATGGTGGGCTCAGTATTGACAACGGGCGAGTTGGCAATGCGGTCAATAAATACGCCTGTAATCAATCCCGTGGGTTGAAATCCTGTCGGAGTGGAAGTTGGGGATGCAGGATTGCCGCAACCGCCGACCATTTTTGAAAAAGGCACCAGGGATACTTTTTTTCCGGCAGATGTGAGTTCCAGACGAGGCACAACACTTCCAAGGGCCACCGAGATGGTATCTACCTTGGCATTAACGGTTGGGCTAGAAGAGGTGGGACGGATCGGAACGCCGGTTGTCCTGGCAAAACGGGCGACACTGGCGGCATGAAAACTACCCTGGGATGTTGTTTCATCAGGCGCATGACCCCGAACATTTTTGAATGTTGTGGAAGTGACAGGCTTCGCGGTAGGGTTGCCGTCGTAGTTGGTTGCAGAAGATTGCCCGACGAAAAAGCTCTGGGATGTCGGGAATTCCACAGCCCCAATTGCATCGGCCTCGGAGGAAACATTCAAACCGGGTAGCTCGACAGCTGCCGGCAGTGCCGTCCCGTAACCTGTTGCTGGCGTATACGCCGCCCCAGGCAGCTGGTCGGAATCAAAGCTGGTGATCGGGTCGGCAATAACCATTTGCACCGGTCTTGAACAGATAGGACTCCCGCCGCTTGCCTTGGGCCGAAACGGGTTTAGCCAAGTGTCCTTTGTCGGCAGGGTAAGCCGCGTATCTGGGCTCGTTGCGCCTGAAACACCGGTAACAAATGCCGCCGTGGGTTGTTTGTCGGTGAAGTAACGCAGCCCCTCGTACATCATTTCTGCTACCGGAGCCCCCCACATGGCACACACACCCTGTTGCCGCAAACTGGTCCACTGAAAGCCGCAGGTATAGAGTTGGTCACCGATGTTGAAGCCATAGTTAGTCAACCGGTCAATCGTTTTTGCGATACCCACTGTCGCGGTGAACTGGCCTGTCGCTGCATCAATTTCGTCGCTGAAACTGCCGATATCCTTTCGCAAGACACCGCCTGAATAATTGTTGAGGTAGGAGCCTGTCAGCAAGCCAAACTTCAATTGGTCATTGGTTGAATAGTCATGCAGCACACCTGTCGGCTTCCAGATGGTCGGTGCGGCTTTCGGATAACCGGTGCAACCAGCTTCCCGCACGCCTGCAATGGCAACGCACGCCTCGACACGAATTACCGGTGGGGTCACAAAAGCGGAGAAGGTATTTGCGCTGTAGCTGGTACCGCTGGAAAAACCGGGAAGACCGTATGAAATGGCAGTCGGAGTGGGGTTGGTGACACGTCCGCCTGGCCTTGAATATCCTGTCGAGCCGGCAGCGCCGCCCACAGGCCGCTCGCTGGAAGCCCACAACCAGACCCGGTCGATATTGATATCAACGTTTGCGATAGCCCTCATCGTAGGTGTCGCCAACCCCGTGTAGACCGTCGACGCCGACCCTTCACTTTTCATGAGGAAGATATGCATCTTCCCTGATGTGGGGGCAGACATGGGCGTGTAGTTCTGAATCAGGTAACTGTCGGTACCTGTCGGCGAAGGGCGAAATTCCTTGCCCCAAATATGACTTTCCGGAGGAATGTGCGCCGCCTCCAGAACTGTGGTGGTGGTGCTATCCGTGGTTCGTTGTCCACCGTAAAGAACCTTGCGCAACGCGTCCATGCGCGAGGTAGCCATCCAGTTCATCCAGTTTCCGTGCCACCGCGCGGTCGCTTGTGAAGCACAGCCATTGGTCGAACTGGCGACAGCGACAGGGACGAACCGGTTAGGAGTCACGCCTGTATCGTATTTGTAGCACCTGTCGGAAACGAAATATCCGTAATAGGTAAACGCCGGATTGAATCCGACGTCGACCAATCCGTCATTGTTGAGGTCACTGGTGTCGTTATATGCCGCGTAATAAAGCCGATGGTCCCGGCTCATGGTCAGCATCACAAGACCGGGCGCACTTTTGAGTGCCAACAAGGGCACGGCCTCTATGTTCACCGTGGTCTGTGCCGCGGCCTGCCGAAGCGGGGCACCACAGAGCACCACCAAGGCAACCAACATGCCCAGCAGCTTCACAGCCAGAGCGGCTTGCGGTCGCCAAGTCAAGGCAGCAAGGCCCGGACATCGGGCCGACATCCCGGCATTTGCTTCACCCGTGTTCACGGAAAAATCAGATGACTTGTTCATAGCTAGACCTCTTGAAAACTTTTTAAGGCGTTGTCGTCTTGATGTACATGACCTGCAATACAACCTCGGCTTTACCCGACCCCCCGGTGCTGCGCGTGGTCACCCGATAGGTGTACGTGGTACTGCCGCCCGCAGCCACCGTACTGAGCAACTCAATCACATACTTGGCATTTTCCGAATTGCTTGCATATTTGGTTCCCACAGAAGCCGCGCAACTTGCCCAGCTAAAAGGCGTGGTCGTGCCGCAATCGGTTGCGGATACCGTGGCCCCGACGCCTTGATCCCAGAAGCTTGAACTACCACCTTGGGCAAACGGCGTGGCATAGTGGCCCAGATTGGTCACGGCAAATCCGCCCGTCTCAATCACCGTCAAGGCTTCTTTGCCAGCACTCTCAGCGGATTGAAAGGAAAAGTTCCGGTCAACCACATTACCGGTCATTCGCTCGGAAAGCGTCGTATTGCGAAAACCGATCACGCTGATCACCATGAGCATGGAAAGCAATACAAGACCGACGATCAGCGTCATGCCACGCTGCGAACCCAAGCGCCCCGATGAAATAGCAAATTCTCCCTTGCTAGGAAACGACAATTTGCTACTATTTTTATAGCGCCGTGAGATAACAGATTTTCTGGACATATTTGCCCTTGGCCTTATCGTGCAGCCACGCTGTTGCGCAGAACCACGGTTGTCGAAAACTCCTTGCGGAGTCGATTCGCCGAAGCGCCGGATGGGAGGGTATAGGTTTGCCCCAGCAAGGTGGGCGTCGTCAAGGTCACCCCGGGGTTTGCATTGTCGTCCGCACTGATCATCATCAGGCCGACGCGCACGGCGACCACACGCGACCAGTCGGTAACGCTTGCTGCCGTTGTACGCCACTCATCTGCCACAAGATTTGGCACGCAAGTCGCCGGGATAGGCGAGGTCAAGGCACACGGGTCACTGGTGACGCTGTCTGTGCCCAAAGTGTTCTCTCCATAATGCAACTGCAGGCTTTCCACGTTGGAGACAATCTCTTCCGCCGCCAACCGTGTATTGCCGTTGAACGTCACCCGGTAAAGACTGGGTGTAGTGGCGCCCGAGCGAGTTGCGACGTAAAAGAAATTCCATCGCATCAGGCTGACGATGGCACCAGGTTTGGCACCGTCATCGGGCCCATATAAATAACTCGAGGCAAAAGTACCCCCTGCGTTACCCAGGCCAGTGTCATGCGCAATGGAGTAAACGCCGGCACTCACGCTGACTTTTCCATCAAAAACGGTGGACGAGTCGCAATCTGAAACAACCATGTTGTAGGCGCCCCCGTTCAGGGTGGCATTACGCCAGCCGTAAGGATCGGCAGCAATCGTCAGCGTGGAGGTGGTCGTGCCCATGGGGGCACTGACCGCCACGCTCTCCGTACTGCCCCCGGAGAACAGCAAACTGTCGGTGCCGCTGGACGACGGCGCAGCACCCGACGCGAACATGCCGCTTGGCACGTTGTCAAACCCGCGAATGAAGTTGAGCGGCGTGAGCGGCTGAAGAATGACTTCGGCGCTGGAAGTCTCGATCTGGGCCAGCGGATTGGCCCCGTTTATCCCGCTCGGACTGCCGGATGAAAGTACGCTGGTGGGGTAATAAGTCGTTATCGCCCCAACAGTGACTTTTTTAAGCCCGGCACAACCCGCAAAGCCGGCCATTCGCAATTCCTTCGAAATGGCATCAAGCGCGAAAGTCCCATCTTCCTGCAATCTACCGGTATTTTCCTGAAAACGGAATGATTGCTTGGCCGCAACGTACACAGATGACAGACCTATCAAAACCGCAAGGCTCAGAACAAGCGCAATCAGCAACTCGACCAGCGTCATACCGCGCTGCCGAGTTGTATTGCTGCGGAGCATCTTTTTATTCATAGCCGCAACTCAAAGTTAACAGTCTTCCAGGCCGCAGCTGAATTGTCGGTACACAGCGTGCGCGCCGCGTCACTCAAAGTTCCCAGGCAGTTAGACCAACGAACCTCAATCTCCATCTTGCGCTGCCCTGCGCTCACAGTACTGGTGATTTTCCCATCGCCCTGCGGCAACTGGACCGCCAAGGCCTCCAGCCATTCTTTTTTGTCACGCTCCGCGATGCTTGTGGGGCTGGTGGGAGCCACGTCCGCATAAGTCGTGATGTATTGACTGGTCGCAGACATTGCAACCACCGGATTGGCGCGGATCCGGTCGGCCATATCTGCGGCGAGCTGACTGGCTTTGGACATTGCCTCTGAAGACGCGGCATTCGAAACACCGCTCACCAGAAGGCCTGCGACACCCAGCAACCCAAATGACAGAATGACCAGGGTCACCAGGACCTCGATCATGCTGAAGCCGGCGTGATTGCTCTTCAAGCCCATGCGGCTGTTCGATCGAAAATAAAAATTTGATTGCATGATTGAGTCTGGTTCTAGTCCACATCGCAACTTGCGTTACTGGCCACACGGGTGGTTCGAACCCGGCCCGTCACACTCAGGACCAGGCAGTATTTTTCACTCGTGTCATCAAAAAACCAGAATGAACGGTTGGCAGAGGCCCCCGTGGTGGTAATCAACCGCCCCACTCCGTTATAGGTGAAATAGTTAAGCGTACCTGTCTGGCCCGCACTGATCGGCCCCGTCGGTGCGGCCACAATCTCTACACGAGTAACAGCTGTCGCGCCGGTTGTATCTGCCGTCGGAGCAATTCCGTTGTTGGCGGTGCCGGTAGCATCAACAAATACCGTCCAGCCATTGGTCCAGGCTCCGGCGGTTGTATTTGCCGCAACCGTAACTCTCGCGTCTGATCCGCGCTTGACAGCTTCCGAGCGAGCAAGGCTCAGCGACACCTGCAGCGCCGAAGCCGCCGCCGAAAGACGATTGCGACGCATGAGTTCAGTGAATGAAGGCGCTGCGAGAGCGACCAGAACTCCAACGATGGCGATCACCACCATCAACTCCACCATGGTGAACCCGGCCAACTTGCGCCAGTTTTTTTGAGAAAGTCCTGGGTGGAATCGACGATTGTCGAAACCCACACCAAGCGAAGTTTGTCCATGCATGAGCGGAATAGTACGCAAATGAAATGGTCCGGAGGTTACAGTACCGACGAACGGTTACATCAATTCGCCAAGCGGCAAATGCAAAACTCACCCCCTCCACCACTAACAAGCCAGATACAACGCGCCCTGCGCCTGGCGTCCGACGGGCGGTTAATAACCCCACCTAACCCGAGCATCGGCTGCATGATCTTCGATTCAGGCGGGCACCTGCTGGGAAAAGGCCACACTCAAGCCGTCGGCGGCCCCCACGCCGAGGTCATGGCGCTGCGCGACGCGGCCGAGCACGGATGTTCCGTCAGTGGCGCTATCGCCTACGTCACCCTTGAACCGTGTTCCCACCATGGCCGCACCGGCCCCTGCTGCGACGCGCTGATTGCCGCAGGTATCCAAAAAGTGGTGGCGTCGATTGCAGACCCCAATCCGCTGGTGTCAGGCCAGGGTTTTGAGCGCTTGCGGGCCGCAGGCATTGAAGTCGAAGTCGGCCCCGGTGCAGAGGAGTCCCGTGAGCTGAATATCGGCTTTTTCAGCCGGATGATCAGAAAGGCACCCTGGGTCCGGATGAAAGTTGCGGCGTCCCTGGACGGCAAGACTGCGCTGGACAATGGCAAGAGCCAGTGGATCACCTCCGATGATGCCCGCGCTGACGGCCATGCATGGCGGGCCCGCTCGTGCGCAGTACTCACCGGCATAGGCACCGTGCTGCAAGACAATCCGCGCCTTGACGTCCGGCTGGTCGATACCCCGCGCCAGCCGCATCTGGTGGTGGTGGACAGCCGGCTGGAAACGCCACTAGATGCTCATCTTTTTATAGCTAGCCGCGCGCTCTACATCTACGCTTCCGAACAAAATGATGCAAAAAAGGCGGCCCTGGAAGCACGTGGCGCCACCGTTATTTACCTGCCCGGCCCGCATGGCAAGGTGGATCTCGCGGCCATGATGCGCGACTTGGCGCAGCGCGAGGTCAACGAAGTGCATGTCGAGGCCGGGCACAAACTCAATGGTTCCCTGATACGCGAGGGGCTTGTCGACGAGTTTGTGGTTTACCTGGCGCCCAAATTCATCGGGCAAGGTGCTGGGATGGCCAACCTGGGTCCGTTCACAGAACTGTCGCAAGCCATACCTCTGCAGTTTCGCTCGACCGACAGGTTAGGGCCTGACCTTCGTATCGTCGCCAGAGTCGAGGGACGGGACCGGTTTTAGACCCTCTTTGGGCCTTGCCCCGTAGGGCTCGGCAATCTCTGCGAAAATGCTGGCATGTTTACCGGAATCATTACCGGCGTGGGGCGCATCGTCGCCATCCATAGCCTGGGCAGCTCTTTGGACCATGGCAAGCGACTCACCATCGAAGCGCCATCGTCTTATCTCGATGACGTGGGTCTGGGTGACAGCATTGCACTCAATGGCGCCTGCATGACGGTCACGACGCTGATTCCCGAAAAAAACCAGTTCCTGATCGAAATATCGGCCGAATCGCTTGCCAAGACCAGTGGCTTGACGGACACCGGCCCCATCAATCTTGAAAAAGCGTTGCGCGCCAACGACCGGCTGGGCGGGCACATCGTTGCCGGGCATGTCGACGGCATCGGCACCATCACGCATTTCGCGCAGGTGGGGGAAAGCTGGGAGCTGCGCATCCTGGCGCCGCGCGAACTTGCCAAATACCTTGCCTACAAGGGCTCCATCACCGTCAACGGCGTCAGCCTCACAGTCAACCGGGTCGCTGACTTGAGCGACGGCAAAGGCTGCGAAATCAGCATCAACCTGATTTCACACACCGTAGACAACACCGCTCTGGGCCATCTGCGCCCACAATCGCAGGTAAACCTCGAAATTGACCTGATCGCGCGTTACGTCGAACGCATGCTCCAGGATGAAAAGAAAAACTGAACCATGACCATTGCCATCTCTCCTGTTAAAGACATCGTGGCCGACATGCGGGCTGGCCGCATGGTCATCCTGGTCGATGAAGAGGACCGTGAAAACGAGGGTGACTTGGTGCTGGCGGCTGACCACGTCACCCCGGAAGCCATCAACTTCATGGCGCGTTACGGTCGTGGATTGATCTGCCTCACATTGACGCGTGAGCGTTGTGAGCTGCTGCAACTGCCGCCCATGGTCGCGCGCAACGGCACAAAAATGGGCACGGCCTTCACGGTGTCCATTGAAGCCGCTGAAGGCGTAACCACCGGCATTTCGGCAGCTGACCGTGCCCGCACGGTGCAGGCTGCTGTGGCGAAAGATGCCAAGGTCAGCGACCTGGTGCAGCCCGGCCATATTTTCCCCTTGCAAGCGGTTGATGGCGGGGTGCTGATGCGCGCTGGCCATACCGAAGCAGGCTGCGATCTTGCTGGCATGGCGGGTTGCTCACCAGCCGCCGTGATTTGCGAAATCATGAAAGACGACGGCACCATGGCCCGGCTACCCGACCTGCAGCTGTTCGCTGCCGAGCACGGCCTGAAAATCGGCACCATTGCCGACCTCATCGAGCACCGCAGCCGCCACGATTCCCTCATCGAAAAAATCGGCAGCCGCACGCTCAACACCGCTTTTGGCGAGTTCACCGCTCACGCTTTCAAAGATAAGACCAGCCATGGCCTTCACCTGGCCCTGGTCAAGGGCCAATGGTCGGCCGATGACACCGTGGCAGCGCGCGTGCACGAACCGCTGTCGATTCTGGACGCGCTGGAAACCGGGCGGCCCATGCACTCATGGAGCCTGGACCAAAGCCTGGCTTATATTGCCAAGGAAGGCAAAGGCGTGGCCGTGCTGCTCAATTGCGGAGAGAGCGCGGCACAGTTGCTCGAACAATTTGAAGGCACTGCCCGCGCCAGCCAGGCACCGGAGCGTGGCCGCATGGATTTGCGCACCTATGGCGTGGGCGCGCAAATTCTGCGTGAATGCGGCGTGCACAAAATGAACCTGATGGGCAACCCGCGCCGCATGCCCAGCATGACCGGTTACGGCCTGGAAATCATCGGCTACATCACCAACAAAAAGGATTGAATCGTGTTTGGTGCAGAAAAAGGAATATCGGACAAGCTCGACGGCAAAAAGCTTTGCATCGGCATTGTTCAGGCACGTTTCAACGAAAGCATCACCAATGCCCTGGCCAAGGCCTGTTGGCAAGAGCTGCTGGCCCTCGGCGTCGAGGAAAAGAACATCCACCACGTCAAAGTGCCGGGGGCGCTTGAAATTCCATCGGCCCTGCAAGCCATGGCCGAGCGCGACCGGTACGACGCACTGATAGCGCTGGGCTGCATCATCCGCGGTGAAACCTACCACTTTGAACTGGTCGCCAATGAAAGCGGCACGTCGGTCAGCCGCCTGGCGCTGGACTACCAACTGCCTATCGCCAATGCCATCCTGACGGTTGAAAACGTGGCTCAGGCTGAAGCACGGCAAACCGACAAAGGCCTCGACGCCGCACGTGTTGCTGTGGAAATGGCCAACCTGCTGAATGAACTTGCCTGATACCTCGCGCCTTCCCTACCGAACAAGCTCCATGACTGAAAAGACACCTGCCAAAGCAAAACGTCCACCGCAAACCCGCACCGGCCTGACCGACACCGGCGTGAAGAAAGCGGCTGACAAATCCGCTCGCACGCGTGCGCGGGAGTTTGCCCTGCAGGCGCTTTATCAACACCTGGTTGGCCGCAACGAAGCGTCATCCATCGATGCCTTCACCCGCGACCTGGTCGGTTTTCACAAAGCCGACTCCGCCCACTACGACGCCCTGCTCCACGGCTGCATTGAGGGCGCCGAAGCCTTGGACGCCAGCATCACCCCGCTGCTTGACCGCAAGATGGCGGAGATATCGCCGGTTGAACATGCCGTGCTATGGATAGGCGCCTATGAGTTCAAGCACTGCCTTGACGTGCCCTACCGCGTCGTCATCAATGAATGCATCGAGCTGGCAAAGGCCTTTGGCGGCACCGACGGCCACAAGTATGTCAATGGCGTGCTGCACAAGCTGGCCCCCGAGTTTCGTGCAGCAGAAGCCGCTGCCGACAAAAAAGCCTGAGCGCCCAACGTGAGCGACATGAGCGACATGAGCGACATGAGGATAGCCCGGCGCGCCCAACGCATTGAGCCCTTTTATGTGATGGAGGTTGCCAAAGCGGCAGCGGCCATGGCCAAGGAAGTCGCCCACAGCGCGCAACCCATGATCTTCCTGAACATCGGCGAGCCGGACTTCACTGCACCGCCGCTGGTCCAGCAGGCCGCCGCCCGCGCCATCCACGACGGCAACACGCAGTACACGCAGGCAACCGGCCTGCAGCCGCTGCGCGAGCGCATCAGCCACTGGTACGCCACACGCTTTCAGGCCGACGTTGCACCCGGCCGCATCATCATCACCGCCGGCGCGTCTGCGGCCCTGCAGCTGGCTTGCCTGGCACTGATTGAAGCCGGCGACGAGATCCTGATGCCCGACCCCAGCTATCCCTGTAACCGGCACTTTGTCAGCGCCGCCGACGGCAACGCCGTGCTGGTTCCCACCACGGCCGAAGAACGCTTCCAGCTCAGCGCAGCCAAGGTGCAGGCCGCCTGGACAGACAAAACGCGCGGCGTGCTGCTGGCCTCGCCGTCCAACCCGACCGGCACATCGATTGCGCCGGAAGAGCTGCGGCGCATCCATGAGTTTGTGAGCAGCCGCGGCGGGATCACACTGATCGACGAGATTTACCTGGGCCTGAGCTACGAAGAACACTTCGGCCACACCGCGCTTGCCATGGGTGATGGCCTGGGCGACAACATCATCAGCATCAACAGCTTCAGCAAGTACTTCAACATGACGGGTTGGCGTCTTGGCTGGCTGGTGGTGCCCGAGGCGCTAGCGCCCGTGATCGAACGCATCGCGCAAAACCTGTTCATCTGCCCCAGCACCGTGGCACAACACGCAGCGCTGGCCTGTTTCGAACCAGAGAGCCTGGCGGAGTACGAGCGCCGACGCGCCGAGTTCAAAGCCAGGCGCGACTATTTCATCCCCGAACTCAATCGCCTGGGCCTGACGGTGCCCGTCATGCCCGACGGCGCTTTTTATGCCTATGCGGATTGCACAAAAGCCGCCGCCCGGCTGGGCGTCCGCGGCAGCTGGGACCTTGCGTTTGAGCTGATGAAACGCGCGCACCTGGCAGTCACGCCAGGACGCGATTTCGGAACGATGGCGCCGGACCAGTACATCCGATTTTCCACGGCCAATTCGATGGCCCAACTGAAGGAAGCCGTCGCCCGGCTGGAGAAGGTTCTTGGCTGACGCAGCCGGCGCACTGAAAGCCGCCACCTTCCAGTGGCCCATGCGGGTTTACTGGGAAGACACGGACGCCGGCGGCATTGTGTTCTATGCCAACTACCTGAAATTTTTTGAACGTTCGCGCACCGAGTGGCTCAGATCACTGGGCATCGAGCAGCAACGCCTGCGCGAGACCACGGGAGGCATTTTTGTGGTGACGGAAACCACCGTGCGCTACCACCGCCCTGCCCGCCTCGACGATGAACTGATTGTTACTGCCCGTTTGATCGAAAAAGGCCGGGCGTCCTTGATAATTGGACAAAGTGCGCTATTAAAATCAGAGCATACGCCAGCACTGCTCACCGAAGGCACGATACGCATCGGCTGGGTTGACGCGGCCAGCTTGAAGCCCGCCAGAATTCCTGCCAACATCCTTGACCGTCTGGAAACCACAACATGAATCAGGATTTATCCATCGTCAGTCTTATTCTCAACGCCAGCTGGGTCGTCCAGGGCGTGGTGGCTTTGCTGGTGGGTGTGTCGATTGCCAGCTGGGCTGCCATCTTCCGCAAGATCGTCTCGCTCAAGCGTGTGCAGTCGCTCAACGACGAGTTTGACCGCGAGTTCTGGTCCGGCACCAGCCTGAACGACCTGTACGCTGCAGCCACCCAGAACGCCAAACACAGCGGCCCGATGGAACGTATTTTTGCCAGCGGCATGCGCGAGTTTCAAAAACTGCGCGAGCGCCGCATGGCCGACCCCAGCACTTTGCTGGACGGCGCCCGGCGCGCCATGCGCGCCAGCTACCAGCGCGAGGTTGATGCGGTTGAGGCCAACCTTTCTTTCCTGGCCACGGTCGGCTCGGTCTCGCCTTACGTCGGTCTGTTCGGCACCGTCTGGGGCATCATGCACGCCTTCACCGGTCTGGCTGCGCTGGAGCAGGTCACGCTGTCGAGTGTGGCTCCCGGCATCGCCGAGGCGCTGGTGGCCACGGCCATTGGCCTGTTTGCCGCCATTCCGGCGGTGGTGGCCTACAACCGCTTTGCCCACGACATCGACCGCGTGGCCAACAAGCTGGAGACCTTCATCGAGGAGTTCTCCAACATCCTGCAGCGCAACCTGGGCGCGACCTCGCCTTCGGGTCACTAGAGATGTGGGCCCTCGCGCTTGTCGCTGCGCGTGCCTTCGGCGGTGCGCTGCCCCTTGCACGAAGAAGAGGGGCCGCTGCGCCTGCGGCCCGGCTAAGCCGGTTCCGCGGCCCCGGCCGGTCTGGGTCCGAACTCCCCGCGCGCGTCGCTTAGGAGAACAACATGCCAGCAGTTTCATCCCGTGGCCGTGGCCGCCGCACCATCAGCGAAATCAACATGGTGCCGTTTATCGACGTGATGCTGGTGCTGCTCATCATCTTCATGGTGACGGCGCCACTGATCACACCCAGCGTGATTGCACTGCCCAAGGTCGGCAAGGCACCAGGACAGCCGCCCAAACCGATCCAGATCGAGATCAGCAAGGACGAAGTCATTCAGATCAAATCTGCAGGCACGACCACACCGGCCAAACTCAGCGATGTCGGCGCCAAGATCAAGCGCCTGCAGCCAGCGGTACCGGCCGGAGAGCAAGTCACACCGGTAGTCATCAGCGCCGACAAGACCATCAAGTACGAAACCGTGGTCAAGGTGATGGATGCGCTTAACAAAGCCGGCGTGGCCCGCGTCGGCCTGTCCGTACAGACCGGCAGCTGAGCCAAAGTAGCTTGCCACCATGCCTAGCGCCTCGGACCGCCATCTCTCTGACCCGCAGCATGACGCGGGCAAGCTGCGGGCATTCGGGCTGGCTCTGCTGGTCCACCTGCTGCTGCTGGGCGCGCTGACCTGGGGGGTGAACTGGAAGCGCAGCAATCCGGACATCTCTTTTGATGCCGAGCTCTGGTCCAGCGTGCCGCAGGAAGCGGCACCCAAGCCTGTGGAAACGGCGCCACCCCCCCCTCCCCCGCCGTCCAGGCC
>NZ_MUNO01000035.1 GCF_002001015.1 Polaromonas sp. A23 | reverse complement strand
GCACACGCGGCCAAATGAAGTCCCCCTCCATCGCCCAGCGGGGCGAGGGAGGGGTTAGGGGTGGGAGTGGGGAGTTGCGCCTACTGTCCTGAACGAACCGCGGACGGAGCGTGATGCAGAATCAGCAGGCGAGCGTCAGGCGATTTTGCCGAGCAGCAGAAACTCCATCAGGGCTTTCTGCGCATGCAAGCGGTTTTCCGCTTCGTCCCACACCACCGACTGCGGGCCGTCAATCACTTCGGCCTCAACCTCTTCGCCACGGTGTGCCGGCAGGCAGTGCATAAACAGCGCATCAGGTTTGGCTGCCTTCATCATGTCGGCGTCAACGCACCAGTCGGCAAAAGCTTTTTTGCGTGCTTCGTTCTCGGCTTCATAGCCCATGCTCGTCCATACGTCGGTGGTCACCAGGTCGGCGCCGGCGCAGGCCTGCATCGGGTCCTTGAACACCTTGTAGCTGTCGGCCGAGCGGATACCGGCCACCGACTGGTCGACTTCGTAACCGCTGGGTGTGCTCAGGTGAACCTTGAAGCCCAGGATTTCGCTGGCTTGCAGCCAGGTGTTGGCCATGTTGTTGCCGTCACCGACCCATGCGACTGTCTTGCCCTTGATGCTGCCGCGGTGTTCGATGTAGGTGAAGATGTCGGCCAGGATCTGGCAGGGGTGAAATTCATTCGTCAGCCCGTTGATCACCGGCACGCGTGAATGCTCGGCAAACTGCTCGATTTTGGTCTGCTCATAGGTGCGGATCATCACCAGGTCAACCATGCGGCTGATCACCTTGGCGCTGTCCTGAATCGGCTCGGCGCGGCCCAGCTGGCTGTCGCCTGTGGTCAGGTGCACCACGCTGCCGCCGAGCTGGTACATGCCGGCTTCGAAACTCACACGCGTGCGGGTTGAGGCCTTTTCAAAAATCATGGCCAGCGTGCGGTCTACCAGCGGTTGGTGTTTTTCGTAGGCCTTGAACTTCTTCTTGATCAGGGCGGCGCGTTCAAAAACATAGGCGTACTCGGCGGCATTGAAGTCGCTGAACTGCAGGTAATGACGGATGGCCGGTTTTACTGGTGCAGTCATGGCTTTTCCGCCAGCAACTGTTTGATCAACGGGCACAAAATGGCCACGATTTCATCGGCCTCGGCTTCCGTGATGATCAGGGGCGGCACCAAGCGGATCACGCTGTCGGCCGTCACACTGAGCAGCAACCCTTTGTCGGCGGCGCGCTTGAGCAGCTCACTGCAGGGCTTGGCCAGGTCGATGCCCAGCATCAGGCCCAGACCACGGATTTCCTTGACGGCGCCTGATTTCAGCTCGGCGGCCAGCTCGCGGCTGAGGGCGGACTTCAGATGTGCGCCGACCTTGGCTGCATTGGCCAGCAGGCCTTCTTCTTCCATGATCTTGATGGTTTCCACCCCGGCGCGCATGGCCAGCGGGTTGCCGCCGAAGGTGGTGCCGTGGTTGCCGGGACCAAAGATGTGGGCAGCTTTCGGGCCGGCCACGACCGCGCCAATCGGCACGCCCGAACCCAGGCCCTTGGCCAGCGGCATCACGTCCGGCTTGATACCGGCCCACTGATGGGCAAACCACTTGCCGGTGCGGCCCATGCCGCACTGCACTTCGTCGATCATGAGCAACCAGTCGTTCTGGTCGCAGAGGGCTCGCACCTGCCGCAGGTAGTCGGCGTTCATCGGGTTGATGCCGCCTTCGCCCTGGATGGCTTCAAAAAACACAGCCACAACGTTCGGGTTGTTGGCCGTGGCGGCTTCCAGTGCTGGCACGTCGTTGAGCGGCACCCGGATGAACCCTTCAACCAATGGGCCGAAACCGGCCTGCACTTTGGGGTTGCCGGTGGCGCTCAGGGTGGCGATGCTGCGGCCGTGGAAGGCTTTTTCATAAACCACGATCTCAGGCCGTTCAATGCCCTTGTCGTGGCCAAACTTGCGCGCCAGCTTCAGGGCGGCTTCGTTGGCTTCCAGGCCGGTGGAGCAGAAAAACACGTTTTCCAGGCCCGACAGCTCCACCAGCTTGGCGGCCAGCACTTCCTGGTTGGGCACATGGTAGTAGTTGGAGCTGTGGATGATCTTGGCAATCTGGTCCTGCAGGGCGGGCACCAGTTTCGGATGGTTGTGGCCCAGGGTGTTGACCGCAATGCCGCCGAGCCCGTCCAGGTATTCCTTGCCGTTGACATCCCAGACGCGGCAGCCCTGGCCATGTGACAAGGCTATCGGCAGGCGGCCGTAGGTGTTCATCACGTGGGGGGAGACGGCTTCGATGTGTTTGGGAAGGGCAGCGGTCATTGGGAAAACTCCGGAAACGAGGTCAAAAAACAAGAGGCCGCGACGCATGGCCGGCGGGTCTGAGTTGATTTTAGGCCCAGACCTTCAGGCCTTTCGTGACGATGTTGCATCACAGCCATGCACGGCAGTTCTGGCGCTTCGTTTGGGTTTGAGTCTTATATAAGATAGAATACTTGTGCGGTGCAGCATTGGGGCTCCATCCTTGCTCCGGGCACGCAAAAAACCTTCCACCCGATGGTCTCCAACTCCGCCAAAGAAGTCTTCATTCAAGGCATTACCCGCGACGGCAAAACCTTTCGTCCCAGCGACTGGGCCGACCGGCTGTGCGGTGTGATGAGCCAGTTCCGCCCCGGCGGACCGCAGCCTGGAAGCCATTTGACCTACTCCCCATGGTGCGTACCGACGGTGATCAATGGCGTCAAGTGTGTGGTGGTCAACAGCGACTTGCGTGACGCCGAGCCGATGGCTTGGGACTTTGCGATCAACTTTGCCAAAGACAATGATCTGCAGATCGCGGAGGCTTGTTTAATTCCGGATTCGCCCAAGCGCTGACGGATTGGATCTGCTGAAGCGGGAAACAAAAAAGCCGTCAAAAGACGGCTTTTTTGCTTTGCTGGCAGCGCACCCTGCAGAACGGCGGACTGTTACCAGTCCGGGCGGGTTGCCTGATTGCTCAGGCGGTGGGTTTTACGCGGCGGGAGTGGCCAGGGCGAGTGCCTTGACCTTGGTGGACAGGCGGCTCTTGTCGCGAGCTGCCTTGTTCTTGTGGAAGATGCCCTTGTCGGCAATCGTGTCCACAATGCTCTGCGCCTTGGCGAAGAGTTCGGTGGCTTTGGTCTTGTCGCCGGCGGCGACAGCTTTTTCGACGTTTTTCACAGCGGTGCGGTATTTCGAGCGCAGCGAAGTGTTGGCGGCATTGAGTTTGGTGTCCTGGCGGACGCGTTTGCGGCCGGAGGCCAGACGGGGGTTCTTTTTCTTGGGTTTGGCGGTAGCCATATAAGTGTTCCTTTAAAAGAGGAAGGGTCTGCGGATGATGCTAGCAAAGCCCACGATTATAGCAGCCATCGCTTGAGCCCCCACGGTCGTTCACTTCGTGTAACTCCCTGCCCCCCGAGGGGGCCGCCCCGCCTGCGGCCCGGCGAAGCCGGTTCCGCGTCTCGGACTGGACTGGGAGCCCGTGGACCTTTTGACGCGCCGGTATTTTTCAAGCAGGGGCCGCGGGTCTGGCTTTGCCTGCCCGCAGGCGCAGCGCCCCCTCGGGGGGGGCAGCGCAGTACGCGAAGCGACAAGCGTGGGGGCCTTAAACTCCCACCGTGTCACTTTTCAAATCCGCGTCCACCGTTTCCCTGTTCACGCTGGTTTCCAGGATCACCGGTCTGGCGCGGGAGCTGTTGATGGCTGCCACCTTCGGTGCAAGCGCCATGACGGACGCGTTCAACGTCGCTTTCCGCATCCCCAATCTCTTCCGGCGCCTGTTTGCCGAGGGCGCCTTCAGCCAGGCTTTTGTGCCGGTGCTGGCCGCCAGCAAGGCACAAAACGGCGAGGCGGCCACACAGATCCTGGTCAACCGGGTCGCCACCTTGCTGGCCTGGGCGCTGCTGTTGACCTGCGTGATCGGGGTGGCTGCTGCGCCGGTGCTGGTCTGGGTGATGGCCAGCGGCCTCAAGCAGGAGCCGCGCGGCTTTGAGGCAGCCGTTTTCATGACCCGCTGGATGTTCCCCTACATCGGCTTCATGTCGCTGGTGGCGCTGTCGGCCGGCATTTTGAACACCTGGAAGCGCTTTGCCGTACCTGCGGCCACGCCGGTGCTTCTGAATCTTTCCATGATTGGCGCGGCCTGGCTGGGCGCTCCGTGGTTCCAGGCCAGGGGGATTGAGCCGATTTATGCCATGGGCGCCGGCGTGATGATTGGCGGTGCATTGCAGCTCGCGGTGCAGGTGCCGGCGCTGCTCAGAATCGGAATGCTGCCGCGCATGGGTTTGGGCTGGACCGCCATCCGCACCGCCTGGGCCGACCCCGGAACCCGCAATATCGGCAAGCTGATGCTGCCGGCCCTGCTGGGCGTCAGCGTGGCGCATATTTCCACCATCATCAACACCCAGATTGCGTCGCACCTCACGCCGGGCAGCGTGAGCTGGCTGACTTACGCGGACCGGCTGATGGAGTTTCCCACCGCCATGCTGGGCGTGGCCATCGGGGTGGTGCTGATGCCGCAGCTGGCCGCGGCCCGGGCGGCGGGCGACTCCGACGCCTATTCGGCCATGCTGGACTGGGGCCTGCGCATTGTGGTGCTGCTGGCCGTGCCCAGCGCCGTGGCCTTGCTGACTTTTGCCCAGCCGCTGGTTGCCACGCTGTACCACTATGGCGCGTTCACCGACCGGGACGTGTACCAGACCACCACGGCGCTCATGGGTTACGGCGCCGGGTTGGTGGGGCTGGTGGCCATCAAGGTGCTGGCGCCCGGTTTTTACGCCAGCCAGGACATCAAGACCCCGGTGCGCATTGCCTTGGTGGTGCTGGTGATCACACAGTTGCTCAACCTGGCGCTGGTGCCGTCCCTGAAGCACGCCGGACTGGCGCTGGCCATCGGCATAGGCGCGCTCATCAATGCCTTGTGGCTGCTGATTGGCCTGCGCAAGCGCGGCAGTTACCAGCCGGCGCCGGGCTGGGGCATGTTTGCGCTGCAGGTGCTGGCGGCAAGCGCGTTGCTGGCCGTGTTTCTGTTATGGGCCGCCCAGGCCGTCAGCTGGACCGGGCTGCAGGCAGAATCATTTAAGCGAATTGGGCTGCTGGCCCTTGTGTTGCTTGCATCAGCTGCTATTTATTTCGGAGCGCTTTGGGCTTCCGGCCTGAAAGTCGCAAAGCTGATACGCCGCTGACGGTTTTCACGACCCGGCACTCGCTTCGGCCGGCAGTTTGTGAGAAAGTAGCGTCATGCCCCTCAATCTCGACGTTCCGTCGCCCCTGCAGTACTTTGCCAGCCTGGTGCAGAGCGACGATCATTTCCCGCTGTTGGAGGCGGCGGTCAGCGTGGCCCAGGACGAGTACCCCGATCTTGACGTCGAGCAGGTGCTGGGCGATGTAGACCAGCTGCTGGCGCGCCTGAAACGCCGCTTGCCGACCGACGCCTCGGCCCTGCAGCGCTTGCGGGCGCTCAACCAGTTCTTTTTTCGCGACCTGAACTTCGGCGGCAACATCAATGACTATTACGACCCTGACAACAGCTACCTGAACGCGGTGCTGAAAACCCGCCGAGGCATCCCGATCACGCTGGCGGTGCTCTGGCTTGAACTGGCCGGCGGCATGGGCCTGAGCGCCCGTGGCGTGGCGTTTCCGGGCCATTTCATGGTCAAGGTCAACTTGCCCAAGGGCCAGGTGGTGATCGACCCTTTCACTGGACAGTCATTGAGCCGGGAGGAGCTGGCCGAGCGACTGGAGCCCTTTCGCCAGCGCGGTGGCCTGGTGGATGAATTCGAGGTACCGATTGGGCTGTATCTGCAATCGGTACCCTCGCGCGACATCATTGCCCGCATGCTGCGCAACCTCAAGGAAATCCACAAAACCCAGCAGGACTGGCTGCGGTTGATTGCCGTGCAGGACCGACTGATCATCCTGCACCCGGAAGAATGGTCGGAGTACCGCGACCGTGGGCTGGCGTTGGCCGAGCAAGGTGAGACCGGGCGAGCGGTACCGGATCTTGAGATCTACCTCGACCATGCGGAAGACGCCCTGGACCTGGACGCCATTGCCGACCGTCTGGCCCGCCTGAAGCGACAGAAAAGCTGAGCCGGATGGCCAGCAGGCCGACGCATCACGCAATCGCAGAGGATCTTTTTCAAGTAGGGGCCGCGGATCTGGCTCTGCCAGTCCGCAGGCGCAGCGCCCCCTCGGGGGCAGAGAGCTACACGAAGTGAGCGAACGTGGGGGCTCTATTCAAGCGTTGCGCTTGAGAAACTGGGGAATTTGCGGCCCGTCGGCTGTGCGTGTTGGCCGGGCCAGGGTGGGTGTGGCCTTTGCGCGCGTGGCGGTTGGGTCGGCTCGGCCGGCGCTTAGCGCGGACAGGCGTCCGCCCTGAACCATGGATTCCTGGGCTGGCATGAGGCTGTTCGGCAAGGCCCCCAGCCGTCTGGAAACCACTTCCGCGGGCATGTTCACCGGTGAGGCTGCTTTTTGCGGTGCCAGGCTGCGGGCCGGCGGACGCAGGACGTTGGTTCCGTCATTGGCGGCCTGCGGCGGGTAAAGCTGGGGTTTGAGCCATTGAAGGATGGGCGCCCACTGCGCCAGATCCGCTGCGGCTTGCTGGGCCTGCAAGTCAAAAATCGTCAGGCCGCGCTCCAGGCTTTTGACATACAGCTGGGTTTCGCGCAGCGGACCCAGAAAAGGCACGCCAAGCTTTTCGGCCCAGGCATCCAGGGTGTGGGCGGCATTGGTGCGCGCATCAATGCGCATACCCACAATGGCCAGCCGGCATCGCCCGCTGGCCACGCGTGGCATGGTCATCAGTTCAGCGTGGCAGGCTTCGGCTGATTCGCGGTCAAATATTGAATTGCACACCGGCATCACGATGGCATCGGCAAACATCACCACACGCGCCAGCTCAAAACCGTGCATGCCGCCCGGCGTGTCGAGCACCACGTGGGTAATGCCGGTGGGAACACGCAGCATGTTTTTCTGGTCCACCGCCCAAGGGGCGATGGCGGGCAGCGAGGCTTCGCGCCGCTTCAGCCAGGCGCGTGCCGATTGTTGGCGATCCACGTCACCCAGCATGACCGAGCTGCCATTGCGCGCGCACCAGGCCGCGATGTGGGCGGCCAGGGTGCTTTTGCCGCTGCCTCCTTTGCGGTTGACGACTGCGATGACCGGCATGAGAGCTCCATGGGGGATGAATGGAACAGTTTGATACAAGTTGAATAAAAAGTCCAGTACGCCCAATGGGTACACGCGCGGGTAGCTAGTTTTTTTGTAGCAAGAACGCCCTATTCAGGGGAGGCTACGGCTTCATCGCGGACCCGTGCCCCGCGCCAGTACCCCAGCAGCGCCAGCGCCGCCAGGCTGAAGATCGCGCCCGCGACAAAGGTCGCCGGGGCGCCCAGCTGGTCCCACAACACCCCGGCCACCGTGCTGGCCAGCAGCATGGCCAGGCCGCTCATGAGGTTGAAAAAACCAAAGGCGGTACCGCGCAGGTCGGCCGGAGCGGCGTCGGCCACCATGGTGGCCAGCAGGCCCTGGGTCATCGCCATGTGCAGGCCCCACAGGGCAATGCCGGCCCAAACAAAGGTCCAGTGGTTGCCTGAGGCCAGCACCACATCGGCGGCGATCAGCACCAGCAGTCCTGCGACCAGCAGCGTGGTGTGGCTCATCCGGTCCGACAGTTTGCCGAAGGGGTAGGCGCCCAGGGCATAAACGATGTTCATCCCGATCAGCACCAGCGGCGTCCACGCAATGGGCAGGCCACCCTGCAATGCGCGCAGCACGAGAAAGGCTTCGCTGAAACGCGCAAGGGTGAAGACGGCGCCAATCACGACCACGCGCCAGTAGGGCGCTCCCAGCCGCCGCAACTCGTTCCGGCTGATCGGGTTGCGGCGTGGCGCCGCGGCCTTGTCCAGCGCCGGCGCTGCTTCCTGAACGCCGAACAGCAGCAACGCCACCGCCATGAAACCCGGAACCATGGCGACCCAGAAAATCGCCCGGAAGTCGTTGGCCCAGAGCAGCATCAGGCCCATGGCGAGCAGCGGCCCGACAAAGGCGCCTACGGTGTCGAGCGACTGGCGCAGCCCGAAGGCCGCTCCGCGCATGCCGGGTGGGGCCAGATCAGCCACCAGCGCATCACGCGGCGCGCCGCGTATGCCTTTTCCTGTACGGTCGATCAGGCGGGCGGCCAGCACCATGCCGGTGGTGGTGGCCAGCGCAAACAGGGGTTTGGAGGCGGCGCCCAGGCCGTAACCCAGCACTGCCAGCGGTTTGCGCCGGCCCCAGTAGTCGCTGAGCACGCCCGAGAAGACCTTGACGATCAGGGCCGTGGCCTCGGCAAAACCTTCAATCAGGCCGACGGCCCACATGCTGGTGCCCAGCACCGTCACCATGAAGACGGGCAACAGGCTGTGGATCATCTCGGAGGAGATGTCCATCAGCAGGCTGACAAAACCCAGTGCCCAGATAGCGGCCGGAAGCCGTTGCGACGGGGCAGGAGGTATGCCGGGCATGGCGGCGTGATCCGTGCGGTCTGTGGCGCCCGTCCGGTGCCTTGCGCCCTAGCTGACGGTGACCGCGGCGCCGTCGCCCTGAGGCGCAATCACGCCGATTTCATAAACCTGCTCGCCGGCCTCGCGCAAGGTTTTGGCCGTGGCCTGGGCATGGGCGGCGTCCACCACCACCACCATGCCGATGCCGTTGTTGAAGGTGCGGTTCATCTCGAAATCGGAGATGGCCGCGGTTTTCTGAAGCCAGGCAAACAGCTCGGTCTGCGGCCAGCTGCCCTTTTTGAGATGGGCGGCAGTGCCTTCAGGCAGCACGCGGGGAATATTTTCCAGCAGGCCGCCGCCAGTGATGTGGGCCAGCGCCTTGATGGGATGGGCGGCCAGCGCGGCCAGCACGTTTTTGACGTAAAGGCGAGTGGGTTCCATCAGTGCTTCCTTGAACGGTTTGCCGTCCAAGGTGGCGGGCGTTGCGGCTCCTGCGCGATCTATGCATTTGCGCACCAGGCTGAAGCCATTGGAGTGCACGCCGCTGCTGGCGAGGCCCAGCACCACGTCACCGGGCTTGACGTCTTTGCCGGTGAGGATTTTTGACTTTTCCACCGCACCGACGGCGAAACCGGCCAGGTCGTACTCGCCAGCCGGGTACATGCCCGGCATTTCGGCAGTTTCGCCGCCAATCAGCGCGCAGCCGCTGAGCTCACAGCCTTTGGCGATACCGCCAACCACCGCCGCGGCGGTGTCTACATCGAGCTTGCCGCAGGCAAAGTAATCCAGGAAGAACAGCGGCTCGGCGCCCTGTACCAGCACGTCGTTGACGCTCATGGCGACCAGGTCGATGCCGACGGTGTCGTGCATCTGCCACTCAAACGCCAGCTTGAGCTTGGTGCCCACGCCGTCGGTGCCGCTGACCAAAACCGGCTCCTTGTAGCGCTTGGGCACCTCGAACAGTGCGCCAAAGCCGCCGATACCGGCCAGCACGCCTTCCCGCATGGTTTTTTTTGCCAGGGGTTTGATGCGTTCAACCAGGGCGTCGCCCGCGTCAATGTCGACACCGGCGTCTTTGTAGCTCAGGGGGGAGGGGGAGGAGGTAGTCATGCTGCTTGGGTAAGGGAGGCTGAGGCGTTGGACTGCACAGTACTAACTAATATGTAATGTGCAAGCCCGATAGAATCCAATCCAAGATTCTAAGGGTTCACCCCTGTCAGGGCTGCATGCAATTTACTTCTACCCAAAAACGTACCTTTGCGTGGTGCCTGATAGCCGCGCTGGCAGTGCTGGCGCTGTGGTTGCTTGGGCCTGTGCTCACGCCCTTTGTGGTGGCGTCGGTACTCGCCTATGTTCTCAATCCGGTGGTGAACCGGCTTGATGCCCTGGGCCGCGGCCGGATGCCCCGCGTGTTGGCGGTTCTGATCGTGGAGGCCTTGTTCCTGCTGATCCTGCTGTCGGTCATGTTGCTGATCGTGCCGATTTTCGCCAAGGAACTGCCGCTGCTGCGCGAGCAGTTGCCGCTGCTGGCCGCCCGCATCAACAATGCACTGGGGCCATGGCTCGCGCAATTCGGCATCACGCTGGCGCTGGATGTTGAAAGCATCAAGGCTTTTGTCGTCAAGTACCTCAGCGCCAATTTTGAAGATACAGCCGGTTCCGTCCTGTCATCGCTGAAGCTGGGCGGCAGTGTGGCTTTGGCCATTGTGGGCAATATGGTGCTGATACCGGTGGCGTTGTTTTTCCTGCTCAACGACTGGGACCGTTTTGTAAAAATCGTGGTCGATCTGGTGCCGCCAAAACTGCGGGGCGCGTTTGACAGTTTCATGGACGAGGCCGACATGGTGCTGGGGCAGTATTTGCGCGGACAGCTGCTCGTCATGGGCGTGCTGGCGGTGTATTTCAGTGTCGCGCTGGCCCTGTTCGGGTTTGATCTGGCCCTTCCGGTGGGCGTATTCACCGGGCTGGCCTTCTTCATTCCCTACCTCGGCTTCGGTCTGGGCATGCTGCTGGCGTTTCTGGCGGGAATCCTCCAGTTTGGCAGTCTGTATGGCGTGTTCGTAGTGGCCGGGGTATATGGCGTAGGCCAACTGGTCGAGAGTTTGTACCTGACCCCCCGACTGGTCGGTGAACGCATCGGCCTGCACCCCTTGGCCGTTATTTTTGCCCTGCTGGCTTTTGGGCAAGTGTTCGGCTTCCTCGGTGTGCTGATTGCCTTGCCCGCCAGTGCGGTGCTGCTCGTGGCCATTCGCCGCCTGCGTGCCAGCTATATGCTGAGCAAGCTGTACCAAAATTGATATGGCCCCCACGCTTGTCACTTCGCGAGCCTTCGGCGGTGCGCCGCCCCTTGCACCAAGAGGAGGGGCCGCTGCGCCTGTGGCCCGGCTGAGCGGGTTCCGCGGCCCCTGCTTGAAGGGGATGCCACCACGTTCGAGCCTCGCATCGGGGGTGCAGAAATGAAGCAGATTGCCTTGGACATCGGGTTGGCGTCGCTTCCGTCGTTTACCAATTTTTTTGCGGGACCCAACGAAGCTGCGCTCAAACACCTGGAATTGTGGGCCGGCAACAGTCTGCGCTCGCCAGTGCCCACTTACTTGTGGGGCGAACCTGGCAGCGGCAAGACTCATTTGCTCAAGGCGGTTAACGAAGTGCTGCGGGAGCAGGGTGCTTCGGTGGGCTGGCTGGATGCTTCGGTGCTGGAGCCGCCCGATTTCAGCGAAAAGTGGGCGGCGGTGATCATGGACGATTGCCACCTGTACACCGCCGTGCAGCAGCAGGCAGCTTTCAACTGGTTCGTCAATGCGCTCAACGCTTCCGACGGGCATCCCCGCTGGGTTCTGGCTGCCGGCGGCGCGCCGCCCGCCGACCTGCCCCTGCGCGAAGACCTGCGCACCCGCCTGGGCTGGGGCCACGTGTTTGCGCTGCAGGCTCTGACCGAGCCCGAACGCCGTGCCGTTTTGCGCCAGGAGGCGGATGCGCGGGGCGTGTTCCTCAGCGATGACGCCATGGATTTCATCCTGAGCCGATTTTCCCGGGACCTCGGCAACCTGATGCAACTGCTGGATCAACTGGATGCCTATGCGCTGCAAACCCAGCGCGCGATCACCATCCCGTTGATCAAATCGATGTTGGAGACCCTGTGACCTCTACCCCGGCCGCAGCCAGGCGCCGCATTGCCTTTTTTGACCTCGACCACACCCTGATCCCCATCGATTCCGACTACGAGTGGGGCGAGTTCACGATTGCGCTGGGCTGGTGCGATGGTGAGGAGTTCAAGCGCCGCAATGCTGAATTTTTTGCCCATTACCAGGCAGGAACCCTCGACATCCATGACTATGTACGCTTTGCCACACAGGCCATCCGGGAACAAGGTGCTACGAATTCGATAGCTGCTCACGCCCGTTTCATGAGGGAAATCGTGCAAAAAGGCATCAAGGATCCGGCCTTGACGCTGGTTCGCCGGCACCAGGCGGCAGGCGACGACACGGTGATCGTCACAGCCACCAACGAATTCGTGACACGGCCCATCGCCGACAGCTTCGGAATAGCCGAATTGATTGCGGTTGAGCTTGAGCGCGACGCCGACGGCTGGCCCACCGGTGAGATCCGCGGCACGCCTTCGTTCCGTGAGGGCAAGGTCGCGCGGGTCGAGCAGTGGCTGAAAGGCCGCGGACTCGATTGGGAGGCGGTGGAAAGCACTTTTTACAGCGATTCCATGAACGACCTGCCTTTGCTGGAAAAAGTCACGCACCCGGTGGCCACCAACCCCGACGACCGCCTGCGGGCGGTCGCCACGGAGCGCGGATGGCGCATACTTGAGCTGTTCTAACTGCCGGAGGCCGTGCCCCTTGCCCTGCAAGCGCGGCCAGCCCGGCAAAATCTCCTGATTCAATGATCAAAAAATTTATCGACAAGCTGTTCGGCAAGTCTGCCAGCCCCGCCAGCGGTGCCAAGCGTTCCAAAAAATCAGTTTTCGGCGAACGCCGCGAAGTCGGCCCCCAGGACCATGCGATCAATCCCAAGCTGGTCGATGACCGCGCGATGGACGTGGTGCACACCCTCAAACAGGCGGGTTACGAAGCCTACATCGTTGGCGGTGCAGTGCGTGACCTGCTGGTCGGCCTGCGCCCGAAAGACTTTGACGTGGCCACCGACGCCACGCCCGAACAGGTCAAGAGCCTGTTTCGCCGCGCCTTCATCATCGGCCGGCGTTTTCGCATCGTCCACGTGATCTACGGCCGCGGCCGTGAACATGAAGTTATCGAAGTGTCGACCTTCCGTGCTCACCTCGACAGCAGCCTGGCCGAGCAGGTTGGCGGCAACGAGCGCACCAGCAAAAGCGAGCTGGCCGGCATGAAACACGCGGTGGATGCGTCGGGCCGCGTGCTGCGCGACAACGTCTGGGGCCCGATGGAAGAAGACGCCGCGCGGCGCGACTTCACCATCAACGCCATGTATTACGACCCGGAAACGCAGATCGTGGTCGACTACCACCACGGCATCCGTGACGCCAAGAAAAAAATCATCCGCATGATTGGCGATCCGGCCACGCGTTACCGCGAAGACCCGGTGCGCATCATCCGTGCCGTGCGTTTTGCCGCCAAGCTCAGCGCGCTGGGATTCAAGTTCGAAGACAAGACCATGGCCCCGCTGAAGTCCATGAAGGGCTTGCTGGCCGATGTGCCGCAGTCGCGCCTGTTCGACGAAATGCTCAAGCTGCTGCAGACCGGCCATTCGCTGGCCAGCATCGAACAGCTCAAATTCCTCGGCCTGAACACCGGCATCTATCCTTTGCTTGACGTGGTGGTGGACACCTCGGAAGAGCCTTTCCTGCAGCTGGCCCTGCTGGACACCGACCGCCGCGTTGGCGAAGGCAAACCAGTCGCCCCGAGCTTTTTGCTCTCGTGCGTGCTTTGGGCCGATGTGCGCGAAGGCTGGGCCCGGCGCCTCAAGCGCGGCGAGCACACCATGCCGGCGTTGCAAGACGCCATCGACGATGCCTTCAACGCCAAGATCGGCGATGTGTCGGGCCGTGGCAAGCTGGGCACCGATATGCGCGAGATCTGGACCATGCAGCCGCGCTTTGAAAAGCGCACCGGCAGCTCGCCTTATTCATTGCTGGACCAACCGCGCTTTCGCGCCGGTTTTGACTTTTTGCGCCTGCGTGCGCAAACCGGCGAAATCGAAACCGAGCTGTCCGAGTGGTGGGAAAAATTCAGCACAGCCTATGACGACGAGCGCCACGAGATGATCGAGCAGGCCAGGCTGGAGCAATCGCAAAAACCGCAGCAGCCACGCACCCGCGTCAAGCGGGCCGATGCAGATACCCCGCGCAGCGGCGACACCGGCCACGCACCGGCACCGTCTGCAGAGTCCGGCGAGTTCGGCGGACCGGCGCCCGCCAAAAAGCGCCGTCGCCGCCGCAAGCCGGCCAACCGCGAAGGGGGTGCGCTTCCTGCCAGCCCGCCTTCCGACGCTACCGGCGACTTCTGAGTTGACGCATGCGAGCGGGCGAACACAGTGATCGCTCGGAGCGGGTCACCGCCTACGTGGCGCTGGGCGCCAACCTCGGTGATGCCGCATCGGCCATCCTCCAGGCAATGCAGGCCCTGGACCGCCTGCCGCTGACACACGTCACCCGGCGCTCCAGCCTCTACAAAACCGAACCCATCACCACCGGCGGCGAAAGTGCCGCCCAGCTAACAGGCCCCGATTACGTCAATGCCGTGGTGGCGCTGGAGACGGGTTTGACCGCGCCCGTCCTGTTGCAACAGTTGCAACAACTCGAGCAGGCAGCTGGTCGCGAGCGGCCTTACCGCGATGCCCCGCGCACGTTGGACCTTGACCTGTTGCTCTACGGCAGTGCCCGCATCGAATCACACGAGCTGACAGTCCCACACCCGCGCATGGCGCAGCGGGCTTTTGTGTTGGTGCCGCTGGCGGAAATTGCGCCGGGGCTGGTGCCGCAGGCGCAGCTTGATGCGGTGGCCGATCAGGCCATCGAGCAGCTGGAAACCGGCGCGCCTTGACCTGTGTTCAGGGCGCCAGACGCTCGCGCAGCCAGCCGGCCTCGCCCTGCAGCGTGTAGCGCAGCCTGTCATGCAGCCGGCTTTGGCGGCCTTGCCAGAACTGCCAGTTGTCCGGTTTGAGGCGATAGCCGCCCCAGTGCGGCGGGCGCGGCGGCTGCAGCAGAAACTTCGCGCCATATTTGGCGGCATTGGCCACCAGCACGCCGCGGTTGGGAATGACCTGGCTTTGCGGGCTGGCCCAGGCGCCTATGCGTGAATCGAGCGGCCGGCTTTTGAAATAGTCGTCGCTTTCCTGCGCTGAAACTTTTTCCACCACACCTTCAATACGCACCACACGTTCCAGTTCCACCCAGTGAAACTGCAGGGCGGCAAAGGGGTTGGCGGCCAGCTCCTCGCCCTTGCGGCTGTCGTAATTGGTGTACCAGACAATGCCGCGCTCGTCATATCCCTTGATCAGCACAATGCGGGTCGAAGGGCGCCCATTGGCCGCCACGGTGGCCAGGGTCATGGCATTGGGTTCGGGCACCTCAGACGTGATGGCTTCCTTGAGCCACTGGTCGAATTGCTGGAGCGGGTCGGCGTGCGAGGCTTCTTCGTTGAGTTCAGCGCGTTCGTAGCTTTTGCGCAGGCTGGCGATGGAGTTGGGGGAGCTCATCTTTGCGATTGTGCACGGTCTGGTGTGGCCCTAAGGTCAGGAAAGGCCGCGGACTTGAAAGCGAATTATTATTCGGCTATATTCGAATTTCGATGAAACCCAAAGACGACGAAAAGCAGCGTGCGATTGCCGAGGCCACTTTCAATCTGGTGGCCCAAACCGGCCTGAGCGGCCTGACCATGGCTGACATCGCGAAGACGGCCGGCATCGCCACCAGCACGCTGTACGTCTATTACCCCTCCAAGGACGAACTCATCAGCCAGCTTTATCAGGATGCCAAAACCGCGACCATGCAGCGCCTGATGGAAGGGGTGCAAGTTGGCGCTCCATTGCGTAGCCGGGTGCGCCGCATCTGGGGCAATCTGCTGCGGCACCGGCTGGAGCGTTACGCCGAAGTGGTGTTCCAGGAGCAGTACTACAACTCACCCTGGTTCACTCAGGGCAACCGCGAACTTTCTACCCGGCTTGCCGCCGGCTTTCTGGCGCTCATGGAAGAGGGCCAGCAGCAGGAGATTTTCAAACCGGTGCCGCTGCCCCTGCTGACGGCCAGCGTGGTGGGTTCGGTACGCGAAACCGCCAACCTGATCCGCACCGGGGTGCTGCCAGACGACGAGGCCGTGCAGCTGGCTGCCTTTTCGCTGTGTTGGGACGCCATCAAGGCCTGACCGTTATGGATTCAAGCTAACACTCACCTAATTTAAGCGAATAAGAATTCGTCACCTTCCGTTCTTTCGTTCGTTCTTTTTTTGTTCCGCTACCGCTCATTCCTACAAGGAGATCCACGATGCCCACCCTGAACATCAACGGCAAAAACGTCGCTGTCGACGCCGCCGAATCCACCCCCATCCTCTGGGCCCTGCGTGACACGCTGGGCATGACAGGCACCAAGTTCGGCTGCGGTGCGGCCCTGTGCGGCGCCTGCACCGTGCATCTCAACGGCGCGCCCATCCGCTCCTGCGTGACGCCGGTGTCGGCAGCTGTCGGCCAGAAGATCACCACCATCGAAGCGGTGGCAACTGACCGCGTCGGCAAGGCCGTGCAGGCCGCCTGGGTCAAGCATGACGTGGCGCAGTGCGGTTACTGCCAGAGCGGGCAGGTGATGAGCGCGACGGCGCTGCTCAAGACCAAGCCCAAACCGACCGACGCAGACATCGACGCGGCCATGGCCGGCAACATCTGCCGCTGCGGCACTTACGTGCGCATCCGCGCTGCCATCAAAGACGCCGCCGTGACACTGGCTTGAAGGAGAACACCATGTACAACACCACTTCTTCCAATATCTTCGACCAGTTGCCAAAAGGTCTGCAAGCCCTTTATCTTCAAGGGCAGGATGCTCCTGAAAACGGAGCAACTGCCGGCCTGCAGCGGCGCAGCTTTCTCAAGGTCGCCACGGCCGGTGGTTTTGCGCTCGGCGCTTTTCCGCTGCTGGCACAAGCCCAGGGCGCAGCGCCTGCGGCGGCCGCATCCGGCCTGAAGCCAACCCAGCAGCCTTCCGCCTTTGTCCGCATCGACAAGGACGGCACGGTCACCGTCACCATCAACCGCCTCGATTTCGGCCAGGGCGTACAGACCGGCCTGCCCATGATCCTGGCCGAGGAACTTGACGCCGACTGGCGCCTGGTGAAGAGTCAGCACGGCAATGCAGACCCGGCCTATGTTGACCCGGCCTTCGGCATGCACCTCACCGGCGGCTCCGGCGCGATCAAGAATTCGTACACGCAGTACCGCGAACTCGGTGCCCGCACGCGCGCCATGCTGGTGTCTGCGGCCGCTGCGCAGTGGGGCGTGGATGCAGGCAGCCTGCGCACCCAGCAGGGTGTGGTGATCGGCCCCGGCGGCAAACGCTTGACTTACGGCGAGCTGGCCGAAGCCGCGATGAAGCAGCCAGTGCCGGAGCAGGTCACGCTCAAGGACCCGAAGCAGTTCCGCATCATCGGCAAGCCCACGGGCCGGCTCGATGCGCGTGCCAAATCCACCGGCAACCAGAGCTACGGTATTGACGTGCGCCTGCCCGGCATGCTGACAGCGGTGGTGGCGCACCCGCCGGTTTTTGCGGGCAAGGTCCGGTCGCTTGACGATGCGGCGGCCCGTGCCATTCCTGGCGTCAAGGCCGTGTTGCGTGTGCCGCTGGACCGCGGCGGCGAAGGCGTGGCGGTGCTGGCCGAGGGCTACTGGGCGGCTAAGCAGGGCCGTGATGCCCTCAAGGTCGAGTGGGACACCAGTGCTGTCGAGAAGGTGGACAGCGCCAAACAGCTGACCAGCTACCGCGCGCTGGCGCAAACCACGGGTGCCATCAAGTACAACGCCGATGTCGGCAAGCTGGCGGCGGCGCCGAAAAAAATCAGCGCCGAGTTTGTCTTTCCTTACCTGGCCCATGCGCCCATGGAGCCGCTCAATTGCACGGTGCAGTTCAGCGGGCAGGGCGCCGACACGCGCGCCGAGCTCTGGCTGGGCACGCAGATGCCCGGGCTGGACACCATGGCAGCGTCCAAGGTGCTGGGCGTGCCGCCGCAGAACGTGAAGATGAATGTGCAAATGGCGGGTGGTGGTTTCGGCCGCCGCGCCATTCCGAGCAGCGACTATGTGGTGGAGGCCTGCGCCGTTGCCAAAGCCGCGCGCGCTGCCGGCCTGAACGCCGCGGTGCGCACCTTGTGGAGCCGCGAGGATGACATCAAGGGCGGCTACTACCGGCCCATGCATGTACACCGTGCCGAGATCGGCCTGGATGCGCAGGGCAACATCCTCGCCTGGGACCATGTGATCGTCGGCCAGTCCATCGTGGGCGGCTCACCCTTTGAAGCCTTCATGGTCAAGGACGGGGTGGACACCACCATGGTCGAGGGCATGAAAGAGCCTTACGACATTCCAATGCGGCTGTCGGTGCATCACCCGAAGGTCAATGTGCCGGTGCTCTGGTGGCGCAGTGTCGGCTCCACCCACACGGCCTACGTGATGGAAACACTGATCGACGAGATTGCACGCGGCAGCGGCCAGGACCCGGTGGCTTACCGGATGAAGCAGTTCGGCAGCAAACACCCGCGCCACAGCACGGCGCTGCAGCTCGCGGTGGACAAATCCGGCTACGGCAAACGCACGCTGGCGGCAGGCCGGGCCTGGGGTGTGGCGGTGCACGAGTCCTTCAACACCGTGGTGGCCTACGTGGTCGAAGCCTCGGTCAAGGACAAGACGCCGGTGTTGCATGCGGTCACGGCCGGCGTGCACTGCAACCTGGCGATCAACCCGACCAGCATCGAGGCGCAAATCCAGGGCGCGGCATTGATGGGCCTGTCGATGTGCCTGCCGGGTGCGGCCATCACGCTGAAAGACGGCGTGGTCGAGCAAAGCAACTTCGGTGACTTCGCCGTGCCGCGCATCACCGACATGCCGACGGTCGCCGTGTTTGTGGTGCCCAGCGCCGACGCGCCCACCGGCATGGGCGAGCCCGGCCTGCCGCCGCTGGCGCCGGCCTTTGCCAATGCCGTGGCGCGGCTGACGGGGCAGGCTCCGCGCGAGCTGCCCTTCAAGCTGGCCTGATGGACGCAGCCCGGCCCAAAGCCGACTTGCCCACGGTGCTGGTGCTGGCGTCGGGCCGCGGTGAACGTTTCACCGCATCCGGCGGCAGCACGCACAAGCTGCAGGCCTTGCTGGCCGACAAGCCGGTGCTGCAACACACGCTGGCCGCCGTGGCGGCCAGCGGCTTGCCCTGGCACCTGGAGCAAGCTGGCCATCCCGGCATGGGTGACTCGATTGCAGCGGCCGTGCGCGCCACGCCTGACGCTGCGGGTTGGCTGGTGCTGCCTGGCGATCTGCCGCTGGTGCGCAGCGACACCCTGCGCGCCGTGGCCCAGGCGCTGGCGCAGCACGCTGTAGCGATTCCGCTGTACCAAGGCACGCGCGGCCACCCGGTCGGCTTTGCGGCTTCCTGCCGAGAAGACTTGCTGGGTTTGAAGGGAAATCAGGGTGCAGCCCTTGTTGTGCGGGCGCGAGAAGCTATCAATTCAGTAGCGTTTCTGGCGCTGGACGATGTCGGCACAGTGACCGATATCGACACCGTGGACGACCTGGCGCGGGCCGAAGCGTTGCTAGCCGCTCGTTGACCAAGCGGAGTTTTCATTCAAGCAGGGGCCGCGGATCTGGCTTCGCCAGTCCGCAGGCGCAGCGGCCCCCTCGGGGGGCAGGGAGCTACACGAAGTGAGCGACCGTGGGGGCTAACTTATGACCGCGCAGGCGAGGCGCGGCCCGGCGTTGCCGGTCGGCTGGGTTTTGTAGTCGTCCGGGTCGCGGTGAACAATCAGGCCTTTGCCGACGATGTTGGTAACGCCGCTGCCGACGGCAATGGTGCTTGATTCAAAACTGATTTTGGCCACGCCATTGGCGTCGGCTTTCAGGCTGGGCAGGTCGCCCGCGTGGTGCATGCCCATGCCGTGGTTGCCGTGCGGGCCGCCTGCCGGATTGAAGTGCCCGCCTGTGCTCATACCGTCGCCGCTCGAGCAATCCCCTTTTTCATGGACATGAAAACCGTGTTCGGCGCCAGGTTTGAGGCCGCGCACCTCTCCACTGACCAGAACCTTGCTGCCGCTCTGGACAAAACTGACGCTGCCGCTGGTGGTGTTGCCGGTGGTGGACTGCAGCTTGGCCGTGGCACGTGGGCTACCGCTCATGGAGGCGCACGCACCCAGCAAAGCAGCGGTGGCGATCAGGAACAAGGTTTTTTTCATCAGGGTCTCCGGGGGTGGATGTAAAAAGGAAAACCTTCTGACTTTATGCGCGCGGCTCGTCGCTGGCAACTTTCGTTTGTGACAATTCGAGTAATCGTGCAAGCGTGGCATCCGAAATGCCGTGTTTCTGCAGGCTCAGCAGCGTCTGGTGAGCGTAGTCACGCGTCGTGCCATAACGGCCGCAGGAGTCCGAAAAAATTTGCCGGTAACGCGCTTCACTGAGTTCACCGGTGAAGTTGGGGCTTCGCCGCGAAAGGGTGAAGGCCAGCGCCTGCACCGCGCCGGTGTCGGTATTGCAACGCAGCAGGCGCGGATCGTAAACGCCAGTGATCATTTCGCGCAGCCAGAGCCGGGCCACCACGTCGGGCACTTCATGCCGGGGCACCCGGTACACCACACCGTGGCAACTGCCACCCGATAGCAATGCGAAGACCAGCCCCGGACATTCGGGCGTACCGCGGTTGATGCGGCTCCACATCTTCAGCGCGCGATGCCAGCCGTGCACCCTGGCGCGCCGTTGCTCGGCAAAGTCGAAATCAGGCCGCCAGATCAGCGAGGCGTAGCCGAAAATCCAGAGGTCATCGCGGCCACCCCACTGGTGTAAAAAACGCTCCAGCATCGGGGCTGGGTCCCGCACAGGTTGCAGGTCGTTAAGGGGGTTTTCGTCCACGGCCACACTTTACAATGACCAGCGCAAACTGGCGAACACGCTGGTTATTCTCTTAGCCTTGACAGGCACGGCCGCCGGCTTTCACGGAGTCTTTCTTTACATGTCTTCCCCGTCAGATGATGAACAACAAGGCCTTGTGTTGGGCCTTGTTTTTTCCCTGGTTGCCCTGGTTGTCGGCTTCGTGCTTGCTGTTGCGTTGGCCAGGCCCTTTCCTGTGGGGCAGGTTGGCGTAGCCGAAGGTGCGGCCTCGCCGGCTGCCGCCGTAGCGGTGCCTGTAGCTGTACCGAGCCCCCCGGAGCCGGCACCGGCGCTCTCCGCGCAGGCGGTGTCCGATGCAGCCAGCATTACTGTGGAGTACGGCGTGGTCAAGTTCTACTTTGCCTCCGGCAAGGCGGAGCTGGCTCCGGGCGCAAGTGAGGCCCTGGTGGATGTCGTCCGGGCTGCCAAGGGTGGAAAAAAGGTAGTGATCGCCGGCTTTCACGACCCTAAGGGTAATGCCGCCGTGAATATCGAACTGGCCCGCAAGCGTGCGATGGCCGTGCGTGACGCGCTCAAAGAGGCCGGCGTTGCAGAGGGCCAGATCACGCTGCAAAAGCCCGAACAGACAGCCGGATCGGGCAATGACGCCGAAGCCCGACGGGTGGAGATCACCCTGCAGTAAGCCGCACTGCGTCAGCGCTTTTTGTCCCTCCGGGGTAACCGGTCTGTAACCACTTGCCTTTTCAAACCGTTGGTAACCCGGTACGATGGATGATGTAATAAAGTTACTAAACCATCATTTGCCGCCTTCTTTTTGGCGGCCAGAAAAAACAATGACGCTTCATTCCACCATCGCCGACGTCACCGCGCGTATCCGTGAACGCAGCCGCACCTCGCGCAGTGCCTATCTCCAGCGCCTTGACGGCGCGGCCACCCGCGCCGCCGGCGTTGAGCGCATGGGCTGCGCCAATGTGGCGCATGCCGTGGCCGGCATGCCGCTGGATGACCGCTTCAAGGTCGTTACCCAACGCGCGCCCAACATTGGCATCGTCACCGCCTACAACGACATGCTGTCTGCGCACACACCGCTGCAGCCTTACCCGGACCTCATCAAGTGGGAAGCGCGCTTGCACGGCGCCACGGCGCAGGTGGCCGGCGGCGTGCCCGCCATGTGCGACGGCGTGACGCAGGGCACGCCGGGCATGGAGCTCAGTTTGTTCAGCCGCGACGTGATTGCGATGGCTACGGCTGTTTCCCTCAGCCATGACATGTTCGATGCTGCGCTGATGCTGGGCGTGTGCGACAAGATCGTGCCGGGTCTGCTGATCGGTGCGCTGCATTTCGGCCACCTGCCCACGGTGTTTGTACCGGCCGGCCCCATGCCTTCAGGTTTGCCGAACAAGGAGAAAGCCCGCGTGCGCGAGCAAGCCGCACAGGGCCTGGTGGGGCGCGCCGAGCTGCTCGATGCCGAACTCAAGTCGTACCACAGCCCGGGCACCTGCACCTTTTACGGCACGGCCAACAGCAACCAGATGCTGCTCGAAGCCATGGGGCTGCATGTGCCCGGTACCGCTTTCGTAAACCCGGGTGGAAATCTGCGCGACGAACTGACCCGCGAGGCGGCGCGCACGGTGCTCGGGATTGTCAAATCGTCCAAGCGCTTTGCGCCCATAGGCCGGGTGGTTGATGAACGCGCGATCGTCAATGCCATGGTGGCGCTGCTGGCGACCGGTGGCTCCACCAACCACCTGATTCACTGGGTGGCGGTGGCGCGTTCGGCCGGCATCGTGATCGACTGGGACGATTTTTCCGCGCTGTCGGATGTGGTTCCCCTGCTGACTCATGTGTATCCCAACGGCAGTGCTGACGTGAACCAGTTTCAGGCGGCAGGCGGCACAGGTTTTGTGATTCGCGAGTTGCTTGACGGCGGCTTCATGCACGAGGACGTGCTCACCGTGCGCGAAGGCGGCATCCGCGAATACACGCGCGAGCCGGCGCTGGTGGACGGCAAGCTGGCCTGGCACGAGATGGGTGAAACCAAAGACGAGGCCGTGGTTCGCCCAGCGAGCCGCCCCTTCAGTCCCAGCGGTGGCCTCAAGCTCCTCAAGGGCAACCTGGGGCGGAGCGTGATCAAGGTGTCCGCCGTGCCTGACGACCGCCACGTCATCGAGGCGCCAGTCCGGGTGTTTGATTCGCAGGAAGGTTTGCACCTCGCATTCCAGGCCGGTGAGCTTGATTGCGATGTCGTGTGTGTGGTGCGCTGGCAGGGGCCGCAAGCCAACGGCATGCCCGAGCTGCACAAGTTAACGCCACCGCTTGCGGTGTTGCAAGGCAAGGGTTTCAAGGTGGCGCTGGTGACCGACGGACGCATGAGTGGTGCTTCCGGCAAGGTGCCTGCGGCGATTCACGTGTCGCCGGAAGCGGCAGCAGGCGGCGCACTCGCAAAGGTACGCGACGGTGATGTGATTTTGCTCGACGCTCTTGCAGGCACACTGGAGGTCAAGATTGCCGCTGATGAATGGGCATCACGGCAACCCGACGTGATGCCGCAAGCCCTGCGTGATGCCAATGGGCTGGGGCTGGGCCGTGAGCTGTTCGCTGGCATGCGCCGGCATGCATTGACTGCTGAAGAAGGAGCGCCGTCATGGATGTGAAGATCAATACCAAGCAGTCGCTGACGGCGCTGCAGATCATGCAGGATGCCGCGGTTATCCCCGTGATTGTGTTGACCGAAGTGGCGCACGCGGTGCCACTGGCACGTGCGCTGGTGGCCGGCGGCATCCGCATGCTGGAAGTAACCTTGCGCACGCCGCAGGCGCTGGCCTGCATCGAAGCCATCGCCCGCGAGGTGCCCGAGGCCGTGATCGGTGCCGGCACGGCGCGCAGCGCGGCCGATGTGCAGGCCTGCGCCATGGCCGGTGCACGCTTCATCGTCAGCCCCGGCTACACCCATGCAGTTGGCACCGCATGTCGCGATGCGCACCTGCCCTTGTTGCCCGGCGTTGCGACAGGCAGCGAGATCATGGCGGCGCAGGAAGACGGGTTTACCGAGCTCAAGTTTTTTCCGGCACTGCAGGCCGGCGGGCTGGCCATGCTCAAGGCCTGGAGCGGGCCGTTTGGTGACGTGAAGTTTTGTCCCACTGGCGGTATCACTGCTGCCAATGCGGCGGAGTTTCTGAGTCTGCCCAATGTGGTTTGTGTGGGGGGGTCCTGGCTGGTGCCGGCTGATGCGATGGCTAGTGGGGACTGGGGGCGGGTGACTGGGCTGGCGCGGCAGGCGAGTGAGTTACTGCGATAGTTGAGCTGATCCTGATTCGATAGAAATCTCGTGTTTGTCCAATGGATTCGGGTGCGAGCAGCTATTTAATTCATAGCGAATGCAACCCGCCCGTTCGGGCTGAGCTTGACCTGTCCTGAGCTTGCCGAAGCCTTCTTTGCCTCCTATGTTTGTGGTTTGCCAGCAAGCTGGGGGTTGCCCGGCGGCAACTTACTTTTCTTTTGCTTCGCCAAAAGAAAAGTAAGCAAAAGAAAAGGCGACCCTGCTGTCTGCGTCCCTCCGCTTCGCTACGGGCAACCTGCGGTGCTCGGCAAAAGCGGGGTCTCGCTCGAACTCGCCTTCGGCTCAGACAATCGCGAGCCCTGATCCGCTTTTGCCTCCGCTCCTCGGCGCATACAGAAGGGTGGGGAAATGGGGTGGGAGCGGAATCGGGAACAGATACGGGTGCGGATGCGGGGAGACCTGACGCGCGAAGCGCGTCAGGTC
>NZ_MUNO01000034.1 GCF_002001015.1 Polaromonas sp. A23 | reverse complement strand
GTCGGCGCGAGCGTCGGTGGGAAGGGCGGGGTTCATCCTTTGATTCTCTTACACTGCCTGCATGTCCAGAAACCACCACGTTCAGCGCCTCAACATGCAGGCTTTTGCCCAGGAAGGCCAGCCCCTGGTCGAACGCACGCCGCTATCAAATATGGAGCGCCTTGCGCAGGAAACACAAGGGCTGGAACCCGATTCGTCTGTCAGTTGGCAGGCAAGGGCCGAATTGCGCCCCCGCACGGGCGCCGAAGACGATGTCTGGCTGCATCTGGAGGCCCGGGCCACGCTGCCGCTGACCTGCCAGCGCTGCATGGGCGCGGTGCCGGTGCCGATCGAGATTGACCAGTGGTACCGTTTTGTGGCCGACGAAGATATTGCCATGGCCGAAGACGACCAGTCGGAAGAAGACCTGCTGGTGATGGCGCCGCAGTTCGACCTGCTGGCCGTACTGGAAGACGAATTGCTGATGGCCTTACCCCTGGTGCCCATGCACGAGACCTGCCCGGTCGCCCCTGTTTTCAGTGCCGGGGAGGGCGAACTGGCGCAGCAGGAAGACGCCAAGCCTCACCCGTTTGCGGCGCTTGAGCAGCTGAAAAAGAAAAAATAGGCTGTTTTCCGGCTCCCGGCAAGGCTGGGACCGCAGTTTTTGGTTTGGCGGGGGAAAAGTCCCTGAAGATGCCTTATTCCACGGGGGACGGACGGGCAGTGGAAAGCCTGGCCGTATCGCGCTATAATGGAGGGCTTGGCGCTGCAGTCCTTCTCACGAGCTTGTGGCGTATTTACCAACCCTATACCCCCTCAGGAGCGGATCATGGCCGTCCAACAGAACAAAAAATCACCTTCCAAGCGCGGCATGCACCGTGCACACAACGCTTTGACCGTTCCGGGCATCGCTGTCGAGCCCACCACTGGCGAGACGCACCTGCGTCACCACATCAGCCCCACCGGTTTCTACCGTGGCCGCAAGGTGCTGAAAACAAAATCCGAAGCGTAATTTCGCGCTTTAACGACTGGCCCGCACTCATCCTGCGGGCCTTTGTTTTGTTGAATTCCCATTTTCTGACTGCGCCGGTCCTGCCATGATCAGGATAGCTGTCGACGCCATGGGCGGGGATTTCGGCCCGTCGGTTACCGTCCCGGCCAGTCTGGCCTTTCTGGACAATCACCCCGAAGCTTCGGTTCTGCTGGTCGGTCAACCCGCCGTGCTGGCCGTTCAGCCACAATTTTTCCGCCTTCAGGCCCATCCGCGTTGCCAGATCGTCGCCGCCTCCGAGGTGGTAACCATGGACGATCCGATCGAAGTTGCCCTTCGTCGCAAAAAAGACTCGTCCATGCGGGTGGCCATTGCCCAGGTCAAGGACGGCGCCGCCCAGGCCGCTGTATCCGCCGGCAACACCGGCGCACTGATGGCGATCGCCCGTTATTTACTCAAGACCCTGGAAGGGATTGATCGGCCGGCGATTGCCGCATTGATGCCCAATGCCAAGGGTGACGCAACCACTGTCCTGGACCTTGGAGCCAATGTGGACTGCACGCCCGAGCACCTGCTGCAGTTTGCCGTCATGGGCTCGGCGCTGGTTTCAGTGCTCAAGCGCAACGAAACTCCCTCTGTGGGCCTGCTCAATATCGGTGAAGAAGTCATTAAAGGTAACGACACCATCAAAAAAGCAGGCGAACTGCTTCGATCTGCCGGTAATTCCGGCGATTTGAACTTCTTCGGAAATGTTGAAGGCAACGATATTTTCAAGGGTACGACCGACATTGTGGTGTGTGATGGCTTTGTAGGCAACGTGGCACTGAAAACCAGCGAAGGCCTGGCAACAATGATTGTTGGATTTCTCAAGGCGGAGTTCGCTCGCAATATCATCACGAAAACTGCTGCCATCATGGCCTATCCGGTGTTAAATGCGCTTAAAAATCGCATGGACTACCGGCGCTACAACGGAGCGGCGTTGTTGGGCTTGCGCGGCCTGGTATTCAAGAGTCACGGTTCGGCCGACGCCTTTGCCTTCGAACAGGCCTTGAATCGGGCTTATGATGCAGCTCGCAACAATCTGCTCGACCGGGTGAGAGAACGTATTGCCCACGCAGCACCTCTGCTGGCCACCACGGCAACTGCAGAGGCGCCGGCGGTACCGGCACCGGTCGAACTTGTTGCTCCCACTGCAGCACATTAAGTTATTCATGAGCCCCTATTCCCGCATCACAGGCACTGGCAGTTACTTACCTCCGCGCCGCTTGAGCAACGCCGAACTCACCGCCGAGCTGGCTACCCAGGGCGTTGAAACGTCGGATGAATGGATTGTTGAACGCACCGGCATCCGCGCCCGCCACTTTGCTGCGCCCGAGGTCTGCAGCAGCGATCTCGGCGTCGAAGCTGCCAAAAAGGCCATGCAGGCTGCAGGTGTGCAGCCTGCCGATATCGACCTGATCATCGTGGCGACATCGACCCCGGACATGGTGTTTCCCTCGGTCGCCTGCATTCTTCAGAACAAGCTTGGCATCGCCGGTTGCCCGGCCTTTGATGTCCAGGCGGTGTGCAGCGGCTTCGTTTATGCCTTGACGGTTGCCGACGCGATGATCAAGACCGGCTCGGCGCGCAAGGCGCTGGTGATCGGTACCGAGGTGTTTTCGCGCATTCTGGATTTTTCGGACCGCACCACCTGCGTGCTCTTCGGCGACGGCGCAGGCGCTGTGGTGCTGGAGGCGTCGGAGACGCCGGGCATTCTTGCGACGGATTTGCACGCCGATGGCAAACACGTCGGTATTTTGTGTGTGCCCGGCACGGTGTCCGGCGGCAAGGTGTTGGGCGACCCCCTGCTCAAGATGGACGGCCAGGCCGTTTTCAAGCTCGCCGTGGGTGTGCTTGAAGACGCGGCTCGCGCAACCCTGGCCAAAGCCGGATTGCAGGACACCGACATTGACTGGCTGATTCCCCACCAGGCGAACATCCGCATCATGCAGAGCACCGCGAAAAAATTGAAGATGCCGATGGAAAAACTCATCGTCACGGTGGACCAGCATGGCAATACGTCGGCAGCGTCCATTCCCCTGGCTCTGGATGTGGCGGTTCGCAGCGGCAAGATCAAAAAAGGGGAGACGTTGATGCTCGAAGGCGTCGGCGGCGGCTTCACCTGGGGCGCGGTACTCCTGAATCTATAGCTGCTTGCGCCCGCTGAATAAGGGCTGGAAGCTATTTTCATCAATATTTTATGAAACCTTTTGCTTTTGTTTTTCCCGGACAGGGATCGCAAGCTGTCGGCATGCTGGACGCCTGGGGTGATCATCCGGCCGTGCTGGAAGCATTGCGCGAAGCCTCGGATGCGCTTGGCGAAGATCTGGCTCAACTGATCAGCCAGGGGCCGAAAGAGGCCTTGGGTCTGACCACCAACACCCAGCCGGTGATGCTGGTCGCCGGTGTTGCCGCTTATCGCGCCTGGATGGCCGAAACCGGCGCCGCGCCGGCTGTGGTTGCCGGGCACTCCCTGGGTGAGTATTCCGCTTTGGTGGCATCCGGAGTTTTGAGTCTTACCCAGGCTGCACCGCTGGTGCGTTTTCGTGCCCAGGCCATGCAGGAAGCTGTTCCCGTGGGCGTGGGTGCCATGGCGGCAATTCTGGGCATGGAGGCCGCCAAAGTCATTGAAGGCTGCGCCGAAGCTGTGCGCACCTTTGGCCTGGGAACTGCCGAAGTGGTCGAAGCCGTGAATTTCAACGACCCCATGCAGACAGTGATCGCCGGCAGCAAGGCTGCTGTCGAAAAAGCCTGCGAGGTGCTCAAGGCCAACGGCGCCAAGCGGGCCTTGCCGTTACCGGTTTCGGCACCGTTTCACTCCAGCCTGATGAAGCCCGCTGCTGACAAGCTGCGGGAAAAACTTGCAGCGACTGCTTTTGCAGCGCCGCAGATTCCCGTGATCAACAACATTGAAGTTGCGGTCGAAACCGACCCTGACCGCATTCGCGCCGCCTTGTACGAGCAGGCCTTCGGCCCGGTGCGTTGGGTGGAGTGCGTGCAGGTCATCAAGGCGCGTGGCTTGAGCACCGTGGTCGAATGCGGCCCGGGCAAGGTGCTGGCCGGCATGGTCAAGCGCATCGATGCCGAACTGACGGGGGTGGCGATGTTCGACCCTGCCAGTCTGGCGCAAACCAGGGAGTTGCTCACATGAGTGATATCAAGTTCGAAGGACAGATCGCGCTGGTCACTGGCGCTTCGCGCGGCATCGGTGCCGCTATCGCGCAAGAATTGGCGCAGCGTGGCCTGAAAGTGATTGGCACCGCCACCACAGACGATGGCGCAGCAAAGATCAGCCAGGCACTTGCGGCCTTTCCTGGATGCACCGGAAAAAACCTCAACGTGAATGATGCCGCAGCGGCCGAAGCACTGATCGATAGCATCGTCAAGGAACATGGCGGCCTGCAGGTGCTGGTCAACAATGCCGGCATCACGCGCGACATGCTGGCCATGCGGCTGAAAGACGAAGACTGGGATGCGGTGCTGGACACCAACTTGAAGGCGGTGTTCCGCATGAGCCGCGCCGTGATGCGAACCATGATGAAGCAGCGTTATGGCCGCATCATCAGCATTACCTCGGTGGTGGGCGCCTCCGGCAATGCGGGGCAGGCCAACTATGCAGCGGCGAAGGCCGGCGTGGCCGGCATGACACGCGCGCTGGCACGTGAACTCGGCAGCCGCAGTATCACCGTCAATTGTGTAGCGCCCGGCTTTATCGAAACCGACATGACGGCCGGTTTGCCTGAAGAGCAGCAAAAAGCCCTGCTGAGCCAGATTCCGCTGGGCCATCTGGGCAAGCCGCAGGACATTGCGCACGCGGTAGCTTTTGTTGCCAGTCCGCAGGCCGGCTATATCACTGGGCAGGAGCTTCACGTCAACGGCGGGATGTATATGTAATCATCCAGCGGCTGCAGGGCTGCTTCACGTCACCAGTATCATGAATAATGGCGGCGCGGGCAACTCGCAGGCGCAGGACACAAGCCGGGTTTTATCCGTCCGGCTGGCGGGTTAGGGAATCAACCCTAACAACGCTAAAATCACGGATTAATTCACAACCCTCAGAGGGAACTATGAGCGATATCGAAGCACGTGTTAAGAAAATCATTGCCGAGCAACTTGGCGTGGAAGAAGGCCAAGTCACCAACGAAAAAGCCTTTGTGGCCGATTTGGGCGCTGACTCGCTTGACACCGTAGAACTGGTCATGGCTCTGGAAGACGAATTTGGCATTGAGATCCCCGACGAAGACGCGGAAAAGATCACCACCGTTCAGAACGCGATTGACTACGCGAACACCCATCAAAAAGCTTAAAGACCGCGGTCTTTTTTCAGCCCGCCCGGAAGGCTGCCTTCGGCCTTACGGGACTTTCTTCAGGATTTGTGCATGAGCCGTCGTCGCGTCGTTGTGACAGGTCTGGGGTGTGTCAGCCCGGTGGGAAACACCGTGGCCGACTCCTGGGCCAATTTGCTGTCGGGTCAGTCCGGCATTGACCTGATCACCCAATTTGATGCAAGCAGTTATGCATGCAAATTTGCCGGTGAAGTCAAGGGTTTCAATATCGCGGATTACATCCCCGAAAAAGAAGCTCGCCATATGGACCGGTTCATTCACCTGGGGCTGGCTGCTGCCTGCCAGGCGGTAGCCGACAGCGGCTTGCCGACCGGCGAAGCGCTGGGCGACGAGCTGGCGACGCGTATCGGCTGCAACATCGGCTCGGGTATTGGCGGTTTGCCCATGATCGAGCAGACCCACGCTGAGCTGACCAACCGCGGCCCGCGCCGTATTTCACCGTTTTTCGTGCCGGCCTCGATCATCAACATGATCTCTGGCCATGTGTCGATCAAGTACGGTTTCAAGGGCCCCAACATCGCTGTCGTGACCGCCTGCACCACCGGCCTGCATGCCATCGGCCTTTCGGCGCGCATGATCGAATACGGCGACTGCGATGTGGTGGTTGCCGGCGGTTCCGAGGCGACGGTCTCGCCGCTGGGTGTAGGGGGGTTCACGGCTGCACGGGCCATGTCTACCCGCAACGACGATCCGAAGACGGCTTCGCGTCCCTGGGACAAAGACCGCGACGGTTTTGTGCTCGGAGAAGGTGCCGGCGTGCTGGTGCTCGAGGAGTACGAACATGCGAAGGCGCGGGGCGCGAAAATTTATGCGGAGTTGACCGGTTTCGGCATGAGCGGGGATGCGTACCACATCACCTCGCCTGACGTTGACGGCCCACGCCGCTCGATGAATATGGCGCTTGCAAGCGCTGGTATCAATGCTGATGCCGTGCAGTATGTCAATGCCCATGGTACTTCCACACCATTGGGTGATCTGAACGAAACCAATGCCATCAAGCTGGCATTTGGCGACCATGCCAAAAAGCTGGTCGTCAGCTCCACCAAATCCATGACCGGTCATCTGCTCGGCGGCGCCGGCGGTATCGAGTCCGTGTTCACTGTGCTGGCGCTGCATCATCAGAAGATCCCGCCCACCATCAATATCTTCAACCAGGACCCTGAGTGTGATCTGGACTACTGTGCCAACACGGCACGGGATTTAAAGATAGACGTGGCCGTGAAGAACAACTTTGGTTTTGGCGGGACCAACGGTACCCTGGTGTTCAAGCGGGCCTGATGCCACTCCCGATTTCACGCCCTGCAGCGAGTTTTAGCTCCCTTACTTTTCCCCGTGCCCATGCATAGCGCCCCATCGGTTGTCTACCCGCTGGGGCGTTCGTTCGTTCAGGGCCTGACTTTGCTCGGCTTCTGGCTTGCCGGAGCCTTGGTGCTGGGGTTCTGGTGGGCGATAACACCGGGGGCCGGCTGGCGGCTGTGGTTCACGCTGACGGTGTTGCTGGGTTCAGGTATGGCTGCGGCCTGGCGCTGGAAAAACTCGCCGGCCGGACAGTTGTGCTGGGATGGTCAGGTCTGGCGCTGGCAAAGCCAGGCTTATCTGGCAGGCATGCCGGGCCGGCAACTAACGGTTGCGCTGGATCTGCAGCGCACCATGTTGTTGCGCCTGGAGAATCAGGACCATACCCCCTTGTGGCTTTGGGCGGCCCGCTCGGCGATGCCTGAGCGTTGGCTCGATTTGCGGCGTGCAGCCCATTCGGCTCAACGCGTCCTGATTGCCCCGTCGTCGCCTGGCGACCGCGCGGCTGCTGTTGATGCAGCTGATGATCTGACGGAATTGCCTTTGCCGCGCCCTGGCTCATGAGTACGGACGAATCTTCCCTGCAAGGCCCCGCCCAGGCCAGTGACAGCGATGCCATGTTGGTCGAACGGACGGTTGCTGGAGATCAGAAGGCATTTGAGTTGCTGGTCGTCAAGTACCAGCGCCGTATCCAGCGCCTGATCGGACGCATGGTGCGTGATGTGGATCTGGTGGAAGACATCGCCCAGGAAACCTTTATCCGCGCTTATCGGGCGCTGGCCCAATTTCGGGGTGAGGCGCAGTTCTATACCTGGCTCTACCGGATTGCCGTCAATACCGCCAAGAAGGCCTTGATGGAACTCAAACGCGACCCGACGGTTTCCGAGAATTCATTTAAATCCGGTGACGATGATGAAACTTCCCCCCTGGAAAACGAACTAACAAGTTCAGAAACCCCCGAAGCAGTGCTGGCCGGCAAGGAAATCGCCCAGATGGTGAATGCCGCGATGGAGGCTTTGCCTGAAGAACTGCGGCAGGCCATCACCTTGCGGGAAATTGAAGGTTTGAGTTACGAAGAGATTTCCGAAGCGATGAACTGCCCGATTGGCACCGTGCGGTCGCGGATTTTTCGTGCCCGGGAAGCGATCTCCGCCAGGATCAAGCCCTTGCTGGAGAACCAGTCAGGCAAACGCTGGTAGCAGCCGCCCACTGCGAGCAGCTGAGTGAAGTGAAGTTAAATGGCAACGATTGACTGAATGCCCGAGCAAATGACTGAAACCCGGCAGGCCCACGCTGCCCATGGACAACATGACACCGACAACGCAACATCTTGAACTGATATCCGCCCTGGCTGACGGCCAGTTGGCAAGCGACGACTTTGCGCAAGCGCTGGCGGTGTGCGAGGCCGATGCCCAGGCGATGGAGAGCTGGAAAACCTGGCATCTCATTGGTGACGTGTTACGGTCCCCTGGGTTGACCCCGCACGCTGCGGATACCGCTTTTGTCGAACGCCTGCGTGTGCGTTTGAGCCAGGAACCCGCTTTCGCCGCAACGACGGAAGTGCTGCTGCCTGCAGGGCGGTTGCCGTTGCCGGCCAGCCAGGCTGGAAACGAAGCCGCCAATGATGATTTCTTCCCCTGGAAACTGATCGCCGGGTTTGCCTCTGTGGTCGCCGTGGCGGCGGTGGCCTGGAATGTCGGAGCCAGTCTTCTCTCCCCGCCGGCCGCACCGCAATTGGCTGTCGTCAATCCTGCTGCGCAACAGGTGCTGGTGGTGTCTGAGCAGGGAACCATGGTGCGTGACGCACGGATGCAGGAGCTGTTGGCGGCCCACAAGCAGGCCGGGGGGGCGTCGGCCTTGCAGGTGCCTTCGGGTTTCCTGCGCAATGCCACATTTGAAGCGCCGCAGGGCGAGCGTCGCTGAGCCGCTTATGGCCTTCAACGACAAGCCGGTTCCTGCCATGAATTTCAAGCCTTTTCGCGTCTTTGCCCTTGTTGCACTTGCATTGTTCGCTACTAATTATGTAGCGTCCCAGACGCCGGTGGTGGCGGGAGCTTCAGCGCCTTCGGAGTCCAGGAACATCAACGAGTGGCTGATGCGTATGCATGAGGCCTCCCGGAACCGTTCCTATGTGGGTACTTTTGTCGTGTCGTCCGGCGGCGCCATGTCCAGCGCGCGGATCTGGCACGTCTGTGACGGGACGCAGCAGATGGAGAAGGTCGAAACATTGACCGGTGCCCCGCGCACGGTGTTTCGACACAACGATCAGGTTGTGACCTTCATGCCGGATCAAAAAGTGGTGCGTGCCGAGAAGCAGGAGTCGCTGGGCCTTTTTCCCCAACTGCTTAAGTCCACAGACAGCCATATTGCTGATTTTTACACCGCTCGCCAGGAAGGCAGCGAGCGCGTGGCGGGGGTAGAGGCCGATATCGTTGCCCTGATTCCCCGCGACACGATGCGTTTTGGCTACCGGGTCTGGGCGGAGCAGAAAAAAGGCATGGTGGTCAAGTTGCAGACGCTGGACGGTGATGGCAAGGTCCTGGAGCAGGCCGCTTTTTCCGAGCTCCAGCTCGATGCTCCGGTCAAGCTCGACAAGCTGGCAAGCATGATGGCCAAAGTGGACGGCTACAAGGTTGAAAAACCGGGGCTCGTTAAAACCACGGCCAGTGCGGAAGGCTGGACACTCAAGACCCCGGTACCCGGTTTCAAGTCCATGAGTTGCTACAAGCGCCCGTTGGCGGGCCAGTCCCGCAGCGATCCCATGCAATGGGTATTTTCCGACGGCCTGGCATCGGTGTCGATTTTTGTCGAGTCGTTTGACAGCCAGCGTCACCAGAAAGAGTCGAAGATGTCGCTGGGTGCCACGCAATCGCTGACCCGCCGCATTGACGCGTACTGGCTGACCGTGATGGGCGAGGTGCCCATGGCCACCTTGGGCCTGTTTGCCGATGGACTTGAACGCAAAAAATAGAGCCCCATGTCAGCGGGGCTGCGATTTTCATTTTTCCCGGATCACTTTTATTGAAGGCTGATGATGCTTACATTGAACTGGAAACAAGGGCGTTCTTGCTTGGTCGCTGCCGCGTTGGTGCTGGGGGCCAGCATGACTTTGATGCCGGCCCAGGTGGTTATGGCGCAAGCACGGGGCCTGCCTGATTTTACGGACCTGGTGGAGGCGGTAGGCCCGTCCGTGGTCAACATCCGCACGCTGGAAAAGGTCAAGGCCGGCGCGGCGAGCAGCGCCGACGAGCAGATGCTCGAATTTTTCCGGCGCTTCGGCATTCCGGTGCCTCCGAATATGCCGCGCGCACCCAAGCCGGATCGTGGACAGCCGGACGAAGATCAGCCGCGTGGGGTGGGTTCGGGTTTTATTCTGACGGCGGACGGTCTGGTCATGACCAATGCGCACGTTGTTGAAGGTGCCGATGAAGTGCTGGTTACCCTGACCGACAAGCGTGAGTTCAAGGCCAGGATTATTGGCGCGGATAAACGCACCGATGTGGCGGTGGTCAAAATCGAGGCAACGGGTTTGCCTGCCGTGAAAATCGGCGACATCACGCGCCTGAAGGTGGGTGAATGGGTAATGGCGATTGGCTCGCCTTTTGGCCTGGAAAACACGGTAACCGCGGGAATCGTCAGTGCCAAGCAACGCGACACCGGGGATTACCTGCCGTTCATCCAGACCGATGTGGCCATCAACCCCGGCAATTCGGGGGGGCCACTTCTCAATATGCGTGGCGAAGTGGTGGGCATCAACAGCCAGATCTACTCGCGCTCCGGCGGTTTTCAGGGTATCTCCTTCGCCATTCCCATTGACGAGGCCACACGCGTAGCGGACCAGCTTCGCGCCAGCGGGCGCGTGACACGCGGCCGCATCGGCGTGCAGATTGACCAGGTCAGCAAGGATGTCGCGGAATCCATTGGACTGGGCAAGCCGCAGGGCGCGCTGGTCCGTGGTGTCGAAGCCGGATCACCGGCGGAAAAAGCCGGCATCGAAGCGGGTGACGTCATCACCAAATTTGAAGGCAAGGCCATCGACAAGGCAACTGACTTGCCGCGGATGGTGGGTAATGTGAAGCCCGGGACGAAAACGACGGTGACGGTGTTCAGGCGTGGTGCAACCCGCGACTTTAATGTGACGATTGCCGAGGTCGAAGCTGAAAAACCGGTGCGCAAAGCCCAGGCGCCTGAAACCAAGCCGCCGGTAGCCGGACCCGCGCAAGCGATTGGGTTGGTTGTGAGCGAATTGCCTGACGCGCTCAAGAAGGAGCTCAAGCTCAAGGGAGGTGTCAAGGTCGATGCGAGCGAGGGTTCTGCCGCGCGCGCCGGATTGCGTGAAGGTGACGTGATTCTTGCGATTGCCAACACAGAAGTTGCCGGCGTGAAGGAATTTGAAGCCGTGCTGGCACGTATCGACAAGACCAAAGTGGTCAATGTATTGTTTCGGCGCGCCGACGTTGCGCAGTTTGCCCTGATTCGCCCTCCTCGTTGATTCCGCACCGGGGGGGTGTTTGGGTGCGGCCCGCGAACGCGGAACACGCAAACCCTCATAACCTGACAGCTTTGAGGGGTTTGGTTAAAAGCCTTTTCTTCCGGTGCTTACAAAATATTTTTGCCACCAGGTAACGGTAAAAATGTTTGTAAACACTAACATTTGTGCAAATCTAAGGATTGATTTAGGTAGAATGGAGGCATCATTCCGGATCTTTCGGATATATCGACTCCATAAAAATTGCGCCAAACACAGTAATTGGCACGATTCACTACTGATCCACAGATCGCCCACAAGTTGTCCATAGGCTTCCAGTTAAAATTGTGAATAAGTTGTGGATAAAATTCATGTTGCTGCCTTGCAACGAGAAAAATTTGGCAATTTCGAGGCTATGTCTTCCGGGCTTTTTGCCTACAATGAAGCTTCCAACCTTCGCAGTTGCCATAGATTGTTGGTTCAGGGCGCGTCACAAGTGACGCGCCCTTTTTTATGGCTTTCGCGAATTGCATGCGGTTTCTTCGCAATACTTTCAAGCACTTAGGCGTTCCCTTTGATGAATCACATCAGAAATTTTTCGATCATTGCGCACATTGATCACGGCAAATCCACGCTGGCCGATCGCATCATTCAGCGCTGCGGCGGTTTGCAGGATCGCGAGATGAGCGCGCAGGTTCTCGATTCGATGGATCTCGAAAAAGAGCGTGGGATAACCATCAAGGCGCAGACCGCCGCGCTCAAATACAAGGCCCTCGACGGCCAGATTTACAACCTCAATCTGATCGATACGCCGGGTCACGTCGACTTCTCGTATGAAGTGAGCCGTTCGCTGTCGGCCTGCGAAGGTGCGCTGCTGGTAGTGGATGCGAGCCAGGGTGTGGAAGCGCAGACCGTGGCCAACTGCTACACCGCGCTCGACCTCGGCGTGACGGTGGTGCCGGTACTCAACAAGATGGATTTGCCACAGGCCGATCCCGAGAACGCCAAACAGGAAATCGAGGACGTGATCGGCATCGATGCAACCGACGCGATTCCATGTAGCGCCAAGACTGGCATGGGCATCGACGAAATTCTGGAAGCCGTGATTGCCCGCATCCCGCCGCCGCAGGGTAACCCCGACGCTGCGTTGCGCGCCATGATTGTTGACAGCTGGTACGACGCCTATGTGGGTGTGGTCATGCTGGTGCGCGTGGTCGACGGTCGGCTGGCCAAGGGTGACCGCATCAAGCTGATGGCCAGCGAAGCCACCTACAACGCCGAGCAGCTCGGGGTGTTCACGCCACACACTGAGCAGAGGCCTTCGCTGGAAGCTGGCGAGGTTGGGTTCATCATCGCCGGCATCAAGGAGTTGCAGGCGGCGCGCGTTGGCGACACCGTGACCCTGATCAAAACCGGCACCGGCGGGGCGGCCGCCACCGCCACCGAAGCCTTACCGGGTTTCAAGGAAATCCAGCCGCAGGTGTTTGCCGGGCTCTACCCGACCGAGGCCAGCGAGTACGACTCGTTGCGCGACGCGCTGGAAAAACTCAAGCTGAACGACGCCTCACTGCATTACGAGCCAGAGGTCAGCCAGGCACTGGGCTTTGGCTTTCGCTGTGGCTTTCTGGGCCTGCTGCATATGGAGATCGTCCAGCAGCGGCTCGAGCGCGAGTTCGACCAGGACCTGATCACCACCGCGCCTAGCGTGGTCTACGAAGTGCTCCAGGCCGACGGCACGGTCATCAAGGTGGAAAACCCGTCGAAGATCCCCGATGCCGGCAGGGTCAACGAGATCCGCGAGCCTATCGTCACCGTCCATCTTTATATGCCGCAGGACTACGTGGGCGCCGTCATGACGCTGGCCAACCTCAAGCGCGGCGTACAGCTCAACATGGCCTACCACGGCAAGCAGGTCATGCTGACCTACGAGATGCCGCTGGGCGAGATCGTGCTGGACTTCTTTGACAAGCTCAAGTCCGTCTCCCGCGGCTACGCCTCCATGGATTACGAGTTCAAGGAGTTCCGGGCGTCGGACGTGGTCAAGGTCGATATCCTGCTCAACGGCGAGAAGGTCGATGCGCTGTCCATCATCGTTCACCGCAGTCAGTCCGCCTACCGCGGCCGGGCAGTGGTAGCCAAGATGCGCGAGATCATTTCCCGCCAGCAGTTCGACGTCGCGATCCAGGCCGCTATCGGGGCCAATATCATCGCGCGTGAGACAATCAAGGCCCTGCGCAAGAACGTGATTGCCAAGTGTTACGGTGGCGACATTTCACGCAAGAAAAAGCTTCTTGAAAAACAAAAAGCGGGCAAAAAACGCATGAAACAAATCGGTTCGGTCGAAGTTCCCCAGGAAGCCTTCCTAGCTATTTTGCAGGTAGAAGAATAATGGCTGGCTTCATGAGCACGCTTACCGCGCTGGTGCTGGCATTGTTTGTCGGTTACGGCGGCGCCTGGTATCTGGGCATGGTGGAAGGCAATTTCTCGCTGCTGCTGTTTCTGGCGGCGGTGGTCACGGGACTTTACTGGCTGGCCGAGAAGTTCTATTTCTGGCCCCAGCGCCGCAAAGTGGCCGAAATGATGGAGCAGGAGGCGGGCAGGCGCCGGGCGGAACTGGCAGCCCAGGGCATCAGCCAGGTTGACGGCAATGTAGAAGAGGCCCGCGCCCGGGTGATCATGCAGCCCTGGTGGCTGGACTGGACGGCCGGACTGTTCCCGGTCATTCTCGTGGTCTTCCTGCTGCGGTCTTTCCTGTTCGAGCCCTTCAAGATCCCATCCGGCTCCATGATTCCAACCATGCTGATCGGTGACCTCATTCTGGTCAACAAATTCCACTATGGCGTGCGCTTGCCGGTCATCAATCTCAAGGTCATTGACAACAACACCCCGCAGCGCGGCGATGTGATGGTGTTTCGCTATCCCCCCAAACCCAGCCTGGACTACATCAAGCGGGTCGTGGGAGTGCCTGGCGATGAAGTGGCCTACCTCAACAAGCAGCTGACCATCAATGGCAAGCCGCTGCCGAAGACTCCATTGGCCGATTTTTTTAAGGAAGATGTCCTCCAGTACTCCAAACAGTTTCAGGAAACCAATGGCGACAAGACCTACCGCCTGCTTAATTACGCGGACCGGCCAGCCTTTATTGCCGGTGCGGACGACTTCCCCTATCGGCAAAATTGCCGTTACAGTAGCGAGGGTGTGGTTTGCAAGGTGCCCGAAGGTCACTATTTCATGATGGGCGACAACCGCGATGATTCACTGGACTCGCGTTATTGGGGTTTTGTGCCAGAAGCTAACATCGTTGGCAAAGCCTTTTTTGTCTGGATGAATTTTGGTAACCTTAAACGCATTGGCAAGGTTGACTGAGGGGCGAGCTGGGATGACCGCATAGCAGCGAGCAGACCGGATCATTGGGCGCAACTAACAAAAGCTGGGGAAACACATGAAAAATCGGCAACGCGGTATTTCTTTCATCGGCATCCTGTTTGTGGGCGGGGTGCTGGCTTTCACGGGCGTGATTGCGGCCCAGGTGTTTCCCACACTGGTTGAATTCCAGGCGATTAGCAAGGCTGCCCAAAAGGCCGCGGGGGGCAACACTGTTCCCGAAGTGCGGACGATCTTCGAGAATGCCGCCGCCATCGACGACATCAAATCGATTGCGCCCAAGGACCTCGTCATCAGCAAAGACGGTGACAAGGTCATTGTCAGTTTTGCCTATAACAAGGAAATCCACATCGGCGGGCCGGCCTACCTGCTACTCAAGTACACGGGCAAATCCAAGTAAGTGCGTGCAAGTCCCCCACTGAGCCCTGACCTGCAGGCGCTGCAAACGCGCCTGGAGCATGAGTTTTCCAACCCCCGCCTGCTACAGCAGGCCCTGACCCACCGCAGTTTTTCGGCCGATCACAACGAGCGCGTCGAATTTCTGGGTGACTCCGTGCTTAACCTTGCGGTAGCGGGCTTGCTCTATGAGCGGCTCAGCGAGTTGCCTGAGGGCGATTTGTCGCGGGTGCGCGCCAACCTGGTCAAGCAGGACACCCTCCACAAGCTGGCGGTCCAGCTTGGACTGCCGCAACTGATTCGCCTGGGTGAAGGCGAGGCCAAGTCGGGCGGGCAAAAACGACCATCCATCCTGGCCGATGCGCTGGAGGCGGTCATAGGCGCCGTTTATCTCGACGGTGGCTTTTCCAAGGCGGACCAATTGGTCCGCCGGCTGTTCCAGGACGTGGAAATCAACCCGCACATGCAGGCCATCGGCAAGGATCCGAAGACCGAGTTGCAGGAATGGCTGCAGGGTCGCAAAATGAATCTGCCGATTTACCGGGTGGTGGGAACGCTGGGCGCGGCCCACAAGCAGACCTTTGATGTGGAATGCGAAATCAGCGAATACGGCCGCGCCGAGCGCGGTATCGGCGGCTCCCGGCGTGCCGGCGAGCAGGCCGCAGCGGCAGCCATGCTGGCTTACGTGAAAACGCTCGACTGACAAGAAACCGGCGGCTGCCAGGGTAGCCGTCAACAGGCTCCGACACATGACTTCAGAGAAAAAGACCCCCAAAAGACCGGTGCGTCCGGCTGCGTCCGCTGACGCCAAGGCCGGCAAAGCTGCAGGCGCGGAATTGGCGCAGCCCAACGCCGAGCTGGAAGCCATGCTGGCCAAGGCCATGACTGCGCGTGCCAACAACGCGCCGCCAGTCGAGGGTCAGCGCTGCGGGCTGATCGCCATTGTCGGCAAGCCCAACGTCGGCAAATCGACCCTGCTCAATGCGCTGGTGGGGCAGAAAATCAGCATCACCTCGCGCAAGGCGCAGACCACCCGGCACCGCATCACCGGCATGCGCACCGTTGGCCCTACCCAGTATGTGTTTGTCGATACGCCCGGTTTTCAGACCCGGCATGGCAACGCGCTGAACCGCTCGCTCAACAAGACGGTGGTCGGCGCCGTCAACGACGTGGATCTGATTGTGTTCGTGGTCGAGGCCGGCCAGTTCAACCAGGCTGACGCCAAGGTGCTCTCGCTGCTTCCGGCCGGCACGCCTGCCATTTTGCTGGCCAACAAGTTCGACCTGATCCATCGTCGCGCCGACATTGCCCCATGGCTCAAGGAAATGCAGGAGCGCCACAACTTCGCCGAGTTTGTGCCCATGTCGGCCAACAACGCCAAGGATGTCGAGCGTCTGTTCGGCATCTGCGAAAAATACCTGCCCGAGCAGCCCTGGATGTACGGCGCAGAAGAGCTGACCGACCGCAGCGAGCGTTTCATGGCGGCCGAGATCGTGCGCGAAAAGCTGTTTCGCCTGACCGGTGACGAGCTGCCCTACACCTCGACCGTGATCATCGACAAGTTCGAACAGGAGGGCGAGCTGCGCAGGATCGCCGCCACCATCGTCGTCGAGCGTGACGGCCACAAGGGCATGATCATTGGCGAGAAGGGCGAAAAGCTCAAGCGCATCGGCACTGAGGCGCGGCACGAACTGGAAGCGCTGACCGGCGGCAAGGTGTTCCTGGAGATCTGGGTCAAGGTGCGCTCCGGCTGGGCCGACGACGAGGCACGCGTCAAAACATTCGGGTATGAGTGATGCCCCCACGGTCGTTCGCTTCGCGTAACTCCCTGCCCCCCGGGGGGGCCGCTGCGCCTGCGGGCTGGCAAAGCCAGACCCACGGCCCTTGCTTGATTTTTGGTCTCGTGTTTGGTGCTGGCCTGAGTTGAGCACGTGGCAACAAAGCGTATTTCTGATGAGCCGGCCTACGTCCTGCACCGCTACGACTGGAGCGAGTCCAGCCTGATTCTGGAAGTGTTCACCCGCAGTTACGGCCGCATCGCGCTGGTGGCGCGCGGTGCCAAGAAGCCGAGTTCCAATTTCCGGCCCATCCTGTTGCCCCTGCAGCCCCTTCATATCGCTTTCGGCGGTGACGCCGAGATCCGCATGTTGCGCAGCGCCGAGTGGCAGGGCGGCCACGTCATGCCGACCGGGGACGCCTTGCTCTCGGGGTATTACCTCAACGAGCTGCTGATGCGCCTGCTGGCGCGCGATGACCCGCACCCCGTGTTGTTTGACGCTTACGCCGCTACCGTTCAGCTGCTGGCGAGCCAGAGCGCCGACACGCTGCAGGTCGCGCTGCGGGCTTTCGAGCTGCGCCTGCTGCGTGACATTGGCCTGCTGCCCACGCTGGACGCCCAGACGGCCACCCTGGCGCCGTTGGAGCCGCAGGCCCGCTACGTGCTGGTGGCCGAAGCCGGCCTGCGCGAGGCGCATGACGACGACCGCGCCAGCCTGCAGGGCCGCCAGTGGCTGGACCTGCAGGCCACGCTCAAGGAGGATGCACCGTTTACCGACACGGTGCAGGCCTGCATCAACCACCTGCCTGAACTCAAAACCCAGCTGCGCTCGCTGCTGCACTACCATTGCGATGTGAAGGTTCTCAAAACCCGGCAGATGATGATCGATCTGCAGGCTCTGTAAAGGATCCGCCTCCCATGCCCCCCGTACACGCTCCCGCTCCACGCCACCGGACTGCCCTGTCGGTCAACGTCAACAAGGTGGCCCTGCTGCGCAACACCCGCCACCTCGGCATTCCCGATGTGTTGCGCGCCGCGCAGCTGTGCCTGGAGGCTGGCGCCCAGGGCATCACCGTGCACCCGCGGCCCGACGAACGGCATATCCGCAGCGACGACGTGTACGAGTTGGCTGCGCTGATGAAAGACTGGCCCGACCGCGAATTCAATGTCGAGGGCAACCCCCTGCAGAACCTGATGGAGTTTGTGCGCAACCTGTCGGCGCGCGGTCTGCCGCTGCACCAGTGCACTTTTGTGCCGGACAGCGAAGACCAGTTCACCAGCGACCATGGCTGGAGCTTCCCCCAGGACGCGGCGCGCCTGAAGCCGCTGATTGAAGAAGCTCACAGACGCGGTGTGCGTGTCAGCCTGTTCATGGACCCGCTGCCCGAAGCCATGGCCGCGGCCCAGGCCGTGGGCGCCGACCGTGTGGAGTTTTACACCGAGACCTATGCCCGCGCCTGGGGTACCGCCGAAAAAGACAAGGCTTTGCAGCCATTTGTCCTTGCCGGGCGGGCGGCGGCAGCTATCAAATTAGGAGTGAATGCCGGCCACGACCTGAACCGCGACAACCTGTCCGAGTTCCTGCATGCGGTGCCCGGCGTGCTGGAAGTGTCGATTGGCCACGCGCTGATTGCCGACGCGCTGGAGTTGGGCTACAGCGCCACCGTGAAAGACTACTTGCGCTGCATAGACGATGCGGTCCCCGTCGCCTGATGGGCACTTTGTTGCAGCACCGGAAGAGCCTTGATACCAGCCAGGGCCGCGGGTCCGGCTTTGCCGGCCCGCAGGCGCAGCGGCCCCCGCGGGGGGCAGGGAGCGACACGCAGTGCGCGACCGTGGGGGCCATCTCCACATGATCTACGGCATAGGCACAGACATCTGCGACGTGCGCCGGGTTCGCGCCAGTTTTGAACGGCATGGCGAGCGCTTTGCGCTGAAGATTCTCAGCGACGCCGAATTCGCCACCTGGAAAGCCCGCAGCGCGCGCTGGCCCGAGCGCGGCCTGCGCTACCTGGCCACCCGCTTTTCCGCCAAAGAGGCTTTCAGCAAGGCGATCGGTCTGGGCATGCGTTTGCCCATGACCTGGCGTACCTGCGAAATTGCCAAGGCTGCCAGCGGCAAACCCGAAATCGTGCTGCACGGTGCGCTCAAGGAATGGTTCGAGGCCAAGGGTCTTACCGCCCACGTCACCGTGACCGACGAAACAGACTACGCGGCCAGCTTTGTGGTGGTCGAGCACAACTCCTTCCGCTGAAACCGGCGACAGCCGAACCCTTTTATACAGAGATAGAACATCCATGAGCCAACACGCCCCCCTGATCATCGACATTGCCGGCCAGACCCTGAGCAAGACCGACAAGCGCCGCCTGCAGCACCCGCTGACCGGCGGCATCATCCTGTTTGCCCGCAATTGGGAAAACCGCGCGCAGCTCACCGCGCTGTGCGCCGGGATCAAGAAGATTCGCAAAGACCTGCTGATCTGCGTCGACCATGAAGGCGGACGCGTGCAGCGCTTCAAAATCGACGGGTTCACCCACCTGCCTCCCATGCGCGCACTGGGCGAGCTGTGGCTGAAAGATGCGATGGCTGCCACCAATGCGGCCACCGCCTGCGGTTATGTGCTGGGCGCCGAGCTGCGTGCCTGCGGTGTCGATTTCAGCTTCACACCGGTGCTTGACTTGGATTTCGGTGAAAGCAGTGTCATCGGCGACCGCGCTTTTGCACGCGACCCGCGCGTCGTTGGCCTGCTGGCCAAAAGCCTGATGCACGGCCTGCTGCAAAGCGGCATGGCCAACTGCGGCAAGCATTTCCCCGGCCACGGCTTTGTCAAAGCCGATTCGCACATTGACATTCCGGTCGACAAACGCAGCCTCAAGGCCATCCTGGCAGACGACGCCGCACCTTACGAATGGCTCAACACCACGCTGACCAGCGTCATGCCCGCGCATGTGATTTACCCCAAGGTTGATGCGCGCCCTGCAGGCTTTTCCGAGAAGTGGCTCACCTACATCCTGCGCGGCCAGCTCGGTTTTGGCGGGGCCATTTTCAGTGACGACCTGAGCATGGCCGGTGCCCGCCTGATCGATGGCAAGGAAGTCAGCTACACCGAAGCGGCCGTCACCGCACTCAATGCAGGCTGCGACATGGTGCTGCTGTGCAACCAGTCTGTGGATGGCGGTAAAGCGGTGGACGAGTTGCTTGACGGCATGACCCAAGCCCAGCTCAGGCAGCAGTGGGAAGCGCTGGAGGCCAGCGAAGAACGCCGGCGCGATTTGTTGCCCACCACTGCCGCGATTGCCTGGGACGACCTGATGCTGCACCCGGCTTACATGCACGCCCTCGGTTTGGTGCCTTGACCGTTGAGTGTTTTCAGGTGCTGGCCCTTATGCCACGGACGCCATCAGCTATTGAATAGATAGCAAAATGATCACCGGCTCACAGGCCACGGCGCTTCGCCGCCGGCGGCCATGTGCGTCAGGTACAGCCGCAAATCCAGTTCGAACTGGTGGTAGTCGGGCTCCATGTAAGTGCACAGCTGGTAAAACGCCTTGTCGTGGGCTTTTTCCTTCAGGTGCGCCAGCTCGTGCACCGTGATCATGCGCAAGAATTCGATAGGCACTTCCTTGAACAGGCTGGCCACGCGAATTTCGCGTTTTGACTTGAGCTTGCTGCCCTGCACACGCGACACCGTGGTGTGCGTGCCCAGCGCGTGGGCAATCACTTGCAGCTTGCTGTCAAAGGCCACCTTGCTCAGTGCATCGGCATTGCGCAGAAAGCTGCTCTTGATGTCCATCACGTAGTCATACAGCGCCTTGTCGGTGCGTATGTCATGCGCGCAGCGGTATTTTTTAAGCAGCATGGTGCCCAGGCGGTCTTGCGCGACCAGTTCACGCACCTGGCTCTGGAGGGTGTCGGGGTAACCCGTCAGGTAGTTCATGGTGGTGGGTGGGGCGCGCGATGCAACCGTTAATTTTAGTTCCTGCCTGTTTCTTGCTAAGCTCAATGCATGAACCTGCCTGCTGCACCTGAGCCCGCGCTCCCGCCGGACGACGACACCCCGCCACGCATTAACCTGGCGCTGCAGGGCGGCGGCTCGCATGGCGCCTTCACCTGGGGCGTACTTGATGCGCTGCTCGATGATGGCCGGTTGGACCTCGAAGGCATCAGCGGCACCAGCGCCGGTGCCATGAACGCGGTGGCCGTGGCCCACGGCTTTGCCCAGTCACAAGGCAAACCCAGGGCCGCGCGGCAGGACGCGGCGCGCCAGGCGCTGGACAGCTTCTGGAACGGCATTGTCGATCTCGGGGCGCTTTCTTCTTCGCTCTCGAAATCGGTCAACAAGATGCAGCAGGCGCCCTTCGGCATTTTGTTCGGCCTGATGGGTGGCGGCAATTGGTCTAGCAAGCTCTGGACCGACGCCATGACGCGTTACTGGTCGAATGCGCTTTCACCCTATCAGAGCAATCCTTTCGACATCAATCCGCTCAAAGACTTTCTGGAAAAGCAGGTCGACTTTGAACGCCTGGCGGCTGCCGGCCCCGACACACCCAAGGTGTTCGTGGTGGCCACGCGCGTCAGCAGCGGCAAGGCCGAAGTGTTTTCCGGCAAGCGGCTCACGGCCAGCGCCGTCATGGCCTCGGCCTGCCTGCCCATGGTGTTTCAGGCCGTGGAAATTGACGGCGACCACTTCTGGGACGGCGGCTATTCCGGCAACCCGGCGATTCACCCGCTGATCTACCGCTGTGAAAGCCGCGACGTCGTGCTGGTGCAGATCAACCCCATCCAGCGCACCCAGTTGCCAAAAAAGCCCGGCGAGATCATGGACCGTATGACCGAGATCACCTTCAACGCCGCGCTGATTGCCGAAATGCGCGCGATCGATTTCGTCAAGCGCCTGCTGGCCGAAGGCAAGCTCGACGCCTCGCACTACAAAGACGTGCTGATGCACCGCATCGACGGCGGTGAGGCCCTCGAAAAATTCACTGCCGCCAGCAAGTCATCCACAGACAAGGGCCTGATCCATTCGCTGCGCGATCTGGGCGTCGTCTGCGGCAAAGAGTGGCTGGCCAAACGCTTCGACGCCCTCGGCGTCAAAAGCACAGTCAACATCGCGCGCGACTATCTGGATGATTTGCGCATGCCGGTAGAAAAGGCAGACCCCGCACAGATCGAGCCGCCAGCACCCGAACCGCCACCGGTTTTTCTGCCGGGGGCCGGGTTGCTGTAGCGTGGTGGTTGGCGGCATCTGCTACTTATTTGATAGCTGGTGGCGCCCGTGCCACGTGGGGAAAATGCCGATTTGATGCATGAACTCCCGTGTTTTTGCTCGCGGCGAGCCGGTTTGTTGCATTGTTCATGACGAAAACGCGCGTTGTCCCTTTGAATACGGGCGTCAGCAGCTATTAAATTAATAGCGGATCAGGTTGTCAATAAATCCAGCGGGCTTTTGCTGAGGCTATAGTGCAAGTACGGACTCCGCTCGCGGACCTGCTCGAGCAAGCAGAAACCCAATAAACAAGAGGGCTCTGGGAGATTTGTATGGCCAAGTTAAACCTCAGCCACGAATTCAGATCGCAGGTTCTGCGGTCTAAATTCGTTAGATCCCTATGAGTACTCGTCGCGAGAGTCTCTACCTCATTGCCGCACTGGCTGTAGTCCCAGTTCCCTCGCTTGCGGGAGCATGGTCCCACGGCAGTTTTGCCAACGATGGCGCACTTGATTGGGTTGCCGAGTTTCAGGAGAAGCCAACTGCTGAGTTCCTTCGTCGCACCCTGGCCCAAGGCAACACTGGAAAATACATCGAGAATTTCGCCGGCGAGTGCATTATTGCCGCAGCTGAAGTCGTAGCTGCCAGCCTCGGGCGCGCTTCGCCTCAGTTTCCAAAGGAACTGGCACCTCTTATGCTGAAGTCGGGAGTGCAGTTCGTGTCTCTCGCGCCGTTAGCACGCTCCGCACTCACAAAGGGCGTACTAGGTGCGAGATCCGAGCTTCGCGAAAATTGGAGTCTTCACGCTGAGGATCTCACTCAATGGAAAGGGAGTGTCAATGAATTACTCAATCGCCTTTAACCACGCGTGGCCTAACCCTTTCATCGAGCGGACGACTCCCAGCGTGCTGCGCCGTTTCCAGCCGCTGCACCATCGTTGGTCTATTTTCCTGTCACTTTCGGCACTTTGCCAACTCGTCGTTGCGGCGCCGCCCACGGAGCAGCGCACCTTCGAGAACGATCGCCTGGGTAAGGTGCAATTCGTGGTTCCTGTCGAGTGGGAAACCTACGATCGTCACCACATCAATTTCGGAACGACGGTGCTGAGCGGGAAGAATCGCAAGGCCGAAGAGTTCGAAATCTCCTTCAACGATGCGGAGCGCATGCAGTTCAAGTGGGCATCCGAGGCGGAGCTCCGCGAATTCGTCGCCTGGCAGATGCGGCAGTACCTCAGCCAGTCAGTCGAAGGGAATGCAGAAATCAAGGTGGAGCGCGGTCCAAATCTCGTCGTCTACTCCACACTCACTGACAAGCAGCCGAAACCAGGCGAGTTCAAGTTCGTCACGCTCGGGGCTGCCCGAACGGGCGACGCTGTCTTCCTCATCTACCACCTCACTAATGAGCGCCAACGCGTACAGAAAGTCGTTTCCGCTGTAGCAGAGGCTAAGCGAGTCCCGAAGTGACGCCTAACCCTTCCATCGAGGGGGCGGCCGCAAGCAAGCGAAGCTTGCTTGCGGCTGTCCCTCATGTCAAACGTTAGGCATCACATGAAGCTGCCTCTGCTCGCCATCCTTTTGCTGTCAGTCGTATCTCAAACTGTCGCCCAAGTCGCAGTCAGTGCGGAACACCGAGTCCAAGCTGTTCGCGAGGAGGCCGTCCGAATATGGTCAGTGCAAAGAGAGAAGGGAAACAATGCGGCGATCCTTGAATCCAACGAATGTCGGGCGCGCCTGCTCAAGTTCAAGACCACGTACGATCTCGAAGTCGAAGCATGTCTCGTGGTCGACTACTATGTCTCATTCAGCACGGCCTCCTTCAATGAGAGCTTGTCCGAAGAGTATCGTCGCGCAAACAACATCGACGCCGAGAAGATCAGAAGCGATGTTCGAAAGCGAATCGCATCCGCGTATGCCTTCTTCAAACTCACACCAGCAGAAACGGCAGAATCAGCCAGCATCCTTCGCGAACACGTCTTTCCTGCCGTGGCCGCTGCAGCGAGCGCAAAGAAGTGATGCCTAACCCTTCCATCGAGGCGAGAGCCAACGGCTTGGTACCAGGCCCGCGAGGCACTCAAGTAAATCATGTGCCTCGCGGGTCTGGCGCCAACCCGCCGTCTCCGCCTCATGTCAAACGTTAGGCCTCACAGGAACTTCAGCCATGGAACGAAAGGCCGCCGAAGAGATATTTGCTGCATGCGAACGCGCCCTGTCCACCCTTACGGAATTAGAGACTGCGATTGCCCAAGTCTCTGACAGCGAGGAACGACAAGGGCTCATGAAAGCCCTTTCAAGGTCAATAACAGAGGTGCTAGCTGGCGTGAGAGCCCCGGTAGTTATTCAGTACCGAGACATCGAGCCGTTAGATCCGGAAGATGCAGCACCGTATGAACCAACAGAAGAAGAAGTAAAACTTATGCGCGCAGCACCGAAGGATGTCGAACTAGCCGTCGACGTCATGATCGTCCGCGCATGCACTTCACGTTGGCAAAAAGTCGCGAAAATCGTTGGTAATCTAATCCTCGAACTTGAACAAGCAAGTAAAGATATGCCTATCGCCTACATCCAAGCGCGCATGGATGAACTCGAAGATTCGGGGACGGTCGAAATTGCGGGAGACGTGTGGGCCATGCGCTATTCCGAGATTCGCCTCGCGCAGAGCGAAGCGAGTGCGGCGTGAGGCCTAACCCTTCCATCGAGAGGACGTCACAAGGGCTGCGCCCTTGCGCCGCCTCTCGTGTCAAACGTTAAACCGCATGAAACGGCTTGCGCTCGCGACGATTGCAGTACTGTTGGTGCTCGTGACGGCGCGAACAATTTACGTCTACTCGGAAACAACGTACGTGAACACATTCGGCCCGGAGTGCATTACAGTTCGTGATAGCTTGAACTCCGTCACGCGTGATTTTCTTGACAAGTACCCGGAGTGCAGAACCGTGGCTACCGGCATCTTTCATGGAGCTGGGTATGTACACAACGAATGTGGTAACGCCCACCTCGTGAGCGGATCGCATGTGACATTCGACAAGAAGCCGGCATGCATGGCTTTCGCGGCATCGAGCGCTGAGGAGCGAACGCGAGTAGTGGGGGACCTTCTTGGACGGAAGTAGTGCGTTGCGGTTTAACATGTCAATCGAAACGGACCCACAACAGCAGGCTGCGGCTTCGCCGCAGGGTGTTGTGGCCCGATCATCTTCACGTTAGGCTGCATTCGATGCGCATCTGGAATCCTTGGGCAGGCATGACGCGGCGCAAGCTGCTTATGACGCTCGTATTTGTTGTCGTCTTTGGCGTTTGCCTCGCCTTTGCGGTCCACCGGATGCTCGAGCATTCGGAGCCCTATGAGCTCGGAAGGCAAGCCGTGGGAAACAAACTCAATGTTGCACCCACCAGTGTCAAATTGAAGCGCCTGGGCGAGATTGATTACGTGGAGGGCGATGAGCATGGCCATGCTTACTTCATCCTCTGCGCTGTCTCGGACAAGTGCTTTACGGTCATAGCGCAGAAGCGGCAATCCCTATGGAAAGTCGTTGAATTGCGAGAGGAACGATGAACATGCAGCCCAACTGGTCGTTCGACACGGACGCACCCGTGTTTCCGTGCGCTTCGCGCACTCAGTTCGCGTGCGCCGGTCAACTTCCACGTTAGGCACCATAGATGAAGCGTCGAGTACTGCTTAGTGCGTTATTGGGTCTTTTGGGCGTCATCGCCGTCGGGCTATTAATCCCGGAGAACGCAGTCATTCCAGTAGAAGGCGCCTCCGCCAGAGACTGGAATCCGAAGTCCTTTTGGTACGAGCCTTGGGGAGTTTCAGGCGTACACAAGGGAATAGACATCTTTGCGCCTCAAGGCAAGAAGGTCATCGCCGCAACGCCAGGCGTTGTCATCTACAGAGGTGAGTTGGGTCAAGGTGGCAACGTCGTTGCCGTCCTTGGCCCGAAGTGGCGCATCCATTACTACGCTCATCTATCAAGCTACGGCAATGAACCGTTATTCGTCTCTTCAGGTTCCCAGGTAGGTGCTGTTGGCACATCAGGCAATGCAGCTGGCAAGCAGCCTCATCTGCACTACACCGTCTTCTCACTTGTTCCTCTTCCCTGGCGCTACAGCACCGAGACGCAAGGCTGGCGCAAGATGTTTTATCTGGATCCAGGGGCCATGCTCAAAAATGGTGCCTAACCCTTCCATCGAGAGGGACGTTCAAGGGCTAGCGTCCTCGGCCGCCCCTCATGTCAAACGTTATGCATCAGGAGATCGTGTATGAAGTGTCCGCATTGCAGCAAGAGCATCGGGGTGTTCTCTCGAGCTGCCAATAAATGGGGAAAGAATAAGTCCTGTCCTTACTGCGAACAGCCCATTAAGTTGTATGTGAGTTGGAAGATTGCTGGACTACTCTTCATTCCAACTATCATTCTCGCTTTGCTCTTGAAGCCAGTTTTTGTAAGTTTCGGAGTGAGTGGGTCGCTCGCCACTGGTTTGGCAACGGGTGCGTTGATCCTTCTCTCTATGCGTCTCAAAGCGCTGCCGAGCACTGATGCATAACTGGTCGTCCAACTCGGACGCGGAGCTTGCCTCACTTTGGTTGACACTCTTACCTAACGGAGAGAGAGTCTATGGCAAGAAGAATCGGACCAGCGAAGATCAAGCAGTACAGCCTTGAATCCAAACTCGAGGCCGTGCAGTTAAGCGG
>NZ_MUNO01000047.1 GCF_002001015.1 Polaromonas sp. A23 | reverse complement strand
CCAGCCTGCCACTCCCACCCCTAACCCCTCCCTCGCCCCGCTGGGCGATGGAGGGGGACTTCATTTGGCCACGTGTGCTGCGCTCGCGTGCAAACATGACGGCCACGTGCTCCGACCTGACGCGCTTCGCGCGTCAGGTCTCCCCGCATCCGTTCCCGATTCCGCTCCCATCTCCATCCCCCACCTTTCTGTATGCGCCGAGGAGCGGAGGTCCAGACGGATCAGGGCGAGCGATTGTCTGAGCCGAAGGCGAGTTCGAGCTCGACCCCGGCTGGACCGAGCACCGCAGGTTGCCCGTAGCGAAGCGTAGGGACGCAGACAGCAGGGTCGCCTTTTCTTTGCCTTCTTTCTTTTGGCGACGCAAAAGAAAGAAGGTCGGCCGCCGGGCCGAGACCCGGCTTGCTGGCGAACAACTGCAACCAAACCAACGCGAGGTAGTCAGCAAACATGGATCCCCGTATCCGAATCCGCTCCCGCTTTCATCCCCCACCCTTCTGTATGCGCCGAGGAGCGGAGGTCCAGACGGATCAGGACGGGCGATTGTCTGAGCGCAGCGAGTTCGAGCCCGGCCCCGGCTGGACCGAGCACCGCAGGTTTCCCTCCGCAGCGCCAGCGAAGGAGGGACGCAGACAGCAGGGTCGCCTTTTCTTTGCTTACTTTCTTTTGGCGAAGCAAAAGAAAGTGAGTTGCTGCCGGGCAACCCCCGGCTTGTTGACGAACTACAAACAGACGAGGAGCTGAAGTAGTTAGCGCACATGGATCCCGGATCAAGCCCGGGATGACAACCAGCAAAGTCCCAGTTGTGGCTTACAAGCCGAGAAACGTCTTCACAACCCCCACCGTCCGCACCGGATCCTCCTCATGCGGCACATGCCCCAAGTCGTCAAACACCACCAGCTTGCTGCCAGCAATGTCACGCGCAAACCGCTGACCAAACTCCAGCGGCACCAGCCGATCCTGCCCACCCCAGAGAATCAGCGTGGGCACAGCCAGCGTCTTCAACCCGGCCACCTCGCCGGTGTAACCCTGGTCCATGCGCCGGCCCAGCGCCTGCCGGTTGCCCGCGCGCAAGGTCATGTCCACGTACAGGTCCACCAGCTCAGGCGTTACCTTTGAAGGGTCGCCATACACATTGCGCACGCTTTTCTCCACAATGCTGCGCGGCAATGTGTATTGCGTCAGCACCCGCAGCGCCGGCATGCGCGCAATGCGAAAACCCAAAGGAAGTGAAGGCGGCACGCTGGCCGACTCTGGCGGGTAACCGCTCGCGTCCAGCAGCACCAGCCGCGCCACGCGCTGTGGCAACGCCACCGCTGTCGCCCAAGCCACCTGCCCACCCAACGAGTTGCCCGCCAGCACAAAGCGCTGCACGCCCATCTGGTCCATCACAGCGGTAACGAAGCGCACATACGCTTCGGCCGAATAATCGTTCTGTTGGTTGGGGCCCGTGAGTGCAAAGCCCGGCAGATCAAAACGAATCACGCGCCGCTGCCCGCGCAGGGCCGTCGCCCAGCCCTCCCAGGTGTGCAGGCTGGCCGAGGTGCCGTGAATCAGCACAATGGGCAGCGGGTCGTTTCGCGGCCCTTCGTCACGCAGGTGCACCTGCATGCCGTCGATGGCAATGAACTGCGAAGGCGCCTGCGCCCAGCGCGGCTTGAGTTCGTCCACTGGTTTGTCCGGCGCCCAAGTGGCCACGACAGCCACCACGCCCAACAGGAAAACGCCAACAAGAAAAACCAGAAGAGAACGAATAAAAAGTTTCATGACGAAGCGCCCGCCTCCGCTGCAGGTTGCGAGAATATTTGCGACTTGCCAAGCATAGCCAAGTCTTTGTCATGCAACAGCTTTTTCCAATGCCCGCTGGATGTTCTGCGAGACGGTTTGCGGGTTAGCCGCAACGGCAAACAAGCCGTGCCCCACCTCCCGGGTGCCGAGCCCGCACCTTGCGGCTTGTCAAACGCAGGCGTTTTGGGGCGGCCTATCATCGCCCTCATGTTGCTTGAAACCCTGGGCGCGGCGCGCGATATCGGTCGCATCAACGAGATTGCCGGTGTGCTGGTGCGCCACGGCTTTGGCGACACCGTGCGTCGCCTCGGCCTGGCCGACAGGCTGGAGCGCGCCGGCCACGCCATCAAATGGGAAAGCGCCGCCGACCTGGCCCGCATCTCGCCGCCGGTGCAGGTGCGCCTGGCGCTGGAAGAGCTCGGCCCCACCTTCGTCAAGCTCGGGCAGATCATGGCCGGCCGCGCCGACCTCTTTGGCCCCGAGTGGATTGCCGAGTTCTCGCGCCTGCACAGCCAGGTGCCCGCCGTGCCGCTGGACGCCCTGCGCCAGCAACTGCGCGAAGACCTGGGCGATGAGCCCGAAGCCGTGTTTGCCCGCTTTGACGTCGAGCCCCTGGCCGCCGCGTCAATTGCCCAGGTGCACCGCGCCCAGCTGAAAGACGGCACCGAAGTGGTGGTGAAAATCCGCCGCCCCGGCATCCGCGACGTGATCGAGGCCGACCTGCGCCTGCTCGACCGGCTGGCCGCCATCGCCGAAACCGAAATGCCCTCGCTCAAGCCCTACCGCCCGCGCCAGCTGGTGCAGGAGTTTGCGCGCTCGCTGCGGCGCGAGCTCGACCTGGCCGCCGAATGCCACAACGCCGAACGCATTGCTGCCAACTTTACCGCCGTGCCCTATGTGGTGATTCCGCGCGTGCACTGGGCGCACACCGGCGAGCGCGTGAACACGCAAGACTTTGTAGGCGGCATCGCCGGCGACCAGCTCGCACAGCTCACCCCTGAGGCCGGTTTTGACCGCAGCCTGCTGGCCCAGCGCGGCGCGCAGGCCGTGTTGAAAATGATTGTGGAAGACGGCTTCTTCCACGCCGACCCGCACCCCGGCAACGTGTTTTACCTGCCGGGCAACGGCATTGCCTTCATCGACTTCGGCATGGTCGGGCGCCTGTCGCCGCAGCGGCGCGACGAGCTGCTGCAGTTGCTGCTGGGCCTGGTTGAGCGCGACCCGCGCGCCGTGGCCGACGTGCTGCTCGACTGGACCGGTGACGGCCACGGCCTGAACATCGAACAGCTCGAAGGCGAACTGCAGGCCTTTGTCGACCAGTACCACGGCACGCCGCTGGCCCAGCTCAAGCTCGGCCAGATGCTGGCCGACGTGACCGCCATCCTGCGCGACCACCACCTGGCCCTGCCGGCCGATCTGGCGCTGCTGATCAAGGCCTTTATCTCGCTGGAAGGCATGGGCCGCGGGCTGAACCCTGACTTTCACATGGCCACCGAAGCGCTGCCCATGCTGCGCCAGGTGATGCGCGCCCGCTACGAGCCCAAGGCCCTGGCCAAACGCAGCTGGAAAACACTGCGCCGCGCACTGGCCCTGGCCGAACAGTTGCCGCATGACCTCTCACGCCTGCTGCGCAACGCGCGCCGCGGCCATGTCAGCGTGGCCATCGACATTGCCAACCTCAAGCGTGTGGGCAACCAGCTCGACCGCGCCGCCAACCGCCTGGCCATGGCGCTGGTGATTGCCGCTCTCATCATCGGTTCGTCCATCGTCATGACAGTCAAGGGCGGCCCCACGCTGATGGGTCTGCCGGTGTTTGGCTTTCTGGGGTTTTGCGGCGCGGTGGCTGGCGCCCTGTGGCTGGTGCGCGCCATCTGGCGCAGCAGCCGCCACGAAGAAGACGCATAAGCAAACAAGCCTCGGTTTCATCCCCAGTTCATGGGAGGCTGGGGCATTTCCCCAACTTTCCCCTTTCCGGCAGCGGTACTTTCTACCTAAACTTCAGGCTCTGTTTCAACCCGGGCAAGCTTTACGCCCCGACCCAAACCAAGCCAAGCCACCAGAAAGAGCCTCATGCAACGTCGCCATTTCTCCCTTTCCTCTATCTCCTCCCTCCTTGCCATCAGCTGCATCACGCTGGCCGCGGCCCTCTCCCCCCTCACCGCCACCGCACAGCAGCGCATCGGCGTGCTCATGCTGCACGGCAAGAACGGCCACAACCAGGACCCGAACTTCAGCCCGCTGAAGGGCACGTTTGAAAAGCAGGGCTGGGTCGCCACCGTGCCAGACATGCCCTGGTCGCGCGGGCGCTACCTGGACGGCCACTTTGACAAGGCCATGGCCGAAATCGCCGGCCATATCAAGGGCTTGCGCGACCAGGGTGCCACCAGAATCGTCATCGTCGGGCACAGCATGGGTGTCCCCGCGGCGCTGGCCCATGCCGCGCGTGCCGGCGACGTTGATGCGCTGGTGCTGCTGGCGCCCGGGCATATCCCTCGGGGCTACTACACCTACTCCGGGCTCAAGGTGGTGCGCGACAGCGTGGACGAGGCCCGCGCGCTGGTTGCCGCAGGCAAGGGCGATTCGCGCGAGCGCTTCAGCGACATCAACCAGGGCAAACAGCAAACCGTTGTTGCCACCGCCAAAGACTTCCTCTCGTACTTTGACCCCGCCTCCGATGCAGAAATGTCGGTCACCGCACCACGTGTGCCGGCCAAAACCGCGGTGATGACGGTGGTGGGTGAACAGGATCCGCTGTTCAAACGCATCAAGGCCTACTACGTCGACAAGCTGCCTGCCAACCCGAAGAACAAATACCTCGAAGTTTCTGGTGGCCACCTGGAAACCCCGCGGGTGGCCACCGATGACATGATCAAATGGATCAAGGCCGTACTGGCCGAGTGACGAGCGGCGCAGTTCTGCTAGTGTTTTTATAGCTGCTCGCGCCCGTAGAATAAGGGCCAATGGCCAATTTGGCCTACAGAAAGGCGCCGAAACATGAAAACCACCCTCTACAGCGGCTTTCTGAAAAGCCTGGCCGCCGGCCTGCTGGCCCTGGGGCTGGCCAGCCAGGGCGCGCTGGCGCAGGGCACGCCGAAAATGGTCGACATTCCCACCCGGCCCGGCGTGACACAGCGCTTTGTCTATATTGCGCCGCCCAACGCCAAAGCAGCCGTCATCCTGATGACGGGCGGGCACGGCGGCCTGGAAATTGGAGCGGACGGGTCTTTCAAGCGTGGCGGCAATTTTCTGGTGCGCACGCGCCAGCTGTTTGCCGACGCCGGCCTCGCCGTGGCGGTTGTCGACGCACCGTCTGACCGCCAGTCGCCACCCTTCCTCAGCGGTGTTCGGCAAACCCGTGAACACGCCACCGACATTGCCGCCGTGATTGCCTGGCTCAAACAGCAGGCCCCGGTACCGGTGTGGCTGGCCGGCACCAGCCGCGGCACCCAGTCAGCCGCCTACATTGCCACCGAACTCAGCCCCGCCAAAGGCGGCCCCGACGGGCTGGTTTTGACCGCCACCATTCTGAACGACAGCAACAGCCGCGCAGTGCCCCAGATGCCTCTGGAAACCCTGCGCATTCCGGTGCTGGTGGTGCACCACGAGCAGGACGCCTGCCGGGTTTGCCGCTTCAGCGACATGCCCCCGCTGATGGAAAAACTCGCCAAAACGCCCAAGGCCGAACTGATCACCGTCACCGGCGGCCAAAGCACCGGCGACCCCTGCGAAGCCATGGCCTACCACGGCTTCAACGGCCACGAGGCCGAGGTTGTCAGCAAGATCAGCAGCTGGGTGCTTGCCAACAAGCCCTGATATCGGGTTCAGCCAATCGGCCGAATACCAATCAGGTAGCCGTGCGCCCAGAAGGCAAACAGCGCCCAGGCCGCAACACCCGCCACCACTGTGATGCCCGTGCCTGAAGCCGTACCCGCCGGGTACACCGTGCCGGCAGCCCTGTCACGCGCACGCGCCGCGCGAAAGTTCAGCACCGCCCACACCAGAAAGCTGCCAAAGAGCACCACATGCGCAATGTTGCCGTTGGCCAGCAAGTGAGAAAGCGCCCACACCTTCACGCCCAGCACCATGGGGTGGTGCAGCCGCGCCTTGATGGCGTTGCGCGGCACATAGGCCGCCGCCACCAGCACAAAGGAAATCAGCGTCAGCAAGGAAGCCAGGTGCCGCATGCCGCGCGGCGGCATCCACAGCTGCACCGGCTGCTGCCGCGCCAGGCCAAAGCCCCAGACGATCAGCACAAAACCCACAACCGAAAGCAGCGCATACAGCGCCTTCCACGGCAAGGGCCCCATGCGGGCAACCATGGCCGTGCGCCAGCCGTCGGCAACGATGCGTGTGGAGTGCACGCCCAGAAAAATCACCAGCCCCAGAATCAGTAGCGCCACAAGCGTCTCCTCAAAAGTATGGGGCGATTATGGGCGTGCGTCGCCGCCGCGTCCACGTTCTGGCGGCCAGTGGCCGCTATTTATTTTGTAGCTGCTTGTGCCCGTCAAATAAGGGGCAGTGGCCGATTTGGCTCATGATTTGCAACCACTCAGGCCGCCGCATGCAGCTCGCTTTTCTTGCCCCCTCGCCCTCTGGGAGAGGGAGTAACTCCAGCCCAGGCTACCTGCGTGCTGCCGCTCATGGCGCATTCCCTTGAATGACGCGGTGAAGCCCATTCTCCGGCTGCGCCCATGTCCGCCCAGTCAGACAAGGCCGTGCATCGGCCATCGCGCGTGCATTTCTGCGCGCTCCAGCCGGGCTTTTTAGCGTTTACCCGGTTCTTCCTTTGTGTAGACTCCTTCTAGACTTTTCCCATGAGCAGCCTGCGCCCTGGCTGTATTTACAACCGGACCCTCGATGCGCCTGAGAATTTTCCTGGTCGAAGACAGCCCCGTCATTCGCGACGCCCTGTCCGAATCGCTGGAAGAACTCGTCGGCGCCCGCGTCGTCAGCTGGGCCAGCACCGAGGCCGAAGCCATCCAGTGGCTGGCCGCCAACCCCAGCGACTGGGACCTGGCCATCGTTGATCTCTTCCTGCTGCAAGGCAGCGGCCTGAACGTCGTCAAAAGCTGCAGCAGCCGCGCACTGCGGCAAAAAGTCATCGTCCTCACCAACTACGCCACCGAACCCATACGCCAGCGCTGCCTGGCAGCCGGCGCCGACGCCGTCTTCGACAAAGCCACCGAGATTGACGAGTTCACCACCTACGCCATCGACGAGGTTGAGCGTGTGGCGGGCGAAACGGGTTGGTAAGCAGGCTGCGGCGCCAAGCCGCGTGCCGGCTTCGGTGCGGAGTTGACCTAGCGAGTTAATCTGGCGAGGCACCATTCGCTATTGATTTGATAGCTGCTCGCGTCCGTGGAATAAGGGCAAACGGCCGATTTGGCTACATAAAAAGGCCAGATCGCCCCATTTGGCCATCCCGGGCTCCTCAGCCCGCCGCCTCGGCAAAACACATCGCCTCAATCTTGTGCCCATCCAGGTCGCGCACAAACGCCGCGTAATACGTAGGTGTGTAATGCGGCCGCAAGCCCGGCGGCCCGTCACACTGCCCACCCATCGCCAGCGCCTTCGCATGAAAGGCATCCACCTCCGCTGGCGAGTTGGCCAGAAAGCTCACATGCGTGCCGCTGCCCGGCACAACCCGCCCACCATCCAGCGGCCGGCCAATCCAGAACTCCGGAAACGCCCGGCCATAAGCCACCGACTCGCCATGCGACATCACTTGCTTAATCTGCAACGTGGCCAGCACCGCGTCGTAAAACGCCATGGCGCGCGGGTAGTCGTTGGTACCCAGGGAGATGTGGGAGAGGATGCTGGGGGGAAGGTCGGCGGGGTCGGGCATGGTGGCTCCTTGGTGAAGGGAGCTAAAAGTTTAGTGATACAGGGAAGCGCGTGCAAGAGAATGTCAGATCAGGCGCCGATGCACGCCGGCAACCTCTCGAACCGAAGCGATTGGCCTGCCGGGCTATCAAGTTCTTGGAAGCATAATCCGATCGACAAATGTCAAGAATTGATATAGCCTACACAGCATGCCTACTACGACCTCTAAAACTCTTCGCCGCCCCATCGGTATCGATCTCTTTGCCGGCGTTGGTGGACTTAGCCTTGGCTTCGAAGCTGCAGGTTTCGACATTGCCGCCGCAGTAGAACTAGATCCCATTCACTGCGCAGCTCACAAATTTAATTTTCCGCACACGGCGACGATCTGTAAGAGCGTGATCGACGTAACGGGAAAGGAAATTCGAGCCAAAGCCAATCTAGAAAATCGCGATGTCGATGTCGTTTTTGGTGGTGCTCCCTGTCAAGGATTTTCGTTGATCGGAAAACGTGCCCTTGACGACCCACGAAATCAACTAGTTCATCATTTTGTTCGCATAGTCAAAGAACTGCGACCGAAATACTTTGTATTCGAAAACGTTAAAGGCCTAACACTAGGAAAACATCGGCAGTTCCTAGACGAAGTAATCGATGCCTTTCAGTCGGCAAATTATGAAATTCTGCTCCCCTACAAAGTGTTAAACGCTGTTGATTACGGCGTGCCTCAGTCGAGAGAACGGCTATTCTTAATCGGGGCTCGAAAAGGGCAACAGCTTCCGGAATACCCGGCCCCGGCAGGCCGCGCAACTGTACGCCAAGCTATTGGTGATCTACCGGAAGCAGAGCAGCATGAAGAATTGTGGACGCAAGACTGGGTATCGGCAAAATTCGGTCGTCCTTCGAAATATGCGAGTGTTCTTCGAGGTCAAAAGCAAGATCCCTTTGACTTTTCTCACCCGCGTAACTTCGATAGCTCAATTCTTACCTCCAGTGCGCTCACAGCACACACTCCGCTGTCGAGAAAGAGATTCGCCGAAACAGCGGCTGGCTCAGTCGAACCAATAAGCCGATTCTTGAAACTTAATCCGAGTGGGGTATGCAACACGCTCCGCGCTGGCACTGCAAGTGACAGAGGGGCCTTCACTTCGCCTCGCCCCATCCATCCATTTGAGCCACGCGTCATTACTGTTCGCGAAGCCGCGCGAATTCATTCCTATCCTGACTGGTTCCGATTTAATGCAACAAAGTGGCATGGGTTTCGCCAGATTGGCAACTCAGTGCCCCCGCTGCTGGGACGCGCTATTGCTTCAAGCATCATGGAAAGTCTAGAAGCGGTAAGAATTAAGCCCGATCAACCATTTGACTTGGGGCCAACCTATCTGCTGTCTATGGCGATGAGGGAGGCCGCTCGATTTTTCGGTGTTTCTCAGGACGTCATATCCCGAAAAAGGATTCCGCAACGGAGTCTAGACGCACCCCTGTTAACTCCGATCCTTCAACAAGAACTGGCTTACTCATGAGCGCTACCAACCTCTCTAGTGGAACGAAATCCTCATTGAACCGTTACTCAGCACTTATTGAGAAAATATTCTTTGACTTATACAAAAAGGGAAGTAAGTCCCTGGCATTCGAACGCTCTGACTTAAAACGAGCAGCGACGGCTCTGACAATCAATCTTCCCGAAAATTTGGGGGATGTTATTTATTCGATGAGATTCCGAGCGCCAATGCCCCCCGCTATTCTCAAAACACAACCGACTGGCTCTGAATGGATTATCGAACTAGCTGGACGCGCGAAGTATCGTTTCCGTCTCGTAAAAAAGAATCGTATCGTTCCAAATCAGAATTTGGTCACCACCAAAATTCCGGACAATACTCCCGAGATCATTTCGACTTATGCGTTGGATGACGAGCAAGCCTTGTTAGCCAAGGTACGCTACAACCGATTAATTGATATCTTCTTGGGTTTGACAACGTTCTCACTCCAAAATCACTTGCGAACCACCGTCAAATCCATTGGGCAAATCGAGATCGACGAGGTGTATGTGGGAATGGATAAGTTCGGTGCCCACTACATGATCCCCGTGCAGGCAAAAGGCGGGTCAGATCAAATTTCTATCGTGCAAACTATGCAAGATATTGCTTGGTGCGAGGCACGATTCCCTCATCTCAAGTGCCGACCTATTTCTGTTCAATTCGTATCTTCTGATCAGATCGCAATATTCGAACTTACTGTCGAAGACGAAGAGGTTCGGGTCGTAGACGAGCGGCACTACCGTCTAGTTGCCGCAGGGGACCTCGATCAAGTGGAAATTTCGACTTACCGGTAGGCACATTCGAACTTCTTTTTATCAATCTTCATCTCTTGATTGCCCGTTTAAGGTCTCGTGAAGATGTTGTTGCTCCGTCGGCCTTAGAGCTAAAAAGGCTGCACCTCCCACCAATCTCATCCGTGAAAGCGCCCTGCGTCCTACAGGGTCATCTGGTTTTCAGCGTACCGCCGCTCCCTAACCGCCCGCGCCAACTCCTCCAGCACCGGCACCGTCTGCGCCATGCTGATGCACGCATCAGTCACCGACACTCCAGGCCGCAGCGGCGTGCCGGGCACGATGTCTTGCCGCCCTTCATGCAGGTGGCTTTCGATCATGATGCCGGTGATGCGCTGGTCGCCCGCGGCCATCTGCTGGGCTACTTCGGCTGCGACGGTGATCTGGCGCTGGTGCTGCTTGCTGCTGTTGGCGTGTGACACGTCGATCATCACCTGCTCGCGCAGGCCGGCGCTTTTGAGCAGGGCGCAGGCGGCATCTACATCTGCCTTGGCATAGTTGGGTTGCTTGCCGCCGCGCAGAATGACGTGGCAGTCGTTGTTGCCGCGGGTTTCAAAAATGGCGGCCTGGCCCATCTTGGTCATGCCCATGAAGGCGTGCACGGCTTGCGCCGCCTGAATGGCGTCGGTGGCCACCTTGATGCCGCCGTCGGTGCCGTTCTTGAAACCGACCGGGCAGCTCAGGCCTGAGGCGAGCTGGCGGTGGCTGGGGCTTTCTGTGGTGCGGGCGCCAATGGCGCCCCAGCTCACCAGGTCGCTAATGAACTGGGGGCTCAGCAGATCCAGAAACTCGGTGCCCACGGGCAGGCCCAGGGCCAGCACGTCGAGCAGCAGGCGCCGCGCCATCTCCAGCCCTTCGTTGATGGCGAAGCTGCCGTCCAGGTGCGGGTCGTTGATGTAGCCCTTCCAGCCCACGGTGGTGCGCGGCTTTTCAAAATACACGCGCATCACCACCAGCAGGTCGCTGGCCAGGGCATCGGCCTGCACTTTGAGCTGGCGGGCGTAGTCCATGGCCTGGTCATGGTCGTGAATGGAGCAGGGGCCCACCACCACGATCAGGCGGTCGTCAGCACCATGCAGCACGCGCGAGATAGCCGCGCGGCTGCGCTCCACCAGCGTGAGGCTGGCTTCGGGCACGGGCAGCCATTCCTGCAGCAAGGCGGGCGTGATCAGCGGGCGCACCGCGCTGATGCGGGTGTCGTCAATGCGGGTGGTGTCGTGGGTGCGCAGCGGCGTGGCGGGGTGGGTGTGGGTGGTCATAGGGCAAATAGTTATGAGTGTTTTTGGCCGTTCGCCCTTGCGGTACGGGCGCGAACAGCTATGTATTTTATAGCGCCTTCAGGGTGCTTACTGGCTGGCGTACTTTGCCATCAGCGCAGGAACGGCGGGTTTTGCGCAGCGCTGCAGGCTCATCAGCAAGGCGTGGTCGGGCTTGCCCACGCGGTGGCGGGTGCGCAGGTCATGCTGGATCTGGCCCAGCAGCGAGGCTGCCATTTCCGCATCAGCCAGCGCCCGGTGAGCACGGCCGGCGCGCGGCAGGTGGTGGTAGTCCACCAGCACGCCTAGCTTATGACTGGATGCTTGAGGGTAGAGCCTTCTTGAAACCAGCATGGTGCAGGCAAAGGGCTGCACCGCCGCGGCCCCGGCACGCGCCAGCTCGGCCTGCCAGAACCTGCGGTCAAAAGAAGCGTTGTGCGCCACCATGGGCGCGTTGCCCACAAAGCGGCTGGCGTCGAGCATGACACTGGCGGCATCAGGCGCAGTGGCCACCATGGCGTTGCTGATGCCGGTAAGGCTGGTGATGAAGGCGGGAATGTGCACACCCGCATTCATCAGGCTCTGGAAGCGGTCAACCACGTTGCCGTTTTCAACCAGCACAATGGCCACCTCGGTGGCGCGGTCGCCCATGGCGGGCGACAGGCCGGTGGTTTCAAAGTCGATGACGGCGATGCGGGTCATGCGCGGCATTCAGGCCAGCAAGCGCCTGCTGACCTTCGCCCGCCAACCCTTACACGTCAATATTCGCAGCCCGCAGCGCATTCGTTTCAATGAACTCGCGGCGCGGCTCGACGTCGTCGCCCATCAACATCGTGAACACGTGATCGGCTTCGATCGCGTCGTCAATCTGCACGCGCAGCAGGCGGCGCACGGCGGGATCCATGGTGGTTTCCCACAGCTGGGCCGGGTTCATCTCGCCCAAGCCTTTGTAGCGCTGGCGTGCGGTGGCGGCTTCGGCCTGCACGATGAGCCAGGCCATGGCGTCGCGGAAGGTTTCAACTTTCTCTTCCTTCTGGCGCTCGCCTTCGCCGCGCATGACCTTGGCGCCCTCGCTCATCAGGCCCTTGAAGGTGACAGCGGCTTCCACCAGCGCCAGGTAGTCGGCGCCGTGCACAAAGTCTTGCGTGAGCACGCTGCTTTTCACGTTGCCGTGGTGGCGGCGGCTGATGCGCAGAATGGGTTTGTCGCTGCGGGTGTCAAACTCGCCGGCCACTTCGGCCGTGGGCAGCTGGGCTTGCAGCGCGGAGGCTGAGCGCTCGGCGTCTTCCACGGTGTCCAGGTTCAGGGCCACGCCGTCGGCAATGGCTTTTAGCGCTTCAGCGTCCATGTAGCCGCGCAGGCGGGCAATAACGGACTCTGCCAGCTGGTGCTTGCGCGCCAGTTCGGCCAGCGTGTCACCGGTCAGCAGGGTGCCCTGGCCGGTGGAAGGGTCGGCACCGGTTTGCACCGACGCGTCTTTGAGCGCAATCTTGAGCAGGAAGCTGTCGAGGGCCGGGCCGTCTTTCAGGTACTGTTCTTCCTTGCCCGACTTGACCTTGTACAGCGGTGGCTGCGCAATGTAGATGTGGCCGCGCTCAACCAACTCGGGCATCTGGCGATAGAAGAAGGTCAGCAACAGGGTGCGGATGTGCGCGCCGTCAACGTCGGCGTCGGTCATGATGATGATGCGGTGGTAACGCAGCTTGGCAACGTTGAAGTCGTCATTACCCGTGGTGCCGCCGGCCTTGCCGATGCCGGTGCCCAGGGCGGTGATGAGGGTCAAAATTTCGTTGCTGGTCAGCAGCTTTTCATAACGCGCTTTTTCAACGTTCAAAATCTTGCCACGCAAGGGCAAGATAGCCTGGAACTTGCGGTCACGGCCCTGTTTGGCAGAGCCACCGGCGGAGTCGCCCTCGACGATGTAGATTTCGCACAGCGCCGGGTCTTTTTCCTGGCAGTCGGCCAGCTTGCCGGGCAGGCCCATGCCGTCGAGCACGCCTTTGCGGCGCGTCATGTCGCGCGCCTTGCGGGCGGCTTCACGCGCACGCGCAGCTTCAATGATTTTTCCGACGATGATCTTCGCGTCGTTGGGGCGCTCCTGCAGGTAGTCGGTCAGCAGCTTGCTCACAATGTCTTCAACCGGGCCACGCACCTCGGAGCTGACCAGTTTGTCTTTGGTCTGGCTGGAGAACTTGGGCTCGGGCACCTTGACGCTCAGCACGCAGGTCAGGCCTTCGCGCATGTCGTCGCCGGTCACCTCGACCTTGGCCTTCTTGGCCAATTCGCTGTCGTCGATGTACTTGTTGATCACGCGTGTCATCGCGGCACGCAGGCCGGTCAGGTGGGTACCGCCGTCGCGCTGCGGAATGTTGTTGGTGAAACACAGCACCTGCTCGTTGTAGCCGCTGTTCCATTGCATGGCGACTTCAACACCGATGTTGGTGTTCTGGTCGCTCTGGCGGTCACCCATGGCGTGGAAAACGTTGGGGTGCAGGACTGTCTTGCCCTTGTTGATGAAGTTCACAAAGCCGGTAACGCCGCCAGCACCGGCAAAGTCGTCTTCCTTGCCGCTGCGTTCGTCTTTGAGGCGGATCTTCACGCCGTTGTTCAGGAAGCTCAGCTCGCGCAGGCGCTTGCTCAGAATTTCGTAATGAAAGTCGTTGTTCTGCTGGAAGATGTCGGTGTCGGGCAGAAAGTGCACTTCGGTACCGCGCTTGTCGGTGTCGCCCAGAACGTGCATGGGAGAAACATCCACACCGCCCACTTGCTCAATGATGCGGTTTTGCACAAAGCCCTTGGAAAACTCCATGACATGGACTTTGCCTTCGCGGCGAATCGTCAGGCGCAGCATTTTGGACAGTGCGTTCACGCAGCTCACGCCCACGCCGTGCAGGCCGCCTGAGACCTTGTAGCTGTTCTGGTTGAACTTGCCGCCGGCATGCAGCTCCGTCAGGGCAATTTCAGCCGCCGAGCGTTTGGGCTCGTGCTTGTCGTCCATCTTGATGCCGGTCGGGATGCCGCGGCCGTTGTCGACCACGCTGATGGAGTTGTCCAGGTGGATGGTGACCATGATGTCATCACAATGGCCGGCCAGTGATTCGTCGATGGAGTTGTCGACCACTTCGAACACCAGGTGGTGCAGGCCGGTGCCGTCGGACGTGTCGCCGATGTACATGCCAGGGCGCTTGCGCACGGCCTCCAGGCCTTCCAGGATCTGGATCGAACCCTCGCCATACCCTTCAGACGCGCCGGCCTGGTTGGAGTCGATCTTGGGCTGGAAATTGGAGCTTCCTTCACCGCCTTCACCGGAATGAACACCCTCGATTGGACGGCCTGCTTCGTCAGGAGTGGCTTCGCTGGATTTGTTTTCTTCGGTCATAACTAACTTTTACCTACGGTGAACTACGTTTTCTCAATCTCTTGAATGACCAAACCCGCTTTGGCTAGCGGGTTCGGTAGGGGCGGCGGTTTGTTTTTTTCTGTTTGTACGGCTTAAATCCGCATCGGCATCACGACGTATTTGAAGGCTGCGTCATCTGGAATGGTGAGCAATGCAGAGCTGTTGGAATCGGCCAGCTCGATCTTCACCATGTCCTGGTCCATGTTGGACAGGGCATCGATCAGGTAGGTGACGTTGAAGCCGATTTCGATGGCGTCGCCACCGTAGTCGATGTCGAGCTCGTCGACGGCTTCTTCCTGCTCGGCATTGTTGGAGGCCACGCGCAGAGTGCCGGGCTCGATGTTCAGGCGCACGCCCTTGAACTTCTCGCTGGTCAGAATGGCGGTGCGTTGCAGGCTGGCCAGCAGCGGCACGCGGCCCAGGGTGATGATATTTTTGTGGTTCTTGGGGATCACACGGTTGTAGTCGGGGAACTTGCCCTCAACCAGCTTGGTGACGAACTCCATGCCCTCGAAGCTGAACTTGGCCTGGTTGCCGGCGAATTGCATCTCGATGGCGCCCTCTTTGTCGCTGAGCAGGCGCTGCATTTCGAGCACGGTCTTGCGCGGAAGGATCACTTCCTGGCGTGGCACTTCAACGTCGAGTGTGGCTGACGAAAACGCCAGGCGGTGCCCGTCGGTGGCCACCAGGCTGAGTTGTTTGCCTTCGGCAACGAACAAAATGCCGTTGAGGTAGTAGCGAATGTCATGCACAGCCATGGCAAACGACACCTGGTTCAGCAGCTCTTTCAGCACCTTTTGCGGCACCGAGAAGCTGGGGCCGAAGTTGGCGGCTTCCTGCACCAGCGGAAAGTCTTCAGCCGGCAGGGTTTGCAACGTGAAGCGGCTCTTGCCACCCTTGAGGATCAGCTTGTTCTGCGAAGACTCGAGAGAAACCGTCTGGTCGCTGGGCATGGACCGCAGGATGTCGATGAGCTTGCGTGCGCCCACAGTGGTCGTGAAGTTGCCCGTGTCACCGTCCAGTTCGGCTGTCGTGCGGATCTGGATTTCCAGGTCGCTGGTGGTCAGCTGCAACTGTGCGCCGGTTTTGCGGATCAGCACGTTGGCCAGAATCGGCAGCGTATGCCGGCGTTCAACGATGCCCGCTACCGATTGCAGAACTGCCAAAACTTTATCCTGGGTGGCTTTGAGAACGATCACTGTCTTAACCTCTTATTTCTTTAATTCAAATTAGTAGTAGTAGATAAGGGCAGCACCTGTCTGTGGACAGGTCTATTTTCTTCTTTTTGATCAACTACTTGGCGCTTGTTTAACCTTGTGGTCAGACATCCCTGCAACCCTGCTGTCAGATATGAACAACTTTGGCTAATCCAGCTTCGCTGTGGATAAGTCATTAGTTGTTCAAAACTTGTCCCCATGGTTGTCAGGCAGGCCTGGAACCGGGAAACAGTAGCCGAGTGATGGATCATCTCAGCCTTTCAGGGTTTGTTCCAGCACATGCAGCTGCTGGTTGAGTTCGGTCATTTGCTGGCGCTCGGCAGACATTTTGCGCACCGCGTGCAGCACGGTGGTGTGGTCGCGGCCACCGAAGAGCTCGCCGATCTCCGGCAGGCTCTTTTGCGTCAGCTCTTTGGCCAGGTACATGGCAATCTGGCGCGGCCGGGCAATGCTGGCGGGCCGCTTCTTGGAGTACATGTCGGCGACCTTGATCTTGTAATAGTCGGCCACCGTCTTCTGGATGTTCTCGACCGAGATCTGCCGGTTCTGGATGGACAGCAGGTCGCGCAGGGCCTCGCGGGCCAGCTGGATGGAGATTTCCTTGAGGTTAAAGCGCGAGTAAGCCAGGATCTTGCGCAGCGCGCCTTCCAGCTCGCGCACGTTGGAGCGCACGTTCTTGGCCACAAAGAAAGCCACCTCTTCCGGCATGACTGTGCCTTCAGCCTCGGCCTTGCGGATCAGGATGGCTACGCGCATTTCAAGCTCGGGCGGCTCGATGGCCACCGTGAGGCCGGAATCAAAGCGCGAGATCAGCCGCTCGTGAATGTCCGTCAGACCCTTGGGATAGGTGTCGCTGGTCATTACGATGTGCGACTTTTTGGTCAGCAGTGCTTCAAAGGCATTGAAGAACTCTTCCTGGGTGCGGTCTTTGTTGGCCAGGAATTGCACGTCATCTATAAGAAGGAGATCCAGCGAGTGGTAGCGCTCCTTGAACTCGTCAAAAGTCTTGCGCTGATAGGCTTTAACCACATCTGAAACAAATTGTTCGGCGTGGATGTAGAGAACTTTGGCGGCGGCGTTGTCCGCCAGCAGCTTGTTGCCGATGGCGTGCATCAAATGGGTCTTGCCCAAACCGACGCCGCCGTAAATAAACAAGGGGTTGTAAAGCTGTCCCAGACTGCTGGAAACATGCAGGGCTGCGGCGCGGCCCATGCGGTTGGCCGTGCCTTCAATCAAGGTGTCGAAAGTCAGCGCGGTGTTGAGTCGACTCTTGAAAGGAGCGCCGGCCACGTCTTCTGCAACGCCCAGACCAGCCGGCTCGGTGATACCCGTACCTTCAAAACTACGGGTAAGCGGTGCAGATCGGCTGCCGGGCTCGCGCTGAGCGAGCGCTAACTCCAGGTGAACGGACTGGCCTGAAACTTTTTCCAGAAGGGCTGAAATACGGCCAGCATACTGCGCGCGAATCCAGTCCAATTTGAAGCGATTGGCGACCTGAATGGTGACTTTGGAGAGGTCGACAGCGACCTCGGCGACCAACGGACGGATCCAGGTATTGAACTGCTGTTCAGGCAATTCCTGGGCAAGGTGGTCGACGCAGCTTTGCCACAAGTCATGGCTGGAACTGGGAACGGTTGCCTCACGCATGGTGTCTGTGGGCTGGATGGACGCAGTGGCCAGCATGCTTTTGCTTGTGGATATTTTTAATTTTTGGCACCCGGTATTGTAGTCGTGCGACGTAGTTATCCACAAAAGATTGCACCCGGGTTTTAACCTAGATGCGGGTCGCCTGGGTCAGGCGGTTCCTGCCTCTGTACAGCTATCAGGCAATCTCAGCCTTTACGGCCAGTGCGGCGCCTAACTTGTTGCCAGTGTTGGGAAATCTGCGATAATCATGGGTTTCCCTGATTCATAGCGGGTTGGCTTGCTGGTTTGGCGCTTGTTTAAAGCGCTTTTCATATCAAGCTTTTTCGCTGACTTGCAGAGTTGGCTGTGTTGTACAGCTGCCAGGATCGCGAATCGCAAAACTTGAAGTTTTGCAGAAGGGAAGCTTTTTGTAGCTTGTAGGACCATCATGAAACGCACATACCAACCTTCCAAAGTCAAGCGCGCCCGTACGCACGGCTTTCTGTCCCGCATGAAAACACGTGGCGGCCGCGCAGTTATTGCAGCGCGTCGCGCCAAAGGCCGCAAGCGCCTGGCTGTTTAATAAGCCCCGGGTTCAGCAGGCCACTTGCCAGCGCGGACGTTCAGCGCCAGTGCAACGGCTTCAAACCCGACCCCAGTTCCAGGCAGTCCTTGCCGGCGCCATTGTTGCAAGAACAACGCATTTCGCATTGCACCGCAATGCGCTTGATGCCATGAACGCGCAAACCCTTCCCGCCAAGACACATGACACGCCGGACCTGTTCCCCGTGCAAGATGTCTGGGTCGGGGCGATGGTGCCTAAACGCTGGGCCAAACGTGCCGTCACGCGCAACGCCATCAAAAGACAGATCTATACCGTGAGCGCCGATTTCTCGCCTCGCCTGTCCTCCACTGCGTGGGTGGTGCGCTTGCGCCGGGACTTTTCGCGCAAGGAATTTTCCAGCGCCAGCTCCGAGGCCCTCAAGCAGGCCGTTCGCAGTGAAGTGCAGGCCCTGATGCAGGCTGGAGCCCAGGCCGCATGAACGCGTTCTCTATGCTGCGCCGCCTGGCGGTGAAGGTCAGCCGCCTGCCCCAAAAAACATTGGTGGCCCTGGTCAAGGGCTACCGCTTGCTGCTTAGCCCCTGGCTGGGCTCTTCCTGCCGTTTTGAGCCCACCTGTTCCGCCTATTCGCTGCAAGCCCTGCAGCAGCATGGTGCAACCAAAGGCAGCTACCTCACACTTTACCGTCTGGCACGTTGCCATCCGTGGTGCCACGGTGGTTTTGACCCTGTGCCATCTTCGGCGCCGCGGTCGTCGGCTGGCCGGTTTTCCCTCTTCACCCATCTGGTCACTCCCGTGACTTCGAATTCCTCTAAAAAGAAGCCGTCATGAACGACATACGCCGCACCATCCTGTGGGTGATTTTTGGTTTTTCCATGGTCCTGCTGTGGGATCAGTGGCGGATTGCCAATGGCAAGAAGGCGACCTTCTTTCCCTCGCCAGCACCTGCGGTAAGCACGGCGACGCCAGCCGTCAAGCCTGCGGACTCCGCATCAGTGCCGACAGGCCAACCTGGCAGCAATGCCGTGCCCGCGCCGGCTTCGGGCGCCGTTGCGACCGCGCCAGGCGCGTTGCCCGCCACGACTCCTTCGGCAACCAAGGAACGCCTGGTGGTTACTACCGATGTTCTAAGCCTGACTTTTGATACCGAGGGCGGCACGGTGGTGCATTCCTCATTTCTCAAGCACAAGGACATGACGGAGAAGGACACCGGCTTTGTGCTCCTCGATCAAAGCGCGGCGCGCGTGTATGTTGCGCAGTCGGGACTGATTGCCGGCGCTCAGGGTGGCAGTTTCCCGACCCACAAGACGCTGATGACCGCCGTCCCCGGCGATCGCACGCTGAAGGAAGGCCAGGACAGTCTGGAAGTGAAGTTTGAATCGCCGGATGTCGGCGGCGTCAAGCTGGTCAAGACCTACACCATCAAGCGCGGTGCTTACGACATCGCCGTGCGCCACGACGTGGTCAATACCGGTAGCAGCGCGGTGTCGCCTCAGCTGTATCTGCAGCTCGTACGTGACGGCAACAAGCCGCCTGGTGAATCCTCTTTTTACTCGACCTTCACCGGCCCGGCCCTGTACACCGAAGCCAAAAAATACCAGAAGGTTGAATTCAGCGACATCGAGAAAAACAAGGTCGATGTCGAGAAACAGGCAAGCAACGGCTATGTGGCCATGGTGCAGCACTATTTCGCGTCGGCCTGGATGCTCGGCGATGGCGTCCAGCGCGATATCTTCCTGCGCAAGGTGGACACCAACCTTTATTCGGTGGGCATGATCACCTCGCTGGACACCATTGCACCCGGCACAACCAAATCGATGGACGCGAAGTTGTTCGTAGGGCCTCAAGTTGAAAAACAGCTGGAAGCCATCGCTCCTGGATTGGAGCTGGTCAAGGACTATGGTTGGCTGACCATCCTGGCCAAGCCGCTGTACTGGTTGCTCGACAAGCTGCACGGCTTTCTGCAGAACTGGGGTTGGTCCATTGTGGCGCTGGTGTTGCTGTTGAAAATAGCTTTCTACTGGCTCAATGCCAAGGCCTATGCCAGCATGGCGAAGATGAAGGCGGTCAATCCAAAGATCATGGAAATGCGCGAGCGGCTCAAAGACAAGCCGCAGGAAATGCAGGTGGCCATGATGAAGATCTACAAGGAAGAAAAGGTCAACCCGATGGGCGGCTGCTTCCCCATCATGATCCAGATTCCGGTGTTCATTGCGCTGTATTGGGTGTTGCTCAGCTCGGTTGAAATGCGCAACGCACCCTGGATTCTCTGGATCAAGGATCTGTCCTCGCCTGACCCCTATTTCCTCCTGCCCATCATCATGACCTTGACGACGATGCTGCAGACGGCGCTGAATCCGACACCGCCTGATCCGATGCAGGCCAAATTGATGTGGTTCATGCCGCTGATTTTCAGTGTGATGTTCTTCTTCTTCCCGGCCGGCCTGGTGCTCTACTGGATTACCAATAACATCCTGTCGATCGCGCAGCAGTGGGTGATCAACACGCGCATGGGCGTACCGCCGCAATTCAATTTGCCGAAATTCAAGTAAAACAAAAAAAGGGCCGCTTCGCGGCCCTTTAACATGGTGCCTTCATGCTGGCCCGTCACCACGCCCCCATCGTTGCTATCGCCACCGCGCCAGGCCGTGGCGCCGTGGGCATCGTTCGCGTTTCGGGCAAGATCATCGCCCCGTTGGTTGAAGCTTTGTGCGGACGCGCTCTGACGCCTCGCCAGGCGAGCTACCTTCCTTTTCAGGATGCAGCAGGCCTGGCGATTGACCAGGGCCTGGCGATTTTTTTTCCGGCGCCACACTCCTACACCGGCGAAGACGTCCTGGAGCTGCAGGCCCACGGCGGGCCGGTGGTGCTTCAACTGCTCTTGGCGCGTTGTCTTGAGGCCGCCGCGGAAAGCCGTGCAACCGATGGCCAGCCGCGCCTGGCCGGCTTGCGTCTGGCCCAGCCCGGCGAGTTTACTGAGCGGGCATTCCTGAATGACAAGATTGATCTTGCGCAGGCTGAAGCCATTGCAGACCTGATTGACGCCAGCACAGCCACCGCGGCCCGCTCCGCCGCGCGATCGCTTTCGGGAGAATTTTCCAGGGAAATTCATGCGCTGCTTGACCAGCTGGTGCACCTTCGCATGCTGGTGGAAGCGACACTGGACTTTCCCGAGGAAGACATCGATTTTCTGCAAAAGGCAGATGCACAGGGCCAGCTGACACGGTTGCAGCAGACGTTGGCCGCGGTGCTGCAACGTGCGCGGCAGGGGGCGATTTTGCGCGAGGGTATCAAGGTGGTCATCGCCGGGCAGCCCAATGCAGGCAAGAGCTCGCTGCTCAATTCCCTGGCCGGTGCCGAGCTGGCTATCGTCACGCCGGTAGCGGGCACCACGCGCGACAAGGTCAGTGAGTTGATCCAGATCGAGGGTGTACCGCTGCATGTGGTGGATACCGCCGGGCTGCGCGACAGCCTGCTGCCAGAAGTGGATGAGGTGGAGAAAATTGGCATTGCGCGCGCGTGGACCGAAATCCAGAGTGCGGACGCGGTGTTGTTTCTGCACGATCTGACTCGGCAGCAAACCCCCGAAGATCTGCGGATTGCCATGAACTACATCGCCGCGGATGCCGCGATTGCAGAAGACATTGCCCGCAAGCTTCCGGCGAACATACCTGTCATCGATGTCTGGAACAAGTCCGACGCGGCTTCTGCGGAGGTGCTGGCCGCAGTTTCTTCAGGCGTTCTCATCTCTGCCAAAACGGGTGCTGGCCTGGAGCAGCTGCGTCACCAGTTGCTGGCGCTCGTGGGTTGGCAGGCTGCGCCCGAGGGCTTGTTCATGGCCCGGGAGCGTCATGTACGCGCTTTGCGCCAGGTAGATGCGCAGCTGCGGAGAGCCGCTGCGCAAATCGGGGCACCGATGCCTGCCCTGGATCTTCTGGCGGAAGACTTGCGGCAAGCCCAAAATGCCTTGAGTGAAATCACTGGGCAATTTACGCCCGATGACCTGCTTGGCGAGATCTTCTCGAAGTTCTGCATCGGTAAGTAGCACGCTAACCAAGCCAGGGGTGCTGATTACAAGTAGGCCCTTTGTTGTATCAGGTGTAAACGGGCGTTAAAGCCCCTTGCTGCTGAGTCGGGCTGGAGGGTATCTTCAATCTCCATGAATGCTCCTCTCCCGCCGACTTCCGTGCGCTTTGACATCCGGGGTCTGATCAACGCCATTGCCCATAGCCATGCCAGTGATGCCCTGCGTTGCCAGTTCACGACGGATCAGTGGGACGTGCTGGCGAGCTACATGCAACCTTTTGTTTTGCAACATGGCCAGTCCCTCATCGAAAAAGGCGCTGTAGACCAGACGCTGTACTTCATTGAGAGCGGCACATTGAGCGTGCATTACCAGGATGAGAAGGGCCGTGTCCGGCTGGCCATGGTTGCGGCCGGTTCGGTCGTGGGTGAAGGTGCATTCTTTGCACGCCAGCCGCGCAATGCAACGGTACAAGCTTCAAATGCCTGCAAGCTCTGGTGCCTGACGGCCCTGCGCTTCAAGGAACTCGGAAATCGGCACAGCCCGATCGCACTTGAATTGACGATGGCTTTGGGCGGTGTGTTGGCCAAGCGCTTGTATAACCGGCCCAAGCGGGTGGCGGTGACTTGAGTTGATGCATCCTCAGTGGTGACAGGACAACAAAATCGCAAAAAAACAAGGACGCAGACTTCAGATTCAGGCCGGCATAACGTGATTTATTGCAGCGATCTGCGCAGCAAATTTCCGGCAACGCATCGGATCCGGCGGTCATCGATTTTTTGGGCAGGAGGACTCAGTAAACTTGGGTAAAGAATTTGCATATCCCGATTGCTGCGCAGGCGGCTTTCGCTTACCGGGCGTTCATTGATGTCACTTTTTAACTGGTTCTCAGGAAAATCCCACGACGAGGCGATCCTCGTTGAGGGTCAGCGCGATCACGACAGCTCGGGCCTGACGCGCGACGAGCGCACGCGTCCGGTAGCGGGTGCGAGAACCAAGACTTCGGTGCCTGCGCCATTGAAGGCCACGGTAGAGCAGAGCAGCGGGCAGAAAACCCAGAGGCATGCCAAGAGGGAGCTGTTGTACGCCGCTGTGCGCGAGGCCATGATCCGCGCCGGTGTCCTGTCGGCCAGCTATAAATTCAAGGTGCTCTCACTGGATCCGCGTGGCGATCAGTTCATGGTCATGATGGATCTCGCACAGGAATTCGGCGGGCAGACGGAGCGTCTGGCAGAGATTGAGGTCCTGATTGCCCAGAGCGCCAAGGCGCGCTACAACATCAGGGTGACGGCTGTGTACTGGCGCATGAACGAGCTGGTGTCCGTTGGACGCCCCAACGTTCAGACCCAGGCGGTCAGTCAACCTCATGCGGCAGAAGCTGCAACTGCAGTAGCGCCAGTGCTGCCGGTCCCAGTGGCAGTGGCTGTGGCCGCGTCTGAACCATTCATCAAGACGGTCGTAATGGCTGCCCCGGTGGAGGCGCTTGCTGCAGAACCAGAACCCGTCGTGGCGAAGCCAACTCCCCTGCCAAAGCGTTATGAGCCCATCGAGGATGACGAAGTAGCGGCCTTCAAGCAGGCGCTGGTCGCGGCTTCGGCTGGCGGCTCGCCCATGAAACCGGAAAAAAGCGAGCCAAGGCGCAGCCGTGACCGCTCCTACACCCTGCTCACGGGGTTTGAGGATACCGAGATGCCCGAAACACCTGTTTCCGTGCCTGCGCTGAGCGCCACACAATACGGCGACCTGATCTAGCCCAGTGCCGCGCGCTGGGCCTTGTGGCTCTCCGCGGTTCAAAGTTGGAGGGATATTGGTCGTTAGCCCTTGTGGTTTAACACAAACACGCTATCAAATGGATAGCGTGCAACCGTGCTACTCAATGGCCAGCAAAATCCACCAGGGTAAACAGCGGCAAGCCAGCCGCCCGTAATTTGTCGGAACCACCCAGCTCGGGCAGATCCACAATGGCCGCACCCTCCATCACGCTGGCGCCCAGTTTTTCGAGCAGCTTTTTGCCGGCCATCATGGTGCCGCCAGTGGCAATCAAGTCGTCGATCAGCAGCACCCGGTCGCCGGATTTGACGGCATCGGTGTGCAACTCGACCGTGGCGCTACCGTATTCAAGCTCGTAGGTTTCCTGCACGGTTGTGAAGGGCAACTTGCCCTTTTTACGGATGGGCACAAAACCGATGTTCAGCTCGTACGCAACCACGGCCCCGAGGATGAATCCGCGGGCATCGAGACCAGCCACTACGTCGGGTCGCAATGCGGGATCCATGTAACGGTGCACAAAGGCGTCGATCAGTACACGGAACACCTTGGGGTCTTGCAGCAGCGGCGTGATGTCGCGAAACTGCACCCCGGGCACCGGCCAGTCAGGCACCGTGCGTATGTGGTCGCGAAGATAGGGACCGTAGTTGAAGGCGTCGGTGGTATGGGACATGGCTCAAGCGTGAGTGTTGCGGGTGTCCGGCTCGCCTTCGGAGCGCGCAGCTGCCATCCACGGGGCGGCAAGAAGCGCACTTGTAGACATGCGTCGGTGGATGCGATCAGACATGGTCAGCCCCTCAAAAGCTTTTGTTCAGCCAGCGCCAGGGCTTCAGACTTGCCGGACAGTACCAGCGTGTCGCCGCCCTGAAGCCGGGTGTCATCCTGCGCTTCCAGTGCTTTGCCACTGCCGCGTCGCAGGCTGACGACACGCACGCCGGCTGCGTGCAGGGCAAACTCGCCAAGCGGTTTGCCGACCGTTCGGATCCCCAGCGGCAACGTAACGGTTGAAAGTCGCTCCTGATCCACGTCCCCCGAAGTGTCGTCATCGGCACCGCGGAAATAGCCGCGCAGCAGGTTGTAGCGCGCATCCCGCTGATCCTGCACCACGCGGATAACCCGTCGCATGGGAACACCCACCAGTGCCAGGGCGTGGCTGGCCAGCATCAGGCTGGCCTCGATGGCCTCGGGAACGACTTCGGTGGCGCCAGCGGCCTGCAGTTTTTCCAGATCGCGGTCATCCACGGTGCGCACAATCACCGGCACGGTGGGCGCATGGGCGCGGATGTTGGCCAATACCTTGAGCGCACTTGCGGTGTCCAGGTAAGTCACCACCACGGCGCTGGCGCGCGCCAGGCCCGCGGCCATCAAGGACTGCAGCCGCACCGCATCACCGAACACCACCGAGTCGCCCGCGGCAGCGGCCTGGCGCACTCGGTCGGGGTCCAGGTCCAGCGCTATGTAGGGAATACCTTCGCTTTCAAGCATGTGGCCCAGGTTCTGGCCGCAACGGCCATACCCGCACACGATCACATGCCGGTCGGTGTTGATGGACTTGCGTGCAATGGTGGTCATTTGCAGCGACTGCTGCAGCCATTCACTGGAAACCAGCTTCATGACAATGCGGTTGCTGTACATGATGATGAAAGGCGTGGCCAGCATGGACAGCACCATGCTGGCCAGGATGGGGTTGAGTAGCGCGGTCGGAATGAGCTTGTTGTCCTGTGCCAGCGTCAACAGCACAAAACCGAATTCACCGGCCTGGGCCAGGTACAAGCCGGTGCGCAGCGAAACGCCGGTGGTCCCCCCAAGGCTACGGGCCAGCGCCGTAATCATGACCAGCTTGAACAGCACAGGCCCCGTGAGCAGCAACAGCACCAGCGGCCAGTGCTCCGCAACCTCCCGCCAGTCGAGCATCATGCCGATGCTGATGAAAAACAGGCCCAGAAGCACGTCGTGGAAGGGACGGATGTCGGTTTCAACCTGGTGCTTGTATTCAGTCTCGGAAATCAGCATGCCCGCAATAAAGGCGCCCAGCGCCAGGCTCAGTCCGGCGAGTTCGGTCAGCCAGGCCAGTGCCAGGGTGACCAGCAGCAGGTTCAGCACAAACAGTTCTTCGCTTTTTCGCCTGGCCACCAAAGTGAGCCACCAGCGCATGACGCGCTGGCCGCCGGTCAGCAGCAGGCCGACCAGCACCGTTGCCTTGAGCCCGGCGATGGCCAGCGCCATCAGCAGCTTGTCGGGTGAAGTGCCCAGTGCGGGAATCAGCACCAGCAGCGGCACCACGGCCAGATCCTGGAACAGCAGCACGCCCATCACGCGCTTGCCGTGTTCGGACTCCAGCTCCAGCCGCTCGGACAGGAGTTTGACCACCACGGCCGTGCTGCTCATGGCGATGGCGCCGGAAAGTGCCAGGGCCGTTTGCCAAGGCATCGCCCACAAAGTGGGTGCCATGGCCGCAAGAAAGAGCGATCCGACAGTGACCAGCACAATCGTGGCCGCCACCTGAAGCAGGCCCAGACCGAAAACATGGCGCCGCATGGAGCGCAACTTGGGCAGGTTGAACTCCAGCCCGATCACAAACATCAGAAAGACGACGCCAAACTCACCCAGATGGCGGATCCCGTCCGAATTTTTTGCCAGTGCCAGCGCATTGGGGCCAATCACCACGCCAACGGCCAGGTAGCCCAGCATGGGCGGCAATTTGAGGGAACGGCATGCCACCACACCCAGCACAGCAGCCAGCAAGTACAGCAGTGTGAGTTCAAGCGCGGTCATGCTTCGATGGTATCTGATGGGTTTGTCGTTATTTACCCTGCACGGCAACTTCACCATGTTGCACTGCAGCGTGCAGGATTCGGGCCCGCCGTTCTGTCCCCATCGCCGGGCGGCTCTATAGAATGCGGGCATGAGCTTTGAACCTGCGAAATTCGACGCCGCGCAAGCGCTGGCGCTGGCCCACAAGACCCTTGAAATCGAAGCTGCAGCAGTGCTCGGGCTGAAAGGCCGGATCGGCCCCGAATTCGCTCAAGCAGTGCGGGCCATGCTGGCCTGCCAAGGGCGGGTCGTGGTGATGGGAATGGGGAAAAGCGGGCACATCGGACGAAAAATCACTGCCACCCTGGCCTCTACCGGCACCCCCGCCATGTTTGTGCATCCCGCCGAGGCCAGTCATGGTGACCTTGGCATGGTCTCCCAGGGTGACGTTGTGCTGGCAATCTCCAATTCCGGCGAAGTCGAGGAGTTGGCCGTCATCCTGCCAGCCCTCAAGCGGATCGGCGTGACGCTGGTGGCCATGACCGGGCGAGCTGGATCGACGCTGGCGAAACACGCGGATGTTGTTCTGAACAGCGCTGTGGACGCGGAGGCTTGCCCGCTCAATCTGGCACCGACGGCCAGTACCACGGCGCAACTGGCGCTGGGTGATGCGCTGGCGGTGGCGCTGCTGGATGCCCGCGGTTTCCGCGAGGAAGACTTTGCCCGTTCTCACCCGGGCGGCGCACTGGGGCGAAAGTTGCTGACGCACGTAGACGATGTCATGCGCACAGGGGCCGCAGTGCCGGCAGTGGGCCTGCAAGCCGGTTTTAGCGATCTGATGCGCGAGATGAGCAACAAAGGCCTGGGTGCTTCCGCCATCGTTGACGATGCCGGGCAGGTGCGGGGCATTTTTACGGACGGGGACTTGCGCCGGCTGATCGAAAAAGGTGTGGACTTGCGCACCAGCAAAGCGGTTGACCTCATGCATCCGGAACCGCGCACCCTGCGCGCGGGTGCGTTGGCGGTGGAGGCCGTGGCATTGATGGAGCAATACCGCATCACCAGCGTACTGGTGGTGGACCATGCCGGTGTCTTGTGCGGTGCACTCAACAGCAACGACTTGCTGCGCGCCAAAGTTATTTGAAGCCGTTGATGAATCCCCATTTACCTGCCTTGAATTTCACACCTCAGCTGCTGCTGCTTGCGCAGCCGGTGAAAGTGGCTTTTTTTGACGTCGACGGTGTGCTTACCGATGGCGGCCTCTATTTCGGGGAATACCCGGAAGGTGACCCTCGCGCTACACCGCAGGCCGGGTTCAATGCCGGTGGCGAAACGCTTAAACGGTTCAATTCGCTTGATGGCCACGGCCTGAAACTGCTGCAGCGCGCCGGCATTACGCCGGCGGTGATCACTGGGCGTGACAGTGCCGTGTTGCGCACCCGCTTGCAGGCCCTGGGTGTGGCGCATGCTCATTTCGGCACCGAAGACAAGCGGCCAGCGGCCGAGCTCACGCTCAAGACCCTGGGGCTGGATTGGTCGCAGGCGGCCTTCATGGGTGACGACTGGCCCGATTTACCGGTGATGCGCCGCGTGGCCTTCAGCTGCGCACCGGCAAATGCGCATTCGGAGGTCAAAGCGCTTGCCAGCTACGTGACCCAGGCCCGGGGCGGCGATGGTGCAGCGCGTGAGCTTTGTGATTTGTTGATGGTGGCCAGCGGCCGTTATGCCGACCTGCTGCAGGAGTACACGCGCTGATGGCAGCCAGCTCCTCTCTGGATACTGCCACGGTTGCTGTTCCTGGCTGGCGCGTGGCGCTGGACAGGGCCTCGGTGTTTTGGGAGCGCACCATCATTTATATTCCGGTGCTGCTGATGGGGCTCCTTGCCTTGGGTACGTACTGGCTGGTGAGAAACACGCCGGTTTCGTTGGCACCCGAAGGCCAGCGGGCTGTCAGCGCCGAGCCGGATTACTACATGCGCAAATTCGGCATCAAGACATTTGACGATGCCGGGCAACTTAAGAGCGATGTTTCCGGCGCAGAGCTGCGGCACTATCCCGATACCGATACGCTGGAAATTGATCAGGCGCTGATTCGCAGCTATAGCCTCGAAGGCCGGTTGACAACCTCCACAGGAGACCGTGCCCTGACCAACGCCGACGGTTCGGAAGTCCAACTCATCGGCAATGCACGGGTGGTGCGGGAAGCTGCGGTGGACGCAGCGGGTGGAGAAACGCCACGACTCGAATTTCGCGGCGAGTTTTTGCACGTGTTTGTGAATGATGAGCGCGTCAAGTCGCATTTGCCGGTTGTGATCACTCGTGGCAGCGACCAGTTTGCCGGCGATGACTTTGCTTACAACAACCTTGATCGTGTGGCGGACCTGAAAGGCCGGGTAAAAGGTTTGCTGGTCCCGCGCAAGGCTACAGGCGCTGCAGCGCCCTGACTTTCGCACCCTGCTCTCGTTCTGTTCCGCGAACCCGCCTTCAAAAAAGGCAACGTCAACCAGCTGGAGTCTTTCGTGTCAAAACTCGTTTTTATCACCGGGGCTTCGAGTGGTATTGGCCAGGCACTGGCCTTGCGATTTTTTCAGGCAGGTTATCGGCTGGCACTTGCGGCCCGGCGTACCGAAGAGGTCCAGTCCTGGGCTTTGGCGCAGGGGATAGGCGCAGACAGCTATAAAATCTATAGCGCCGATGTTTCCGACAGCGACAGCATCGTGGCTGCCGGGCTGGCCTGCATCGCGGCTCAAGGTGTCCCGGACGTGGTGATTGCAAATGCCGGTGTCAGCATCGGTATGGACACGGCTGTACGTGAAGACCTGGATGTGATGGCCCGGACTTTTGCCACCAATAACATCGGTCTCGCGGCAACTTTTCACCCGTTTATCACGGCCATGGTGCAGCGCGGTTCGGGTGTACTGGTCGGCATCGGGAGTGTGGCAGGCATACGCGGCCTGCCAGGTCACGGCGCCTATTGCGCCAGCAAGGCGGCTGTGATCAGCTACTGCGAAAGCTTGCGAGGAGAGTTGCGGCCGTCGGGCGTGAAGGTGGTGACCTTGTGTCCCGGTTATATCGACACGCCGCTGACCCAGAAAAACCGCTATGCCATGCCATTTCTGATGCAGCCTGGCGCGTTTGCGGACAAGGCTTTTGTGGCGATTGAGGAGGGCGTCGGCTATCGCGTGATCCCCTGGCAAATGGGTGTTGTCGCCAAGCTGCTTCGCTTGCTGCCCAACCCGATTTTTGACAAGACCCTGGCAGGTCGGCCACGCAAGCATCGGCAAGACACGCTTTAGCCGGGAACTATAAAAACAATAGCAGCAAAAGCCCGGTGGACAAGGGCAGAAAAGCAAAAAGGCTTCAAAACCGAAGTCTTGAAGCCTTTTAAGCTGTCTTCAGCCAAAGGGCTGAAGGGTTGGAGTCAGGGCTTAGTAGCCGCCGCG
>NZ_MUNO01000033.1 GCF_002001015.1 Polaromonas sp. A23 | reverse complement strand
GGGTTAGGGGTGGGAGTGGGGAGTTGCGCCTACTGTCCAGAGCAGACCCCATGCGCAGCGTGACGCAAAGAATCCCACCCGGATCTTACGAACGGAATATGCCTTCAGCCACCATCCAGCAGGCGTAAGTAGCTATCAAAAGTATAGCGAACGAAACGTTGCTGACCAGTCCTCAGTCGCGCACGTCAGCCACCGGCTGACTGCCAAAATCCGGCCGGGCGAGGTAAGCCAGTATGCGGGCCGCGGCTTCGTCGGGCGATGTGAGCTGGCCCTTGTCCTTGAGGTTGATGAAGTTCTGTTGGTCGGGAAAGGCCGAAGCATCGGCGCTGCGCAACTGGACCTGCATGTCGGTGTCGATCACTCCCGGCGCCAGCGAGCAGATGGCCGCACCGTTGGGTTTGAGCGCCTCTTCAAGCGCCACGCAGCGGGTGAAATGGTCCATGCCGGCCTTGGCTGCGCAATAGATGGACTGCGAGGCCATGGCTTTGCGGCCCAGGCCTGAAGAAATGTTGAGCACCTTGCGCCGTGCCGGCCAGCTTGCCGTGGCACGCAAAAAAGCCGCAGTCAATTGCATGGGCGCTTCCAGCCCGACGCGCAGGCCCTGGCGCAGGTCGTCTGCGTCGGCATCGCTCAACGGGCCGATGCTCGGAATCATGCCGGCGTTGTTGATCAGCACGGCGCTGGCAAAACCTGCATGGGACTGCTCGCGCAACCACTGTTCCAGTCGCGCGCTGACATCTGCGCTGCGGGCGAGGTCCTGTGTCCACTGCTGCAGCGGAACATTGGCAATTTTTGCCTGCGCTGCCAGCGTGTCGTTGGCCTTGCGCGAGAGGCACAGCAGCGTGTTGCCCGGTTTGAGCAGCTTGCGGGCCATGGCCAGCCCCATGCCGCGCGAGGCGCCGGTCAGGATGAAAAGATGTTGAGTCATGGAACCTGATATTACTGACAAACCGGAGCGGGCAAGGAGTGACCCTGTTGATCAGGCAGACATCATGCAGACACCACGATGGGAAACTGCGCCTGCAGGCCGTCGCTGCCCGGCGCGAATGGCACGGTCAGCGCCGACCTGCCGGCTTCATCCAGGTTGCGCCACAGACTGTCCCGCGCATTGCCCGGGTCACCGGCAACATACACCTGGGTGGTCAGCAATTCGCGCTGGCCGAGTTTGACCTTCACGTGAATATGCGGCGTGCGGCCGGCATAGGCCACCGGCCGCAAGGTGCGAAAGCGGTAACGCCCATCGGCGCCTACCGTCACACGGCCAAAACCCTGGAAGCGGCGGTCTGCCCTGTCGCCGTCACCCGGGTGGTGGTAGTGGCCGGCCTGGTCGCACTGCCAGATTTCGACTTGTGCACCGGCCACGGGCTTGCCGGCCAGGTCGCTGACGCTGCCTTCGACCCAGGCGCTTTGCCCTTCCGGATAAGTCAGCGTGCCGTTGCGCAGCAAATCGTGGTCGCTGTCCTTGGGGAAAACCACCGGGTAATAGGGCCCTTCGGTTTGTGCCGGTGTTGCGCGGCGGGCAGGTGCTGGCTGGGCACGCGGGCCCAGCCAGAGGGCGGGCATCGCAACCAGGGCTGCGGTCACGGTGCGACGGCGAAGGGTTACGCGGGGTGAAGAGGGTGGCAGGGCTGGGCGCATCAGGAATCTCCGGTGTTCAGCATGGGACGCGAAACACGCGGTGAAGTTCCGGCGCGATCGTGACCAGAAGATTGGATGGTCAGAAGGGTGCTGGATTTTCAAGCAGCATGTGCTCGCCACTCACCGGGTGAACAAACGCCAGCCTGCATGCGTGCAGCAGCAGCCGTGGTGCCCGTTCCTGCACGTCCTGCGGGGCATACAGCCGGTCGCCCAGAATCGGGTGGCCCAGGGCCTGCAGGTGCACACGCAGCTGGTGCGAACGGCCCGTGATGGGCTCCAGCTCCAGCCGTGTGCTGCCGGAAGGCGCGTCAAAGGCCACGGCACGCCAGCGCGTTTGGCTGGCCTTGCCGTGCACTGCATCGATGATGCGCAGCGGCCGGTGCGGCCAGTCCACCACGATGGGCAGGTCGATCAGGCTCCAGCCGTCCGTTCCGGGCGCCGGCGTGGGCTGGCCATTGACCACGGCTACATAGCGTTTGTGAATCTCCCGGCGTTCAAACAATGCACCGAGTGCGCGCTGGATGGCCATGCTGCGCGCCATCAGCATCAGCCCCGAGGTGGCCATGTCCAGCCGGTGTACCACCAGCGCGTCGGGGTAGTGCGCCTGAACGCGGCTGCTCAGGCAGTCCTGCTTGTCTTCCCCCTTCCCCGGAACCGACAGCAGGCCGGCGGGCTTGTTCAGTACCAGCAGCGCGGCGTCGGCGTGGACGAGCTCGAAACCATGGGCATCGCCATTACCTGCGAGGTCATGGATTCCCGGCCGCGTTGCGCTCATGATGAGCCCATCAGCAAGTACTTAAAAGGAGAAAAATCATGAGTGACGCAGGTGCCATTTCGATTGCATGTGGTTTGTTGATTGGCCTGGGCGCCATCGGAGCCTGCCTGGGCATAGGCGTGATGGGTGGCCGGTTCATTGAAGGCTCGGTGCGGCAGCCCGAACTGATGGAGCCGCTGCAGGTCAAGATGTTCTTGCTGGCCGGGCTGATCGACGCCAATTTCCTGATTGGTGTGGGCGTGGCCATGATGATGCTGTTTGCCAACCCGCTGGGGGCCTAGGGCCTGTTGACGTTATTTACGCAAGATGCGTTGCGAGTCAAAAAGGTCATGCGCGAGGCGCAAAATGCAGCCGGGCTGGCGCCCGGCCAGGCTTTGCAACGCTGCGCATGGCCTTTTTGGCCGCAACCCGGAGGGAACGTGGTTAAAACAGCACCACTCGTCGTTGCTCTCCTAGCCCAGCCGCCCGGGCTGGGCGTCGTCGCGCGCCTAGATTGGTGCTGTTTTAACCGCGTTCGCACTTGCATAAGTAGCGTCAACAGGCCCTAGCTTTTAGGCGGCGGGAAGTTGTGCACGGTGGGCGCTGCACGCCGCTGCTCGCGCAGCATGAACAGGTAAAGGCTTTCCACCTTGTCCCTGGCCCAGGGCGTCTTACGCAGGAATTTGAGGCTGGACGACACGCTCGGTTCAAAGGTGAAGCAGCGGATCGCAATGCGCTGGCCAAGTTCTTCCCAGCCGTAGTGCTCCGACAGGGCGGTGACCATGGCTTCCAGCGTCACGCCATGCAGCGGGTTGCCGGCCTGCTCGGTCATGACGATTGCCAAGCTTTTGTCTTTACCAGCCGGGGCCGCGGGTCCGGCTCTGCCGGCCCGCAGGCGCAGCGCCCCCTCGGGGGGCAGCGTGGTACACGAAGTGACAAGCGTGGGGGCCTTTTTATTTGTTCTTGAGCTTGCCGCGCAGGGGGACTTGCGTGACGATGGTCGGGCGCACCGCGTCGGGCGACACGGCTTTTGGGGGAGACGTGTCCTTTTTCGGCTTCTTGACCATCTTGTCCTTGTTTTGCTGTCCTTTTGCCATGGTGTTCTCCGTTGGGTTGATGGGGATATGCGGTGATTATCAATGCAACTTGATGCGCGGGCGGTAGGTGCGGTCAAGGATTTCCGACAGGGTGATCAGCACTGTTTTTTTCCAGCCGCCCAGCGCCAGCTGGTGCTGCTTGTGCAGGGCCCAGTACATGATTTTGGCCAGCTGCCCTTCAATGAAAAAACTGCCCTTGGTCAGGCTGCCCATCAGGCTGCCGACCGAGGAGTACTCTGACAGCGACACCAGCGACCCCTGGTCCTTGAAGACAAAGGGTTGAACCGGCTCCCCGCGCTGCAGCCGCGGCAGCGCCTTGACCAGGTACATGGCCTGCTGGTAAGCCGCTTGCGCGCGTGGTGGCACCCAGGTGCCGTCGGGCTGCTGGCAGGCGGCGCAGTCGCCAAAGGCGTAAATGCTGGGGTCGGCGGTCTGCAGGTTGCCGTTGACGACCAGCTGGTTGAGCCGGTTGGTCTCCAGGGGCTGGTCGCCGCCGAGTGTCTTCAGGAAATCACCGGCCTTGACGCCGGCCGCCCAGACGCTGAGGCTTGATGAAATCACCTTGCCGCTGGCCATCTTCAGGCTTTCTGCGGTGACCTCGATCACTTTTTCATTGGTATGCACCTCGATGGCCAGCTTGCGCAGCTCCCTCAGCGCCGATTCACTCAGGCGCTCGGGCAACTGGGCCAGCAGGCGGGGTGCCGCCTCGACCAACACGATCTGCAGGTCTTTTTCGGGGTGGATGTGGTCAAAGCCGTAGTTGGCCAGTACTTTTGCCGAAGCATGCAGCTCGGCGGCAAGCTCTACCCCCGTGGCGCCGCCGCCCACAATGGCCACGGTCAGGCGGCCGCTGCCGGCGCTGCGCGGCACGGTCTGGGCGCGTATGCAGGCATTGATCAGGCGGTCGTTGAACCGTTTCGCCGCCTGCGGGCTGTCCAGCTTGATGGTGTGTTCCGCGGCGCCGGGCGTGCCGAAGTCGTTGGTCTGGCTGCCCACTGCAATCACCAGGGTGTCGTAGGCCAGTTGTTGTGCCGGGGTGATTTCGCGGCCGGCCTCGTCGTGGCTGGCCGCCAGTTGCAGCGTTTTGGCGGTGCGGTCCACGCCTTCCAGGCGGCCCAGGCGGAATTTGAAATGGTTCCAGCGTGCCTGCGCCAGGTATTCGATTTCCTCGGCATGGGTGTCAAAACTGCCCGCTGCCAGCTGGTGCAGCAAGGGTTTCCAGACGTGCGTGCGTGCGGCGTCGACCAGCGTGATCTCGGCAAGCCCTTTTTTACCCAACCGTTTACCCAGCTGGGTGGCCAGTGCCAGCCCGCCTGCACCTCCTCCAACGATGACGATGCGTTGCATGAATTTTCCTCCTCGGCATCAGGCTGCCGACTGTGTTTGTTGTGCCGACATGGTAACTGCTGCGCTTTCGGTATGCATGCAAACTACAGGCCAGCAGGAGGGCGTCGCATGAACACTTCCACCCGCCTGCGGTCTACCGGTTGTTGGCTGCCCGCATGCGGTTGACCTCGGCCGCCGTCACCGCAGAGGCCTGGTTGCCCCAGGCCCCGCGCAAATAGGTCAGCAGCGCGGCCAGTTCGGTGTCATCCAGCACCAGAACAAGCGGCGGCATGCCGAAAGGCCGCGGATTGCCCGCCGTTGCGGGCGCGTATCCGCCGTTGAGAACCACCTGAACCAGGTTGGCGGTGGAGTCCATGGTCACGGCGCGGTTGCCGGCCAGGGGAGGGTAAGCGCCTGGAATGCCACGCCCTTGATCGCCGTGGCATTGGACGCAATGCTGTTCGTAAAGTTTGCCGCCGGCCTGCGCAACGGCTGTGTTGCCGGTGGCTGTAGATTTGACAAGCGCGGTGGGGGTGGGCGGCAGGGATTTCAGGAAAATCGCCATCGCGCTCAGGTCTGCATCGCTCATGTGCTGCGTGCTGTGCAGCACCACTTCCGCCATCGGCCCCAGCACGGAGCCGCGCGGCGACACGCCGGTCTTGAGCAGGGCCGCAATGTGTTCGGGTGCCCAGTCAGCCACGCCAGCTTCAGCTACTGAGGTCAGCGAAGGCGCGTACCAGTTCTGCATCGGGATCAGGCCGCCGGCCAGGTCCAGCGGCGTGCTGCTGGCCCCCAGCGCGTTGCGCGCACTGTGGCAGGCGCTGCAATGGCCCAGGCCCCGCACCAGGTAGGCGCCGCGGTTCCATTCGGTGGCCCGCCGGGTGTCGGGCGTAAATTGCCCCGGGCTGAAATAAAGCGCGCGCCATACCGCGAGCGCAGCCTGCGTACTGAAGGGCCAGCGCAGGGTGTGGGCGGTGTTCGCTTGCGCAGCGGGTGGCAGGCTCTGCAGGTAGGCGTAAAGCGCATCCGAGTCTTCACGCGTGACTTCTGTGTAGTTGGTGTAGGGGAAGGCCGGGTAGAGCAAGCGGCCGTCCCTTGAGCGGCCGTTGTGCATCGCACGCCAGAATTCGCTCGCCGTCCAGCTGCCAATGCCGGTGTTTTTATCGGGCGTGAGGTTGCCCGAAAACACGGTGCCGAAAGGCGTGTCGATGCCGCGCCCGCCGGCGTAGGGCGTGCCGCCGCGCGCTGTGTGGCAGCTCATGCAGTTGCCGGCACGTGCCAGGTAAGCACCGCGTTGTATTTGTGCCGGCGAGGTTTCCGCGGCGGCAGCTGGGCTCGAAAGATCGGGTTCGTCCCGCAAGTTGAGCCACGCCACAAGCGCTGCCAGCGCCATGGCCACGGCAAGGCCGCCGATGGACCAGCGCTTGAGTCGGGTGTGCGGCTTCATGGCCGGGTGCCCGGTATGGCTGCAGCACTGCCGCAGGCCGGAACGATCTGGCCTGCCGGCGGGGGAGGCAGGGCGGCGGCCGGTTTGCCGTTCGCGGGCACGGGCTGAACCGCGAGCCAATGTGTGGCGGCATTGATGTCTTCATCGCTCATTTGCGCCACGATGTGCGCCATGCAGTCCGGCGTGTGGGCGCGCCGCTGCCCGGTGCGCCAGGCGCCGAGTTGCGCATTCAGGTAATCGCGCGGCAGCCCGAGCAGCCCGGGAACATGCGGCGCCACGCCGGTCATGGCTTGCCCGTGGCAGGAAACGCAGGCAGGCAGACGGCGTGCCGCATCTCCCTGCATGACGAGTGCCTGGCCGCGTTGCAGTACGGCAGGCGGCACTGCCGCTGCAGCCGGCGCCGCATAGGGCAGTTCCAGCGCCGAGAAGTAGCGCGCAATTTCCATCAGGTAGGCGTCAGAGAGCGGGTCCACCAGATGCGTCATCAAGGCATAGTGGCGCCGCCCATCGCGAAAATTGAGCAGCTGGTTGTAGAGGTAGCCAGCAGGTTTGCCGGCCAGTCGCGGGTAATAACCGTCGGGTCCGGCCCGGCCTTGCGCGCCGTGGCAGGCTGTGCAGGCCATGGTGCGCTGGGCGATGCTGTCTTCAAATGCCGGCGCCGCACCCGCCGTTCCGATGGCGGCCAGCAACAGTGTCATGCCGGCGCCGCAATGGCGCAATGCCGCGTGCAGGTAAGTAAAAAATGATGTCACGGGAAAATCATGCTTGGAAGAATGCGGGAACCGACTACATCCGAAGCCCGGAAGGTGGAGGCACGGCTACCGCTTGGGGCTGGAGTGAAGGCAGTTCAGAAAGTGCTCCCAGCTGGACTGGACTTCCTGAATTCTGGCACCTTTGTCGAGTACCGCACCGCTGGCTGCCTCGGTACGGCGTACAACCTTGGCCAGTGCGCTGGCCGGCAGCGGGTCAATCTGGCCATGCAGTGACGCGGCCTTGCTGCGCATCTGCGCAATCGCATCCTTGATTTCGGATTTGTTGGTGGCGCAAGCGATGCCGCCCACCAGTTCTGCCATTTCGGCCAGTGTCGGCTCCAGGTACCACACGGCTACGGTTCCGAGCGCCAGTGCCCAGGCGCGTTTCTTTCTGGCCGGTTCAGTGCCGGAGTCTGTGGGTTGGGCGTCGCTAAGAGAGGGTGGACTTGTCATGGGGTTCGGGGTGCGACTTTGGCGGAGCAAGCTGAATTCTTCCTGACTCGGCTTTGGCCTGCCAACCGCTTTTGCAAGACCCTGCATGGCCCCTGCGCTTCAAAATGAGGAATGAAAAGTGCCGCTAGCCCTTTGTTTATTTGCACTGGCAGCTATAAAAAAGAGAGCATATTCTCTTCAAGTCAGCCAGTGGGAGACCTGTTGGCAAAGCCAGTCAGGGTCGTCGTGCGGCAAGTCGTGGCCAGCCCATGGGTGAATCTTGTGCGGGGTTTTCCAGGCGTTGGCCAGATGCTGCGAGCAGTTTGCGTTGACCAGCCGGTCGTACCGTGACGACAGCAACAGCGTGGGACATTGCGGCGCCTGGGCTGCGCAGGAAAATTGTGCGGCAGCCCGCAGCTGATGCCAGCTGTTGGCTGCACTCACGGGCGCCGTTTTCCGGATGTGAATCCATGCCGCGATGTCGTCTGCGCGCGCGGCGGTGTTGTTGCAGGTCAGGTAGTGAATGAGGCGTTCGGCATGGTCGGCATCCTGCCAACGGGCGGCCAGCGCCGCCAAGGTGAACCAGTTGCCTGGGCGCAGCCGCTGCGTGAAGCCGCTGAAGGGGCGCATGCTGGTGTTGACGAGTACCAGTCGCGCCACTTCTTTCGGATAACGTTGCGCCCAGTCGGTGGCCACCATGCCGCCCAACGACATGGCCAGGAGGTTCCAGGGAGCTTGCCTGCCCTGCGCCTGCAATTGACTGCGCACGAAGTCGACCATGGCCGGTACGGATGGCGGGGAGGTTTGCTGGTGAAACACGCCGTTGCCCGGCAGATCGGGCGTGAGCACGTCTCCTGCGGCCGGCGTGTTGGTCAACTGGAGTTTCAGCTGCGCAGGCAGGCCGCCCCAATGCCGCGCTTCGCGGGTCAGGCCGCGCAGCAGCACCCAGGTCATGGCAGCCGCCTGGGCCGCCAGTGGGCCGTGGCCATCTGGGTGAGCTGGATGCGCTGCTCGCCTTGCGGCAACCAGCCCGGTGCGGCAAAAGCGGCGCGGGTCAGAAAATCCAGCAGGTCCGCGTGGCGGCGCAACACGCGTTTGATGCGGTGTGCCTTGATCGGGTTGAAGATGCCGTGCCTCGAAAAAAGCTGCCGTGGATTTTTGCGGATCCACAGCCACGAGCCGAGCTCCAGTGTCATGGGCAAAAACACATGGCTGGCCGGGGCCTTGTCGTAAGCGTGGTCCCAGAGGTCACCGTGCAGCAGGTACTGGTTGCTTTGCGGCTCAAAGCTGTAGTCGTGGTGGGGGTAGGATTGCTCGAGCATGGCCTTGAGTGCAAACATCTCCGGCAGGTGCGCCATCAGCCGGCGGGTTTTGGCGTAGGGAAACCACAGGCTGTCGGTAAAGCCGTAACCCGAGTGGCAGTCCAGCGCCAGGCTGAACGGCCGGCTGGCGAGCTGCTCTTGCACCACTTGCAGCAAGGCTGCACTTTCGGTCTCCATGGGGGCGCCAGGCCGGCCGCAGTACCAGGGCAACAGCGGGCCGAAGGTCTGCCCGCCTGCCAGAAAGGGCACACCGCTGTCGGCGCGCTGCGGCGCATTGCGCATCAGGTCCACGCCGCGCGGGTTGGCGCGTTTGTGTGCCCACATTCCACCCGGATTGACGATAGGCATGAACAACAGCCGGACTTTCTGGAGTTGCTGGTGCAGCAACTCGTCCCATTGAAGGCGGAACAACAGCGCCCGCATGTAAGCCAGGATCAGCTGCGTGCCAATGCGCTCGAGTCCGTGGATGCCGCCAAAAAAACCGACAGCCGGCGCGCGTGGGTCGCGCGAGCCGATGCTGGCGGTAAACAGTGGAAACGAAGGGCCGGCGGTATGCACCTCGGCCATGGTCTGTACCTCCAGCTGTTTGCCCGCGGCCAGCAGGATGGTCTTGAAGTCCTCATGCTCCGCAAAGGTTGCGCCGGCGTCGGGCGTGTGTGCGAAACGGTAGGCATCGGCGGGAGGGTGCAAAAAGTCCATTTCCCGATCGTTGCAGATTTGTGTGACAAAGCAATGAGCTGCGTTGGGCCGCCTCACGTAACGAATTCGCTATAAAAAAAGGAGCTACCTGCGCCCGTAAACAAAGGGCTATTGCCCGATTTTGCTTGAAACTATTGCTCTGGCAGCTCGATCACCACGTCGGTTGCCGGGTAGGCGACGCAGGGCAGGATGAAGCCTTCGGTTTTTTCTTCGGCGCTCAAACCCGGCCATTCGATGCGGTAGACCACGCGCCCGCTGGCCAGCCTGCACAGGCAGGTGCGGCAGGTGCCGTTGCGGCAGGAACTGACGAGGGGGATGCCGGCTTTCAGTGCCGACTGCAGCAAGGGCTGCGAGGCGGGCGCGTCAAAGGGCAGGCCGTCAGGCGTTGTGCGGGCCTGAAAAATGGTTTCTGTCGGCGTTGCGGGCATGCGCCGCAGTTTAGGGCCTGCCGCGTTGGCGACCGCCGGTCCCAGGCGAGACATGGTTTGGCAGCGCAGTCCGTATGATTTTCTTTTTTGCTCGCGTTACAAAGGATCCGTCAGGTGCAAACACAATTTGAAGGCAAGGTCGCGCTGGTCACCGGCGGCGGTGGGGGCATCGGGCGCGGTGCGGCCCTGGCATTTGCGCGGGCCGGTGCCCGCGTGCTGGTGGCCGATATTGCGACGGATGCTGGCGAAGAAACGGCGGCCCTGGTGCGGGCCGCAGGTGGCAAGGCCAGCTTCATCCGCACGGATGTCACCCAGGCGGTGCAGGTTCAGGCGATGGTCGGCCATGCGGTGGCTACCTACGGTCGGCTTGATTGCGCTTTCAACAACGCCGGCATTGAAGAGGAACACATGCGCCTTGCCGATTGCAGCGAGGCCACCTTCGACCGCATCATGAGCATCAACGTCAAGGGCGTGTGGCTGTGCCTGAAGTACCAGCTGGCGCACATGCTTCAGCAGGGCGGCGGGGCCATCGTCAATACCGCGTCGGTGGCTGGTCTGGTGGGTGCACCCAAGATGGCGGCCTACAGCGCCAGCAAACATGCCGTGCTGGGCTTGACCAAGTCCGCCGCGATCGAATACGCCCGCAAGGGCATCCGTGTGAATGCGGTATGCCCCGGCGTGATCCGCACCGCGATGTACGAGCGCGCCGTCATGGCCGATCCGCAGATAGGCGCTGCGGCCGCCCAGATGCATCCGGTCGGGCGCCTGGGCGAGGTCGCTGAAGTCGCTGCGGTGGTGTTGTGGCTGTGTTCGGACGCCGCTTCGTTTGTAACCGGCCATGCCCACACCGTTGACGGTGGTTTGACAGCGGTATAGGGTGCAGGCAAGGGGCCAGGCGGGTTTGCTGCGACAATCCGGGTCTTTCCAAACAACGATTCCCCCGAGCCCCTTTCATGTCCAGTTATTCCGTCCGACCCGCCACCGTGAGCGATGCCAAAACCATTGCCGAGATCCACATCGCCTCCTCGCGTGCTGCCTACAAAGGATTGCTGCCCGACGAGCAGCTGAACGCCCTGTCGGCAGAAAAACGCGAGCAGTTCTGGCGCGACGCCATCCAGTTCATGGAGCCGCAGGTGCAGGTGGCCACGGCGGACGGCAAGATCGTCGGTTTTGTCGGGTTTGACCGGTCACGCGACAAGGGTACGCCGTCCACTACTGGCGAGATCTGGGCCATTTACGTGGACCCGGCGCATTGGGACAAGGGTGCCGGCGTGGCGCTTTGGGACGCAGCCAATGACGGCCTCAAGGAAGAGGGTTGTACCAAGGTCACCGTCTGGGTTCCGGTGCGCAATGAGCGCGCGCTGCGCTTTCATGAGCTGGCAGGCTTCAAGCGCGAAATGACTTCTCTCAAAACCGTTGCCGTCGGCTCGGTCAAGCTTGAGGAAATTCGCCTCAAGCGCGAGGTCGGTTGAACCATCGGCCGGGCCGCGTGCCGTTCTTCAGGACGGCACGTCGATAACCCGCTCATCGTCGGGAATGACCGATGTATCTTCCTCGGGTGACAGCGGCAACTCGTCGGTGTCGTCCAGTCCAGCGGGTTCTTCCGCTTCTTCAAGGCGCCGCTTGCCATTGTTGCTCGGTGAAAATAAACGCATGGTATTGCTCCACAGGAACGGTGATGAGAGTGCCATGCTGCGCCGGCCCTTGCGTGCCGCCGTTAGGAAATGTGTCTGCTCCGCTGTCAGCCTATGCCGATAGTCCCGGCAGCCGGGGCGCAGGATTCTTGCAACGATTTTTGCCTCCAGCCAACGTGCTTATTGAATAGTCTGCTATGGATCCGATAGTGCTTGCTGATCCGCCGAATCCTGCGGCGAGCGCACTGTATTACGATGACCGCTTCCATGCCCACCACGACCAGCAACACCTTTTTTTCGCTGTTTGACACAGCCATTGGCCTCTGCGGCATCGCCTGGAGCGAGGCGGGCATTGCTGGTGTGCAACTGCCGGAGGCGGATGCGCAGCAAACCCGGCAACGTATGCTGCAGCGTTTTCCGCAGGCGCAGGAGGCAGCGCCTGCGGGCCAGGCTCTGGCCGCTGTCGAAGGCGTGGCCGCGATGCTGCGCGGACAGCCGCACGACTTCAGCGCGCTGGTGCTCGACATGCGCGGCGTGCCGGCCTTTCATCAGCGCGTGTATGCGCTGGCGCTCGGCATTGCACCGGGCCAGACACTGACCTACGGCGAAATGGCCGCGCGCCTGGACGAACCCGGCGCAGCACGCGCGGTGGGGCAGGCGCTGGGGCGCAACCCGTTTGCGCCCGTGGTGCCCTGCCACCGCGTGCTGGCTGCGGGCGACAAGCCGGGCGGATTTTCTGCCAACGGCGGCATACGCACCAAGCTCAGGCTGCTCATCATCGAAGGCGCGATGCGCGGAACGCCCGGCCTCTTCGATTGATCGCCGCCGGCGGGCCGGGCGCTGGCTCCCTTGTCCTACAGGCAGCCTATCCCGCCACGCACAGGCGGGCCTCAGGTCGTGCGCGAAAGTGAAGAATGCATTCAGGTCATGTGCCCGCTGGCGCATGTTTTGATTCCCATCGCTTACTTTTGAAGGACTTCACCATGGAAAAATCCAACGTCACCGCTTACCCGGGTTCTAACTCATCTGCCGCCGCTACGGAAAATGCCATGCTGCGGGGCGTCGACCAGGCCGCAAGCACGCTTCACAACACGATTGACAAGGTGGCTGATCCTGCCCGCCACGGCGTGGACCGCGCAGCTGCTGCGGCGCACAGCACCGTGGACAAGCTGGCCAGCGGTGCTGGCAGCGCAACCAGCAAGTTCGGCGCGCAGGCGCACCGCCTGACCGAGGCGCCCCTGCAGGCAGTGGACTATTCCAAGGCCTACATCAAGGACCATCCCTTGCAGGCTGTGGGCGGTGCCTTGCTGCTCGGGTTGCTGGTCGGCCGTCTGACTGCGAGCCGCTACTGATCGATTCCTGCAGTTTGGGCGCCGCGGCCGTTCAGGCCCGCACCAGCCGCAGGTGGGTGATTTCGGAGGGCGCGCCGAAGCGTTTCGGTGGCCCCCAGTAGCCCGTGCCGCGGCTGGTATACACCCACAGGTTTTGCAGCCGGTTCAACCCGGCCGTGAAAGGTTGCTGAAAGCGCACGAAAAAATTCCACGGCCAGAACTGGCCACCGTGGGTATGTCCTGAGAGCTGCAGGTCAAAGCCCGCCTGTTCCGCGGCCGCAGCGCTGCGGGGCTGGTGTGCAAGAAGCACTTTCACAGAAGCGGCTTGGGGCGCGCCCTTCATTGCCGCATGCGGGTCGCTGCGATGGTTCACGTCGAAATGCCCGGCGCTGTAGTCGGCAACACCCGCCAGAACCAGCGCCTGCTGCGCATGCACTTCACCGTGCTGCAACACCACATGTTCATTCATCAGCACCCGGATGCCGAGTCGCTGCAGCTCAACGATCCAGGCGTGGGCGCCGGAATAATATTCGTGGTTGCCGGTCACAAAGTAGGTGCCGTGTGTGGACGAAAGACCGGCCAGGGGCGCCACATGGTGGGCCAGCTCGGCCACCGTACCGTCAACGAGGTCACCGGTCACCGCCACCACGTTTGCCTGCAAACGATTGACCGCATGCACGATGGCCTGCAGGTAGCCGTGCTTGATGGTCGGCCCGACGTGGATGTCGCTGATTTGTGCGATGGAAAAACCGTTCAGTGCGTCGGGCAGGTCCTTGATCGGCACGTCCACCCGCACCACCGCGGCCGTGCGTCTGGCATTGAAAAAGCCGACCAGGCTCATGAGGAGACCGGCCACGGGCACCAAGGCCGCGGAACTGGAAGCCACCGCTTCGAAGGGAAAAGCATCAGGTGCAAAAGCCAAAACGGCCATGGCCAGCAACAGAGCCGCATCGCGCAACAGCGTCAGCACAAAAAGCGAGGAAAACAGGCCCATGAACAACATGCCGGTCCAGGCCACGCGGTCCGACAGGGGTTGCGACATGATGCGCCGGGCTGTCAGTCCCAGCGGCATCAGCGCCGTGGAGACCAGCAGCACAAGGCCCAGCATCACCTGCGCCACTGGCCACTGCGACAAGCCGGGAAGCAGGCGAACGCCCACGTAAGCGTGCAGGAGAAATGAGAAAAGCAGCAACGGCATGGTCAGGACTGGAAGTGGAACGCTTCGGACAAGTGGCTGCAAAGCGGCCGAATACAAGAGACCTCATGTTCTGGTGCCGGGACTCTTTCAACCCGGACGACAATACGCCGGTCCCCAACTTTCCAGGAAACCCCATGGCCAGTAGCCTGTTTGCACTGATTGATGACATTGCCACCGTTCTTGACGACGTGGCCTTGCTGACCAAGGTAGCCGCCAAGAAAACGGCCGGTGTGCTGGGTGACGACCTTGCACTGAATGCCCAGCAAGTCTCCGGCGTGCATGTGGACCGCGAGTTGCCTGTGGTCTGGGCCGTCGCCAAGGGCTCCATGTTGAACAAGGCCATTCTTGTACCGGTGGCGCTGGCCATCAGCGCTTTCGCGCCTTGGGCCGTCACGCCGCTGCTGATGATAGGCGGCGCTTTTCTTTGTTACGAGGGCTTTGAGAAGCTGGCGCATAAATTCCTGCACAGCCAAGCCGAAGACGCGGCCCATCACGAGGCGCTGGTGCAAGCGCTGGCTGATCCGGCGGTGGACCTGGTGAAGCTTGAAAAAGACAAGATCAAGGGCGCAGTGCGGACTGACTTCATCCTGTCGGCAGAAATTATTGCGATCACGCTGGGCACCGTGCAGGCCAGCCCTTTCATCACGCAGCTGGCTGTGCTCAGCGGCATTGCCGTTGTGATGACCGTGGGCGTCTACGGCCTGGTGGCAGGCATCGTCAAGCTCGACGACGCGGGCCTGTACTTGAGCCGGCAGGCAGGCGAGGGTGGCGGCGTCCGACTGCAGCGCAGCCTGGGCCGCGGCATTGTGCTGGCCGCGCCCTGGCTCATGAAGGGTTTGTCGATAGCCGGCACAGCGGCGATGTTCCTGGTCGGCGGCGGCATCCTGACGCATGGCGTTCCGGCATTGCGCCATCTCATTGAATCGATGGCAGCAAGCGCCGGCAGTGTGCTGGGCGCGGTGACACCGCTGCTGGCTGACGCGCTGATAGGCATCGTGGCCGGTGCGCTGGTGCTGGGTGGCGTGACGCTGGTTCAGCGCCTGCGCGGCAAGCCGGCCTGAGCTCCTTCAAGTAGAGGGCGCCGTGCGGGCGCGTCATCGCTAGACTGTAGCCTGCCCAGCCCTGTATTTCCCGGGCCAAGCTGGGCTGAAAGCAAGGGGTGTCCCATGCGCGATGACAAGATTGCAAGCCCTGCAACAGATGCAGCGGAAGTCGACCGCCGCCTTGCGGTTCTGGCGCAGTGCCGCGAGGCAGAGCAGCGTTGGCAACAACAACCCGGGCGCATGCTGATGCTGTTTTTTGACGGTACCGGCAACATGCTTGGCAACAACAGGGACACCAACGTCGTCAAACTGTTCCGTGCCGTGGATAAAACGCCCGAGGCGCGGCAGATTGCGTATTACGACCCGGGTGTCGGGTCGGCCAATGATTTCCCGGCGGTGGACCCGCTTGAAAGCCGGCTGCGCGGCATGGCCCAGCTTGTGGGGTTGGCATTGGGGCGTGGTGTGTTCGACAACATCGCCGAAGGCTATCGCTTTCTGGCCGAGCACTACCGCGATGGTGATCGCATCTGCATTTTTGGCTTTTCACGCGGCGCTTTCACGGCACGCGCGGTGGCCGGCATGGCCAATATGTATGGGCTGGTGCATCCGGCGGGTCTGGCCATCCTGCCATCGATGGTGCGCAGCTATTTTTCGCAAAAGAGAACTGCCAATAGGGCCGGCGTGGAACGCGAGGAATTTGCGCAAGATGTTTTGAGCCATTTTTCATTGGGCCGCACACCGCTGATCCATTTCATCGGGGTCTGGGACACAGTGGAAAGCGTAGGCATTGACCTGTTCGGCCGCGGCCTCAAAATCTCCAACAACCCCACCATCGCCGGGAAACGGTTTGTGCATGTGCGGCACGCGTTGGCGCTGCACGAGACCCGGGAAAAGTACGCGCCGCGAAACTACACCGCGCCGGGCTTCGACGCCGAAGAGCAGCGCCACCGCTCATTCGACGAGCGCTGGTTTCGCGGCAACCACAGTGATGTCGGCGGCTCGTATGCCGAGGCCGGCCTGTCCAACATCACCCTGCGGTGGATGATGGATGAAGCCGCCGCCTGTGGGCTCAGGTTCGGCCCGGAAGGAGCCGGGCGCATAGACCCTCACCAGCCCATGCATGACCAAACGGCCGTTTTTCCCTTCTGGGCCTGGGTCGGCCTTGGTGCGCGCATGCGCAGTGCAGGCGAGCGGCTCGACCCCACCGCGCAACCAGTGCAGGAGGCCACATTGGCGCCGCCTATATGGCGCACCGCGCCCAAGGTCGCCTGGCTGGGGGTGTTGCTCGCATTTGCCACGGCAGGGCTCGGCTGGCAAGCGTGGACGCACGCCGCTTCGGCCTGCAGCCGCGGCGGTGAAACCTTTTCATTGTTGCTGGCGCAACTGTCCGCTCCCTGGCTGACTCAGCGGGGCATTCATTGCGACACGCAGGCGGTATTGCACGCACTTCAATGGGACTGGGCATTGGGTGCGGCCTATGCGCTGCTGTTGGCCTACCCGGTGGCGTGGGCGGTGCGACGCGTCGTTCCCGCAGCGATTGCGGATGGACGGCCCCTCGCCGGGTTGACCCGGCATGCGCGCTGGTTGATGCTCGGTCTGGTTGCCGCCGATGCGGCTGAAAACCTGCTGAGTCATGGTCTGTTCGGTGGTGCCAACGGCTGGGCGCTGCTGATGGGGATGGGGCTGAGCCTGGCGAGCGTGATCAAGTTCGGCTGCCTGGCTGGCTTGCTTAAAGTGGTGATCAAACCCGGTTGAGAAATGTGGTGTGGCGAGTGCATGCCGAAGCGAGGAATGCACATTCTGGCCATAATGGCAGGCGCCGCAATGGCGCTTGTTCACGCCCTGGCAATTGCCGGCTTTTTATTTTTACTTCAACCGGCTTTGTGCCAGGACTCTTTTCATGACGCTTTCGATGTACCAGGCTTCCGTTCCCGTTTTCAAACAGATGCTGGGAGGCCTGAGCGGCGTTCTGGCCAAAGCCGAGGCGCATGCCACCGCCCGCAAGATCGAGCCCACCGTTTTGTTGCAGGCACGTCTGTACCCCGACATGTTTGCCCTGTTGCGCCAGGTGCAGGTGGCCTGCGATTTTGCCAAGAGCGTTTCGGCGCGCATTGCCGGTGTTGATGTTCCCAGTTTTGAAGACAAGGAAGAAAGTTTTGCCGACCTGCAGGCCCGCATTGCCAAAACCCTGGCCTTTGTGGACAGCCTGAGCGCTGCGCAGATCGATGGAAGCGAAGAGCGTCGCATCGTGACGCAGGCAGGAACGCCCAAGGAAAAAATCTTCAGCGGCCAGTCCTATTTGTTCAACTATGGCTTGCCGCATTTCTTCTTTCACACCACCACCGCCTACGCCATCCTGCGCCACAACGGCGTGGAAATCGGCAAGAAAGACTTCATCGGCAGCTATTGAAGTGCCCGACCCTGCCCGGCGATGTGCGGGCAGGCGTTGGCCTTACTTGTTCCGCCCGGGCCAGCCGGAACTTGGCTTGTTGGAAGGCCGGGGCCAGGGCGCGGCAGTTTCGTCCAGGTGATTTTGCGAACCTTCAGCAAATGGCCAGCCCTTGTTCGGGGGAGTGGACGGTTTGTCCGTCTGCTTGGTGCCGGAAGGGGCGTTGCGCCCATTACGGGGGGTGTCGGGCCGGGCCATGAGGTCTCCTTCAATGAAGGAATGAATGTAGGCCTCTTGTGCAGTGCGGCATGTAAGACGTGCCCGCGTTCGATGTAGGACCAGCAGGTCCTGGACAAGCCCGCACCCAAAACCGAACCGCCTGCGGTTCATGCTGCGAGCCAGCTTACCCCAGAGTGGCCGCAGCGCGTTCTGCGCGTTCTGCGCGAGCGGGGAGGGTGCTCTTGCGCAGGATCAGGTCGTGTTTGGAGAACAACTCGGCGATCCAGTCCACGAAGACCCGTACCTTGTTGCTCAGGTGGCGGTTGGGAGGGTAGACGACATGGATGGGCTTGGGCTCGGAGCACCAGCCGCCGAACAGGGGCTCGAGCGCGCCACTGCTGATGTGATGCTGGACCAGAAAGCTCAGTGTCTGCAAAACGCCCAGGCCGGCCAGCGCTGCGGCAACGCCGGCGTTGGAGTCATTGACCGCCAGTTGGTGCTGGCCGTCGACCTCCACACTTTCGCCGTCCTTGTGCAGAGTCACGTTGTAGAGCTTGCCGTCGCGCGGCGAAAAATAACGTATCAACTTGTGCGCTCGCTCAAGTTCGCGCGGGTGGACGGGCACGCCGTGACGCTTGAGGTAGGCGGGTGAGGCGCAGGACATCAGGTAAAACTCGCCGATGCGGCGGGCCACCAGCGACTGGTCGGTGATCTCGCCGCCGCGTATCACGCAGTCCACGTTCTCGGTGATGATGTCCACCGGCCGGTCGCTCACGCCCAGTTCAATCTGGATGTCCGGGTAACGCGCATAAAAATCCGGCAGCGCGGGAATGATCACCGCCATGCCCAGCGAGGCGGGAATATCCACCTTGAGCCGGCCGCGCGGGCTGGCCTTGGCCCGCGACATGCTCGATTCGAGCTCTTCCATGTCGCCCAGCAGGCGTCCGGCACGCTCGAAATAGGCTGCGCCGTCGGCCGTCACGGTGACCTTGCGGGTGGTGCGGTTGAGCAGCTTGGTGTCCAGCTCCTTTTCCAGGGTCTGGATCAATCTGGTGACTGTGGCTTTGGGCATGGCCATCGAGTCGGCGGCCTTGGTAAACGTGCCGGCTTCCACGACCCGTACAAAAGCCTGCATGGCGGAAAACTTGTCCATCCGAAAAATCCTGTTGAGCTGGGCTGCGAAGAATAGCCCGGAACATTGGCCCTTTAAGGGGTGATTGTTCCATTTCTGGAACAAAGTAAATACGTTTTGCCCATTTATTGATTTGCTGATCGGGCCTATCTTCTGCTGCATTGCAACAACAAACCATTGCGGTCCAGATGATGACAAGCCAGCAGCATTCCAGCCGGGCCAGCCCGAAAGCCCCGCCGACCTGCGTGGAAAAGCAGGTCGACCTGGGACGGCGCGAGCCCCTGGGGGCTCGTTTTTACGGGAGCCGCCAAGCCAGCCGGGTTTCGCCGCTGGTGCTCCACTTTCACGGCGGGGCCTTTGTCAGCGGCTCGCTCGAAGGCGGTTCCTGCATTGGCCGCCTGCTCGCGGCCAGCGGTGCGGTGGTGATGTCGCTCGACTATCCGCTGGCTCCCGCGCACCCTTTCCCGCAGGCTGTTGAGGCCGGTTATGACGCCTTGGTGTGGGCCTGGAAGGCCAGGCACAAGCTGGCAGGGCACGAAGCGCCGATGTTTGTGGCCGGCGAAGAGGCCGGCGGCAATATTGCGGCGGCCGTGACCCTGCTTGCGCGGGACCGGCGAGGCCCCCAGCTGGCCGGCCAGATTCTTCTATCGCCGATGCTGGACCCGTGCCTGGGCACGGCCTCGCTGCGCGATGTTCATGCCGGCCCTGTGGGGTGCACCTGGGCTGACGGCTGGCACAGCTACCTGCCCCGGCTGGAAGACGCCAGCCATCCGTATGCCGTGCCGGGCTCAGTTTTTCGTTTGTCAGGCTTGCCGCCCACGCTCTTGATCACGGCCGAGGACGATCCCATGCGTGATGAGACGCAGGCCTACACGGAGCGGTTGCGCGCCGCGGGACTTTTTGCGCATGAGGTCGTGCTGCCCGGACCGACCGGTTGGCCTGGCAGCTATCTCGATACCAGCCATGAGCAGGCCGGCTGGCCGGCGCTTGTGCAAAAGCAGTTCAGCGATTTTTTTGCCAGCATGGCCGCCGCCCAAAGCGTGCAGAGCAGCCTGCTCTCCAGTTCCTGATTTTTTTGTTTTCTTTTTGACGGAGTTTTTCATGCCATCGATTCGTTTACACACCCACAAGCGCCGCCTGCTGGCCGTTGCGCTGGCCGTGTTGGCCGTCACCACTTTGTCGGTCGTGATTTTTGGCGGCAGCAGTTCCCGGGCCCAACCCGGCGCCGGGGCAGAGCCGCCCGCCATGCCGGTCTCCGTGGCCGTGGTCGTGCAAAGCGAAGTGGCTGCCTGGGACGAGTTTTCGGGCCGACTGGAAGCGGTGGAGCGCGTGGACATTCGTTCGCGTGTGGCGGGCACCATCCAGGCAGTTCATTTCCGTGAGGGCGCACTCGTCAAAAAAGGCGAACTGCTTCTGACGATTGACCCGGCACCTTATGCCGCTGAAGTGGAGCGTGCCGGTGCGCAGGTTGCGGCCGCGCAGGCGCGTCTGGCACAGGCCAAAGGCGAGCACGACCGTTCGCAGCGCCTGTGGAGCGAGCAGGCCATTTCAAAACGCGAGTTTGACGAGCGCACCAATGGCAAGGGCGAAGCCGATGCCAACCTGCGTGCGGCGCAGGCCGCGCTGCAAACGGCGCAACTGAGCCTGGGCTACACCCAGGTGCGTGCGCCGGTGGCTGGCCGCGTCGGCAAGCTGGAGGTGACGGTGGGCAACCTGGTGGCCGCGGGCCCCGGCGCACCCGTGTTGACTACCCTGGTCTCCGTGAGCCCGATCTACGCGAGCTTTGACGCCGACGAGCAGGTGGTGGCCCGCGCACTGAAAGAAGTGCAGGGCACCGGCGCTGCGGGGAACCGCCAGCTCGAGCGAATTCCGGTGCAGATGGGAACGGCGGCCAGTGCCGACACACCGTTTGAAGGCAAGCTGCAGCTGGTTGACAACCAGGTGGATGCCAAAAGCGGCACCGTGCGCGCACGTGCAGTGTTCGACAACAAGGACGGCCAGCTCATGCCCGGCCAGTTCGCACGCATCCGCATGGGCCAGGCCGGCAAAACGGCGGCATTGCTGATCAATGAGCGCGCGGTGGGTACCGACCAGAACAAGAAGTTCGTCATGGTCGTGGGCGCGGATAACAAGGCGGCGTACCGCGAAGTCACGCTGGGCGCTTCCGTCAATGGCCTGCGCGTGGTCAAGGGCGGCCTGGCGGCCAATGAGCGAATTGTGGTCAACGGCCTGCAACGTGTCCGGCCCGGCGCGTTGGTCGCACCGCAGCAGGTCGAGATGTCTGCCAAGACAGAACTTCTCAATGCCGACAAGCCCGTCAAGGTCGCGGCCAAGTCATAAGCCTGGTCTTGATACCTGAACAAGAAGAATTGCCATGAATCTCTCAAAATTTTTTATTGACCGGCCGATTTTTGCCGGCGTGCTGTCGCTGCTGATGCTGATTGCCGGCCTGGTGGCATTGCAGGGTCTGCCGATTTCCGAATACCCGGAAGTTGCGCCGCCTTCCGTGGTGGTGCGCGCCCAGTATCCCGGCGCCAACCCCAAGGTGATCGCCGAAACCGTGGCCATGCCGCTCGAAGAGGCCATCAACGGCGTCGAGGGCATGCTCTACATGGGCAGCCAGGCCACCACCGACGGCGTGATGACGCTGACGGTGACCTTCAAGCTCGGCACCGACCCCGACAAGGCGCAGCAGATGGTGCAGAACCGCGTCTCGCAGGCCGAGCCGCGCCTGCCCGAGGAAGTGCGTCGGCTCGGCGTGACGACGGTCAAGAGCGCGCCCAACATCACGATGGTGGTGCACCTGGTCTCGCCGAATGACCGCTATGACATCAACTACCTGCGCAACTACGCGGTGCTCAACGTCAAGGACCGGCTTGCGCGCATCCAGGGCGTGGGCCAGGTGCAGGTCTTTGGCGGCGGTGACTATTCCATGCGCGTCTGGCTGGACCCGCAGAAGGTCGCGCAGCGCGGCCTCTCGGCCAGCGACGTGGTGGCAGCCATCCGCGGGCAGAACGTGCAGGCGGCCGCTGGCGTGGTCGGCGCATCGCCGGGGCTGGCGGGTGTGGACATGCAGTTGTCGATCAATGCACAGGGCCGGTTGCAGAACGAGGAAGAGTTCGGCGACATCATTGTCAAGACCGGCGCCGACGGTGCGGTGACGCGGCTGCGCGATATCGCCCGCCTGGAACTGGGCGCTTCCGAGTACGCCCTGCGTTCGCTGCTGAACAACAAGCCTGCCGTCGGCATGGGCGTGTTCCAGGCGCCCGGCTCCAATTCGCTGGAAATTTCGGACGCCGTGCGCCAGACCATGGACGAGCTGGCGAAGAACATGCCTGAAGGCGTGGAATACCGCATCGCCTACGACCCGACGCAGTTTGTGCGTGCGTCCATCAAGTCGGTGATCACGACCCTGCTTGAAGCCATTGCACTGGTGGTGCTGGTGGTGATCCTGTTCCTGCAGACCTGGCGCGCTTCCATCATCCCGCTGCTGGCGGTGCCGGTGTCGGTGGTGGGTACCTTTGCCGTGCTGCACCTGCTGGGTTTTTCGATCAACGCGCTCAGCCTCTTCGGGCTGGTGCTGGCCATCGGCATCGTGGTCGATGACGCCATCGTGGTGGTGGAAAACGTGGAACGCAACATCGAGGCTGGTCTCACGCCGCGCGAGGCCACCTACCGCGCCATGCGCGAGGTGTCCGGCCCCATCATCGCGATTGCGCTGGTGCTGGTGGCGGTGTTTGTGCCGCTGGCCTTCATCAGTGGGCTGACAGGCCAGTTCTACCGGCAGTTCGCGGTGACGATTGCAATCTCGACCGTGATCTCGGCCATCAATTCGCTGACGCTCTCGCCAGCGCTGGCGGCCTTGCTGCTCAAGAGCCACGATGCACCGAAGGACGCGCTGACGCGTGGCATGGACAAGGTGTTCGGCCGTTTCTTCGCCGGCTTCAACCGCCTGTTCGGCCGCGGCGCGGCTGGCTACAGCACCGGCGTGAAGGGCGCGATCTCGCGCAAGACCCTGATGCTGGTGATGTACCTGGTGCTGGTGGGCGCGACGGTCGGCATCTTCAAGCTGGTACCCGGTGGCTTTGTGCCGGCGCAGGACAAGCAGTACCTGATCGGTTTTGCGCAGCTGCCTGACGGTGCGACGCTGGACCGCACTGAAGACGTGATCCAGCGCATGGGCGAGATCATGAAGAAGAACCCGAATGTGGAAGACGCGATTGCCTTTCCCGGTCTGTCGATCAACGGCTTCACCAACAGCTCCAACTCCGGCATCGTCTTCGCCACGCTCAAGCCTTTTGCCGAACGCAAGCAGGCAGACCAGAGTGGCGGCGCCGTCGCGGGGCAACTGAATGGGGCTTTCGCCGGCATCCAGGACGCCTTCATCGTGATGTTCCCGCCGCCGCCGGTCGAAGGACTGGGTACCACGGGCGGCTTCAAACTGCAGCTGGAAGACCGCGGCTCGCTGGGCTACGACGCGATGGACGGTGCCGTGAAAGCTTTCCTGGCCAAGGTGGCGCAGGCGCCGGAGATCGCCGGCACCTTCACCAGCTGGCAGGTCAACGTGCCGCAGCTGTACGCCGACATCGACCGCACCAAGGCGCGCCAGCTCAATGTGCCGGTGACCGACATTTTTGACACCATGCAGATCTACCTCGGCAGCCTGTACGCGAACGACTTCAACAAGTTCGGCCGCACCTACAGCGTGCGTGTGCAGGCTGATGCGCCTTACCGTGCAAGGGCGGAGGATGTGGGCCTGCTCAAGGTGCGTTCGACCACCGGCGAAATGGTGCCGCTCTCGGCGCTGATGAAGGTGCAGCCCAGCTTTGGCCCCGAGCGTGCGATGCGCTACAACGGCTACCTGTCGGCCGACGTCAGTGGCGGGCCTGCTCCCGGCTATTCGTCCGGCCAGGCGCAGGAAGCGATTGAACGCATCGCAGCCGAGACCCTGCCCAAAGGCATCAGCTACGAGTGGACCGAGCTGACCTACCAGGAAATCCTGGCCGGCAATTCGGCGGTGCTGGTGTTCCCGCTCGCCATCCTGCTGGTCTTCCTGGTGCTGGCCGCGCAGTACGAAAGCCTGACGTTGCCGATCGCCATCATCCTGATCGTGCCCATGAGCCTGCTGGCGGCGATGACCGGTGTCTGGGTCTCGAGCGGCGACAACAACGTCTTCACGCAGATCGGGCTGATGGTGCTGGTCGGGCTGTCGGCGAAAAACGCGATTCTGATCGTGGAGTTTGCACGCGAGCTCGAGTTTGCCGGGCGCTCGCCGGTGCAGGCCGCAATTGAAGCCAGCCGCCTGCGTCTACGCCCCATCCTCATGACCTCGCTGGCCTTCATCATGGGCGTGCTGCCCCTGGTGCTTTCCACCGGCGCGGGCGCCGAGATGCGCGCCGCCATGGGTGTGGCGGTGTTCTCCGGAATGATCGGCGTCACGGCTTTCGGGCTGTTCCTCACGCCCGTCTTTTATGTGGCCCTGCGCAGCCTCACCGGTAACCGCCCGCTCAAGCTGCACGGCGAGGTGCCGCATGTGGAAGCCTTTGCCGGCAGTTCGGCCAGCGGTGGCGCAGCGCTGCATGCGCAACCGGCGGCTTCCCTGAAACACCATGAATAAAACCCACCCTTACCCGGGAGTGACAACCATGACCTATCTCTTTCCTGCGGCTCGCCCGTTGCTGGCGCCCCTGATGGCTGCGCTGGTACTCGCCGGTTGCGCAAGCAGCCCGCCTGCCATTGACCCCTCAGCCCTGCCGGTGACCCCGACCCTGTTCCGGGAGAGCAGGGCGGTGGCGGCCGACACGGCCCCCGCCGCGCCTTTCCAGGCGCAATGGTGGAAGGCTTTTTCTGACCCGGTGCTGGACCAGCTGGTGACGCAGGCGCTGCGCAGCAACAACAGCTTGTCGGTTGCAGCGGGCAGGCTGGCGCAGGCGCGTGCCATCGCGCGCCGTGCCGACGCTGACCGTTCGCCCCAGCTCGGCCTGGGCGCTGGCGCGGTTCGCCAGACCGACCCTGCGGCCAACAACCGGCCCAAAACCGTGGTGAGTGTGGGTGCCAATTTTTCCTACGAGGTGGATCTCTTCGGCAAGTTGGCGGGTGCCTCGGATGCCGCCTCGCTGGACGCGCAGTCGCGCGAGTCGCTGCTGCGCAGTGCGCAATTGCTGGTGCAGGCAGACGTGGCGCAAACCTATCTGAACCTGCGCGCACTTGACGCTGAACGCGCCCTGGTCCGCGACACGCTGCAGGCCTACCGCAACACTTTGCGTCTGACTGAAGTGCGTTTCAGGGAAGGCGACGTGGCCGAACTGGATGTGGCCCGGGTGCGCACCGAGGTGGCCTCCACCGAATCGGAAGCACTCGCGCTGGACCGCCGCCGCGCCGAGCTGGAGCATGCACTCGCCGTGCTGGTGGGCGAGGTGGCTTCGAGTTTTCAGCTCCCTTCGGGCGAATGGACCACGGCCCTGCCGGTGATACCCGCCGGTGTACCGAGCACGGTGCTGGTGCGCCGGCCTGATGTGTCGGCCGCCCAGAGCAGCATGCAGGCCGCGCAGGCGCGTGTGGGCGTGGCCAAAGCCGCCTGGTTTCCGGTTTTCTCGCTGACGGCCAATGGCGGTTACGCTGCGCCCGAAATCGGCGACCTGTTCAAGATGTCCACCCGCGCCTGGGGCGTTGGGGCCTTGCTGTCGTTGCCGCTGTTTGACGGCGGCCGCCGTGAAGCCGGGGTTAACAACGCCAATGCCGAACTTGATATTGCGCTGGCCAGCTACCGCGAGCAGATCCTCGTCGCCTTCAGGGACGTGGAAGACCAGCTCTCGGCCCTGCGCCTGCTGGCGGAGCAGTCCGAGGCCCAGTCGCGCTCGGTTGCTTCTGCTGCGCGCGCCACGCTGCTGTCGGACTCGCGCTACCGCAACGGCTTTGTCAGCCAGCTCGAGCTGCTTGATGCACAGCGCAGCGAACTGCGCAATCGCCGCCAGGCGCTGCAGGTGAAAGCGTCGCAGTACGTGGCCACGGTGGGGTTGATCCGTGCGCTGGGCGGTGGCTGGAACACTTGACACCCCTGTGAAATAGGCACACCCCTATTGGCGCTCACTTCGTGTAGCGCCCTTTCCCCTTGCAGGGGACGGGCGCCTGCGGGCCGGCGGAGCCGGACCCGCGGCCCCCACTGGGTAAGAGTGTGCTTCGTGCTGTCTGCGATCTGGATGCAAGTAGCTCGGCGGTTTCTTCTGCTATGTAATTTATAGCTGCTTGCACCCGCGCCTATTGGGGGAAAGCGCTTTTTTATTAGTGGAAAAGCCTGAAAACGGCCTTTTCGGGCCTGCGGAGCCGGTCATCTGTTAAAACACCTGCATCCTGCCCGGCCTATCCATGTCCATTCCTCTCATCGTCTCCGCCATCTTCACCGTCCTGTCAGGGGTGAAACCATGACCATCCTGCTGGCCCCCATGGAGGGGCTGCTTGATTTTGTGTTGCGCGACATCCTGACGCGGGCGGGCGGCATTGACCGCTGTGTGTCCGAATTCATCCGCATCACTGACCAGTTGCTGCCCGAGCGTGTGTTCACGCGCATCGTGCCCGAGCTGCACACGGGTGGCCGCACGCTGGCGGGCGTACCGGTGCGGGCGCAACTGCTCGGGTCCGACCCGGTGTGCCTGGCAGAAAACGCGGCGCGGCTTGCCACGCTGGGGCCGGCGGGCATCGACCTTAATTTCGGCTGCCCGGCCAAGGTGGTCAACCGCCATGGCGGCGGGGCCGCGCTGCTGCAAGAGCCCGAAACGATTGCCGCCATTGTTGCGGCCGTGCGGCGCGCAGTACCCGCATCCATGCCGGTATCGGCCAAGATGCGGCTGGGCTTTCACGACGACAGCAAAGCCATAGCGTGCGCGTTGGCGATTGCCGGCAGCGGCGCGAGCGAGCTTGTGGTGCACGCCCGTACCAAGGCGCAGGCTTACCGGCCGCCGGCTTATTGGGAACGCATTGCCGACATCCGTGCAGCTGTCAGCATTCCGGTGGTGGCCAATGGCGAGATCTGGACGGTGGAAGATGCACGCCGGTGCCGTGAGGCTTCGGGTTGCGACATGCTGATGCTGGGCCGCGGCGCGGTGGCCGACCCGGGTTTGGCCCTGGCCATCCGGGGCGGTGGCGCCCATGCGGGCCTGGCGTGGGAGGCCTTGCTGCCGTTGCTGGCCGAATTCTGGGAGCTGGTTTGCAGCCGGCTTGATGCGCATTCACGCGCGGGCCGGATCAAGCAGTGGCTCAACTTCCTGCGCCGGCGCCATCCGGAAGCTGAGCTGGCCTACCAGGCGTTGCGGACCCTCAATGAACCCGCAGCCATCAGCCGCTGGCTCGCAGCGGCCGGCGCACAGGTGCCACGGCGCACGGCTTCAGCCGAACAGCGCTTCGAAACCGTCCTCGGGCTCGAACCGCTTATTGCGGTAGCTCAGGCGCGTGGGGCCGGGCAGGGCCTGTTCGCGCACTGAGTGCCTGGCATCGCCGGGGTAACAAATCACCCGGCCGCCTTCATCGTCAAAAGGTTCGGGCTGGATGACCGGCGGCTGACGCGCGTGCGCCGCTGCCAGCACGCTGGCCACACCCGCGTGGCGCGAGAGATGCGCCAGGCTCATGATCTGCGGCGGCGCCAGCTCGATCTGGCGGTCCCAGTATTGCTGCAGCGCTTGGCGCGGGCTCAGCCACACGCTGTCCGTGGTTTCAAAGTTGTCGTGGCTCGCCACCTGGCCGTCGGGTACCGCGGCCACAAAAAAACGTGTGTCAAACCGCTTGTTCATCACCGACGGCGCGGTGGGCGTGATCCAGCGCGACCAGGGCACCACGCTGAGTGTTTGCAAACGCAGCGCCATCTGGGCAAGCACTGCGTTGAAGTGAAGACCGTCACGCAGCAAGGCGGCAGCACGGTCTGCCAGTCCGCTGGCGGGCTGGCCCTGTGCGAACAGCACACCGCACTCCTCAAAGGCTTCGCGCAGCGCGGCAACGTACAGCGCGCCGGCGGTTCGTGCGTCAATTTCGGGTTCATTCAGCCCGGCATGCAACGCGTCCAGCGGCTGGTCCAGGTGCGCCGCCATGTCCAGCTCGGCGTCTGCTGCATCCAGCTTGCCGCCAGGGAAAACGTAAGCGCCGCCCAGAACGTCAGACAGGCCGTGGCGTTTCATCAGGAACACTTCCAGCCCGGCTGGCGCGTCGCGCAGCAAAACCACGGTGGCGGCCGGGCGTGGCGGGGTGGTGACGATCTCGAGATTCAATTCCATGGCGGCTTTCAGGCGGTGCTTCACGCTCCATTACAGTACGGCGTGGCATGGAAGGCTACCAGAGCCTTAGGAAGCGCTGAATAGGTCCTTGCGGAAGTGCGGCAGACGGATCGGGATGGGATGCAAGGCGGATTTCGCAGCCAATAGCTGGCTATTGGCAAGAAATTCAACGCCGCAGACCGCCCGAGCCCGGATGATCGCGCGTCGCAGGGGACCTGTTCAGCGCTTCCTCAAGCCGGCTACCGATCACCAACAGGACAGGACAAAAACATGGACATGGATTTCAAAGGGCGGGTTGCCATCGTCACGGGCGCAGGCGGCGGGTTGGGCCGGCAACACGCGCTGGCACTGGCCAGGCGCGGGGCCAAAGTGGTGGTCAACGATCTCGGCGGTGCGCGCGATGGATCGGGCGCGTCAGTCAGCGCGGCTGAAGCGGTGGTCAATGAAATTCGCGAAGCCGGCGGCGAGGCGCTTGCCAACGGCGCTTCCGTCACGGACTTTGCCGCAGTGCAGGCCATGGTGCAGCAGGCCATGACGGCCTGGGGCCGTGTGGACATCCTGGTCAACAACGCCGGCATTTTGCGTGACAAAAGTTTTGCCAAGATGGACCTGGCCGACTTTGCGCTGGTCATGAATGTGCATCTGATGGGCGCCGTGCATTGCACCAAGGCAGTGTGGGACATCATGGTCGCGCAGAAGCACGGCCGCATCGTGATGACCACTTCATCGTCGGGCTTGTACGGAAACTTTGGCCAGTCCAACTACGGTGCCGCAAAAATGGCGCTGGTCGGCCTGATGCAGACGCTGGCCATTGAAGGCGCAAAAAATAACATCCGCGTCAATTGCCTGGCGCCCACCGCTGCCACGCGCATGACGGAAGGTTTGATGCCCGAAGAAGTTCTGCGCGCGCTGCAACCGGAAGCCGTTGTGCCGGCAATGCTTGTGCTTGCATCGCAGGACGCACCCACACGAACCATTCTTTGTGCAGGAGCGGGCAGCTTCGAGGCGGCGAACATCACGCTCACAACGGGTGTTCATCTGGGTACCGGAGAGGGCGTGCCGGAACTGCTCGCGTCGCGGCTTTCCGAAGTAACGCAACGCACCGGCGAGATGGTGCCGCAGAGTGGTTCAGCGCAAGGAAGCAATGAGATTGCGCTGGCGATGGCGCAGTCGGGAAAGCAGGCTGTGGCCTGACAAAAATGAAGATGTAGCGAAGATGCAGCCAGGCCCGCTGGACAATGTTCAGACATTTCGCCACAAGGGGTGGAAGTCCGATACCTGTCTTTGTAGCGCGGAGCCCGGCTGGCACAGCTGCAGTTTCTTCGCTGGCCAGGGCGCGTTGATGCAGGCTGGTGCGGATGGCTTTTGTAGTCCGTGTCCGTCGTTCCTGCAGATTTGCCTGTGCCGTGAATATTCCGTGACTCCGTGCAAGCCCCTGATGCAACCGGAGGTAAGGATATGCAAGCAATCCTAAGCCCGGACCTGTCCTACAGGCCTGTGGGTCACAGACCGACCTTTGGCTTTTCGATGTAGTCCTAAATTGAATTTAGTCGGTCAATCGATCGGCATTCCTAGCAACCGCCCTTCGGGGTTTTATTCAGGAGCTACACATGAAAGCAACGAAATCTCTGACAGCGGCCATCACGGCAATCGCACTGGTGGCAGGCGCAGGTTATGCCTACGCACAAACCGCTGCCAGCCCAACGCCTGACTCGGCAGGCCCTGTCCTGCAGCAGTCGCCTTCGACGCCTGCAACGGGTGACACCAGCTCCTCCGGCAGCACTCTGCAGGCACAGCCGTCTACCAGCACCGGCACATCCGTCGACAACAGCAGCACAGTCCAGCCTGAGCCGATGGCTCCCCGTGCTGACCGTAACTAAGTAAGCAAGCTCAGATCGTCCGGGGAGGGCGGGGCCATTGGCCTTGCCCTCCCCGGCGCATGAAAAGGGTCAAATTACCATGCTCAAACAGGTTGCCGAACAGCTGGATGCCGTCCTCAAGGGTTTGGGTATCGGGTGTGCTGTCATGGCGCTTCTGTTGCCCGGGCAAGTCACCTCCCGGCAGCTTCAAACTCGCCTGGGTGTGCCGCAAAACGTTGTGCTTGCCAATTTGCCCCGGGTGGCCGATCTGGCAGGTGAACAGGCCGCATCGGAAGTGCGGCAGATGGCTGACTGGGTGATGCATTCGCGCGATCATCGCGGCATGCCGTTTGTCATTGTCGACAAACAGCATGTCAGGGTGTTTGTATTCAGCCCCAGCGGAAAGCTGCAGGGTGCAGCGCCGGCCCTGATGGGGTCGGCCGTGGGTGACGATTCCGTTTCCGGTATTGGCGACCGGGAAATGTCGGCAATCCAACCGCATGAGCGCACAACGCCTGCCGGCCGCTTTGTTTCCTCGCCGGGCATCAATTCGCATGGTGAAGACATCGTGTGGGTGGACTATGGCGCCGCGGTTTCCATGCACCGGGTGCGGGCGAAGGAGCCGAAAGAGCGCCGCCTTGAACGTCTCGCCTCGGAAACACCGGATGACAACCGCATCTCCTTCGGCTGCATCAACCTGCCGACTGCGTTTTACGAAGGCACCGTGAAGCCGTCGCTGGGGAAGGCACGCGGTGTGGTTTACGTCCTGCCTGAAACCCGACCCCTGCAAGCTGTTTTTGGCAACAGCAGCCTGCTGGCTTCGCAGCCCTGATGGGTTGCGCCGTGTCGGCTAAAACCTACAAATGCGTTTGACCCGGGAAATCCCGGAAATGAAGGGCTAAATCAGGCTGTAGCCCTTGTTCTTCGGGCGTAAGCAGCTATCAATTCAGTAGTGTTTTTCACCGGGTGAATAGCCCTCAACTTGCCAGGCCAAATGGGGCGCCGGTAGGATGTGTCCTACATATCGATTTTGTATCGGTTTGTAGAACCAACCTCCATTCAACCGGGCCCCTGAATGACGACCAAGACCAAGACGCTGTGCACCGCAGTTGCCCTGCTTGCGTTGTTCTTGCCGTCCCTGCCTGTGCTGGCGCAGGAAGGCATTCATGCTTCACCGCCGGCATTGCTGGCGCTGGCGGCCGAAGGTGCGTCGGCCGACGCCCGCTACACCGCCCGCTGGGTGATGGAAACTTTCGACAACCGTCATCTGCCCTTTGTCATCGTTGATAAAAAAGACGCGCGCATGTACGTCTTTGAAGGCAACGGCCAGTTGCGTGGCTCAACACCCGCCTTGCTGGGCCTGGCGTCCGGTGACCATACCGTCCCCGGCATCGGTCAGCGCAAGATTACCGACATCCTGCCTCTGGAGCGCACCACGCCTGCCGGCCGCTTTCTGTCCCGTCCGGGGCGCAATCTGCAGGGCGAAGACATCATCTGGATTCAGTACAGCGAGGGCCTGGCGATTCACCGCGTGCGCCCGGACAACAGCCAGGAGCAGCGGCTGCAGCGCCTGGCCTCCAGCACACCGGGTGACAACCGCATTTCGCTCGGTTGCGTCGTGGTGCCTGTGGCTTTTTATGAAAACGTTGTGGCTCCCCTGATGGGCAAGAGCTTCAGCGTGGTGTACGTGCTGCCCGAGACGCAGCCTGCACATGCGCTGTTCGGCAGCTACCAGATCAGCGCCAGCCAGCCCTGACGCCCGGCCGGCCGTTCCAGGCCGGGGTCGTTCTTTTAATTGTTTCCTGATTGCCCAGCCGGGTTTGGCGACCGGGCCGGCGCCGCCGAAGGCCCTTCCACATATGACTCGCGCCGGGACAGGGAATTGACGGTTGACACCCTGGTCGCGGCGCGTTCGTTGACGGCCGGGCAGTTCGTGTCCGTGATCGAAAACACCATGTGCCCGCCCGGATACACCGCCGGCAGCGTCTGGTGAAGCTGGTAGCGCATGTCCACCGGCGCTGCGGCCGCATGGTAGAGCACCTGGTTGTTGCGGTTGTAGACGGTGTAGCAGGCCATCGCCTGGCTGGCGAACAGTGTTGGCAGCAGGGTGCCCAAGGCGTATTTGAGAGCGGTGTTCATGCGCAGACCTTTCCAAAAGGCCATCTTCCGCCGCGCACCCGTGCGGGTGATGCAGGCCTGCTGCCCATTGCGGTGTAAGCGGAAAACACCGGTTTTCACGGGTTGGCATGTGCTATGAAATAGATAGCTGCTTGTGCCCGTGCAATAAGGGGGGATGACCGATTTGATGCCTCAGATTCTGACCGGAGAGGTCTGCGCAGGGCTGCGACCGCGCACCCGGTAAAGCAGAAAAGCAGCAATGCTGAAGTTCAGCAGGTTCCAGGCAATGCCATTGATGAAAGCTGCCTGGTAGGAGCCCGTCAGGTCAAACACCTTGCCCGACATCCAGCCTCCCAGCGCCATGCCGAGCATGGTGGCCATGATGACCGTGCCGACCCGTGCGCCGGCCTCGGAGGGCAGGAAATATTCGCGCACGATGATCGCGTACGAAGGAACGATGCCGCCCTGGAACAGGCCGAACAGCGCAGCAATCAGGTAGAGCGATACCAGGCCATCGAAAGGCAGGAACAGCAGCAGTGCAATGCCCTGCAGTGCGGAGCCCAGCAGCAGTGTGCGCAAACCACCGATACGGTCGCAAATCAGGCCGGACACCAGGCGGCTGACGACCCCGCAGGCCAGCATGAGCGAAAGCATTTCAGCGCCGCGGGCCGCGCCGTAACCCAGGTCGCTGCAGTAGGAAACGATGTGCACTTGCGGCATGGCCATGGCCACGCAGCAGGCCAGGCCGGCCACGCACAGCAGGGTTTGCGCCTTGCCGGGAGAAAGTCCAAAGGGAAGGGTGCTGGGCCGCGCCGACTGTGCGGTGGAGGTGGCCGCTGCAACGGCCAGCGGCGGGCGTTTGCGCATCAGCAGGGCCAGGGCCGTCATGCTGAAAAAACAGAAAACGCCCAGGCCCAGGTAGGTTTGGCGCCAGCCGACGGTTTCCACAAAATGCTGAACCACCGGCGGCCATATCGCGCCGCCAATGTAGTTGCCGCTGGCACACACCGCCACCGCAATACCGCGCCTGCGCACAAACCAGAGCGATGTGTCGGCCAGCAAGGGCGCAAAGGTGGCCGAGCTGCCGAACAGGCCGATCAGGAAACCATGCGCCAGGGTGAATGTCCAGATGCTGCCGGCCATGGATGCGCCGATGAAACCCAGCCCCAGGCTGGCTGCACCGATCAGCAGCGGCACCATGACGCCAAAGCGGTCCGCCAGCCGGCCCATCAGCATGCCGCCTATGCCAAAACCGATCATGAGCAGGGTGTAGGGCAGCGAGGCATCGGCCCGGGCCACGCCGAATTCGGCCTGCACCGCAGGCAACACCACGGCCACGACATACATGCCGCTGGCGCCCACGGTCATGAGGGCCAGGGTGATCATCAGCCGGAAAACGGCGTAACGGGAATCGGCCAGGGCCGATGGGTCGTGCGGGTTGGGTGGCGGGCTCATGGTTGGGCTGGATTGACCGGGCGTGCGTCGCCCATTGCGGCGCGGCGCACCTTCGGCACCTTAATCCAGCCGAGAGGGCTGGGTGGGCTGGAAGTCGGCCTGGCCACCAGCAGCTGCCTGCTTTTCGTGGCTGGCGTCGCGCGCCGCAAACATGCTTTGCAGGTCTTTCAGGTCGCGCAGCACCTCATCGTCCGCACCTTCAGCGGGGACTGGTGCTGCTTTTGCTTCTGCTGCTGCGGTCGGCGTTGCCGGGTCGGCCTGAGCCACAGCAGGCTCAGCCGCGGGAGCCGCTGCGGCCCCGCGCCAAAACATCGGCTCGGGCATTTCTGGGTAGGGACAGGTGTCGCCTACGTTGAACTCCCAGGAAACACCATGCAGCCAGGTCGTGGCCTTGGGCTCGAAGCGGCTGATGGCGGCCATCAAATCATTCTGGAAGGCCAGGGCGTATGTGAGCAGGCGCTGGTCCCATTGGCGCATCACCAGGCGCACATGCATTCCGGGGCCGCGGCTGCGGCTGTTGACCACCAGCATCTGGCATTCAAGCCAGCCTGGCGGAATACCGTGTTGGCGCACGCCTTCGCGCAGCAGTACCTGAACAAGCTGACGCCGTGTGCCGTTGTCCGAGTTGTCTTCAATGGTGTGCTGTGCGTCCCGGCTGTCGGACGTTTTTCCTGGCCTGGCTGCGGCGGCCGGCTTGCCAGCTTTGTTGCTGGTGGGAGCTGTTTTGAGCCCCAGCAGCTTGAAAATCGTTTTTTTCATCTTTGCATCCCCTGCTGCCACAAGGCCGAGGTGAGGCCGAGGTGTTCCGGTCCCTGCCATGGTGGCATGCCAATTGATGGTCGTTCATGTGACTGGTCAAGTCAAGTTTTCAGCACCTGCAGCGCTTCTTCCTGCCACCAGGCGGCGGCTGCGTAGTAACTTTCCCACACGCAGCCGTTGCAGCCACGGCCGCAGCAGGTGCTGGGTTCGGCCGGTGGTTCACGCAACACCCGGCCTGCGGCAGCGGCTTTCCTGCCCAATGCACTGAACATGGCCCGGGCGGCATCCGGGCTGGTGGGGGGAGGGGGTGTGGTC